>NZ_DASYGF010000031.1:0-26759 GCF_036000045.1 Pedococcus sp.
GACGTCGTCTTGATCGACCGGGTGCCCAGGCCTGCCGCGCGGCTCTCGCAGCCCACCTGGTCGACCCCGGGCAGGCCGTGGAGCCAGCTCGTCAGGGCAGCGTTGGTCAGGCGCGAGACGCCGAGGAGGTCACGGGCCCGAGCGGTCGCGTCGACCGATGGGGTCAGAGTGGGGGAGGTGCTCACCGCGTGATTCTACCCGCGTCTCAGAGTGTGGTCAGCGCACGCATGGCTTCGCGCACCCGTCCGAGGCGCTCGGTGGCGGCCGCTCTCGCGTGCTCGAGCGACGCTGCGTCGGCGACCGGCTCGATGACCTCGAGGTAGACCTTGAGCTTGGGCTCGGTCCCCGAGGGCCGCACGATGACGCGTGAGTCGTCCTCGAGGTAGTACCGCAGTGCGTCGGTCGGGGGGAGCTGGTCCGTGCCGAGCGACAGGTCGTCGATGCTGGCCACCGCGAGGCCGCCCACGTCCCGCGGAGGGTTCGCGCGCAGCCGTGCCATGACCGCGCCGATGAGCGACAGGTCGGCGACGCGCACCGAGAACGAGTCGGTCGCGTGCACCCCGTGCGCCACTGCGAGCTCGTCGAGCCGGTCGGTGAGGGTGCGGCCCTGCGCCTTGAGGGTCGCGGCCAGCTCGGCCATGAGCAGGCATGCGGTGACGCCGTCCTTGTCGCGCACGTGCCTCGGGTCGACGCAGTAGCCCAGAGCCTCCTCGTAGCCGTAGCGCAGTCCCTCGACCCTGGCGATCCACTTGAACCCGGTCAAGGTCTCCTCGTGACGCACACCCGCGGCCTTGGCCATCGCCGACAACAGCCGGGACGACACGATCGAGCACGCGAAGACGGCGTCCGCACTCACTCCTCGGGCGAGGACGTGCGAGCCGAGCAGGGCGCCGACCTCGTCCCCACGGAGCATGTGCCACTCGCCACCGTCCGGCACGGCCACGGCGCAACGGTCGGCGTCCGGGTCGTTGGCCAGGACCAGGTCGGGCTGGACCTGCCGGGCCAGGTCGAGGGCGGCGTCGATGGCGCCGGGCTCCTCGGGGTTGGGGAACGAGACGGTGGGGAACGCCGGGTCGGGGTGCTGCTGGCTCTCGACGGGGATGGGCGCGGGGAAGCCGGCGAGGTCGAACGCCCGCAGCAGGGTGTCGCTGCCGACGCCGTGCAGGGCCGTGTGGACCACCGACAGGTCGCGCGGGCTCTCGGGCGCGACCACTGACGCCGCCGCTGCGAGGTAGGCGTCGAGGACGTCGTCGCCCAGCGTCTCCCAGCCGTCGTCGGGGAGGGGCACGTCCGCGACCGCGGCCACCCTGGTGATCTGCCCGGCGATCTCGACGTCCGCTGGGGGCACGATCTGGGAGCCGTCGCCGAGGTAGACCTTGTAGCCGTTGTCCTGGGGCGGGTTGTGGCTCGCGGTGACCATGACGCCCGCGTCGGCGCCGAGGTAGCGGATCGCGAACGCCAGCACCGGCGTCGGCAGGGTGTGCGGCAGCACCGCGGCGCGACCGCCCGCGCCCACCACGACGGCAGCGGTGTCGCGCGCGAAGACGTCGGAGCCGCGGCGCGCGTCGTAGCCGACCACGACGAACGGCTCGGCCTTGGCGGTTGCTTTGAGGTAGGCCGTGAGGCCGGCTGCCGCGCGGATCACGACCGCGCGGTTCATCCGGTTCGGGCCGGCCCCGAGGGCCCCTCGCAGGCCGGCGGTGCCGAACTCGAGCAGCCCGGAGAACCGGTCGGCCAGGTCGGCCACAGCGGCCCCGTCGCCGTCCTTGGCTCGCCCCAGGACGGCGCCGAGCTCGACCCTGGACTCGTGGTCCGGGTCGTCGTCGACCCACGCCTGCGCCGCGTCGATGAGCTCCTGGGTGCGGGTGGTGTCACCGGGGGCGGCGTCATTCCGGCCGTGCCGAGCGGCATACGTCATGGTGTCCTTCTCCATGCTGGGTGGCCCTCTCAGATGGTGGCGACCACGGCGGCGAGCAGCCGTCCACAACGGTCGGCGGCGGCCTGGCCGGCCTCGAGCACCTCGGCGTGCGACAGCGGCTGGTCGCTGATGCCGGCGGCCAGGTTGGTCACCAGGGAGATGCCCAGGACCTCCATGCCGGCCTGGCGTGCGGCAATGGCCTCGAGCGTGGTGGACATGCCCACGAGGTCGCCGCCGATGACCTTGGCCATCTGCACCTCGGCCGGCGTCTCGTAGTGCGGCCCGGTGAACTGGACGTAGACGCCCTCGTCGAGGTCGGCGTCGACCTGACGGGCCAGGTCGCGCAGCCTGGGGGAGTAGAGGTCGGTCAGGTCCACGAAGTTCGGGCCCTCGATCGGCGAGTGGGCGGTGAGGTTGATGTGGTCGCGGATGAGCACGGGCGTGCCTGGGCCCCACGCCCGGTTGAGGCCGCCACACCCGTTGGTCAGGACGATGGTCGAGCAGCCTGCTGCGGCGGCGGTGCGGACCGCGTGCACGACCGCACGGACGCCCTTGCCCTCGTAGAAGTGGGTGCGGGTGCCGAAGACCAGGGCGCGCCGACCAGTGTCGCCGATGGCCACCGAGCGCATCGTGCCGGAGTGGCCGGCGACTGCGGCCTGGGCGAACCCGGGGACCTCGGCGTTGTCGACGCTCGCGAGGGTCTCGCCGATGCGGTCGCCGGTCTGGCCCCAGCCGGAACCGAGGACGAGGGCCACGTCGTGTCGTGGGGCGCCGGTCCGCTCGGCGATCACGGCCGCGGCGGCCCGGGCGACCTCGAACGGGTCGGTCGCGGGGTCGGACAGGTCGGGAAGGTCTGCTGACAGACCGCGGTGCTCGCTCACTCGCGAAGCCTACCGACGCCAGGTGGGGTGCTGCGCCTCCGGGCGCGTCACGTCGAAGCGACCGCCAGCGCCGGCACACCCAGCGGCCGGACTCGCACCGGCGCGCCGGCCGTGAAGTCCGCGACTGCGGCGCTCGGCACCTGCACGAGGACGGTGTGGCCCCCGACGTGGGCGCGGACCCGGCCGTGCGCGCCCAGGAAGCTGGCGCTGACCACGGTGGCGCTCTGGCCAAGGTCCTGCGCAGCGCCATCAACCATCGGGTCGAGGGCCAGGTGCTCGGGACGCACCAGCACCGTGACCGGGCCCTCGGTCGCCGAGCCGGCCAGCAGCGGCACCGACGACCCCAGCACGGTGGCCGTCCCCCCGGAGGCCATCCCCGGCAGGCGGTTGGTGACCCCCACGAAGTCGGCGACGAACTCGCTCACCGGCTGGGAGTACAGCTCCTCGGGCGCGGCGATCTGCTCCAGCCGGCCGTGGCGCATGACCCCGACGCGGTCGGCGACGGCTAGGGCCTCCTCCTGGTCATGGGTGACGAAGAGCGTGGTCGTGCCGACGTCGAGCTGGATGCGGCGGATCTCGTCGCGCAGCTGGACGCGGACCTTGGCGTCGAGCGCCGACAGCGGCTCGTCGAGCAGCAGCACCTGCGGCTCGATGGCCAGGGCCCGGGCGAGTGCAACGCGTTGCTGCTGGCCGCCGGACATCTGGTGGGCATAGCGGTCGGCCTGGCTCTCGAGCCCGACCAGCTCGAGCATCTCGGCCGCGCGGGTGCGGCGCCGCTGCGCACTGTGGCCGCGCAGCTGGAGCCCGAACTCGACGTTCTGCCGGGCCGTGAGGTGCGGGAAGAGGCTGTAGGCCTGGAAGACCATGCCCATGTCGCGCCTGTTGGTCGGCACTCGGGTGAGGTCCTTGCCGCCGACCTCGATCCGCCCGCCGTCGGGGTCCTCCAACCCGGCGAGGCAGCGCAGCGCCGTGGTCTTGCCACACCCCGACGGCCCGAGGAGTGCCACCAGCTCACCGGGAGCCAGGCGCAGGGTCAGATCGTCGAGGGCCGTGATCTGGCCGTAGGTGCGACGCAGTGCGGTGAGCTCCACGGCGACACCCTGATGGGTCGTGGCGTCCCGCCGGTCCTCGCGGGCTGTGGTGGCGCTCATGGCGACTCCTTGCGGTAGCGGCGCAGGCGCGCCATCGGGGCCCGTGACATGGAGCCTCCTGACATCGGAGCGGCGGCCCCCCGCTGGCCACCGACGAAGGACATGGCGAAGAGGACGACGAAGGCGAAGGCGAGCGACGCCAGGCCGACGGCGACCGAGATCTGGGCGTCGGACTTGCCGAGCAGGAACATGGCCACCTGCAGGTTGGTGCGGCTGAACAGGTTGGCGATGGTGAACTCGCCCAGGGTGAGAGCGACGGCAAGGAACGAGGCCGAGAGGACAGCCGTGCGCAGGTTCGGCAGGATCACCCGGACCATCACCGTCGGCCACCCCGCACCGAGCGAGCGCGCGGCCTCGCTCAGGGTGCGGACGTCGATGGCTCGCAGACCCGCGTCGATGGCTCGGTAGGCGTAGGGGAGGACGAGGACGACGTAGGCGAAGGCCAGCCAGATCGTCGCCCCGCCGAGGAAGTAGGTGACCCAGGCATACACCGGCGTCAGCCCGACCACGAGCACGATCGCGGGCACGGTCAGCGGCAGCAGGCACAGGAACTCGACGGCCCTCGTGGCTCCCGGCACCCGCAGTCGGACCCAGGTCATCGTGGGGACGAGCAGCACCAGCATGATCCCCACCGTGAGGACCGCAAGGCCGACCGAGGCGAGGAAGCCCGCCTGCAGGTCCGGGTAACGCTGCGAGATGGCGGGGAAGTCGAGCAACGTCGACCAGGTCTGCAGGGTCCGGTGGCCAGCGGCGTCGCGGGTGGTGAAGTCGAGGCTCGCCAGGAGCGGAGTGAGGAAGAAGAGCATCACCAGGGTGACGACGACCCAGCGCAGGATGTCCTGACGGCGCCGGAACGACGCGCGCTGCCCCCGTCCTCCGCTCATCGGACCAGCCATCGTGAGGCGCGCCGGTCCAGCACGACGTAGGCCGTCATGACCACTGCCACGACCACCACCATCTCGAGGGCCATGGCCTTGCCGACGTTCTCCTGGCCCAGGATGACCTCGGAGGTGAAGCTGCCACCGATCTCCAACGGGAGCAGTGGCGAGCCCTGCGAGACCAGGGCGGCCGCGGTGGCATACGCGCTGAACGCGTTGGTGAACAACAGCAGCAGGCCGCCGATGAACGACGGCATGAGGATCGGCGCGGCGACCTTGCGCCAGTAGAGGAAGGTGCTGCCACCCAGGGTCTCGGTAGCCTCCCGCCACTGGGGCTTGAGTCCCTCGACCGCCGGGAGGAAGACGATGAGCATCAAGGGGATCTGGAAGTACAGGTAGACCAGCATCAGCCCCTTGTCCCACTCGTAGAGCCACAGGCCGCCGCTGGAGTCGAGACCCGCACTCGTGAGCAGCTTCGTCAGGTAGCCGGTGGCGCTGAAGGTGGCGAGGAACGCGAACGCCAGGGCGACACCGCCGAACTGCGCGAGCACGCCGCACAGGGAGGTGACGAACTTCTTCAGGATGCCGTCGGGCCGGCCGGTGGACACGGCATACGCGAGCACTGCGCCGATGACCGCGCCGCCCACGGCGGTCACGGACGAGAGCACCACCGAGTGCCACAGGGCCGAGGTGACGGCGGGCTGCCCGAGTGCCCGCAGGTTGGCCAGGGTGAACCCGCCACTGCCTCCCAGGAACGCACCCACCACGACCACCACGGTGGGGATGAGGAGGAAGACCGTGACATAGGCGAAGAACGGGACGACCCCGAGCAGAGCGCCCGATGGCCGGCGGCCACCGAGCGCCCTGCGTGCGGGCCGGTCAGCCAACGGCGTTGGCCCAGTTCGCGGCGAGGTACGCCTTCGCCTTGTCGGAGTCGTCCTTGGTGGGGATGGTCGGGCTGCCCGAGACGGACGGCAGGGCAGCTGCCGCCGTCTGGTCGAGCGTGCCAGCCTTCTTCATGTCGTCGAACCGCACGGGACGGGCGCCACCCTTGAGCCACAGGTTCTGCCCGGCATCGGAGTAGAGGAACTCCTCCCACAGCCGCGCGGCGGCCGGGTGAGGGGCGTCCTTGTTGATGGCCTGGACGTAGTAACCGCCCAGGACGGCGTTCTGGGGCACGAACACCTTCCAGGTCTTGACCTTGGCGCTCTGGGCCGCGTTGAGGTAGTCCCAGTCGATGACCACCGGTGTCTGTCCGGAGGCGATGGTCGCCGGGGTCGGGTCGACGGGCAGGAAGTTGCCCGCGGCCTTGAGCTGCTTGAAGAAGTCGACGCCCTTGGTGACGTCGCCGGCGGTGCCGCCGTTGGCCAGCGAGGCCATCTGCACGCCGGCGAAGGCGGCCCCGGCCTTGGTCGGGTCACCGTTGAGGGCGACCTTGCCCTTGTATGCCGGCTTGAGCAGGTCCGAGAGTGCCATCGGTGCGGGGACCTTGGCGGAGTCGTAGCCCACCGACATGTAGCCGCCGTAGTCGTTGACCCAGGTGCCGCTCGCATCCTTGAGGTTGGCCGGGATGGAGGCGAACGTGGAGACCTCGTAGGGCGCGAACATCGTGGTGTTGGCATTGGCGACGGCGGTGCCGAGGTCGAAGACGTCGGGGGCGCCGGACTGGCCCTTGAGGCGCTGGGCCGCCGAGATCTCGTCGGCGCTGCTGGCGTCGGGCTGGGCGCTGTTGACCTTGATGCCGTACTTCGCGGTGAAGGCCGAGATGACCGCACCGTAGTTGGCCCAGTCCGGCGGCAGCGCGATGACGTTGAGCGCGCCTTCCTTCTTGGCGGCGGCCACCAGCTTGTCCATCCCGCCAAGGTCCTTGGCCGAGGTGGCGGACGCGGCGCTCTTGCCGCCCGAGGAGCTGCCCCCAGAGCTGGTCGACGGGGGTGCGCAGGCGGCGACGGCCAGCGTCGCTGCGGCGGCGACCGTGAGGCACCATGACCCCTGGGCCACTGACTTTCGCATGAATCGAGCTCTCATCGTCCATTCCCTGTGGTCAAGCCCGGTGCGACGGGCTACGAGTGTCGACGCGGACAGTATGGCCCGGCGGCGACGTCTTGGCCTCACTTCCGCGACGGTGGCGTGAACAGGGCGTGACCGCAGGGAGCCGTCCTTCGGATGGTTGGATGGGGCCGTGAACGCGAACGGAGCCTCGGTCGTCATCCTCGGAGGGGGCCCAGGTGGCTACGAGGCCGCCCTGGTCGCCGCCCACCTGGGCGCGGCCGTCACCGTCGTGGACCGCGACGGCCTCGGCGGCGCTGCAGTCCTCACCGACTGTGTGCCGTCCAAGGCGCTGATCTCCACGGCCGACTTCATGAGCCAGTTCGAGACCGCCTCGGACCTCGGCGTCCATCTGGAGGACAACGAGGGGGACGAGGTCGCCGACTCGGTGGCTGAGCTGGCGGCGGTCAACCGTCGTGTCCTGGCGCTCGCGTCGGCGCAGTCGCGCGACATCGGCGCCCGGTTGTCCGGCGACGGCGTGACGGTGGTGGCCGGGACCGGGCGGCTGGTGTCGCCTGCCGAGGTCGAGGCAACCCTTGCGGACGGCACGACCCAGAACCTCCAGGCCGACGTGGTGCTCGTGGCCACCGGGGCGACGCCCCGCGTGATGCCGACGGCCGAGCCCGATGGCGAGCGCATCCTCACCTGGCAGCAGATCTACTCGCTGACCGAGCTGCCGGCGCACCTCGTCGTCGTGGGGTCGGGTGTGACGGGAGCCGAGCTGGCCCAGGCGTACCTCGGTCTGGGCGGCCGCGTCACGCTGGTGTCCTCCCGCGACCGGGTGCTGCCCGGCGAGGACGCCGACGCTGCGACGGTCATCGAGGACGTCTTCCGCAAGCGGGGGATGGAGGTCCTCGGCCGGTCACGGATGGCCTCAGTGACGCGGACCGCGGATGGGGTCGTCGTCCGTCTCGAGGACGGTCGTGAGGTCGAGGGCAGTCATGCCCTGCTGGCGGTCGGGTCAGTTCCCCAGACGGCGGGGATCGGCCTCGAGGAGGTCGGGGTGACGCTGACCGACTCGCGGCACGTCGCTGTGGACCGGGTCTCGCGCACCTCGGTCCGGGGCGTGTATGCGGCGGGCGACTGCACGGGCGTGCTGCCCCTCGCCTCGGTGGCCGCGATGCAGGGACGGATCGCGATGGCTCACGCCCTTGGGGACGCCGTCGCCCCCCTCAACCTGCGTGCCGTCTCCGCCAACATCTTCACCGACCCCGAGATCGCCACGGTCGGCTACTCCCAGAAGGACATCGACGAGGGCCGCGTCGACGCGAACGCGGTCATGCTGCCCCTGTCGACCAACCCGCGCGCCAAGATGCAGGGGATCACCGACGGCTTCGTGAAGCTGTTCGCGCGCCGGGGTACGGGCACGGTGGTCGGCGGAGTGGTGGTCGCCCCGCGAGCCTCCGAGCTCGTGTATCCGGTCACCCTGGCCGTCCAGCACGGGCTGACCGTGGACCAGCTGGCGGGCACGTTCACGGTCTATCCGTCGCTGTCGGGCTCCGTCGCCGAGGCGGCTCGCCAGCTGCACGCCAGCGACTAGGCCGGTTCGGGGCTAGGGTCGAAGAGCGGACTGAGTACGCGCACTGAGTCACAGCAGACGTCGACCGGAGGGCAGGCACGTGAGCGGCAGCTGGACCGACAGGGTCAAGGACTACCTCAAGGGCACCCCACGTCAGGATGACTCGGTCCCGGCGCCGAACCCCGCACCCGCCACCGACGACCCGCAGCCGTCGAACCCCGGCGACCAGCCGCTGACTCCCGGAGGCCCACAGCGGCCCGGCGAGCCCGGGGGTCCGCTTGCACCCGAGCAGCGCCCGGACGAGGCGCCCAGCTCTCCTGCGCCAACAGACCCCGATGCCGATCCGCGGGCCGGCCAGCCACTCCCCGAGGGTGGTCCCACTCAGCAGGGGGAGCCCGAGACCGGCTCACCCGCTCCCGGAGGCGGACAGCCGGACACCGGTGGTCCGGCTCAGATCCCCACGGCCGAGCCCGGCAGCAGCTCAGTGCCGGCGCCGGGCCCCGACGCCGGGGAACCGCAGGACCGCACGTCCGGCTGATCGGGCGACACCCTCCCTCGAGTCCTGCCCGATTGGCAGCAGTCGTGGCGAAAAGGCCGAGGCGGCCCCGAGTACTGCCCTCAGGGCAGCAGCCGTGAGCCGAAACCCTGTGGACTAGTCCTTGATCTCGGCGATGACCGCGCCGTTGGTGACGGTCTGGCCCACCTCAGCGGTCAGGCCGGTGATGGTTCCGGCCTTGTGCGCGTTGATGGGCTGCTCCATCTTCATCGCCTCCAGGACCACGACGAGCTCGCCCTCGGCGACCTGCTGGCCCTCCTCGACGGCGATCTTGACGATGGTGCCCTGCATGGGGGCAGTGAGCGAGTCCCCGGACGCGGCGGCGCCCGACTTGGCGCCTCCGGAGCGACGGGGCGCCTTCTTCTTCGCGCCACCGGCACCCGCGCCACCACCGCCGAGGGCAAGTCCGCCGGGCAGCACGACCTCCAGCCGCTTGCCACCCACCTCGACCACGACGGTCTGGCGGTCGCCGCCGTCCTCGGGCGCCTCACCCAGCGGCCCGGCATACGGCGGGATCTGGTTGTCGAACTCGGTCTCGATCCACCGCGTGTGCACCGAGAACGGCTCATCGCCCTCAGGGGCGAACGCCGGGTCGGACACCACGGCCTGGTGGAATGGCAGCACGGTGGGCATCCCGGCTACCACGAACTCGGCCAGTGCACGGCGCGACCGCTCGAGCGCCTGGTGACGGTCGCGACCGGTGACGATGAGCTTGGCCAGCATCGAGTCGAACGCCCCGCCGATGACGTCGCCGGCGATGACGCCGGAGTCCAGCCGCACGCCCGGGCCCGACGGCGGCTCGAACACCGCGACCACGCCCGGGGCGGGCAGGAAGTTGCGTCCGGCGTCCTCGCCGTTGATGCGGAACTCGAAGGAGTGCCGCACCGGGGCGGGGTCGTCATAGCCGATGGCCTCACCGTTGGCGATACGGAACTGCTCGCGGACCAGGTCGATGCCGGTGACCTCCTCGGTGACCGGGTGCTCGACCTGGAGACGGGTGTTGACCTCGAGGAACGAGATCGTGCCGTCCTGTCCGACCAGGAACTCGCAGGTCCCGGCGCCGGTGTAGCCGGCCTCGGTGAGGATGGCCTTGGACGCGCGCCGCAGCTCGGCGTTCTGCTCGTCCGACAGGAACGGCGCGGGTGCCTCCTCGACGAGCTTCTGATGACGGCGCTGCAGCGAGCAGTCGCGGGTCGACACGACGACGACGTTGCCGTGCTGGTCGGCCAGGCACTGGGTCTCGACGTGGCGCGGCTTGTCGAGGTAGCGCTCGACGAAGCACTCACCCCGACCGAACGCCGCGACGGCCTCTCGGGTCGCGGAGTCGAACAGCTCGGGGATCTCCTCGAGGGTGCGCGCGACCTTCAGACCACGACCGCCACCGCCGTATGCCGCCTTGATGGCGACCGGGAGACCGTGCTCCTTGGCGAACTCGACGATCTCGTCGGCTGTCTCGACCGGGTCAGAGGTGCCGGCCACCAGCGGGGCGTTGGCGCGGGCCGCGATGTGCCGGGCCTTGACCTTGTCGCCGAGGGAGTCGATGGCCTCGGGGGAGGGGCCGATCCAGGTCAGCCCGGCGTCGATGACGGCCTGGGCGAAGGAGGCGTTCTCGGCCAGGAAACCATAGCCGGGGTGCACGGCGTCGGCACCGGCCCGCTTGGCCACGTCGAGCAGCTTGTCCTGCACGAGATAGGAGTCGCCGGGGGTCGACCCGCCCAGGGCGTAGGCCTCGTCCGCGACCTTGACGTGCAGCGCGTCACGGTCGGGGTCGGCATAGACCGCCACGGAGCCGATCCCACTGTCCGCGCAGGCCCGCGCGATGCGGACCGCGATCTCACCGCGGTTGGCGATGAGGACCTTGGAGATGGGGCGGGGGGCCGTGGTCGTCGTCGACTCGGAAAGGGGCGCCATGCGCGGGAGCCTAGCCCGTCCACCCTGCCGTTCGGCCACCCCGGCGGTGTGGCCTCGCCAACACTGGGGAGTCCAATAGTGTTCCCGCCCGTCCCACGGGCCGACCCGTCCTGACCAGGGCGGGACCGCGGCATACAGTCGAGGACATGACCTCCGTCCCGAACCTGCCCCTGTCCACCGGTGCCGGCACGATCCCGATCCCTCAGCTGGGTTTCGGCGTGTGGCAGGTGCCGGACGCGGACGCCGAGCCCGCCGTGACCACTGCCCTCGAGATCGGATACCGCAGTATCGACACCGCGCGCCTCTACGGCAACGAGGCCGGCGTCGGACGGGCGATCAAGGCCACCGACATCCCGCGCGAAGAGCTGTTCGTGACCACGAAGGTCTGGAACGACGACCACGGGTTCGACTCGACCTTGGCCGCGTTCGACGCCTCGATGGGTCGCCTGGGGCTCGACACGCTGGACCTCTACCTCATCCACTGGCCGGCCCCCGCCCAGGACGCCTACGTCGACACCTGGAAGGCGCTGCTCAAGCTCCGCGAGGACGGCCGGGTCCGCGCAGTGGGCGTCTGCAACTTCGGGATCGAGCACCTGGAGCGGCTGCGCGACGAGACCGGCGAGCTGCCCGCGATCAACCAGGTCGAGCTGCACCCGTACCTTCAGCAGGGCGAGCTGCGCGAGTTCCACGCCGACCAGGGCATCCTCACCGAGGCTTGGAGCCCGCTCGCCTCGGGTGGTGCAGTCCTCGCCGACGACACCATCCGCGAGATCGCGGCGAAGCACGACGTCACTCCGGCGCAGGCGATCCTGCGGTGGCACACCCAGCTCGGCAATGTCGTCATCCCGAAGTCGGTGACGCCCAGCCGGATCGCCGAGAACTTCGACATCTTCGATTTCGAGCTCGACAGCGAGGACCTGTCGGCCTTCGCCCGTCTCGACCGGGGCGAGCGCACGGGGCCGGACCCCTACGCCTTCGACTGAGCGGCGCGTCGGCCGTGAGCACACCCTAGGGGCGGCCCCCTAGGGTGTGCCCCATGAGCAGCAACGGTGCGGACGGGCGGTCGATCCGGCAGATCGAGGAGGGCGTCCAGCGCGACTTCACGGCGGCCATGTCCTATGGCGACTACCTCGGGCTGGACCAGCTGCTGGCCGCGCAGCACCCCCGCAGTGAGCCGCCTCAGCACGACGAGCTGCTGTTCATCGTGCAGCACCAGACCTCCGAGCTGTGGCTCAAGCTCATGCTCCACGAGCTGCGGTCGGCGCGATCGCTGCTCGCCGCTGACGAACTGGCGCCGGCCCTCAAGCGCATCGCCCGGGTCAAGCACATCCAGCACACCCTCACCGAGCAGTGGTCCGTGCTCGCGACGCTGACGCCCAGCGAGTACGCCGAGATCCGCCCGTTCCTCGCGACATCGTCGGGGTTCCAGTCGTGGCAGTACCGCGCCGTGGAGTTCCTGCTCGGCAACAAGAACGCCGACATGGTCAAGGTCTTCGACCACGACGAGGCGGCACGGTCGATGCTGGCGGGGCTGCTGGCGGAGCCGAGCCTCTACGACGAGTTCCTGCGCTACCTGGCGCGCCGGGGCTATGCCGTGCCCGCCGAGGTGGTGGACCGCGACTTCACCCAGCCCTACCGCATGAGCGAGGAGCTGGTCGACACGTTCGCCGAGGTCTATGCCCGGCCTCACGAGCACTGGGGGGTCTACGAGACGTGCGAGGAGCTCGTCGACGTCGAGGACAACTTCCAGCTGTGGCGGTTCCGTCATCTGCAGGTCGTCACCCGCACCATCGGCCACAAGAAGGGGACGGGCGGGTCGTCGGGAGTCGACTTCCTGCGGCGGGCGCTCGACCTGACCTTCTTCCCCGAGCTGTATGCCGTGCGCACCCGCGTCTGAGCCCGGGACCCGGCCTACGGCGCGAGCCAGCCCTCAGGCCCGGTGGAGCCCGCGGCATACGTCTCCAGCGGCACGCGGTCCTGCGCCCAGGCCTTGATCACCGGCTCCATCACGCGCCAGCACTCCTCGGCCGCGTCGCCGCGGACGGTGAGCAGCTGGCTGCCGTCGAGGATGTGCCCGAGCACCTCCCCGTAGGGCTCCATGCGCGGGGCGGCGAGGGTGGCCGTCAGCGTCTTCTGCTCGAGGTCGGCCGGGTCGCCCTCGGCGTTCATCGTGAGCGTGAGCGAGAGGGCGCCGGGCTTGAGGTCGATGGTGAGGAGGTCTCCCGCCGAACCACCCGCGAACCCGGTCGGCAGGTGCGCGACATCGCGGAAGTGGGCCACGATCTGCTTGCGCGGCGCCCCAAGGGCTTTGCCGCTGCGCAGGACGAACGGCACCCCGGCCCACCGTGAGTTGGCCACCTCGAGGGTGACCTGGGCCAGCGTCTCGGTGGATCTCGACGGGTCGACTCCCGCCTCGTTCGCGTAGTCCGGGACCGACCGCCGACCGAGCTTCCCGGCGGTGTAGCGCGCCCGTCGGGACGAGCGCTTGGGTGAGCCGCCCCAGATCCTGGTGGCGCGCAGCACCTGGGCCTTCTGGTCCTGCAGCTCCCGGGCGTCGAGGGCGGCGATCGACTCCATCGCGAAGAGGGCGAGCACTTGGAGCAGGTGACTCTGCAGCATGTCCTTGAGCGCCCCCGCGCGGTCGTAGTAGCCCGCCCGGCCTTCGAGCGCGAGGTCCTCGTCGTAGACGATCTCGACCCGCTCGATGTGCTCCGCGCTCCAGATGGGGGCCAGCATGCGGTTGGCGAAGCGCAGTCCGACCAGGTTGAAGACGGTCGCCACCCCGAGGAAGTGGTCGATGCGGAAGATGTCCTCCTCGGCCACGACCTTGTGCAGCAGGCGGTTGAAGGCGACGGCCGAGGCATGGTCGGTGCCGAACGGCTTCTCGAGCGCGAGCCGGGTCACCAAGGGCAGGTCGACGTGCTGGAGCAGGTCGCAGACCTTCATCGTCACCTGCGGGGGCAGGGCGAAGAAGATGACCAGGGGACCGGGACCGCAGTCGGCGACCAGCTCCCGCAGGGAGCTCTCGTCGAGGACGTCGGTCTTGACGTATGCCGTGTCCTTCGTGACCGCGGCCGTCACCTTCGCCGGTGGCTGAGCCTCGGCGAACGACGTCTCGACCCGCGTGCGCCACTGCGCCGGGGTGAAGTCGGCTCGGTCGGCGCCGACGACCCGGACGCGGCGCTCGGGCTCGACCGCGAGCAGGCTCGCCAGGCCGGGTAGGAGCAGCCGGTGGGTGAGGTCGCCCCCGGCTCCGAGGATGAGCAGGGTCGTCTCCGGTGCAGTCGCCATGGCCCGCAGCATGGCATGGCCGTCGTGACGGTGTGCGGGCGTGGCTGGCGCCAGGCCGCGGCGACCTCCGCGGCGTGCGCGTGCGGCTAGCGCCAGGCCGAGGCGACCTCGACGGTCGCCAGCGCCGAGGCGGCGGCGCAGACGAGGACGAACGAGGCGTTCCACAGGGCGCGCGGCACATGCGTCAGGGCAGCCAGGACCGCCGGGTCGCTGGCCCGGTCGCGGCTCGGCATCACGGCGCCGAGGTGCCGCCACGCACCCACGATCAGCACGATTCCCGACCCCACGAGCACCTGCGCCTGGAGCGGGTCGTCGCGCCACCACCACAGACCGCCCGTCGCGCCCAGCGCGACGAGCATCACCAGCGCGGTGAGCAGCGAACGCACCCGGAACAGCGCGGCCAGCAGGACGACGAGTGTCGCAGCCAGGACCGGTGCGGCCCATCCCCGGCCGGCGGCCCAGACCAGCACCGCACCGACGACGGCCGGCGCGGGATACCCGGCCCAGGTGGACGCGATCCGTCCAGCGCCGCGCGAGGGGCCGACGGTGACGGCGTGACCGGACATGTCGCCGCGCAGGACGAAGCCGGTGAACCGTCGCCCGACCGCGACCCCCACCACAGCGTGCCCCAGCTCGTGGACCAGAGTGACGGCCAGTCGCAGGACCTGCCACACCGGTGGCAGGGCGACCACCAGGACCGCGCCGGTGAGGGCGACCGTCACGGCAGGCGCCGACATCGCGACGTTGCCCACCACGGGTACGACGCGCGCCCACACCTGCTCCCAGTCCACGGCTGCGAACCTAGCCGAGCGGCCTGAGCGGCCTGAGCGGGCTGAGCGCCACCGGGGCGCTGGGGACGCTGGGGGCGCTGGGGTGCTTGGGCCTCAGCGCCGATGCACGCGGTGGTCCTCGACGAGCCGGTCGTACAGCGCGTCGAGCCGGGCGTCGACCCGGCGACGCGAGGGGTCGGCGTCATGCCAGTCGACGATCTCCTGGGCACCCTGCCGGAAGGGCACCCGGGCGTGCCAGCCGGGGACGAGCGAGCGGATCTTGCTGTTGTCGAACACCATGGAGTTGGCCTTGTCGCCGAGCAGCGACGCCCCGAAGTCAGGGTCCGCCGCGGCAATGGCGTCGGAGGGGACGTGCACGAGCCGCGGCTCGACCCCGGCGGCCTCGGCCAGGTCGGCGTAGATGCGGTTCCACGTGGGTGCTTCGTCGGCGGTGATGTGGAACGCCTCGCCCAGCGCGGCCTGTCGCCCGAGCAGCCCGACGAACGCCCGCGCGAAGTCCTCGTGATGGGTGATGGTCCACAGGGACGTGCCGTCGCCGTGGACGACGACCTCCTGCCCGCGTCTCATCCGCTCGACCACGGTCCAGCCGCCGTGGAAGGGCGGCAGCGTGTGGTCGTACGTGTGCGAGGGCCGCACGATGGTCATCGGCAGCCCGGCCTCGCGATAGGCCCGCACGAGCAGGTCCTCGCAGGCGATCTTGTCGCGGGAGTAGGCCCAGTACGGGTTGCGCAGGGGAGTGGACTCGGTGACGGGCAGCCGCGCGGGCGGTGTCTGGTAGGCCGAGGCCGAGCTGATGAAGACGTACTGGCCCGTCCGACCGTTGAGCTGGTCGAGCTGCTGCTGGACGTGCTCCGGCGTGAACGACAGGAAGTCGGCCACCACGTCGAACTCGCGGTCACCGAGCGCAGCACTCACCGACTTCGCGTCACGGACGTCGGCGCGCAGGACCTCGGCACCTTCGGGGGCCAGGTGGGTCGCGCTCTCGCCCCGGTTGAGCAACGTGACCGTCCACCCCCGCGCCAGTGCCTCGCGCGAGCAGGCTGAGCTGATGACCCCGGTACCACCGACGAACAAGACCGACTGAGCGCCCATGGGCTCACCCTAGGGCCGCCCGAGCTGCGCGAGAGGTGGGAATCTGCTGCCTCAGGGTCAGCCGAGACCGCGTCTTGCCACCCCTCGCGCGGTAGGGCGGTCGAGGCCGAGGGCGCGGGAGGCTCACAGCAGTAGGCGGCCCAGGCGGTCACGCAGGGCCCGTCGCCGCGAGGTGCTGCTGAGGCTGAGCGACGTCATCTCGACATAGGTCCAGCCCTCGTCCTCCAGCCCGGCCCGGCGCTCGCGCTCGTACTGCCAGGCCCGGCGGTCGGTCCGATGCTGGTCACCGTCGTACTCGCCCACCACCCGTCGAGCCCGCCACACGAAGTCGGGACGGGCCAGCCACCGGCCGCACGCGGCATACAGGTCCTGGTTGAGCTCCGGCTCCGGCAGGCCCCACTGGTGGAACGCCACCCGCGCCTTGCTCTCCCACGGCGAGGCGGCGCCGGCCCGCACCAGGCCCACGGCCTCCCGAAGGTGGCGGCCGCCCCGGGCCGTGCGGGCCGCGGCAGCCCGCAGCAGGTCCTTGAGCCGGAGTCCGTGGTCGGGGCCGAGCAGTGCGTCACCGACGGCAACGAGGTCGTCGAGCGCGAGCACGCAGGAGAGGTCGGCCCAGGTGTCGGCCGGGTCGGTCACCAGAAGGCCCTGGGCCTCGATCACCCAGCGGCGTTCGAGCCCGCGATGGCTGCGCACGCCGGCCCTCTCCAACCGTGGGCGGCCTGTGGTGCGCATGACGTCCAGGGGCTCGGTGGGGCGCCACTGCCGCGGGGCGGGCAGGCCGAGGAGCCGAGCCGCCGTCAGGTGGGAAAAGGCGACGTCGTCCGGCAGCCCCAGGGCGAAGCATCGGGCGCGCGTGGCCACGGACTCCTCTCCACCCGCGCGACCGCGCACGCCGTACGTCGGCAGGGTCAAGTCGCCCGACCGCAGCCGGGCCGGGCTCACGCCGGCGTCGCGAGCCGCCTGGACGGTGAAGGGGCCACCTGCCAGGGACGGCGGAAGCGGGGCTGGGGCGCTCGGCATGCCGCCACCGTGGCGGCTGGGGCGCGGCCTACGGCCAGGGCGGCCAGTGCGGGTGTGGAGCAGCGCGCCGCCGGGTCGGCGATGGGGACAGCCGGCGCGCCAAAGGTGGCAATCGGCGGCCTCGGAGGCTGCCGAAACCGCCGATTGCCACCCTTCGCGCCCGGCTAGGCCAACCGGGCCAGGTCGGCGCGGCAGCGCCGCTCGAACTCGCCCAGCTCGGTCAGCGCATCATCGAGGTCGCGGCGGCGTTGTTCGAGGTCGCTGCGGCGCTCGTCGATCTGCCCGAGCACGTACTCGAGCTGGCTGGCCTTGCCGCGCGGCCGGTCGTAGAGGTCGATGATCGTGCGGATCTCCTCCAGCGGGAACCCGAGCCGCTTGCCCCGCAGGATCAGAGCCAGCCGGGTGCGGTCGCGGCGATGGTAGACGCGCGACGTCCCCCGGCGCTCGGGGGTGATGAGCCCCAGGTCCTCGTAGTGCCGCACGGTGCGGTGGGTGACCCCGAACTCATCGGCGACCTCCCGGATCGTCCAGGTCTCGTCGACGGCGGTCGAGGCGGGGGCTGGCATACCGACGAGTATTGCTTTACGTTTACGTCAACGTCAAGCAACCACCGTATGCCGCGTGCCGGGACCCCCCTTCAGTCGTCGCCGTCTCGGTGTGCACCAGGAAAGAGAGAGCGATGTTCGAGCTGAGCAAGGAGCACGAGGACTTCCGCAAGGCCGTCCGGGAGTTCGCCGAGGCCGAGGTCGAGCCGCACATCGCCCAGTGGGACAAGGACCACCACTTCCCGTCCGAGCTGGTCCCGAAGATGGGGGAGCTGGGCCTGTTCGGTCTCGTCGTGCCCGAGGAGTTCGGCGGGATGGGCGACGACGGCGACTTCACCTCGCTCTGTGTGGCCATCGAGGAGCTGGGCCGGGTCGACCAGTCGATCGGCATCACGCTCTCGGCCGGTGTCGGCCTGGGCATCAACCCGATCCTCACCTACGGCAGCCAGGAGCAGAAGGAGCGGTTCCTGCCCGACCTGGTCGCCGGTCGCGCCCTCGCCGGCTTCGGCCTGACCGAGCCCGATGCCGGGTCCGACGCGGGCGCCACGCGCACCAGGGCGGTCCGCGACGGGGACGAGTGGGTCGTCAACGGAGCCAAGGCGTTCATCACCAACTCGGGCACCGACATCACCTCGGTGGTCACGGTCACGGCCCGCACGGGCACGAACGACGACGGGTCGGCGCAGATCAGCGCGATCATGATCCCTTCCGAGACACCGGGGTTCACGGTCGAGCCGGCCTACGACAAGCTCGGCTGGCATGCCTCCGACACCCACGGTCTGTCCTTCGACGACTGCCGGGTCCCCGCCTCGAACCTGCTCGGCAACGAGGGCGACGGCTTCAAGCAGTTCCTCAAGACCCTTGACGACGGGCGCATCGCCATCTCGGCGCTGGCGCTCGGCATGAGCCAGCGGATGCTCGAGGAGTCGACCCGGTACGCCTCGACCCGCAAGGCGTTCGGCAAGCCGATCGGCGTCAACCAGGGCATCTCGTTCCAGCTCGCCGACCTCGCCGTCATGGTCGAGGCGTCACGCCTGCTGACCTACAAGGCTGCCTGGCTCAAGGATGAGCTCGAGGCCGGTCGCCGCTCGGTCAAGGAGGTCAAGCAGGCCGCCGCGGTCTGCAAGCTCTACTCGACCGAGGCCGCCGTCACCGCGACCCGCATCGCCACCCAGGTGTTCGGCGGCAACGGGTTCATGGAGGAGTACCCCGTGGCGCGCTTCTACCGCGACGCCAAGATCCTCGAGATCGGCGAAGGCACCTCCGAGGTCCAGCGCATGGTCATCGCCCGTCACCTCGGCCTGCCCGCGTCATGAGCGCCGACCTGCGAGAGGGTATGCCGGTGACCTCCTCCTCGACTCGTCCCCCGTTCGCCGTCGGTGGCGACTCCGGCTCAGACCCCAAGGTGACCGACGTGCGCAGCCGGCTCGAGGCGGCATACGAGGCCTCTGCGTCCGCGCCTGAGAAGGCGAAGGCCAAGCTCGACTCGCAGGGCAAGCTCTATGTGCGCGACCGGATCGCGCTGCTGTTCGACGAGGGTAGCTTTGTCGAGGACGGCCGGTACGCCAACGCCATGGCCAAGGGGCTTCCCGCCGACGGCGTGGTGACCGGGCGTGGCACCGTGGACGGCCGGTCGGCGATCGTCATCGCCAACGACCCCACCGTCAAGGCGGGCTCGTGGGGTGCGCGCACGGTCGAGAAGATCGTGCGAGCGACAGAGATGGCGCTGCGCGAGGAGCTGCCCGTCTTCTGGTTCGTCGACTCTGCGGGCGCGCGGATCACCGACCAGGTCGAGATGTTCCCCGGCCGTCGTGGTGCGGGCCACATCTTCCACAACCAGGTAGCGCTCTCGGGCAAGGTGCCCCAGGTCTGCTGCCTCTTCGGGCCGAGTGCCGCGGGCGGCGCCTACATCCCGTCGTTCACTGACCTGGTGATCATGGTCGAGGGCAACGCGTCCATGTACCTCGGCAGCCCTCGCATGGCGGAAATGGTTGTGGGAGAACACGTTTCGCTAGAAGACATGGGCGGGGCGCGCATGCACTGCACCGTCTCGGGCGTGGGCGACCTGCTCGTCTCCGACGACACCGAGGCCATCGAGCTGGCCAAGCTGTACTTCTCCTACCTGCCGACGAGCTGGCGTTCGGAGCTGCCGACCTACGCGCCGGAGGAGCCGTCACGGCCGCTCACGCGGCATACGGTCCCTGAGCGCGAGAGCCAGCCGTTCGACATCCACGAGGTCATCGACGGGCTCGTCGATGACGAGTCCTTCTTCGAGGTCAAGCCGTTGTTCGCACCCGAGCTGGTGGTGGGCTTCGGTCGCATGGCCGGTGAGACCGTCGGCATCGTCGCCAACAACTCGGCGGTCAAGGGCGGAGTGCTGTTCACGGACAGCGCGGACAAGGCGGCCCGGTTCATCTGGCTGTGCGACGCCTACTCGGTCCCGCTCATCTACCTCGCCGACGTCCCCGGCTTCATGATCGGCTCCGAGGTCGAGCGCGGTGGCATCATCCGGCACGGCGCCAAGATGGTCTCCGCGGTCTCGTCGGCGACCGTGCCCCAGTTCTGCGTCATCGTCCGCAAGGCCTACGGAGCCGGGCTCTATGCCATGGGCGGCCCGGGGTTCGCGCCGGATGCGACGATCGCGCTGCCCACCGCCCGCATCGCGGTGATGGGGCCCGAGGCGGCGGTCAACGCGGTCTACGCCAACAAGATCGCGGCGATCGAGGACGAGGCGGAGCGCCAGCAGTTCGTCCAGGACATGCGCCGCGAGTACGAGCAGGACGTCGACCTCGAACGCCTCGCGGCCGACCTGGTCCTCGACCAGATCATCGAGGCGGACGCGCTGCGTTCCGAGCTGCTGCTCCGGCTGCGCTATGCCAAGGGCCGCGAGAGGCATTTCGCGACCAAGCGCCGCGACATCCCGCCCGTCTGAGGCTCATCCCGAGGTATGCCGCGCGGCCGGCTACGTGGGTCGGGCGGCTAGGCGGGCCAGGCGGCTAGGTAGCAAGCGGCTAGGTAGGCAGGCCGGGCGAGCGGAGCTCGTGCCACGTCAGCCCGATCTCTGCCAACAGCTCGCGCAGGAGAGGCAGCGACAGGCCGACGACGTTGCTCGGGTCGCCCTCGATCGCCGAGACGTACGGGCCACCGAGGCCGTCAATGGTGAACGCACCTGCGACCCGCATCGGTTCGCCGCTCGCGACATAGGCCTCGATCTCGGCGTCGGTGAGGGTGGCGAAGTGGACGGTCGTCGACGCTGTCGCCCCCAGCGTGGCACCGGTGCCACCCGAGTCCGGCTCGCGGGTGTCGACGACCCAGTGCCCCGTGTGCAGGACACCCGTGCCGCCGCTCATCTGGTGCCACCGGTCGACTGCCTCGGCAGGGCTCAGCGGCTTGCCGTGGATCTGCCCGTCGAGCTCCAGCACCGAGTCGCACCCGACCACGAGCGCGTGCTCGATCTGCGACGCGACGTCCTCGGCCTTGGCGCGCGCCAGCAGCAGCGCCACGTCCTCGGCAGCCAGCTCGCCGTAGGTCGCACGGGCGCTCTCCAGCGCGGCCGCCTCGTCCACGCCGCTCACGACGACGCTCGGGTCCACCCCGGCGGCGTGGAGCAGCTTCTTGCGGGCGGGGGAGGCCGAGGCGAGGACGAGGTGGATGGTCGCTGGTGTGGTCACCGGCGTCACGCTAGCCGAGCTGCTCATCGACGAAGCACCAGCGCCATGACTCGCCGGGCTCGAAGCTGCGCATCACCGGGTGGGCGGACTCCTGGAAATGCGCTGTCGCGTGCCGCTGCGGGGACGAGTCGCAGCAGCCGACGTGGCCGCAGTCCAGGCACAGCCGCAGGTGCACCCAGGTCGTGCCGTCGCGGAGGCACTCCTCGCAGCCGTGCGGGCTGGTCGGCGCCACGAAGCGGTCATGATGGGCCGCCAGGTGCTCACACTCGTCCTCGGTCCGCTCGGGTGGCAGCATCGGCTCGTCCCTCAGGTCGGAGGTGCGGTCCTCGATCCGGTCGAGCATCGACTCCTCGATGTCCAGCTGGTCCATCACGTGGGTCAGCACCTCTTGGTCCACCACCCCGGCGTCGCGGATG
Source organism: Pedococcus sp. (assembly GCF_036000045.1). Taxonomy (GTDB): domain Bacteria; phylum Actinomycetota; class Actinomycetes; order Actinomycetales; family Dermatophilaceae; genus Pedococcus. Next base: position 21,690 of record NZ_DASYGF010000031.1, read on the forward strand.
CGCAGCAGCTCGGCGCGCTCGGCCTGGAGCATGATCAGCCGCATCCGGCGGTAGGTCTCGCTCGGCGTCTCGGCGCCCTCGCGGCCCTGCCCCAGGCGCTCCCAGACGATGTTGGTGCGGTTCTCGGCGCGAGACCGCAGCGTCTCGATGACGCCGGGGTCGGACTGGTCGCAGCTCTCGAGCGCGGCGATGCCGGCGGCGACCGACGCCTGGAGGATGGTGGCCTCCTGGAGGGCATCCTCGCGGGGGTCCGGACCTCTGACATGCAGGACCCGGGCCAGCAGGGGGAGCGTCGTCCCCTGGACCAGCAGGCTCGCCACAGTCACGAACATCGCGACCCAGACGAGGATGCTGCGGTACGGCGTCTGCGGATCCGGGGGCAGTGACAGCGCGGCCGCCAGCGTCACCACGCCTCGCATGGCGGCCCACGAGATGATCGCGTTGTGTGCCAGGGCGCGCCTGTCCCCGGAGTCGACGCGTCGCAGCCGATGCTCGAGCCAGCGAACGGGGAAGATGTACAGGGGCCGCAGGAGGGCCATGGCCATGAAGATGGCCAGGGATATGCCGGCGACCCGCCACCACCCGAGTCCCGACTGCGCCACGTCGCCGACGATGCGGCGCATCTGGAGCCCGAGGAGGAGGAACACCAGGTGCTCGAGCAGGAACTGCACCGATGTCCAGTTGATGCGTTCGCTGAGGCGTGAGGAGGCGGTCTGGACGACCGGGGACTTGTGTCCCAGCAGCAGGCCGGCCACCACGACCGCCAGCACGCCGGACCCCTGAAGGTGCTCGGCAGGGAGGTAGGCGACGTACGGGACGACGAACGACAGCGACGTGTCCAGGACGGCGTCGTCGAGGTGGCGGCGCACGAGCCCGATGAGGAACGCCACGAGGACGCCGACCCCTACTCCCACCACCACCGCGCGGCCGAAGTCGAACGTCATCACCCCGAACGACACCGCCCCCGCACCCGTGAACCCCAGGATCGCCGTGCGCAGGGCCACCAGGGCGGTGGCATCGTTGACGAGCGACTCGCCCTCGAGGATGGTGACGACGCGCCGGGGTAGGCCGATCCGGCGCGCCACGGCGGATGCCGCGACTGCGTCGGGCGGCGCCACCACCGCCCCCAACGCGAAGGCCACCGCGAACGGCACGGGCAGCAGCCACCACGTCACCAGCCCGACGCCTGCGGCCGTGAAGAGCACCAGCCCGACCGACAGCGCGAGGATCGCCGAGGTGTTCGCGCGGAAGTCGACCAGGGACGTGCGCACGGCGGCCGCGTAGAGCAGAGGCGGCAGCAGGCCGACCAGGACGACCTCCGGGCTCAGGTCCGGCACGCTGATGAACGGCAGGTAGGACGCCACGATCCCGGCCACGATCAGCAGCAGCGGCGCAGGCGCACCGAGCCTGCGGGCCGTGCCGGCGATCACGATGACAGCGGCCACCAGGGCCACGACGGTCACGGCGAGATCCACGCGGGCATCCTCGCACCTTGTGGCGCTGTCGGCGTCGGTCCGTTCAGCCCGCGAGTGTCCTGCTCAGGCGAGCTCGCCCAGCACCGCCTCACGGAGCGTGTCGAGCCCGACGCCGCCGATGTCCAGGGCCCGCCGGTGGAAGTCCTTGAGCGAGAAGGCGTCCCCCTCGCGCTCGCGCACCTGGTCGCGCAGCTGCATCCAGAGGCGCTCGCCGATCTTGTACGACGGGGCCTGCCCGGGCCAGCCGAGGTAGCGGTCGAGCTCGAACCGCAGCCACGCCTCACCCTGGTTCGCGTGGGCGTTGAGGTACTGCCACGCCTTGTCGTACGTCCACTCGCCGCCGCCCACCTCAGCCGGCGCCTCGAACCCGCAGTGCACGCCGATGTCGATGACGACCCGCGCGGCCCGCAGCGACTGGCTGTCGAGGAGCCCCAGGTGGTGCCCGGGGTCGTCCATGTAGCCCAGCTCGGCCATCAGCCGCTCGGCATACAGCGCCCATCCCTCACCGTGACCGGACGTCCAGGCGGCCATCCGGCGCCAGGAGTTGAGCAGCTCGGAGCGGAACACGGTCTGGGCGACCTGGAGGTGATGGCCCGGCACCCCCTCGTGGTAGACCGTGGTGAGCTCCTTCCAGGTGCCGAACTCGGTCACGCCCTTGGGGACCGACCACCACATGCGGCCGGGGCGGGAGAAGTCCTCGCTCGGCCCGGTGTAGTAGATGCCACCGGTCTGCGTCGGCGCGATGAGGCACTCGATCGTGCGCACGGGGTCAGGGATGTCGAAGTGGGTGCCAGCGAGGTCGGCGATGACCTCGTCGGCTCTGCCCTGCATCCACGCCTTGAGCTCGTCCGTGCCATGCAGCTGGTATGCCGGGTCGGCCTCGAGCGCGGCGATGGCCTCCTTGACGGTGCTGCCCGGCTTGACCTGCTGGGCGACCTGCTCCATCTCGGCGGTGATGCGGGCCACCTCCTGCTGGCCCCACGCGTAGGTCTCCTCGAGGTCGACCGTGGCGCCGAGGAAGGAGCGGGAGAGCAGCTGGTAGCGCTCCCGCCCGCAGGCGTCCTCCTCCGGCGCCTGGGGGCGCAGGTCGGTCGAGAGCCAGGTGCCCAGGGCGGCATACGCCTGGCGGGCGGCCTTCACGGCCTCGGTGAGCTGCCCGTGGATGCCGTCGGAGAGGTCACCGTCTCCGGCCTTGGCGCCGGCCAGCAGCTGGGTGAAGTAGCCGTCATCCGCGACGAGGTCCTGGCATTGCGCGACACAGGCCTCCACCTGGCGCCGGGGAGCCACGTTGCCCTTGGCGGCCGCGCTCACCAGGCTCTCCCGCCACTGGTCCAGAGCGCGAGGCACGGCCGCGAGGCGCCGGGCGATGACGCCCCAGTCCTCGTCGGTGGCCGTCTCCATGAGGTCGAAGCAGCCGCGGATCTCCTGTAGCGGCGAGGCGATCACGTTGAGCGACATCTCGTCCAGGCCGGCCTCGTGCGTCTCGTTGGCCAGGCCCAGCCGCTCGCGCATCGCGGCGAGGGTGACCCGGTCGATGTCGTCGACGGGCTGGGCTCCCTCGAGGCGCTGCAGGGTCCGCTCTCGCAGCTCGGCATGGGCGTGGTGACCGGCCGGCGAGAAGTCGTCGAGCTCCTCCTCGTGGCCGGGGATGCCGAGATAGGTGGCGGTGATCGGGCTGAGGTCCACGAGCTCGCTGAGGAACTCGTCCGCGATGCGGTCGACGTCGGTGGCGGGCCGGGCTGCGGTGGTCTGGGTGCTCACCCGAGCGAACGTACCTCAGGCACCGTGCCGCGGTCGTGCGATATCCGCTTGATCTGCTGCCTAGGCTGTCGGCATGTCCGCCCAGCTGCTCTCGCTCAACGTCGGCGCCCCGGAGCCGAGCACGGCCAAGAACGTCGGCATCACCGGCATCGGCAAGCGCCCCGTCCAGTCCGCGGTGCTGCGGGCGCCGGGCCCCAAGCACGGTGGGCTGGGCAGCGGGGTCGAGGGCGACTTCATCGGCGACGTCCAGCACCATGGCGGGGACACCCAGGCCGTCTATGCGTTCGCCCGCGAGGAGCTCGACTGGTGGGGCAAGGAGCTGGGGCGCGACCTGCCGCACGGGATGTTCGGCGAGAACCTCACCACCCGTGGCCTCGATGTCGACGGCTCGTTCGTGGGCGACCGCTGGGCGCTGGGCGACGAGGTCGTCCTCGAGGTGTGCGCGCCTCGTATCCCGTGTGCCACCTTCGCGGCCCGGATGGGGGAGCGTGGGTGGGTCAAGCGGTTCAGCCGGGTCGGACGGACCGGGGCCTACCTGTCCGTGGTGAGTGGTGGCACGGTGCGAGCCGGCGACCCGATCGTGGTGATGTCCCGTCCTGAGCACGACGTGACGGTGCCCGAGGTGTTCCGGGCGTTCATGGGCGACCTCGACGCGGCCCACCGGGTGCTGGCAGCCGACTGTCTGGTGGAGGCCGAGGCCGCCGGTCTGCGCGAGGTGGTGGCGCGTCGTGGCCAGCGTGGCGCGGTCGAGCTCGACGACTGACCCCGCTGCACCTGACGACCGTCCACAACCCCGGGCCCCTCCAGCCCTCGTCGAGTGATGCTCGCAGGGCCGCTCAGCGCGGGAACGCCGACGCGCGCCACCCGCCGCGAGCGGGGGACACCGGTTGGCGCACGGCGCGCTCGCGGGAGGCCCACTGCGAGGTATGCCGCGGGGGCGCCTCCGGCTCGCCGCCCGAGGCCGCGGACAGCACGGCCACCAGTGCGGCGACCTCCTCCGGGGAGGCGTCGCCGCGCACGAGTCGCAGCGGCGGCCGCTGTGCGTCGTGCTCGTCGCTCATAGGGGGGTCCCCCCTGAGCCCTGTGCCTGCCCTGTGCCGGTCTCTGCAGTGGTCATAGGGGAATGTTTCCGTGCTTCTTTGGCGGCAGCGTCTCGCGCTTGGTGCGCAGTGCCCGCAACGCCTTGGTGACGTTCATGCGGGTGTTGGACGGCGTGATCACGGTGTCGATGTACCCGCGCTCGGCCGCGACGTAGGGGTTGGCGAGGGTGTCCTCGTACTCGGTGATGAACCGTTGCCGCGCCTCGTCGACGTTCTCGCCAGCAGCCTCGGCAGCGGCCAGCTGCTTGCGGTAGAGGATGTTGACGGCACCCTGCGCCCCCATCACGGCGATCTGCGCGGTGGGCCAGGCGAGGTTGATGTCGGCTCCGAGGTGCTTGGACCCCATGACGTCGTAGGCGCCGCCGTACGCCTTGCGGGTGATGACGGTCACGAGCGGGACGGTCGCCTCGGCATACGCGTAGATGAGCTTGGCCCCGCGCCGGATGATGCCGTCCCACTCCTGGTCGGTGCCGGGCAGGAAGCCGGGCACGTCCACGAACGTCAGCACCGGCACGTTGAACGCGTCGCAGGTCCGTACGAAGCGCGCGGCCTTCTCGGAGGCGTCGATGTCGAGGGTGCCGGCGAACTGCATGGGCTGGTTGGCCACGACGCCGACGGACCGCCCCTCGACCCGCCCGAAGCCGCAGATGATGTTCGGCGCGAAGAGCGGGTGGACCTCGAGGAACTCGCCGTCGTCGAGCACGTGGCCGATGACGGTGTGCATGTCGTACGGC
>NZ_DASYGF010000054.1:0-17557 GCF_036000045.1 Pedococcus sp.
CCCGCGGCACCGGACGTGCACCTGTTCCGCATCCGGGGCCGCGAAATGCCCGACGACCAGCGGCTCATGGCCCTGGCCGACGTGCGCGACCTCACCATGGTGCGGGACGACGCGGGCCGGGTCACCGGCTTGCCGCAGCTCGAGCGCATCCTGGACGCCTGCCTGGACAGCCTGCGCTCGGCCCGGTCCGCCGACCGCGAGCTGGCCCGGCTGGACTGGAACCGCATCAAGCTGTACGTGTGGCCGACCGTGGAGACCCCGCTCGCCGAGCTGGGCCAGGTCATCAGGTCACTGGCGCCGCGCACCGAGGGGCTGGGACTCGAGCAGGTGTTGGTGCAGTTCCGCGACGCCGAAGGCCGCGAGCTGATGCTGCGGCTGTCCCGCCCGCCGGGGGCCGGGCTGACGCTGCGCGTCACCGCCCCGTCGACCGGGCCGCTGCGGGAGCTGAACGCCTACACGCAGAAGGTGATCAGGGCCCGCCGCCGCGGCACCGTGTACCCGTATGAGCTCATCCCGCTGATCACCCGCTCGCCGGATCAGGGCGGCGCCCCGGGCACGTTCACCGAGTACGACCTGGACGAAAGCGGCGCCCCGGTGCCGGTGGACCGGGAACCCGGGCTGAACACCGCCAACCTCGTGCTCGGCGTGGTCAGCACGCCGACCAGGCGCTACCCCAAGGGGATGCGCCGGGTCGTGCTGCTGGGCGACCCGACGCAGGCGCTGGGCGCGCTGGCCGAACCGGAGTGCCGCCGCGTGCTCGCCGCCATCAAGCTGGCACGGCAGCTGCGCGCCCCGGTGGAGTGGTTCGCCATCTCGGCCGGAGCGAAGATCTCGATGGACTCTGGCACCGAGACGATGGACTGGATTTCCCGGGCGCTCCGCGGCATCGTCGAGTTCACTCAGGACGGCGGCGAGATCAACGTCGTGGTCACCGGCATCAATGTCGGCGCCCAGCCGTACTGGAACGCCGAGGCCACCATGCTGATGCACACCAAAGGCATCCTGGTCATGACGCCCGACAGCGCCATGGTCCTCACCGGCAAGCAGTCCCTCGACTTCTCCGGAGGCGTGTCGGCCGAGGACAACTTCGGCATCGGTGGATACGACCGGGTGATGGGGCCGAACGGTCAGGCCCAGTACTGGGCGCCTGACCTCGCCGGAGCGCGCGACATCCTCATGGCGCACTACGACCATGCCTACGTGCACCCGGGGGAGCCGGGACCTCGACGAGCCGCGACGAGCGACCCCATCGACCGTGACGTCACGGCATACCCGCACCAGCTGGCTGACTCGGGGTTCACCACCGTCGGCGACATCTTCTCGTCCGCTGCGAACCCCGACCGCAAGAAGGCCTTCGACATCCGCACGGTGATGGCCGCCCTCGCCGACCAGGACCACCCGACCCTGGAGCGCTGGGTCGGCATGGCCGATGCCGAGACGGCGGTCGTGCAGGACGCCCATGTCGGCGGCTTCCCGGTCTGCATGGTCGGCATCGAGTCCAAGACCGTGGCCCGGCGCGGGTTTCCGCCCACCGACGGACCGGACGTCTACACGGCAGGCACCCTGTTCCCCAGGTCGTCCAAGAAGGCCGCTCGCGCTATCAACGCGGCCAGCGGCAACCGCCCCGTCGTGGTGCTGGCCAACCTGTCCGGCTTCGACGGCTCACCGGAGTCGATGCGCAGCCTGCAGCTGGAGTATGGCGCGGAGATCGGGCGAGCGGTCGTCAACTTCCAGGGGCCGATCGTCTTCTGCGTCGTCAGCCGCTACCACGGCGGCGCGTTCGTGGTCTTCTCCAAGGCGCTCAACCCTCGCATGACCGTCCTGGCGGTCGACGGGTCCTTCGCCTCGGTGCTCGGAGGCGCGCCCGCCGCCGCGGTGGTGTTCTCACGCGACGTCGACGCGCGCGCCGCTGCGGACCCTCGGGTGACGTCCCTGGAGGCCCGGCTGGCCCAGGCCAGCGGGGCCGAACGGGCCGCGCTCGCGACCCAGCTCGCCGAGCTGCGCACCTCGGTGCGCGCCGAGAAGCTCGGCGAGGTGGCAGCGGAGTTCGACAGCGTCCACAGCATCCGTCGCGCCGTCAGCGTCGGGTCGGTCGACGCTGTGATCGCCGCGAACGAGCTCCGGCCCCGCATCATCGCTGCGATCGAGGCAGGCCTGGCTGACGGGTGAGCCGGCGCATGACCGGCCCCGTGATGGGTAGGCAGCGAGAACCAGAGACACGAACCAGAGACACCCGAGAAGTCGAGAACCCGAGACCCGAGGAGTACCCGTGACCGAGTCCGACCGCAGCCTGGGATCCATGGACGAGACCGAGCTCGACGAGCACCGCCACCGTCATGTCCTCATGCAGGAGGCCATCGCCGAGGTGGTCACGGCGGGGGAGGGCCTGCCGGTGGCTGACCTCGTGACCCGGCTCGAGGCCGCCCTGGCCGCACGCGGCATCGGTCCCCAGCCGCGCCGCTGGCTCGAGTCGGTCGCCATGGAGGCGCAGCACGGCCGGGTCTACGTCGAGGAGGGGCATTCGGGCACCCGGGAGGTGCTCGAGCGGGTCGAGGACGGGACCGAGGCTCCGTAGCCCAGCCGTTCGGATGATGTCTCACACTTCGGGATCCAAAGGAGTCCGGCTGGCCTAGGCTGACCGGCATGAGCCAGTCGACCGTCCTGGTCCTCAACGGGCCGAACCTCAACCTGCTCGGCGAGCGAGAGCCCGACATCTACGGGCACGCCACTCTGGCCGACATCGAGGCTCTGTGCCGCAAGGCTGCCGGTCTCGCCGGTCTCGAGGTGGACTTCCGGCAGAGCAACCACGAGGGTGCGCTGATCGACGCCATCCACGAGGTGCGACACACGGCGGCCGGCATCGTGGTCAACGCGGGTGCCTACACCCACACCTCGGTCGCCCTGCACGACGCCCTGGCAGCCGTGTCCCTCCCGGTGTTCGAGGTGCATCTGAGCAACGTCCACCGTCGCGAGAGCTTCCGCCATCACTCCTACCTGTCGTCGGTCTGTGACGGGGTGATCGTGGGGTGCGGCCCCAGCGGCTACGCCTATGCCATCGCCCGGATCTCGGAGCTGATCGACCCGCGCCACTAGGCGGTTCCCGCCTCGTCGCGCCGGGTAGTCCCCGCGGCATACCCTCGATTTTCAGTGAGGGGACCGCACCGTGTAGTCTCACCGTCGCACTTCCGCGAGGTCGCCGAGCGGTCGAGCGCGCCCCCTTAGCTCAGTCGGCAGAGCGTTTCCATGGTAAGGAAAAGGTCGTCGGTTCGATTCCGACAGGGGGCTCTGGGACGGCGTCATCAGACGCCGCACCCCATGGCGGGGTAGCTCAGCTGGTTAGAGCGCACGACTCATAATCGTGAGGTCGCGGGATCGAGCCCCGCTCCCGCTACGGCCGCGATTTCAGGATTTGGCCTGGACTCGCGTATTCTGATGCGTCGCCACTGCGTCACCGCGGCGCGCGGCCCACCAGTCATTCACAGTCGGTTTCGAGAGCAGGTTGCCCCGTGGCTAGCAAGAGCGCAGATGTCCGCCCCAAGATCACCTTGGCGTGCGTGGATTGCAAGGAGCGCAACTACATCACCAAGAAGAACCGTCGGAACAACCCCGACCGGCTCGAGATGAAGAAGTACTGCCCGCGCGACGGCCACCACACCCTTCACCGCGAGACCCGCTGACCCCAGCGGCACCGCCGACGGCCCGAGACCTCACGGTCCCGGGCCGTTTTCGTGTGCCTCTAGAGTGGCCCCCATGGCCGTGAATCCTGACTTTGCCGGGCGCACCTACCCACCCAGCGGACCGTATGCCGTGGACGCCGCGGCCCTCGCGGCGTTCGCCGCGGCAGTCGGGTCCACCGACCCGGTGCACACCTCGGGGGAGGCCGCCCGCGCGGCCGGCTACGCCGACGTCATCGCCCCGCCCACCTTCGCCGTGACCCTCGCCCAGCGTTGCGACCGGCAGCTGGTCGAGGACCCCGAGTCGGGCATCGACTACAGCCGGGTCGTCCATGGCGAGCAGCGGTTCGTCCACCACCGGCCCATCACGGCAGGCGACTCCGTCGTCGGCACCCTGACCGTGGACTCCGTCCGCGAGGCCGGCGGCCACGCCATGGTGACGACCCGCACCGAGCTCGCCACCGAGGCCGGAGAGGCGCTGTGCACCTCCACCTCCACCATCGTCGTCCGAGGAGGAGAGTGACCATGGCTGCCCGCACCCTGGCCGACACGAGCGTCGGCGACACCATCGGTCCCGTGACGGTGTCCGTGGCCCGCGAGACGCTCGTGGCCTACGCCAACGCCTCCGGTGACCAGAACCCCATCCACCAGGACGAGGCCTTCGCCAGGTCCGTCGGCCTGCCCGACGTGATCGCGCACGGCATGTTCACCATGGGCGCCGCCGGGTCGGTCGTCGAGGAGTGGGCCGGCGACGGCGGCCGGGTCGTCGAGTTCGGCACGCGGTTCACCAAGCCCGTCGTCGTGCCGCGGTCCGGCGCCGAGGTCGAGGTCAGCGGCGAGGTGAAGTCGCTCGACGAGCAGTCCCGTCGCGCCACCGTCGAGCTCACGGCCACCAGTGACGGGGCCAAGGTCCTCGGACGCTGCGTGGCCGTCGTCCAGCTCGACTGACCCGCCCTCGATGCGCGAAGAGCACGATGTCCCCCTGGCGTCGCTGACCACCATGCGGGTGGGCGGACCGGCCGCGCGGCTCGTGACCGCCGAGTCCATCGACGAGCTGGTGGACGCGGTCCGCGAGGTCGACGACGCCGACGAGCCACTGCTCGTGCTCGGTGGCGGGTCCAACCTGGTGGTGGCGGACGACGGCTTCCCCGGCACGGTCGTCCGGGTGGCCCACGACGACATCACGGTCGAGTCCTCCGACCTGTGCGCAGGCGTGATGGTGCGGGTCGGCGCCGGCGCGGTGTGGGACGAGCTCGTCGCTCGGGCCGTGGGGGAGGGTTGGTCCGGGGTCGAGGCGCTGTCCGGCATACCGGGCTCGGCCGGTGCCACCCCGGTCCAGAACGTCGGCGCCTACGGGCAGGAGGTCGCCCAGACGATCGCCTCGGTACGGGTGTGGGACCGCGCCGAACAGCAGGTGCGCACCCTCGTCGCCCACGAGTGCCGCTTCACGTACCGGCACTCCCTGTTCAAGGCCACGACGCGTTACGTCGTGCTCGACGTCCTCTTCCAGCTCACCCCCAGCGATCTCAGCCAGCCCATCGCGTATGCCGACCTGGCGCGACAGCTGGGCGTGTCCCCGGGCGAGCGGGTGCCCCTGGCGGAGGCGCGCGAGGCCGTCCTCGCCCAGCGCCGGCTGCGCGGGATGGTGCTCGACGGGGCCGACCACGACACCTGGTCCTGCGGCTCCTTCTTCACCAACCCGATCCTGTCGGCGGGGCGCTTCGCCGACCTCGAGTCCCGGGCCCGAGGGCGGCTGGGCGCCGACGGGCCGATGCCGCCCCGCTTCCCCGACGCCGACGGTGGCATCAAGACCTCGGCGGCCTGGCTCATCGACCAGGCGGGCTTCGGCAAGGGGCACTCGATCCCGCCGCACCGGGCGGCCCTGTCCACCAAGCACACCCTGGCCATCACCAACCGTGGTGACGCGAGCGCCGCCGACGTGGCAGCGCTCGCGCGCGAGATCCGGGCCGGGGTCCACGAGGCGTTCGGGGTGACCCTGGTCAACGAGCCGGTGTTCGTCGGCCACGAGCTGTAGCCGCGCATCCATGACCCAGGGTCAGGGAGCGGCAGGGTTCGCGAGCCAGGCGTCGACGTCGGCCAGGGCCGCGTCCTTCAGGTCGGCCGGGGCGCGGGAGGCTCGCAGGGACCCCCTGGCCAGATCGGCCAGCTCCTCGTCCGCGAGATCGAGTGCCTGGCGGGCCAGCTCGTACTGGTCGGCGAGGCGAGAGCCGAACAGCAGGGGGTCGTCGGCTCCCAGAGCAACCGGTATGCCGTGCTCGACGATCGTGCGCAGCGGCACCTCCTCGGCGTTCGCGTAGACGCCGAGGGCCACGTTGCTGCGTGGGCAGACCTCCAGGGCGACTCCGGCGGCGGCGACCTGCTCCAGGACCCGAGGGTCCTCCACGCAGCGCACCCCGTGACCGATCCGGTCGGGGCGCAGGGCCTCCAGGGTGGTCTCGACAGAGGTGGGCCCCAGCAGCTCGCCCGCATGGGGCACCAACGCCAGCCCGGCGCGCCGGGCGATCTCGAAGGCGGGAGCGAACTCCTGGGTCACGCCGCGGCGCTCGTCGTTGCTCAGCCCGAAGCCCACCACGGTCCCCACGCCGTCACCGGCATACGTCGCGGCCAGCCGCGCCAGCGTCCGGGCGTCCAGGGGGTGCCGAACCCGGCTCGCGGCGACCACGACCGCCACCTGGGTCGCGCCCTCGGTCGAGGCCTTGCGCGCCTCGTCGAGGACGATCTCCAGGGCCGGGGTGATCCCGCCGACGAAGGGTGCGTAGGAGGTCGGGTCGACCTGGATCTCCAGCCAGCGGGAACCCTCGGCCGCGTCGTCCTCCGCCGCCTCGCGGACGATGCGGCGCAGGTCCGACTCGTCGCGCACGCAGGCCCGGGCTGCGTCGTACAGCCGCTGGAACCGGAACCAACCACGCTCGTCACGGGCGCTGAGCTTCGGCGGCCAGCCGCTGGTGAGGGCGTCGGGCAGGGCGAGGCCGTGCTTGGCAGCCAGGTCGCGCACCGTCTCGACGCGCATCGACCCGGTGAAGTGCAGGTGCAGATGTGCCTTGGGAAGGGTGCTGACCGGGCGCGGCATGGCGAGCAGTCTGGCACTGGTCGCCATGCCCTGAGGACCGACTGGTGCTCAGGTCTCCACGATGTGCATGGCGGCGTCCTCGGGGCCGTCCCCGGGGCCGGCCTCACGGGCGTCGAGCTCTTTCTCGGTGTCGGTGCGGACGCCCTCGTCCGGCTCGACGAGCTCCCCGGCCTCGGCGTCGCCCACCTCCGAGTCACCCAGCCAGTCGTCCTCGGCCGCGATGGCATCGGGGTCGTCCCCGCCCACTCGGTCACCTGGCCTGCGGTCCAGGCCGCTCTCGTTGTCAGGAGCGCCGTACGCGGTGCCGGGGTCGGGCTCCTCCTGGTTGATGCGCTGGTCGATGGTCTCGTCCTGGGCCTGCTCGGACGCCGTCGTGCCCCACTCGGTGTTGCGCGGCTGCAGGTCGGGCGGCGACCACGGCTCGTTGTCGCCCTCGCTGGAGTCGAGCAGCTCCTCCTGGCCGCTGCCCGAGTCGGTCGCGTCGTCGACGCTGTAGCTGCCGAGGTCGTCCTCGATGCTTTCGGTTCCAGGCTGATCGCTCATGCCCCCACCTTGCGCGAGGTGGGGGCTCGCCGCAAGGTGAGGCTGGCGGCATACGCCCCGCATCCTCAGGCGGTCGTGAGCAACCTCTCGGCCGAGGCGAGCAGCACGCACGTCGCGACGGCCTCCATCGCCTCGGTGACCTGCTCCAGCGGTGGGAAGGTCGGGGCCAGGCGGATGTTGCGGTCGCGCGGGTCGTCGCCGTGAGGGAATGACGAGCCGGCCGGGGTCAGCGCGATGCCGGCCGCCTTGGCGAGCCCGACCACGCGTGAGGCGCTGCCGTCCAGGACGTCGAGGCTGACGAAGTATCCGCCGGTCGGCGTCGTCCACGTGGCCACGCCCAGCCCGCCCAGGCGCTCGCTGAGGATGCGCTCCACCTCGGCGAACTTCGGCGCGATGATCGCGCGGTGCTTGAGCATGTGGTCGCGGACGCCTTGGGCCGAGCCGAAGAACTGGGAGTGCCGCAGCTGGTTCACCTTGTCGGGGCCGATGGCGCCCTTGCCGAGATGCCCGACGTACCAGCGGACGGTGTCGCGCGAGCCGGCCAGGAACGCGACGCCGGCCCCGGCGAGGGTGATCTTGGAGGTCGAGGCGAACATGATGGGGCGGTGCGGGTGACCTGCCGCGGCCGCCAGGCTGAGGATGTCGGCGCTCTTGGCCTCGTTCTCGGTCAGGTGGTGGAACGCGTAGGCGTTGTCCCAGAAGATCTTGAAGTCGGGCGCTGCCGTGGGCATCGCGGCGAGGCGGGCGGCGACCTCCTGGGTGGTGACCGCGCCGGTGGGGTTGGCATAGGTGGGCACCAGCCACATGCCCTTGATGCTCGGGTCGTCGGCGACCAGCCGGGCGACCGCCTCGACGTCGGGGCCGTCGTCGTTCATGGGAACGGTCACCATGTCGATGCCGAACCAGCTCAGCAGCGTGAAGTGGCGGTCGTAGCCGGGGACCGGGCAGATGAAGGTGACCTTCTCCTCCTGGCCCCAGGGGCGCTCGCTGTCGACGGCCCCGTGCAGCCAGAGGTCGACGAGCACCTCGCGCATCATGACCAGGCTGGAGTTGCCACCTGCGACGATCTCCTCGGGGTCGACCCACAGCAGCTCGGCGAACATCTCACGCAGCTCGCGGATGCCCTCGAGTCCGCCGTAGTTGCGGGTGTCCACGCCGTGGGCGTCCTTGCTGCCGCGGGGGAGGGTGAGCAGCTCGTCGCTGAGGTCGAGCTGCGCGGCGGCCGGCTTGCCCCGGGTGAGGTCGAGGCTGAGCCCGCGCGCCCGGAGGTCGTCGTAGGCGGCCTGCTGCTCCTGGGCGAAGGCCTCGAGGGCGGCGCGGGAGCGCTCGGCGAGGAGAGTGGTGGTCGCGGTGGCGGAGGTGGCGGTCTGCTCGGTCACGTGCTCCATGCTCCCATTGACCGGGGTTCGCCGTGCAGTGGGCGTCCGCCGCCTGGTCACGCTCCTGCGGGTCGCCTCCTGGGCCCGCAATGAGGGTGCGTATACCGCGAGTTCGCGTTGGGCGCGGTGCCTCACGTATGCTTCATCCTCGGTTGACATTGGCCATGCTTCCGGCGTGCCCGGAATCAGGCTGGTCGACCGGCCCGGAACTTCTCCACCCCGTGAGTGGTTCCGTAGGGCAGTGGCTCAATTGGTAGAGCACCGGTCTCCAAAACCGGCGGTTGGGGGTTCGAGTCCCTCCTGCCCTGCATAGCAGGACCTGCGGTGCCGACCCGGCAGCGCGGCATACGGCAGTGAAAGCAGAGGCAACGTGACGGACGTGAGCGCGCAGACCCGCGGCTCTGGTCGTACCGGTCGCCCACGTCGCAAGGACGGCAACCCGCTCTCCCGGTTCTTCCGAGCGGTCTCGCTGTTCGTCGGCCAGATCCTGGACGAGCTGCGCAAGGTCGTCCGGCCGACGCGTTCGGAGCTGATCAACTACACGATCGTCGTGATCGTGTTCGTGACGTTCGTGATGGCGCTGGTCTCCACCGTGGACTTCGGCTTCACCAAGCTCGTCCTGTGGGTCTTCGGCGGCTAGCCCCCCGCGTTCGCCGCACTGACCGGGGAGACCCGGTCCGCACTCCAGAAGGAAGTAGGTCATCAGCGTGTCCGACCAGTGGACCACCGAGAACGCCGAGCCCGTGCTCGACGACGAGGCCACCTCCGGCGACGCCACGGTCTCGCCCGAGGCCCCCGAGACCGCCGTCTCTGACGAGGCTGCCGTGTCTGACGAGGCTGCCGTGTCCGACGGCGACGCCACGCTCGCGCCCGAGTTCGGCGAGGCCGGCGACGTCGCCGAGCAGACCGATGAGGCCGAGCCGGCCGAGCCGGTCGACCCCGTCCAGGAGTTCAAGGACAAGCTCGCCTCGCAGTTCGGCGACTGGTACGTCGTGCACTCCTACGCCGGCTACGAGAACCGCGTGAAGGCCAACCTCGAGAACCGGACGACCTCCCTCAACATGGAGGACTACATCTTCGAGGCTCAGGTGCCCATGGAAGAGGTCACCGAGATCAAGAACGGCCAGAAGAAGCTGGTCCGCCGTGTCCGGATGCCCGGATACGTCCTGGTCCGCATGGACCTGACCGACGAGTCGTGGGGCGCCGTCCGGCATACCCCCGGCGTCACCGGCTTCGTGGGCAACGCCCACCAGCCCGTGCCGCTGAGCCTCGACGAGGTCTTCACCATGCTGGCCCCCGCCGACCTCGAGAGCCCGGCCACGGCCGGGGTCGGGGGCGGCGCGACCGGCAAGGCCAAGGAGGTCGCGGTCGTCGACTTCGAGGTGGGCGAGTCGGTCACCGTCATGGAGGGGCCGTTCGAGACCCTTCCCGCCACGATCTCCGAGATCAACCCCGACACCCAGAAGCTCAAGGTGCTCGTCTCCATCTTCGGCCGGGAGACCCCGGTCGAGCTGTCGTTCAACCAGGTCGCCAAGATCTGAGCGCACGGCAGCACCTGCCCGCGGCACCCCGCGGACATGCAACCGGGTCATCGCCCACGGCGTAGGCCCACACCACAACAGAAGGAACACCAGACATGCCCCCCAAGAGCAAGAAGATCTCCGGCTTCATCAAGCTGCAGATCCAGGCCGGTGCGGCCACCCCGGCACCCCCCGTCGGCCCGGCCCTCGGTCAGCACGGCGTCAACATCATGGAGTTCGTCAAGGCGTACAACGCGGCGACGGAGTCCCAGCGCGGCAACGTCATCCCCGTGGAGATCACGGTCTTCGAGGACCGGTCCTTCACCTTCGTCACCAAGACGCCGCCGGCCGCTGAGCTGATCAAGAAGGCCGCCGGTGTGCCCAAGGGTTCCGGCGAGCCGCACAAGACCAAGGTCGCCAAGCTGTCGGCCGACCAGGTCCGCGCCATCGCCGAGCAGAAGATGGAAGACCTCAACGCCAACGACGTCGAGCAGGCCATGAAGATCATCGCCGGCACCGCGCGTTCGATGGGAATCGACACCGAGCTCTGACCGTTCTACCTCCTACCCGCAGCCTGCGGGACAGCACCACCGTGGCAGGGCCAGCGCTGGTCCGACTGACCACAACTCCACTGAAGTCACTGCATATCAAGGAGCAGCAATGAAGCGCAGCAAGACCTACCGCGCCAACGCGGAGAAGATCGACCCGGCCAAGGCCTACGCCCCCCTCGAGGCCGTCCGCCTCGCGAAGGACACCTCGGCCACCAAGTACGACTCCACCGTCGAGGTCGCCATGCGCCTCGGTGTCGACCCGCGCAAGGCGGACCAGATGGTGCGCGGCACCGTCAACCTGCCCCACGGCACGGGCAAGACCGCACGGGTCCTGGTTTTCGCCAACGGTGACAAGGCCGAGGCGGCTCGCGAGGCCGGCGCGGACTTCGTCGGCTCCGACGACCTCCTCGAGAAGGTCGCGGGCGGCTGGCTCGACTTCGACGCCGTCGTCGCGACGCCGGACATGATGGGCAAGGTCGGCCGTCTCGGCAAGGTGCTGGGTCCCCGTGGCCTCATGCCGAACCCGAAGACCGGCACCGTCACCATGGACACCGCCAAGGCCGTGACCGACATCAAGGGCGGCAAGATCGAGTTCCGCGTCGACAAGCACGCGAACCTCCACTTCATCATCGGCAAGACCTCCTTCGACGAGAAGGCACTCGTGGAGAACTACGGCGCCGCGCTCGAGGAGATCCTCCGTCTGAAGCCGTCGGCGTCCAAGGGCCGCTACATCACCAAGGCGACGATGACGACGACGATGGGCCCCGGCATCCCGCTGGACTACAACCGCACCCGCAACCTGCTGGTCGAGGACGAGGCCACTGCCTGAAGGCACCGGACAAGTTCGCATTCAGTCGGCGTCCGGGACCCGCACCAGAGCCCGTCACCTCCGTTGAGGTGACGGGCTCTGACGCTGCCAGGTCAGCTGGGATGAGGCTCGTGAGGCTCGTGACCGCGGTACCGCCACACCCGGGTCCCGAGGTGCAGCGCGACCAAGAGCGCACTGAGGATGTTGAGTGGTGGCAAGTCGAAGAATGGTGGGGTGGCAAAGGCGACGGTCAGGGTCAGAGCGAGGAGCCCCGCCTCGCGGCGCCACTGTGCGGGGGTGGGCCGAATCATGAGGCGCCTCCTCGTGACGTGCAGGTCACGTAGGAGGCGGCCGTCTCTGTTCCTTTGCATGTGCCCCCTTTTTCCCTTGGAAGTGCGACGTTGACATCACCAAGCGGTCGCCTCAAGGGGGTATTCAGGGTTCCTATGGCTCCTTGCCAGCGGTGGAGGCAGGGGTGTATGCCGCGTGGTCGGTCACCCGGCGTGCGCTTGGGGGCGCCGACCGTGGGGTTAGTGTGGACCGGTCCGGCGGAGGCCTGATCCGCCCGCCAACCATTGGGGAGAACCTTTCGTGAAGACCGTCTCGCTCGCTGCCGTTGCCCTGTCCGGGGCGCTCGCGCTGAGCGCCTGCGGGAACCCGACCGCCCCGTCGAGCAGCACGTCGACGACCTCCACGTCGTCGGCCGCGGGTGCCGCGCTCAAGCCAGGTGACACCGTCGACGGGGCGGCCCTGGCGATGCGCATGACCGCCGCGATGGTCAAGGCGGGCTCGGGAAGCATCACCATGGACCTCGCAGCCATCGGCAAGGTCAGCGGGTCGTTCGTCATCAGCTCCGGCTCCATGCAGCAGCAGATGGCCATGACCATCCAGGGCCAGGCGATGCAGATCGTCTCCACGGGTGGCCTGATCTACATGAAGGGCCTGCCCGGCTCCGCCAAGCCGTGGGTCAAGATCGACCCGAAGGCCAAGGACGCGGTGAGCAAGATGTTCGCCGGCCTCACCGGAAACATGGGCGACCCGCGCCAGCTGGCCAAGGTCCTGCAGGGCACCAAGGCGAAGGTGGTGAGCACGTCCGCAACGGCGACGCAGTACGACGTGACCATCGACCCGTCCAAGCTCGCGGGGACGACCGGCCAGTCGGCGGCGCCCTCGGTCGGGCTCGTCAAGGCCCGCTACACCCTCGACGCCCAGGACCGCCCCACCGAGATGGACGTCGTCGCCGGGGGCCAGGACGTCAAGGTCACGTTCGGCGGCTGGGGCACGCCCGTCACGATCCAGACGCCTCCCGCGGACCAGGTGGGCAGCTTCCAGGTCC
The DNA here is from genome assembly GCF_036000045.1 of Pedococcus sp. Classification (GTDB taxonomy): domain Bacteria; phylum Actinomycetota; class Actinomycetes; order Actinomycetales; family Dermatophilaceae; genus Pedococcus. Next base: position 12,903 of record NZ_DASYGF010000054.1, read on the forward strand.
CGGCGGGCTGACGCTCGCCACGACTTCTGGCCCCTCGCCAGGTCTCGTGGTGGAAAGGCCTCTTCGGCCACGAGAGCTGCCGTTACGCCGGGGGTCGTGGGGGAGGCTCGAGCCAGGGACGATTTGGTCCCAGCCCGAGCGCCCCGTACGCTGGTCCCTGACCAAAGACCGCTTGGTTGTGTCGCGCCCACCGATGGTGGGCACGACACCGAAGGTCCACCTGAGGTGGGCGCCAGCGCAGGCCGCGACAACCGGATACCGACTCAGTTCTCGGTATGCCGTGTGCCCCGTGCCCTGTGCCGGGGCCTTTCTCATGTGGCGCCTTCACTGCCCGGTGGTCCATCACCACACACGGAAGGGAGGCCCCATGGCCAAGGCTGACAAGGCTGCCGCCATCGCCGAGCTGTCGGACAAGTTCCGTAGCTCTGGTGCGGCCGTGCTGACCGAGTACCGCGGGCTTTCGGTGAAGCAGATCACCACGCTCCGCAACTCGCTGCGCGGGAACGCCACCTTCGCCGTCGTGAAGAACACGCTCACCGAGCTCGCCGCCAAGGAGGCCGGAGTCACGGCCTTCGATGGCAAGCTCGTCGGCCCGTCCGCCATCGCCTTCGTCGATGGTGACCCGGTCGAGGCTGCCAAGGGCCTGCGTGACTTCGCCAAGGCGAACCCCCTCCTCGTGATCAAGGGCGGCGTCCTGGACGGCAAGGCCCTCACCCCCGAGGAAATCACCAAGCTCGCGGACCTCGAGTCCCGCGAGGTTCTCCTGGCCAAGCTGGCCGGTGCCCTGCAGGCGTCGCTCAGCCAGGCTGTCTACCTCTTCGCCGCGCCGCTGTCGCAGACCGCGCGCGTCGTCGAGGCCCTGCGGGCCAAGGTCGAGGCCGAGGGCCCGGTGGCTGCTGCCGCCGCTCCCGCCGCCGAGGCTGCCGAGGCCACCGAGGAGACCCCCGCTGCCGAGGCTCCGGCCGAGGCTGCTGCAGACGTCGCCGAGGGTGGCGACGCGAGCTGAGCCCAGCCCCGCGCTGAGCCCGCTCAACCACCAAACCGCCACTCACGGCATACCCGAAGTAAGAACAGAAAGGACGCCCATCATGGCGAAGCTCTCCACCGACGAGCTCCTTGAGGCCTTCAAGGAAATGACCCTCATCGAGCTCTCCGAGTTCGTGAAGCAGTTCGAGGACACCTTCAACGTCACCGCCGCCGCCCCCGTCGCGGTTGCCGCGGCCGGCGCCCCGGCTGGTGGCGGCGAGGCCGCCGCTGCCGAGGAGCAGGACGAGTTCGACGTCATCCTCGAGGCCGCTGGTGACAAGAAGATCCAGGTCATCAAGGAGGTCCGCTCGCTGACCTCCCTCGGCCTGAAGGAAGCCAAGGACCTCGTTGACGGCGCCCCCAAGCCCGTCCTGGAGAAGGTCGACAAGGCTGCCGCGGACAAGGCCAAGGAGGCCCTCGAGGGCGCCGGGGCCACCGTCACCCTCAAGTGACCTGAGCTTCCCCTGCCGCGTCAGGGGGAGCACAGCACCGCACAGAGAGCGGGTCCGACCTTCGGGTCGGGCCCGCTCTTTGCTTGCGATGGCTTCGTGTGCCCCGGTATGCCCCGTATTGAGGTTCGGCGTGTTGGGCGGCTGGAGGTGCCGTGGGGCGTACTGGGCCGTAACCTCGGCATCACCCGGTCGTTATCCCCAATGAACCGGGGGCAGTCCACAGTGATGTGGTCATGCCCGTCTTGCAACGACGAGGTGAGCAGTGGGCGTCGAGATCAAAGTCGAAGGACTGACCAAACGCTTCGGCTCGCAGGTGATCTGGAACGACGTCACGCTGACTCTCCCCGCGGGCGAGATCTCCGTGATGCTGGGTCCGTCCGGCACCGGCAAGTCCGTGTTTCTCAAGACCCTCGTCGGGCTGCTCAAGCCGGACTCGGGCGCCATCTGGATCCAGGACCGTGACCTCACCCGGCTGCGCGAGCACGACCTGTACGAGGTCCGCAAGCTCTTCGGCGTGCTGTTCCAGGACGGTGCGCTGTTCGGCTCGATGAACCTCTACGACAACGTGGCCTTCCCGCTTCGCGAGCACACCAAGAAGTCCGAGTCGGACATCCGCGGGATCGTCATGGAGAAGATGGAGCTCGTCGGCCTCAGCGGTGCCGAGGGCAAGCTGCCCGGCGAGATCTCGGGCGGGATGCGCAAGCGGGCCGGGCTGGCCAGAGCTCTGGTCCTCGACCCCGAGATCCTGCTGATCGACGAGCCCGACTCGGGCCTGGACCCGGTGCGCACGTCGTACATCAACCAGCTGTTCATCGACCTCAACGCCCAGATCGATGCCACCTTCCTGATCGTCACCCACGACATCAACACGGCCCGGACGGTCCCGGACAACATCGGCCTGCTCTACCACCGTCACCTGGCCATGTTCGGCCCGCGCGAGATGCTGCTCAGCTCCGAGGAGCCCGTGGTCCGCCAGTTCCTCAACGCCCAGACGATCGGTCCGATCGGGATGTCCGAAGAGAAGGACGCCGACGAGCTGGCCCAGGAGCGCGGCCAGGAGCTGCCGCCACTGCCCCCGATCCCGCTGCAGCTCAAGACCAGCGACAAAACCCCCCGCCGCGCCGAGCGCCCGCCTGGCGACTGGTGCCGGGCCAACGGCATCACCCCACCGCCCGGATCGTTCCTGTCGGGCAACGCCGGTGTCGTCGGGGTGCACGCCGCACACGAGGAGCAGCCCACTGAGGTGGTCCCAGGGCCCTCCGAGACCCCGCAGGTCGACCCGTACTCCGAGGCGATGTCGTGAAGAACCCTGCCGTCGGTGCGCTCCGCCAGAGCGGATCGCTGTTCGCCATGGTCCTGGACGTCATGCGGTCCCTGCCGAAGCGGCCGTTCCAGACCAAGGAGTTCATCCAGCAGTGCTGGTTCATCGCCTCGGTGACCATCGTGCCGACGGCGCTGGTCTCCATCCCGTTCGGCGCGGTCATCGCCCTCCAGCTCGGCACGCTGACCCGCCAGCTGGGCGCCCAGTCGTTCACCGGTGCCGCGTCCGTGCTCGCGGTCGTTCGTGAGGCGTCGCCCATCGTCACGGCGCTGCTCATCGCAGGCGCCGGTGGTTCGGCGATCTGTGCCGACATCGGCTCGCGCAAGATCCGCGACGAGATCGACGCCATGGAGGTTCTCGGGATCAGCCCGATCCAACGGCTGGTGGTGCCCCGCGTGCTCGCTGCCATGGTGGTGTCGGTGCTGCTCAACGGCCTGGTCTCAGTCGTCGGCGTGGCAGGTGGCTACTTCTTCAACGTGATCATCCAGCACGGCACGCCGGGGGCGTACATCGCCTCGTTCACTGCGCTGGCTCAGCTCGCCGACCTGTGGACCAGCGAGGTCAAGGCGCTGATCTTCGGTTTCATCGCCGCGGTCGTGGCCGCATACAAGGGTCTCACCGCTGGTGGCGGCCCCAAGGGCGTGGGCGACGCCGTGAACCAGAGCGTGGTCATCACGTTCATGTTCCTGTTCGTCGTCAACTTCGTTGTCAGCGCTGTGTACTTCCAAGTCGTCCCCCAGAAGATCTGAGCAGGTGCACCCATGAGCAAGGTTCTTGACCTGGCAGGTCGTCCGCTGGAGGCGTTGGACAGCCTCGGCGAGCAGATGCGTTTCTACGTGCGCTCCCTCGCCTGGAGCGGTCGGACGATCCGGCGCTACAAGAAGGAGGTCGTCCGGTTGCTCGCCGAGGTCTCCCTGGGCTCGGGCGCGCTATCGGTGATCGGCGGCACCGTCGGGGTGATCGCCTTTCTCGCCTTCTTCACCGGCAGCCAGGTGGGCCTGCAGGGCTACTCCTCGCTGAACCAGCTCGGCACCGGCGCCTTCACCGGCTTCGTGTCGGCATACCTCAACACTCGTGAGATCGCCCCCTTGGTCGCCGGCCTGGCGCTCGCCGCCACGGTCGGCTGTGGGTTCACCGCCCAGCTGGGCGCCATGCGCATCTCCGAGGAGGTGGACGCGCTCGAGGTGATGGGCGTGCCGTCGCTGCCGTTCCTGGTGACCACCCGCATGATCGCCGGGTTCGTGGCCGTGGTGCCGCTGTACGTCCTCGGCCTGCTGTCTTCCTACGGAGCCACTCGGTTCATCGTCGTGCACTACTTCGGCCAGTCGGCGGGCACCTACGACCACTACTTCCACCTGTTCCTGCCGCCGATCGACGTCCTGTACTCCTTCCTCAAGGTCATGGTCTTCGCGGTCGTGATCATCCTGATCCACTGCTACTACGGCTACAACGCCTCGGGCGGCCCGGCCGGGGTGGGTGTCGCGGTCGGCAAGGCCGTCCGCACCTCGATCGTGGCCATCAACATCGTCGACTTCTTCTTCTCCCTGGCTGTCTGGGGCGCCACCACCACCGTGCGGATCGCGGGATAGCGGATGGCGCAGTCAAAGACCGGCCTCATGGGGCGACTGGGCAACCATGCCTACGGCGTGGGCTTCATTGCCGTCGTCGCGCTCCTCGTGGCCCTGTCGATCGCTTCGTTCCAGAAGGTCTTCGTCCCTGTGGTGCATGTGACGTTGTTGACGGATCGGATCGGGTCGCAGATGCAGGTGTCGTCGGATGTGAAGATCCGGGGGCTGATCGTGGGGGAGGTGCGCTCGATCGAGTCGACGGCGTCGGGGGCGCGGTTGGATCTGGCG
>NZ_DASYGF010000056.1:0-14417 GCF_036000045.1 Pedococcus sp.
GACGAATTCCGCTCGCGGTTCGTGATCGAGCCGCTGGAGCCGGGCTTCGGCTACACCCTCGGCAATTCGCTCCGCCGTACGCTCCTGTCCTCGATCCCGGGTGCCGCGGTCACCTCGATCCGGGTCGACGGCGTCCTGCACGAGTTCACCACCGTGCCGGGCGTCAAGGAGGACGTGACCGACGTCATCCTCAACATCAAGCAGCTCGTCGTCTCCTCGGAGCACGACGAGCCGGTCGTGATGTACCTGCGCAAGCAGGGCCCGGGTGTCGTCACCGCCGCCGACATCGCGCCCCCGGCCGGTGTCGAGGTGCACAACCCCGACCTGCACATCGCCACGCTCAACGGCAAGGGCAAGGTCGAGATGGAGCTGACCGTCGAGCGCGGTCGCGGCTACGTCTCCGCCAACCAGAACAAGTCCGGCGACCAGGAGATCGGCCGCATCCCGGTCGACTCGATCTACTCGCCGGTGCTCAAGGTCTCCTACCGGGTCGAGGCGACCCGCGTCGAGCAGCGCACCGACTTCGACCGGCTCATCGTCGACGTCGAGACCAAGTCGTCGATCACCCCCCGAGACGCGGTGGCCTCGGCCGGCAAGACCCTGGTCGAGCTGTTCGGCCTGGCGCGCGAGCTCAACGTCGAGGCCGAGGGCATCGACATGGGCCCGTCGCCGACGGACGCCGCCCTGGCCGCGGACCTGGCGCTGCCGATCGAGGACCTCGACCTCACCGTGCGGTCCTACAACTGCCTCAAGCGCGAGGGCATCCACACCGTGGGTGAGCTCGTGGGTCGCAGCGAGGCGGACCTGCTCGACATCCGCAACTTCGGCGCCAAGTCGATCGACGAGGTCAAGGCCAAGCTCGTCGGCATGGGCCTGCAGCTCAAGGACAGCCCGCCCGGGTTCGACCCGAGCGCGATCGCCGACAACTACGGCGACTACGACGACGAGTTCGCCGACTCCGCCGACCCTGCCGACGACGGCCGCTCGCTGGCCGAGGACGAGCAGCTCTGACCAACCGCCGCTGACCGGGACGGCCCGCCGGCCCGGTTGCACACCAAGGAGATTCATCAATGCCCACCCCCACGAAGGGTCCCCGTCTCGGCGGCGGTCCGGCTCACGAGCGGCTGATCCTGGCCAACCTGGCCACCTCGCTGTTCGAGCACGACTCGATCACCACCACCGAGGCCAAGGCCAAGCGCCTGCGCCCGCTGGCCGAGCGTCTGGTGACGTTCGCCAAGCGCGGTGACCTGCACGCCCGTCGCCGGGTGCTGTCGGTCGTCCAGGACAAGGGCGTCGTGCACCGTCTCTTCACCGAGATCGCGCCCGACATGGCCGAGCGTCCCGGCGGCTACACCCGCATCACCAAGATCGGGGCCCGCAAGGGCGACAACGCCCCTATGGCGGTGATCGAGCTCGTCCGCGAGCCGATCGCCAAGAAGGCCACTGTCAAGGAGGCTGAGGCGGCCACCAAGCGTGCGGCCAAGCAGGCCGAGGCCAAGGACGCCGCTGCCGAGACCAAGGCCGCCGAGGACGAGGCCAAGGTCGAGGAGGCTGCTGTCGAGACGACCGAGACCGAGACGGCCGAGGCCACCCAGGCCGCGGTGGAGCTTCCCGCCGGTGCGGTCGCGGCGAACGAGGACGGCTCCTCGCCCGACGAGGCCTACACGATCAAGGGCAACGCGGACTCAGGTAAGTACCACGAGCCCGACGGCCAGTGGTTCGACCAGACGATCGCCGAGTTCTGGTTCAAGTCGGCGGAGGACGCCGAGGCCGCGGGCTTCACCAAGGCCGGCGCCTGACGCTCCCGGCATACCGCCACAGGGCCGCTCACCCCACTGGGGTGGGCGGCCCTTCGCGTTGGCGTGCTCCCACGGGTGGCAAGGTGCTGTCTCGAGGGGCCCGGAGGCCGCGTTTCCCCACCTCTGGGAGGGAGGCCTACGCTGGCGCCGTGGATCCCGAGCTGCGCACACAGGGGGCCGAGCGCGGGGTCCCACTACGGGTCCGCCTCGACTTCGGCTACGACGGCACCGAGTTCTCGGGCTGGGCGGCTCAACCGGGTCTGCGCACCGTCGAGGGCGAGCTTTCGGCGGCGCTGACGACAATGCTGCGCGCGACGGAGCCGGTGCGGCTCACCGTGGCGGGTCGCACCGATGCCGGCGTACACGCTCGGGGTCAGGTCGCGCACTTCGACCCCGACCCGGCGGCCTGGGCGGCGTTGCCCGGCCGCTCGGAGCGCGCGCCGCACGAAGCGGCCGCTTCTCGGCTGCGCGGCATCCTGCCGCCCGACATCGGGGTGCGCTCGGTCGGCATCGCTCCTGCCGGGTTCGACGCGCGCTTCTCCGCGCTGCGCCGGCGCTACCTCTACCGCCTGTGCGACGAGCCGTCGCGGGCAGACCCGCTGAGGCGCCGCGACACGGTGCTGGCCAAGCGCCCTCTCGACGTCGAGGCCATGCACGCCGCGGCTCAGCAGCTGCTGGGGCTGCACGACTTCGGGGCGTTCTGCAAGCGCCGTGAGGGGGCGACGACGGTCCGGACCCTGCTCGACTACTCGTGGCACCGAGCGCCTGACGGCGTCCTGGAGGCGACCGTGGTGGCCGATGCCTTCTGCCACTCCATGGTTCGCTCGCTCGTGGGTGCCGTCGTGCCCGTCGGCGAGCATCGGCGCGACCCGGAGTGGCCGGCTGGGGTGCTGCGCGCGGGGGTGCGCGACGCCGCCGTCACGGTGATGTCGCCGCACGGCCTGTCCCTCGAGGAGGTCGTCTATCCGCAGGACGCCGAGCTCGCGACCCGGGCCCGAGAGGCGCGCGCCGTGCGGACGCTCGAGGGGTGAGCGGGCCTCAGGGAGCCAACGCGGCATAGCCTGCCTCGTCGTGGACGGCCAGCCCCGCGTATGCCGTGGAGCCGTCATAGGCACTGGTCACCTTGGACAGCTGGGTCTCCATCGCGGTGCGGGTGAACCCGTAGAACGTCTGCTTGGTCGCGCTGGGGTCGGTACCGAGGTAGTCCGTCTCCACGCCGATCCACATCGCCCGCTGGGCGGGCGGCGTCGCCACCACGTCGGCGGCTCTCGCGGAGGTCGACTCGCTGGCACGATGGCGGCGACGATGGCGCCCACGCGCACGACGATCGTCAGCGCGTGGCCAAGGGCAGGGTGAGCCTGGACACAACGGTGCTCTCGGGGTGTTCGCCCAGTCTCGCGTGTCCGAGAGAGTGCTCCCCGCAAGTTTGGTGAAGCGTCTACTGTCGGGTGGGCCGTTCAGGGGAGACGACGCGCGTCGGCATAACCAGATGACGCCGTGGGGGTGGATGCCGCACGCTTGACCCTCGTGGGGCATCTCGACGTGAACGCGGTCAGTTTCATGCTGCCCGACGGCAGGCCCCTGCTCGCCGAGGTGTCGCTGCGCGTCGGGGAGGGGGCCAAGGTCGCGCTCGTGGGGCAGAACGGCGCGGGTAAGACCACCCTGGGCCGGATCATCGCCGGTGACCTAGCGGCGCACGACGGGGCGGTCACCCGGTCGGGCGGCCTCGGGGTGATGCGCCAGTTCGTGGGTCAGGTGCGCGACGCCTCGACGGTCCGGGACCTCCTGCTGTCGGTGGCGCCCGAACCGGTGCGCCGTGCCGCAGCCGAGATCGACCGCACCGAGCTGCTCATGATGGAGAGGGACTCCGAGCCGGACCAGCTGGCCTACGCCCAGGCCCTGGTGGGCTGGGGCGACGTGGGCGGCTACGACCAGGAGACGGCCTGGGACGTCTGCACCGTGGCGGCCCTGGGTCAGTCCTTCGAGCGGGCCCAGTGGCGTGCCATCTCCACGCTGTCCGGGGGCGAGCAGAAGCGTCTGGTGCTCGAGTCCCTCCTGCGCGGTCCTGACGAGGTGCTCCTACTGGACGAGCCCGACAACTACCTCGACGTGCCGGCGAAACGATGGCTCGAGGACCAGCTCATCGCCTCACCCAAGACCGTCCTGTTCGTCAGCCACGACCGCGAGCTCCTCGACCGGGTCGCCACCCGTATCGCGACGCTCGAGCCCAGTGCCGTCGGATCCTCGCTGTGGGTGCATCCCGGGCGGTTCTCGACCTACCACCAGGCGCGCGAGGACCGGAACTCCAAGCTCGAGGAGCTCCGCCGCCGTTGGGACGAGGAGCATGCGAAGCTCAAGGCGCTGGTGGTCATGTACCGGCAGAAGGCGGCGTACAACTCCGACATGGCGGCCCGCCTCCAGGCGGCCGAGACACGGCTGCGGCGCTTCGAGGAGGCCGGGCCGCCCGAGGTCGTCCCCGCGAGACAGCACGTGCGGATGCGCCTGCAGGGTGGCCGGACGGCCAAGCGCGCGGTCATCGCCGAGCGGTTGGAGCTCACGGGTCTGATGCGGCCCTTCGACCTCGAGGTCTGGTTCGGCGAGCGCGTGGCCGTGCTGGGGAGCAACGGCTCGGGCAAGTCGCACTTCCTGCGACTCGTGGCCGCCGGCGGCACCGATCCCGACACCGAGCACCAGCCGGTGGGCGACGTGCAGCCGGCCCCGGTGGTGCATACGGGCCGCCTCAGGCTGGGTTCGCGCGTTCGGCCCGGATGGTTCGCCCAGGCCCATGACCATCCTGCTCTGGTCAGGCGAACCCTGCTGGAGATCCTGCATCGCGGCGACGAGCACCGGGCGGGGCGGCCGCGCGAGGAGGCGGCCAAGGTGCTGGACCGGTACGGCCTGGCCAAGGCGGGGGAGCAGACCTTCGACTCGCTGTCCGGTGGCCAGCAGGCGCGCTTCCAGATCTTGCTGCTGGAGCTGTCGGGTGCGACCTGTCTGCTGCTCGACGAACCCACCGACAACCTCGACCTTCACTCGGCCGAGGCGCTCGAGGAGGGGCTGTCGGCCTTCGAGGGGACGGTCCTGGCGGTGACCCACGACCGGTGGTTCGCCCGGGGCTTCGACCGCTACCTGGTCTTCGGGTCGGACGGCACGGTGTATGAGTCGGGCGACCCGGTGTGGGACGAGGGGCGGGTCGAGCGAGCTCGCTGACGCGTGGGCAGGGTCAGGAGGTGACGGCTACCCCAGAGCCCTCCAGGTGCACGCGGAAGCCGGCCGGCCCCACAGTCACCCGGGTCAGATGCATCCCGGCAGGCAGACCCTGCACCGTCTGCCGGATCGTGACCAGGTTTCGGGCGGCGGCCGACAGCAGGGTGCTCAGCGAGCGCGGACCGCCGAGGTCGACCGTCTGGGGCTCGATGAGCAGCTGGCCGCCCTCGGCCGAGACCGCGCCGGTCGCCTGGAGCAGGACCGTGCGGCCGAGGATCTCCGTCGGCCGGCGGACGCCAGCGAGCCCTCCGCCGGCGGCATACAGCTGCACACCACTGCCGACCTGGCGGGCGGCGGTCGCGAAGGGCAGGGTGGCGTCGAGCGCCAGGGAGGCCGCCCGCAGCCCGCGAGAGGTCATCCGCACGTCGCTCGCGGTGGCGTGGACGTCCTGGAACCCACCCTCGGTCGTGACCACGGCGCTGCTGTCGAGCACCGCTGTGCGCAGCCAGGTCTCGCCCTTGCGCAGGTCGGGCGGCGGCGTGAGCGAGGCGGTCGCGGTCGGCGCGGGTGCAGCAGCGGTGCCACTGGGGTGGCTGACCGCCACCAGGAGGGTGCCGGCGCCGACGACCACGATGAGGAGCGCGACGACGACGCCGAGGAGGAAGGTCCGCATGGGCCCAGTCTGCCGTCGATCTGCCGGTCAGACGCTGAGAGACGCCTGGTCCTTCAGGGCGGACCGGCGTTCGTGCCGCCGCGCCGGCAGGTAGCAGAACGCGCCCAGGAGGCTGACCGCCCCCGCCGTCACCATCGCGGTCTGCGTGGACGTGTGGTCGGCGAGCAGCCCCAGCAGGGGCGCGACCGCGCTGTAGGTGGCGAACATCATCATGGAGTTCATCGACAGCACGGTCGAGCGGTTGCGCGCCTGCGCCTCGCGGTGGAGCAGCGCTCCGTGCATCGGACCTCCCGTGCCGTGCAGGCCATAGGTGAACAGGTATGCCGCGACGAGCGCGACCGGCCCGGCGACCAGTCCCATGACCACTGCCCCGAGGCCGTTGAGGACGCGGGCGAGGATGGCCGTGCGAGTCACGCCGATGCGTCGCGAGGCCAGCGAGGCCAGCCCCGACCCGAGCGCGAACACCGCCCACCCCGCGGACCCGATCGGGCCGACCAGGGCGCCGGCACGCTCCTCACCGCCCACGAGCTGGGCCAGTCGGATCGGCTGGAACGTCTCGAACACCACCATCGCGATGGCCCAGAACACCTCGACGAGGACGAGCCCGAGCAGGACGCGGTTCTGGCGCAGCAGACCGACGCCGTCGCGGACCATCACCGGCGCCTGCCGGGCCGAGGTGAGCGCGCGACGAGCCCCGCTGGCGTCGACGCCCCTCCGGGGCTCCTTGAGCAGGAGGAGGACGGCGCCGAGGTGCCCGAGGTTCAGGACGAAGAGCAGGAGGAACGGCAGGGTCAGCGCCGGCTGTGCGCGGTAGGGGTGCCACCACACGAGACCACCGGAGACCAGTGCTCCCATGGCGATCGCGCCACCGACCACCACGCCCTGGGCGGCGAGGGAGCGCTCGACGTCGGCGCCCGGCTCGCTGGCGTGGACGGTGTCGACGAACCACGCCTCCAGCGGCCCCGAGTCCAGCGCCCGGAAGATCCCCGTGAGGAGGGCGGCGACGGCGAACGCCCAGAACGAATGGGCCAGGAGGTAGACGAACGCCGCACCCACGTTGACCGCCGCGGCCAGGATGTAGACCGGACGGCGGCCGAGGGCATCGGCGAAGCCGCTCGTCGGCAGCTCCAGGGCGAAGACGACCCAGCCGGACACCGACGCCGCGGTGAGCGCCTCGGCGATCGACAGGCCGCGCTCGAGAGGCAGCAGGGTGACGAGCCCGATGACCAGACCCACAGGGAACCAGCGGGTGAAGGACAGGGTGAGGAAGACGCGCCGGGCGGCGGTGGGGGAGACCTGCTCAGCCTTCATGACTGCGCTCGCGGCGTGCGGTCGAGGTCGAGCGGGTAGATGACCGAGTAGGCGGCCAGGCGGCGCGCGGCCGGGTTGCCCTGGCCGATCCGGCGGTAGCGCTCGAATACCTCGTCGAGCTCGGCCTTCATGGCCTGAACCTGCTCAGGAGTGGCGATGACGAAGGTGTCGTTCATGCCGGCGGCGTCCCGCCAGGCCGTGGGCCAGGCGCTCTCCACGTCGAGCCACCGCTCGAACTGCTCGCCCAGGTGGCGGATGTAGTCGCGCACCAGCCAGTTGAGCGCCGTCTCGGCGTCCTCGTCGCCGACGAAGTCGCTGGGCTCGAACTGGTGGCTGTCGGTCGCGGCCTTCCAGAGCCGTCGCTTGCCCTCGCCCTCGCCCGTGTCGGCAACCAGGCCCACGGACTCCAGGCGACGCAGGTGGTAGCTGGTGGCGCCCGAGTTCGTGCCGAGGGTCGCCGCCAGAGCCGTGGCGGTGGCCGGTCCGCCCCGGCGCAGCGTGCTGAGCAGCCGGGAGCGCAGGGGGTGGGCGAGCGTCTTCAGAGCGGTGGCGTCGAGCCGTATGCCGGTGAACGCGTCAGGGTCGGGGAGATTCATGTGTGCATAATACCTTTGCACACTCTGTTTGCACAAGAAGTGTGTAGGCCTAGTGTGAAAGCGCGTTTTCGCAGGTCAGGCCGCGTTTACGCCGGCTGGTCCCACGATTTGGGGTCAGGAGTGCGTGCCCGTAAACTTGGTGACTGTTGTGCCGTGCGCCCTCGACAGGCGAGCACCCACGCACCCGGGCTCCGCGCCTCGGGCGCACGCGGCATACAACTGTCCAGCACCATCTGATCCGTAGTAAAGGGCCATCACCTTGCGCACTTTCACCCCCAAGCCGGCCGAGGTCACTCGGACCTGGCACGTCATCGACGCGACGGACGTCGTGCTGGGTCGCCTCGCGAGCCAGACCGCGGTCCTGTTGCGCGGCAAGCACAAGACGACCTTCGCTCCGCACGTCGACGGCGGTGACTTCGTCATCATCATCAACGCCGACAAGGTCGCGCTGACCGGCGCCAAGCTCGAGCAGAAGAAGGCGTACCGCCACTCCGGCTTCCCGGGCGGCCTCAAGAGCACCTCCTACACCGAGCTGCTCGCCAAGAGCCCCGAGAAGGCCATCGAGAAGGCCGTCCGCGGCATGCTGCCCCGCACCACCCTGGGCCGCCAGCAGCTGACCAAGCTCAAGGTCTACGCCGGCGCCGAGCACCCGCACGCTGCCCAGAAGCCCGTCCCGTTCGAGATCACCCAGGTCTCCCAGTAAGGATTTCTTGTGACTGACATCAACACTGAGACCGCGCTCGAGGGCGACGAGGTCGAGCTGACCGAGTACACGTCCGAGTCCGAGGGCCCCGTCGCCGGCGAGCCCGCCCGCCGCCCGAGCGCCTCGGCGCCCGGCGCTGCGACCGGCCGTCGCAAGCAGGCCATCGCCCGCGTGCGCATCGTCCCGGGCACCGGCGAGTGGAAGATCAACGGGCGCACGCTCGAGGAGTACTTCCCCAACAAGGTGCACCAGCAGATCGTCAACGAGCCCCTCAAGGTGCTCGAGCTCGACGGCGCCTACGACGTGCTCGTCCGCGTGCACGGTGGTGGCCCCTCCGGCCAGGCCGGCGCGGTCCGTCTCGGCATCGCCCGCTCGCTCAACGGCATCGACGAGGAGCTGAACCGTCCGACCCTGAAGAAGGCCGGCTTCCTGACCCGCGACGCTCGCGTCCCGGAGCGCAAGAAGGCCGGTCTCAAGAAGGCCCGCAAGGCTCCGCAGTACTCCAAGCGCTGATCTGTCGCTTCGTGCTCGATGGCGGCACCCGGTCACCGGGTGCCGCCATCGGCATGTCCGGCGGTAGGTTCGCTGGGATGCTCGTGTTCCAGGGCGCGCAGGTGCGCTCCGCCCGACCCGTATGCCGCCTGCGCGCCTGAAACCCCCGAAAGGCTCACTCCTCATGACCCGACTGTTCGGTACCGACGGCGTCCGCGGGCTCGCGAACGTCGACATCACCGCCGAGCTGGCCCTCAAGCTCAGCGTCGCCGCCGCCCACGTGCTGGGCGACGACGCCCGGCAGGAGGGCCGCCGCCCCAAGGCCGTGGTCGGACGCGACCCCCGCGCCTCGGGCGAGTTCCTCTCGGCCGCAGTCGTCGCGGGCCTCGCGTCCGCGGGTGTCGACGTCTACCAGGCGGACGTGCTGCCGACCCCGGCCATCGCGTTCCTCACCGCCGACACCCACGCGGACTTCGGGGTGATGCTGTCCGCCTCGCACAACGCCATGCCCGACAACGGCATCAAGTTCTTCGCCGCAGGTGGCCACAAGCTGGACGACGCGATCGAGGACCAGATCGCCGCGCGGATGGACGTGGACTGGGAGCGTCCCACCGGCCCGGACGTCGGCCGGGTCGTGAGCATGAAGGACGGTCACACGCGCTACCTGGCGCACCTGCTGGCTGTGCTGCCCAACCGCCTGGACGGTCTGAGCGTGGTCATCGACGGCGCCCACGGCGCAGCGAGCGCCGTCAGCCCCGAGGTCTTCCGGCTGGCCGGCGCGACGGTCCACGAGATCGGCACCGAGCCCGACGGCCTCAACATCAACGACGGCTACGGCTCCACCCATCTGGCCCGTCTCAAGGCCGCCGTGGTCGCCAAGGGGGCCGCCCTCGGCATCGCCCACGACGGTGATGCCGACCGTTGCCTGGCTGTCGACGCCGATGGCCAGGAGGTCGACGGCGACCAGATCATGGCCATCCTGGCGGTGGCGCTGAAGTCGCGTGGTGCTCTGGCCCAGGACACCCTCGTCGCCACGGTGATGAGCAACCTCGGGCTGTTGCAGGCCATGCAGCGTGAGGGCATCGCCGTGCGTCAGACCGCCGTGGGCGACCGCTACGTCCTGGAGGACATGCGCGCCTCGTCGTACTCCCTCGGTGGCGAGCAGAGCGGCCACGTGATCTTCCTCCAGCACGGCACCACCGGCGACGGCGTCCTGACCGGGCTCATGCTGGCCGCGCGCGTCGCCGAGACGGGCCAGTCGCTGGCCGAGCTCGCCACCGTCATGCGCCGGCTGCCCCAGGTGCTCATCAACGTGCCGAACGTCGACAAGTCCCGCGTCGAGTCCGACGAGGACCTCCAGCAGGCGGTCAAGGCCGAGGAGGAGGAGCTCGCCGGGTCGGGTCGCGTCCTGCTGCGCAAGTCGGGCACCGAGCCGGTGGTGCGCGTCATGGTCGAGGCGGCCGAGCACGACCAGGCCCAAGCCGTGGCAGAGCGCCTGGTCGAGGTCGTCAAAGCGCGTCTGTCGCTCTGAGGGCCACGCGGCATACCTCAGATGGGGTCGAGCAGGCCCACCACATGCCGCGCGATCTCGAAGGCGCTGGTCGCCGCCGGTGACGGCGCGTTCAGCAGGTGCACGACGGATCCGGAGCGCTCGATGAGGAAGTCGTCGACGAGCGCCCCGTCGCGCCGCACGGCCTGGGCCCGCACGCCCGCCGGGGCGGGCACGAGCTGCTCGTCCCGGATCTCCGGGACGAGCCGGCGCAGGCTCTCGCCGAAGAGGTGGCGCGACACCGAGCGCGCGACCTCGCGGGCCCCCGCGCGGTAGTGACGGCGGGCGAGCCGCCAGAACCCGGGGTAGCCGAGGGTGTCTCGCAGGTCGCTGGGGCTGACCGTGCCCCAGGTGTAGCCCTCGCGCGCGAAGGCGAGCACGGCGTTCGGGCCGGCGTGCACGTGCCCCTCGATCCCGCGGGTGAGATGCACGCCGAGGAACGGGAAGCTCGGGTCCGGGACCGGATAGACCAGCCCCCGCACGAGGTCTCCCGCCTCGGGCGTGAGCTCGTAGTACTCGCCGCGGAAGGGCACGATGCGGCTGGAGGGCTGATGCCCGAGTCGCCGGGCGACCTCGTCGGCGTGCAGGCCGGCGCACGCCACCACGACGTCGGCCTCAAGCTCTCCGGCCGTGGTGTGCACGACGGTGGCCGAACCCGCCGAGCGGCCACCCAGGACCTCGGTGCCCAGGAGCAGCGTGGCCCCAGCAGCCTCGAGCCGACGGACGAGCGCCGCACAGACCTGTCCGTAGTCGATGATGCCGGTCGACGCGACGTGCAGCGCCGCGATGGCGTCGACATGCGGCTCGCGCTCGCGGGCCTCCTCCCGGGAGAGCTCGACGACCTCGAGCCCGTTGGCGACGCCACGCTCACGCAGCCGGGCGAGCCCCGGCAGCTCCGACCGGTCGGTGGCGACCACGAGCTTGCCGCAGATCCGGTGCGAGATGCCCTCCTCGCGGGCGAACTCGACCATCGACCTGGCGCCCGCGCGGCACATCCGCGCCTTGGCCGACCCCGGAGCGTAGTAGAGCCCGGAGTGGATCACCCCGCTGTTGCGCCCGGTCTGGTGGGCGGCCCACGTCGGCTCCTTCTCCACCACGGTGACCGTCGAGCCGGGGCGCTCCCGCACCAGACGCTCGGCGACCGCCAGGCCGACGATGCCGCCGCCGACGACCACGGACCCCCCTGTCCTCCCCATCTGGCCAGCGTACGTCGCCTCCCCTGCGCAGTGGGGTGGAATCCTCGGGGTCCACCGCCGGTTGTACGTCAGGTAACAGCCATCGACAGCGAGGAAGTGCCATGCCCTACGAGTCCCTCACCGAGCCTCTGTATGCCGTGGCCGCCACGGCCAAGGGCGGCCGAGGCGGGCGGGTGACCAGCGAGGACGGCGTCATCGACCTCGAGCTGGGCAAGCCCGGAAGCAAGGCCAACCCCAAGGCCAACCCGGAGACGCTCTTCGCGGCAGGCTATGCCGCGTGCTTCGGCAACGCGATCCTGAGCGTCGGCCAGTCGCTGGAGCTCGACCTGAGCGAGTCGACCGTCACCGCACAGGTGACGCTCGGGCGCACCGAGTCGGGGGTCGGCCTCGCGGTCGCGCTCACCGCACACCTCCCGGGAGTGGACGAGCCGACTGCCGCCAAGATCATCGACGCGGCGCACGAGCGCTGCCCGTACTCGAAGGCCACGCGCGACAACATCGACGTGACGGTCACGCTGGGCTGACGCTTCAGCGTGACCGACGCGGGCCTGGGCGCGCTCAGACCACGCGCTCGAGCAGGCCCGTGTCGACGTCGTAGATGAACCCGCCCACGGCGACGGTGTCGGGGATCAGGGGGTGGGACCGCACGGCGGCGACGTCCTGGTGCAGGGCGGAGCGCTGGTCGGCGATGACGTGGAAGCCCTGCCACGAGGCATCCTGACCAGCGAGCTCGCTGATCTTCTCGCGCAGCTCGGGCTCGGTGTACTTGGTCATGGCGCACTTCGTGTGCGGGACGATCAGGATGCGCTGGACGTTGAGCAGGTGCACCCCGAGGACGAGAGCCTCCAAGGCGGCGGAGGTGACGCGGCCACCGGGATTGCGGAAGATCTTGGCGTCGCCCGGGGACAGGCCGACGAGGCGCAGCGGGTCGATGCGCGAGTCCATGCACGTCACCAGGGCCACACCGGCGTGCGCGATGCCGTCGAACCCGCCGCTCGCGAAGTGTGACGCATACTCCTGGTTGGCGGCGATCAGGTCGTCGAAGGCCTCTGGGCCAGTAGCGTTCTCGCTCATTGAAGTCCTGCTCTCCTCGGGATGGTCGTAGCCATCGGTGTGGTGGTGGTCGCGAAGAAGTCGTTGCCCTTGTCGTCGACGACGATGAACGCCGGGAAGTCCTCGACCTCGATCTTCCAGACGGCTTCCATGCCGAGCTCGGGGTACTCGAGCACCTCGACCGACTTGATGCAGTCCTGGGCGAGGCGCGCGGCCGGTCCGCCGATCGAGCCGAGGTAGAAGCCGCCGTGGCTCTCGCACGCAGTGGTGACCTGCTTGGAGCGGTTGCCCTTGGCCAGCATGACCATCGAGCCGCCAGCAGCCTGGAACTGCTCGACATAGGAGTCCATCCGGCCCGCCGTCGTGGGGCCGAACGACCCGCTCGCGTAGCCCTCGGGCGTCTTGGCCGGCCCGGCGTAGTAGACCGCGTGGTCCTTGAGGTACTGCGGCATACCGTCGCCGGCGTCGAGGCGCTCCTTGATCTTGGCGTGGGCGATGTCGCGCGCCACGACCAGAGGCCCACTGAGCGAAAGGCGTGTCTTCACAGGGTATTTCGTCAGCTCAGCACGGATCTCGTCCATCGGACGGGTGAGGTCGATGCGGACGACGTCCTCGGCCGGAGCGCTGTCGAGGTGGGCGTCCGTCGTGTCGGGCAGGAACCGCGCCGGGTCGGTCTCCAGGACCTCGAGGAAGACGCCCTCGGGGGTGATCTTGCCGAGCGCCTGACGGTCCGCTGAGCAGGACACGGCGATCGCGACCGGCAGGGAGGCGCCATGCCTCGGCAGCCGCACCACCCGTACGTCATGGCAGAAGTACTTGCCCCCGAACTGCGCGCCGATGCCGAACCCCCGCGTGAGCTCCAGCACCTGCTCCTCCAGCTCGGTGTCCCGGAACCCGTGGGCGGTCATCGAGCCTTGCCGGGGCAGCTCGTCGAGGTACTTGGCCGAGGCGTACTTCGCCGTCTTGAGCGCGAACTCGGCGCTGGTGCCGCCGATGACGATGGCGAGGTGGTAGGGCGGGCAGGCCGCCGTGCCGAGGGAGCGCAGCTTCTCGTCGAGGAAGGCGAGCATGCGCTCGGGGTTCAGGACGGCCTTGGTCTCCTGGTAGAGGAAGGACTTGTTGGCGCTGCCCCCGCCCTTGGCCATGAACAGGAACTTGTATGCCGTCTCGTGGCCCGGGGCGGTGTCGGCGTAGAGCTCGATCTGGGCCGGGAGGTTGGAGCCGGTGTTCTTCTCGTCCCAGGTCGTCAGGGGAGCCATCTGGGAGTAACGCAGGTTGAGACGGGTGTAGGCGTCGAAGACCCCTTTGGCGATCGACCGCTCGTCCGTCCCCTCGGTGAGCACGTGCTGACCGCGTTTGCCCATGACGATCGCGGTGCCGGTGTCCTGACACATCGGCAGGACCCCGCCGGCGGCGATGTTGGCGTTCTTGAGCAGGTCGAGCGCCACGAACCGGTCGTTGGGCGAGGCCTCGGGATCGTCGAGGATGCCCGCCAGCTGCCGGAGGTGGCCCGGTCGCAGCAGGTGGGCGATGTCGCGCATGGCCTCGCTGGTGAGCCGGGTCAGCGCCTCGGGCGCGACCTCGAGGAACCGGCGGCCCGCCGCCTCGACCGTCGAGACGCCGTCGGTGGTGACCAGGCGGTAGTCGGTCTCGTCGGGCCCGAGGGGCAGCAGTTCCTGGAACTCGAAGTCACTCATCGCCCCGAACCCTATGGCCCGCCCCGTTTGCCCTCCCAAGCCCATGGGGTGCCAGCGTGGGTCGGACGGACCTGAAGTGGCGCATGCGGGCGCGGCCGGACCTCAGATGCGGATGAACAGGATGAGGGCGATCACCAGGCC
>NZ_DASYGF010000069.1:0-54706 GCF_036000045.1 Pedococcus sp.
ACGACAACTCGGCACGAGGTCGTCAACCCGGCCACCGGAGAGGTCGTCACCCAGGTCACCCTGGCCGGCCTCGAGGAGACCGACGCGGCGATCGCGGCCGCGGAGGCCGCCGGTCCCGGGTGGCGGTCCGTCTCGCCCGCCGACCGTGGCCGGCTGCTGCGGCGGTTCTCCGAGGTCGTCGACGACCACCGCGAGGAGCTTGCCCAGCTCGAGGTGGCCAACGCCGGCCACACCATCGGCAACGCCCGGTGGGAGGCAGGCAACGTCCGCGACGTGCTGGCGTACTACGCCGCAGCTCCCGAGCGACACTTCGGGCGCCAGATCCCAGTGGCCGGCGGCCTGGACGTGACGTTCAAGGAGCCGCTCGGCACCGTGGCCATCATCGTCCCCTGGAACTTCCCGATGCCGATCGCGGGCTGGGGCTTCGCCCCTGCGCTCGCGGCCGGCAACACGGTCGTCCTGAAGCCGGCCGAGCTCACGCCCATGACCGCGATCCGCCTGGGCGAGCTCGCCCTCGAGGCAGGGCTGCCCGAGGGCGTGTTCACCGTGATTCCCGGCAAGGGGTCGGTCGTGGGTGAGCGGTTCGTGACCCACCCCGCTGTGCGCAAGGTGTGCTTCACCGGCTCGACAGCGGTGGGGCAACGGATCATGCGAGGCGCCGCCGACCAGGTCAAGCGGGTGACGCTCGAGCTCGGTGGCAAGAGCGCGAACATCATCTTCGCCGACAGCGACCTGGAGCGGGCGGCGGCGACGGCGCCGTACGGCGTCTTCGACAACGCCGGTCAGGACTGCTGTGCTCGTAGCCGGATCCTGGTGCAGCGCAGTGTGTTCGACCGGTTCATGGAGCTCCTCGAGCCCGCGGTCAAGGGCGTGGTCGTGGCAGACCCGTCACAGGAGTCGACCGAGATGGGGCCGCTCATCAGCGCCGGCCAGCGCGACACGGTGCGGTCGTTCGTCGACGAGCCCTCCGAGCCGGTCGACGTGGCGTTCCGCGGTGAGGCGCCCGGCGGCGAGGGGTTCTGGTACCCCGCCACTGTGGTGCTGCCGCGCTCCACGCAGGACCGCGTCTGGCAGGAGGAGATCTTCGGCCCGGTCGTCGCCGTCATGCCGTTCGACGACGAGGCGGACGCGGTCACGAAGGCCAACGACACGGCATACGGGCTGTCCGGCTCGATCTGGACGCGCGACGTCGGCCGGGCCATCCGCGTGGCCCGCGGCGTCGAGGCCGGCAACCTGTCCGTCAACTCGCACAGCAGCGTCCGCTACTCGACCCCGTTCGGCGGCTTCAAGCAGTCAGGCCTCGGCCGCGAGCTGGGGCCCGATGCGCTCGACGCCTTCAGCGAGGTCAAGAACGTCTTCATTGCCACCGATGACTGACATCTCCACCACCACTCGAGAGGACCCACACATGGCAGGCAGGCTCGACGGCAGGGTTGCCGTCGTCACGGGCGGATGCAGCGGCATCGGGCTGGCGACGGTCCGACGCTTCGCCGAGGAGGGCGCCACGGTCGTCATCGGCGACCTCGACGACGCGGCGGGCGAGCGGGTGGCCGACGAGGTCGGTGGTGCCTACGTGCACTGCGACGTCACCGACGCCGACGAGGTCAATCGCCTTTTCGCCACGGCCAAGGAGCGGTTCGGCAGTGTCGACGTGGCGTTCAACAACGCGGGGATCTCGCCGCCCGAGGACGACTCGATCCTGACGACCGACCTCGAGGCTTGGCGCAAGGTGCAGGAGGTGAACCTGACCAGCGTCTACCTGTGCTGCAAGGCGGCGCTGCCCTACATGCTGGAGCAGAAGCGCGGGTCGATCATCAACACCGCGTCCTTCGTCGCGGTCATGGGCGCGGCCACCAGCCAGATCTCCTACACCGCCAGCAAGGGCGGCGTGCTGTCCATGTCGCGCGAGCTGGGTGTCCAGTTCGCCCGTGAGGGGGTGCGCGTCAACGCCCTGTGCCCTGGCCCGGTCAACACCCCGCTGCTCCAGGAGCTGTTCGCCAAGGATCCCGAGCGGGCGGCCCGTCGCATGGTGCACATCCCCGTCGGGCGGTTCGCCGAGCCCGCCGAGATCGCCAACGCCGTGCTGTTCCTGGCGAGCGACGAGTCGAGCTTCATCACAGCGTCGCAGTTCCTGGTGGACGGCGGGATCGCGGGCGCGTACGTCACCCCCGTGTGATGGGGATGTGATGAGCCTGCGGCGGCGCCCGGTCATCGGGATCACGTGCTACGTCGAGCCGGCCACCAGGGGTGGCTGGGTCGACGTCCCCAGCGCCATCCTGCCGATGCGCTACGTCACGATGGTCGAGGAGTCCGGCGGCCTGGTGATGCTCGTGCCACCGCGGGCCGACGCCGACGAGGCGCTGGCAGCCGAGGTGCTCGAGCGCCTCGATGGGCTCGTGATCGCCGGTGGCGCCGACATCGACCCCCAGCGGTATGCCGCCGATCGGCACCCCGAGGTGCAGGAGTCGCGGGCGGACCGCGACGGCACCGAGCTGGCCCTCGCGAGAGTGGCTGGAGAGACGGACATCCCGCTGCTGGGCATCTGTCGCGGAATGCAGGTGATGGCCGTGGCCGCCGGCGGCGTCCTGGAGCAGCATGTGCCGGACCGCGTCGGGCACGTCGACCACGCGCCCGGGCTGGCGGTCTACGGCGCGCACGACGTCGAGACCGTGCCGGGAACCCGGCTGGCGGAGCTGCTCGGTCCGCAGGCGACGGTGCCGACGTACCATCACCAGTCGGTCCAGACACACCCCGGCTTCGAGGCGGCGGCGTGGGCCCCGGACGGCACGTTGGAGGCGATGGAGGACCCCGCCGCGACGTTCCGGGTCGGCGTGCAGTGGCATCCCGAGATGGGCACGGACCCGCGCCTCTTCGACGCGCTCGTGCAGGCCGCGCGGGTGCGCTCGTGACGTCGGTGGTGACCACCATGCGGACCAGGGATTCAGCCCCTGGACAGGACCTGTCACAGTGAGCGCGTGACGTCCTGGCACATGGCTACCACCATGGTGATTATCGACTAGCGCGACGAGCCCTCCTCGTCGCGCAGACCTCCCGCACCCGGGGGGTCTTTCGCTTTTTCAGACATTCGTCTGTAAGGCGCTGCCGGCCACACCCCAGGCCCGGCGGCGGGCGGGACGGCGGAGGACAATGACCACCAGGACACAGGCGAGACCGAGTGTGATGAGGACCAGCTGATGAGCGACCTGCACGTCTACGACACCACCCTGCGCGACGGCGCGCAGCAGGAGGGGCTCAACCTCTCCGTGTCGGACAAGCTGGCGATCGCGATGCACCTCGACGAGCTCGGCGTGGGCTACATCGAGGGCGGCTGGCCGGGCGCGAACCCCAAGGACACGGAGTTCTTCGCCCGCGCCCGCAGCGAGCTGCGACTGCAGCACGCCACCCTCGCGGCCTTCGGCGCGACCAGGCGGGCCGGCGGTAACGCGGCCGACGACCCGCTGGTCCGCGCCCTGGTCGACTCGGGCGCCCCCGTCGTCACGATCGTCGCCAAGTCCCATGTGCGCCACGTCGAGTCGGCGCTGCGCACCACCCTCTCGGAGAACCTCGACATGGTGCGCGACACCGTGGCCTTCCTCTCTGGGGAGGGGCGGCGGGTGTTCCTCGACGCCGAGCACTTCTTCGACGGGTACGCCGCGGACCGCGCCTATGCGCTGGAGGTGATCCGGGCGGCGGTCGAGTCCGGCGCCGAGGTCGTGGCCCTCTGCGACACCAACGGCGGGATGCTGCCGGACCAGATCGCGGACGTCGTCGCCGACGCGGTGGCGGCCACGTCGGCACGCCTGGGCATCCACTGTCACAACGACACCGGGTGCGCGGTCGCGAACTCCATGGCGGCGGTGCAGGCTGGGGCCACCCATGTGCAGGGCACCATCAACGGCTATGGCGAGCGCACCGGCAACGCGGACCTGCTCACGGTTGTCAGCAACCTCCAGATCAAGCAGGGCATGCCGCTCCTGGAGACCGGGAGACTGCGTGAGGCGACGCGCATCGCCCATGCCATCAGCGAGATCACCAACGTCCCGCCCTACTCGCGCCAGCCCTACGTCGGCGCCAGCGCCTTCGCGCACAAGGCCGGCCTGCACGCCAGCGCGATCAAGGTCGACCCCGACCTCTACCAGCACACCGACCCTCAGCACGTCGGCAACGACATGCGCATGCTGGTCTCCGACATGGCCGGTCGGGCCAGCATCGAGCTCAAGGGCCGCGAGCTGGGCTACGACCTCGCGGGCGACGACGAGACGCTGTCGCGGGTGCTGGCGCGGGTCAAGGGTCTCGAGCTGCGGGGCTATACCTTCGACGCCGCCGACGCGTCCTTCGAGCTCTTGCTGCGCCAGGAGGTCGAGGGCAGGGGCTACGACTTCTTCGAGGTGGAGTCCTGGCGCGTCATCACCGACTCCCGGGGTGACGACGACGCCCTCTCCGAGGCGACCGTCAAGCTCTTCGCCGGCGGCGAGCGGGTGCTGGCGACCGGCGAGGGGAACGGCCCCGTCAACGCCCTCGACCACGCCCTGCGCCAGGCTCTCGCGCCTGCCTACCCCGAGCTGGACAAGCTCGAGCTCATCGACTTCCGGGTGCGCATCCTCGACGCCGCGCACGGCACGGACGCCGTGACGCGCGTGCTGATCGAGACCTCCGACGGCTCCACGTCCTGGGAGACCATCGGGGTCGCGGGCAACATCATCGAGGCGTCCTGGCAGGCGCTGGTCGACGGCGTGACCTACGGCCTGGTGCGGGCGGGCGTTCCCGTCCGCTGACCCGCGTCAGTCGGTGCCCGACTCCATCGCGGCGCGGTCCAGGGCGTCGTCGTCCGAGTCGGCCTGGGCCGCAACGGGGTTGGACGAGATCTCCTTCGCGCCGCCGGGCTCGAGGTCGCCCACGAGGTCCTGGTGACGGGCGACGAGCTGGCCCTGCGCGGCATACAGCTCGAGCTTGGCCCGGGAGTCCGCGATGTCGAGGTTGCGCATCGTCAGCTGACCGATCCGGTCGACGGGGCCGAAGGCCGCGTCCTCGGTGCGCTCCATCGAGAGCTTCTCGGGGTGGTAGCTGAACGCCGGACCCTCGGTGTTGACGATGGAGTAGTCGTCTCCGCGACGCAGCCGCACGGTGACCTCACCGGTGACCACCGAGGCGACCCAGCGCTGCAGCGACTCGCGCAGCATCAGCGACTGCGGGTCGAGCCACCGGCCTTCGTAGAGCAGACGACCCAGACGGCGACCCTCCGCGTGGTAGTTCGCGATGGTGTCCTCGTTGTGGATCGCGTTGAGCAGCCGCTCGTACGTCAGGTGCAGCAGGGCGAGCCCGGGTGCCTCGTAGATGCCGCGAGACTTGGCCTCGATGATGCGGTTCTCGATCTGGTCGGACATGCCGAGCCCGTGGCGCCCACCGATGCGGTTGGCCTCGTCGACCAGTGCCACGGCGTCCGGGAAGGTCTGTCCGTTGATCGCCACCGGGCGGCCCTGCTCGAAGCGCACGGTGACGTCCTCCGTGGCGATCTGGACCGACTCGTCCCAGAAGGCCACGCCCATGATGGGCTGGACGATCTCCATGCTCTCGCTGAGGAACTCGAGCGTCTTGGCCTCGTGTGTCGCGCCCCAGATGTTGGCGTCCGTGGAGTACGCCTTCTCGGCGCTCGCGCGGTAGGGCAGGTCACGCGCAGTGAGCCACTCGGACATCTCCTGGCGGCCGCCCAGCTCGGAGACGAACTCGGCGTCGAGCCACGGCTTGTAGATGCGCAGCGCGGGGTTGGCGAGCAGGCCGTAGCGGTAGAAGCGCTCGATGTCGTTGCCCTTGAAGGTCGACCCGTCACCCCAGATGCCGACGCCGTCGTCCTTCATGGCCCGCACGAGCAGCGTGCCGGTGACCGCGCGGCCCAGGGGAGTGGTGTTGAAGTAGGTCTTGCCACCGCTGCGGATGTGGAAGGCGCCGCACGCGACGGCTGACAGCCCCTCCTCGACGAGCGCCGCTCGGCAGTCGACCAGACGGGCGAGCTCGGCGCCGTACTGGCCGGCGCGGTCGGGGACCGTGTCGATCTCAGGCTCGTCGTACTGCCCGAGATTGGCGGTGTAGGTGCAGGGGATCGCGCCCTTCTCGCGCATCCACGCAACGGCGACAGAGGTGTCCAGACCGCCCGAGAAGGCGATCCCGACACGCTCACCAACAGGCAGGGACGTCAGAACCTTCGACACGGTAGGTCAGCCTACGGCCACGTCGACGCTCCCGCGCACAGCGTCCAGCGCAGCGAGGAGGCGGGTGCGCAGGAGCTGGCCGCGCTCGGCGAACGCGCGCTGCCTCGCGGCATACTCCGCCCGTCCGGTGGCGGTCTCGATCGGCAGGGGCGCGTAGCCGAGCGCACGCAGGTCGTACGGGGAGGCGCGCATGTCGAGCACGCGGATCTCGCGGGCCAGGTCGAAGCAGTCCATCGTCAGATTGCTGGGAACCGCCGGCGCGAGCTTCATCGCCCACTTGTAGAGGTCCATCCCGGCGTGCAGGCAGCCGGGCTGCTCCAGGCTCTCCTGTCGCTCGCGGGTGGGCTGCAGCAGGTTCAGCGAGCGGGCAGGCGGCGTGTAGAAGCGGTAGGCGTCGTAGTGCGTGCACCTCAGCTGCAGGCTCTCGACCACCGCATCGGTCCCGGCGCCACCCAGCCGCAGGGGCCAGCCGCGGTGGCGCACCTCGTCCTCCTCCAGCCGGTAGACCATGGCCCACTCGTGCAGCCCGAAGCAGCCGAGCTGAGCCGGTCGGGCGGCGGTCGCCGAGACCAGGCGGTGCACCCGGTCGAGCAGGTCGCCACGCGCCCGCAGGTAGGCCGTCCGGTCGAGCTCGACACCCCCGGCCGCCTCGCGGTAGTGGCGCCACCCGGCGCGCGGCAGGTCTTCGGCATCGGCCAGGAGCACACCGGGGCCCGGGTGCCAGCGCCGCAGCTGCGCCGGCTTGAAGGGGTAGTAGGTGAACAGGAAGTCCTCGACCGGGTGCGCGCGGCCGGACTGCCGGCGTTCGCGGTGGGTGGCCGTAGCCGCGTCGACGCGCTCCTGGTGGGCGGCCTCCCGTTCGGTCCACTCCTCGCGCGCCAGCACTCGCGGCAGGAGTGGGAGGGTTCGCGGTGCCTCGGTCGAGCTCACCCGGTGAAGGGTAGCCGTGGGGGGCTGATGGCAGAACCAAGTCATTGAGCCGGCTTCCTGCCACACTGGGGGCATGGCCCTGTCCACGGTGGCCGCCATCGCCACCAGCCCGATGTCCCTGTTCGAGATGTCCATCGCCGGCGAGGTGTTCGGTCTCGACCGCACCGACGACGGCGTGCCGCCGTTCACGTTCCTCACGTGCGGCGAACGTCCCGGCGAGGCCGTCCCCACGACCAGCGGCGGCCATTTCGTGCCCACCCACACGTGGCGGGATGCCGTCAGCGCCGACCTCGTCGTCATCCCGGCAGGGGGCATCAAGGACACCTATCCCGATGAGCTGCTCGACACGATCCGTGACGCGCACCGACAGGGGGCGACCATCCTGTCGATCTGCACGGGCGCCTTCATCCTCGCCGAGGCGGGCCTGCTGGACGGCCTCTCGGCCGTGACGCACTGGAGGTATGCCGAGCAGTTCGCGTCCCGCTTCCCCCGGACCCAGGTGTCGATGGACGTCCTCTACATCGACCACGGCTCGATCGTCACCGGTGCGGGTACAGCGGCGGGGATCGACGCCTGCCTGCACCTCGTGCGGCGTGAGCTCGGTGCGAGCGTCGCGACCCGGATCGCCCGGCGCATGGTGGTGCCACCGCAGCGCGACGGCGGGCAGCGTCAGTACGTCGAGGCGCCGGTGCCCGACAGCGACTGCGAGAGCATCCAGCCGGTGCTCGACCACATCACCCGGCACCTCGACGCGGCGCACGCGGTCCCTGAGCTGGCCAGGCTCGCGATGATGTCGGAGCGCACCTTCGCGCGCCGGTTCGTCAAGGAGACCGGCACGACGCCACACAAGTGGGTCGTCCAGCAGAGGGTGCTCCGCGCCCGCGAGCTGCTCGAGCAGACCGACCTGCCGGTGGACTCGGTCGCAGCCCAGAGCGGCTTCGGCTCCGCGGCCTTGCTGCGCAGCCACTTCCAGACCGTCGTCGGCACCTCACCCCAGCGCTACCGCCGCGAGTTCTCCGCCCGCTGACCGCTGAGAGGCGCCGGATAGGCTCATCCTGTGCGCATCGCGAGATACACGACAGGTGAGGACCCGGCCTACGGCATCGTCGAGGGGGAGCCAGGCAAGGAGCTCATCGCCCAGGTGCAGGGCGACCCGCTCTACCAGCCCATCGTGCTGACCGGCGAGCAGGTCCTCCTCGAGGAGGTTCGCCTGCTCACGCCCGTCATCCCGCGCAGCAAGGTGATCGGGGTGGGCAAGAACTACGCCGACCACGCCCGAGAGATGGGTGGCGAGCCGCCCACGGAGCCGTTGCTCTTCCTCGTCCCCAACACCGCCGTGGTGGGGCCCGGTGACCCCGTGGTCATGCCGTCGATCACCGACGAGGTGTCCTACGAGGGCGAGCTTGCGGTGGTCATCGGCCGGATCGCCAAGGACGTGCCGCGGGAGCGCGTCAAGGAGGTCGTCTACGGCTACACCTGCGCCAACGACGTCACCGCCCGCGACCTGCAGCGCAGCGACGGACAGTGGGCACGCGCCAAGGGTTTCGACACCTCGTGCCCCCTCGGCCCGTGGATCGTCACCGACCTGGACGTCTCGGACCTGGCCATCCGCACCCGCCACGGCGGCGAGGTGGTCCAGGACGGCACGACGGCCGACATGATCCACGACGTGGAGACGCTGGTCTCGTACATCTCGCAGGCGTTCACCCTGCTGCCCGGCGACGTGATCCTCACGGGGACGCCTGCCGGTGTCGGCCTGGTCCAGCCCGGCTCGAGCGTGAGCGTGGAGATCGAGGGCATCGGGACCCTCACCAACCCCTTCGTCCGCCGCTGAGGCGACGTATGCCGCGTGGCCCGGCCACGCGGCATACGAGCCCTGGGGTGCCGGTCCCTAGAATCGGGGCACCATGACAGACCAGCCCGCCAGCACCCACCCCACCCCTCGCCTGCGCGTCGCGCCGTCGCCCACCGGTGACCCGCACGTCGGCACCGCCTACATGTCGCTGTTCAACCTGGCCTTCGCCCGCCAGCAGGGCGGCAGCTTCGTGCTGCGCATCGAGGACACCGACAGGGCACGGTTCCGCGAGGACAGTGAGCAGCAGGTGTTCGACACCCTGCGCTGGCTGGGTCTGCAGTGGGACGAGGGACCCGACGTGGGCGGCCCGTACGCGCCGTACCGCCAGTCGGAGCGGCTCGACACCTACCGCCCGTACGTCGAGCGGCTGCTGGCGGAGGGCAAGGCGTACCACTGCTGGTGCTCCACGGAGCGGCTCGCACAGATGCGCGAGGTGCAGCAGAAGAGCAAGCAGCCCACCGGCTACGACCGCCTGTGCCACGGCAGGACCCGCGACGAGCGCGCCCAGCTTCCGGGCTTCTCCGAGACGCCGGTCGTGCGGATGCTCATCCCCGAGGACGTGGAGCTCCAGTTCGATGACCTCATCCGCGGCCGGGTCTCGGCGCCGCGTCCGGACGACCAGGTGATCCTCAAGGCCGACGGCTTCCCGACCTACCACCTCGCCGTCGTCGTGGACGACCACGAGATGGGCATCACCCATGTCGTGCGCGGCGAGGAGTGGATCTCCAGCACACCGAAGCACAACCTGCTCTACCGCTGGTTCGGGCTGGAGCCGGTCCGGTGGGCGCACATGCCGCTGCTGCGCAACACCGACAAGTCGAAGATCTCTAAGCGCAAGAACCCTGCGGCGAGGCTCACCTGGTTCCAGGAGCAGGGCTACCTGCCCGAGGCGCTGGTGAACTTCCTGGCCCTGCTGGCCTACCCGCCGGCAGTCGGCCCGGACGGTGAGGACGTCGAGGTCTTCACCTTCGAGGAGTTCAGCAGCGACTTCGACTGGAAGAAGGTCAACCCGGTCGGGCCGATCTTCGACCTCAAGAAGCTCGAGTGGCTCAACGGCGTCTACATCAGGGCGCTCGAGACCGGGCAGCTGGCCTCGCGGCTGCTGCCCTACCTCCAGCGCGACGGTGTGATGCCGGCGAGCCCGAGCCTGGGTGAGCTGGCCCGCCTCGGCAAGGTCACCGAGCTGATCCAGACCCGCATGGTCCTGCTGTCCGAGGCGACGGCGCTGGTCCGGCCGTTCTTCGTGGCCGACGACGAGCTCGAGATCGCCGATGACGCCAGGGCCCAGCTCAAGGACGACTCCCGTGAGGTCCTGGCCGCAGCGATCGACGCGCTCGGCCCCCTCGACGACGCGGGCCAGGGCGTCCTCGGGTCGGACAGCGGCTGGAGGGCCGCCCCGATCGAGGCGGCCCTGCGCGCCGCCATCGTGGACGGCATGGGGATCAAGCCGAAGTTCGCGTTCGGGCCGCTGCGCACGGCGGTCTCGGGGCAGCGGATCAGCCCTCCGCTGTTCGAGTCCATGGAGATCCTCGGCAAGGCCCCGACCCTGTCCCGGCTGGGCCGCCTGCGCGACCAGCTGGGCTGACGCGGCACACTCCGCCAGCCCGGGCCGGCCGGTCCGCAGTGGCCGATTTGGGAACGCGCTCGCGAGCCCGGTAGTATCGGCTCTCGGTTCACCCCCTGAAGGCTTTCGAGCGCGCGGGGAGTGATACCCCCTTGGGGTATGGTGTAATTGGCAACACTACGGTTTCTGGTACCGTCATTCTAGGTTCGAGTCCTGGTACCCCAGCTCAGGCGCAAGTCCTTGTGACAGACGCCGATTCGGAGATTCCCACCACCTTCGGTAAGGTTCTCTCCGCTGCCCGGGCGTCCGCGCCAGGTCAGACCAGCTAGGGCCCCGTTGTGTAGCGGCCTAGCACGCCGCCCTCTCAAGGCGGTAGCGCGGGTTCGAATCCCGTCGGGGCTACGCGATGAAGGCCCTCGTCCTCGGACGAGGGCCTTCGCCGTCTCTGCGTGGTGCACCGCCCCGACGGCACCCGGATCTGCTCATGCGCCGACGCCAGCGTGGCCCATCCGGAGAGGGCCCCGGGGACTCCTCGCGCGATACGAAAGCCGCCTGGGGACATCCGAAAGGCGGTTTCGGTTCGCGAGCCGACACCCAGGGGGCTCCATGGGAGTTACTCGCGACGAGTCTTGCCTGACGAAACCGCCTTGCCCGTTGCCGCGCCGATGTCGAAGGATGACCGCGGGGACACCCGGCGGTGCGCATGCCAGGGCGTTCGAGCGAAGGGGGTCGAGTTCGCCCGTGACGGTATGCGCGCCGCCCCCCGCCCACTCGCGGCGGGTGACGCGCTGGACTCAGGCGTTGTTCTGCTGCTGCTGCTGTGCATGGTGACGGGCGAGCACCTCGGTGAGCTTGTTCGCGCCGGCCACCACGGTCGCGGCGTGCAGCCGGCCCGGCTGCCGGGAGAGGCGCTCGATCGGCCCGGAGATCGAGACCGCAGCCACGACCCGCCCCGAAGGCCCGCGCACCGGCGCGGAGACGGACGCCACGCCCGCCTCTCGCTCACCGACGCTCTGCGCCCAGCCGCGACGGCGGACGCCGGACAGGCTCGTCGCCGTGAACTTCGCGCCGTGCAGCCCGCGGTGGAGGCGGTCCGGCTCCTCCCAGGCGAGCAGCACTTGGGCGGCCGAGCCGGCGAGCATCGACAGGGTGGCCCCAACCGGGATGGAGTCGCGCAGCCCGACCGGCCGCTCGGCCGCCGAGACGCAGATGCGCTGGTCTCCCTGACGGCGGAACAGCTGGGCGCTCTCGTTCGTGTGGTCGCGCAGCGCCCCCAGCACGGGGCCTGCGGCGGCGAGCAGCCGGTCCTCGCCGGCCGCGGCGGCCAGCTCGGCCAGGCGCGGACCGAGCACGAATCGGCCCTGCAGGTCGCGGCTGACGAGCCGGTGATGCTCCAGCGCCACGGCCAGGCGGTGGGCCGTGGGACGGGCCAGGCCGGTGGCCGTGACGAGCTGCGCGAGGGTCGACGGTCCGGCCTCTAGGGCGCCGAGGACGATGGCCGCCTTGTCCAGAACGCCGACTCCACTGGTGTTGTCCATGGGATGATATTGACGTCTCATTGCCTGAGACGCAAATCCCCGGGGGTGGACCGCGTGCCAACCTCCGAGAGACGGTACGACGTAGGACCCGGAGACGACGTGGTGACCGGGGGCTGGACGCGGCGAAGGCCGGAAACTGCTAAGGAAGTGGGAGACGTGTCAGGAACCCTGGCCGAGAAGGTGTGGGACGCCCATGTGGTGCGTCGTCGGGACGGTGAGCCGGATCTGCTGTACATCGACCTCCACCTGATTCACGAGGTCACCTCCCCCCAGGCCTTCGACGGGCTGCGGCTGGCCGGCCGCAAGGTCCGCCGCCCGGACCTCACCTTGGCCACCGAGGACCACAACGTCCCGACCACCCCCGGCCCCATCACCGACCCGGTCAGCAGGACCCAGGTCGAGACCCTGCGCCGCAACTGCGAGGAGTTCGGCGTCCGGCTCTTTCCCATGGGAGACGCTGAGCAGGGCATCGTTCACGTGGTCGGCCCGCAGCTGGGTCTGACCCAGCCCGGCATGACCATCGTGTGCGGCGACTCCCACACCTCGACCCATGGGGCCTTCGGCGCCCTGGCGTTCGGCATCGGCACGTCCGAGGTCGAGCACGTGCTGGCGACCCAGACGCTGCCTCTCAAGCCCTTCAAGACGATGGCCATCACGGTCGACGGCCGGCTCCAGCCCGGCGTGACGGCCAAGGACATCGTCCTGGCGGTCATCGCCAAGATCGGCACCGGCGGCGGCCAGGGCTACGTCCTGGAGTTCCGTGGCAGCGCCATCCGCGCGCTGTCCATGGAGGCGCGGATGACCGTCTGCAACATGTCGATCGAGGCCGGCGCCCGGGCCGGGATGATCGCCCCCGACGAGACGACCTTCGCCTATCTCCAGGGCCGTGACCACGCCCCCTCAGGCGACCAGTGGGACGCCGCCGTGGCCGACTGGAGCCTGCTGCACAGTGACGACGACGCCGTCTTCGACGCCGAGGTGCACCTCGACGCCGACACCCTGACGCCGTTCGTCACGTGGGGAACGAACCCCGGCCAGGGGCTGCCGCTCGGCGAGTCCGTGCCGGACCCCGAGACGATGACCGACACCGAGAAGGCGGCGGCACGCCATGCCCTCGAGTACATGGGCCTGACCGCCGGCACTCCCTTGCGCGACATCAAGGTCGACACCGTCTTCGTCGGGTCCTGTACCAACGGCCGCATCGAGGACCTCCGCGCTGCCGCCGAGATCGTCAAGGGCCACCACGTGGCCGATGGGGTCCGCATGCTCGTCGTGCCCGGCTCTGCGCGCGTCCGGCTCCAGGCCGAGCAGGAAGGCTTGGACAAGGTCTTCACCGCGGCGGGCGCCGAGTGGCGTCTGCCCGGCTGCTCGATGTGCCTCGGCATGAACCCCGACCAGCTCGCCCCGGGGGAGCGCAGCGCCTCGACCTCCAACCGCAACTTCGAGGGGCGGCAGGGCAAGGGCGGCCGCACCCATCTCGTCAGCCCCCTGGTCGCCGCAGCCACGGCCCTGCGCGGCACGCTCTCGAGCCCCGCTGACCTCGTCGACGCCACGGACGGAGGCAAGTGATGGACAGCTTCACGACCCACACCGGTATAGGGGTGCCGTTGCGTCGCAGCAACGTTGACACCGACCAGATCATCCCGGCGGTCTACCTCAAGCGGGTCACCCGGACGGGCTTCGAGGACGGCCTCTTCGCGGCGTGGCGCAGGGACGAGTCCTTCGTCCTCAACCACCCCTCGTATGCCGCGGGTTCGGTGCTCGTAGCCGGCCCTGACTTCGGGACCGGGTCGTCGCGTGAGCATGCCGTCTGGGCGCTGATGAACTACGGCTTCCGCGTCGTCCTGTCCTCCCGGTTCGCCGACATCTTCCGCGGCAACAGCGGCAAGCAGGGGCTCCTGACCGCCCAGCTCGCCCAGGACGACATCGAGCTCATCTGGAAGTACCTCGACAACGAGCCGGGGTCGTCGGTGACCGTCGACCTCGTCTCCCGGACGGTCACGGCGGGCGACATCATCGCCCCGTTCGAGGTCGATGACTACACCCGCTGGCGGCTCCTCGAGGGGCTGGACGACATCAGCCTGACCCTGCGTCACGAGCAGGACGTCACCGACTTCGAGAGCCGGCGCCCGTCCTACAAGCCTTCCGCCGGCGCTGCCTGACCCCGCGGCGCGCCGACACGGTCACGTTGTCGGCGACCGGGCTGAACAACCACGAGGTGGCCCTCGGTGCAACGCGCCGGGGGCCACTGGCGATGTGTCGGGCGACAGCGACAGCGCAGTCCTTTGATGTGAAAGTCCTTGTGGAACAACGCGTTTCGTCCCATCACGGCCGCATCTGAGGCGCGCGACAGGCGCGCGCTAGTGGAGTCGACCCCGACTTCCGGCGGGGCCCGAGGTGGCCTGAATCCGTTGCGACACAATGGATCAGGGCGTCGGGATGGTGGACTCCCGGCCACAACAGCCCTAACGTCAGGCTTGAGGTCGGGCATCGGCTCGGCCGCACACCTCGTCGGACTAAGGCGTTCGACCTCACTCACCCTGTGGAGGGGAAGACGTGAACAAGGCAGAACTGATCAAGGAGCTCGAGACTCGCCTCGGCAGCCGCAAGGCCGCCAGCGACGCCCTGACGGCGGTCGTCGACGTGGTCATCCGTGAGGTGGCCAAGGGTGGCACGGTCGCGATCACCGGTTTCGGCACGTTCGAGCAGGCTGCCCGCGCGGCACGAACCGGACGCAACCCCCGCACGGGCGCCAGTGTGAAGATCAAGAAGACGGTCGTCCCCAAGTTCCGCGCCGGCTCTGCCTTCAAGGACGTCGTGAAGAACCCTCGCTCGCTGCCCAAGGCAGCCGCTGCCGGCGCCCGTGCCGCGGCGGGCACGGCCACCAAGGCCGCGGCCGCCGGAGCCAAGAAGGCTGCTCCAGCTGCCACGAAGTCGGCCGCAGCCAAGAAGGCAGCGACCACCACGACCAGAAAGAGCGCCACCAAGGCGACGACCAGGGCGGCAGCCACGAAGTCCACCGCCACGAAGGCCGCCGCCACGAAGTCCACGACGGCCAGGTCCGCGGCCGCGAAGAAGACCACCACGAAGGCTGCTCCCGCCGCCAGGTCGACGGCGAAGCGGACTGCGCCCACCAAGGCGGCGACCGCCAAGGCCACCACCGCCAAGACCACCACCGCCAAGACCACCACCAAGAGCGCAGCCAAGAGGTCGACGCCGGCCAAGACGGCGACCACGCGCGCAGCCACCAAGTCGGCCCCGGCCAAGGTTGCGGCGAAGTCCACCGCCAAGGCCACCACCGCCAAGAAGACCACGAGCAAGGCCACCACCGCCAAGGCGACCAGCGCGAAGAAGGCCACCGCCAAGCGCACCGCCAAGCGGGCCTGATCGCCCGGCATACGCACGCCGGCTTTTCCACGCACACGGCGGCCGCCACCCCTCGGGGTGTCGGCCGCCGTTGGCGTTTGCGATGCTTGGCCCCATGGTCAACATCCTCACGGTGAACGGCGGAGTCCCTCTGGTCGGCGACATCGAGGTTCGCGGTGCGAAGAACCTCGTGTCCAAGGCCATGGTCGCTGCCCTGCTGGCCGAGGGTCCGTGCCGGCTGAGGGGGGTCCCGGAGATCTCCGACGTCAAGATCGTCTCGGGCCTGCTCGAGCTGCACGGCGTCAAGATCGAGGCGACGGACCGTGACGGCGAGCTGCTGCTCGACCCCACCAACGTCGAGCAGGCGCACGTGGCCGACATCGATGCGCACGCCGGCTCCTCCCGAGTCCCGGTGCTGTTCTGCGGACCGCTGCTGCACCGCCTCGGCGAGGCCTTCATCCCCGACCTCGGCGGGTGCCGCATCGGCGAGCGGCCCATCAACTACCACCTCGACGTGCTGCGCAACTTCGGCGCTGACGTCCAGAAGCGCCCCGAGGGTCTGCGTCTGACCGCGCCGAACGGCCTGCACGGGGCGCGGATCCACCTGCCCTACCCCAGCGTCGGAGGCACGGAGCAGGTGCTGCTGACCGCGGTGCGGGCCCAGGGTGTCACCGAGCTGCGCAACGCCGCGGTCGAGCCCGAGATCCTCGACCTCATCGCGGTGCTCCAGAAGATGGGCGCGGTGATCAGCGTCGAGACCGACCGGGTCATCAAGATCGAGGGCGTCGAGCGGCTCGGTGGCTACGACCACCTCGCCATCCCGGACCGCATCGAGGCCGGGTCGTGGGCCTGCGCGGCACTGGCGACCAAGGGCGACATCTACGTGCGGGGTGCGCAGCAGCTCGCCATGATGCCGTTCCTCAACGTCTTCCGGAAGATCGGGGGCGACTTCGACATCGACGACGAGGGCATCCGGTTCTGGCACGCGGGCGGACCGCTGTCGTCGCTGGTGCTCGAGACCGACGTGCACCCCGGGTTCATGACGGACTGGCAGCAGCCGCTGGTCGTCGCCCTCACGCAGACCACCGGCCTGTCCATCGTCCACGAGACGGTCTACGAGAACCGGCTCGGCTTCACCGACGCCCTCGCCGAGATGGGCGCGGTCATCCAGCTGTATCGGGAGTGCCTGGGTGGCTCCCCGTGCCGCTTCGGGCGCGCCAACTTCCGGCACAGTGCCGTCATCTCCGGCCCGACCCCGCTCAAGGGCGCCGAGATCACCGTGCCCGACCTGCGTGGCGGGTTCAGCTACCTCATCGCGGCGCTGGCGGCCGAGGGACAGTCCAAGGTGCACGGGATCGAGCTGATCTACCGAGGCTACGAGCGGTTCTCCGAGAAGCTCGACGCCTTGGGCGCCGACTACGAGGTCGGCTGACCGGCTCAGCCGATCCGCTGGTCCTCGCCGATGCCCACGATCCACAGGCGCGAGACCTCACCGGCGGGCGCGAGGTCGATGCTCAGCCGCTGACCGCGTCGCAGGTGGCGCAGCGCGCTCGCCGCGAACACCTCGGCGCTGAAGCTCACCTGTCGCCCGTCGTCGAGCAGGACCGACCCGGCCCCGCTGTCCTCGTCGAAGCTGTGCACGCTGGCCTGCATGGTCGGCAGCGTAGCCGCCGCGCCCCGGAGCGCTGCCGTGGTGGCCGGACCAACGCCGAGTGCGAGGGCGGCTGCGAGGTCGGTGTCGGCGTCGACGTCGGTCCGCAGGCGGGGGAGAGGCAGCTCGAGCCGACGGTAGCCCGCCGCCTCGTGGCGTGCTGCCGAGCCCGGCCCGAACCTCGGCGCCAGGTCCGCCCCGCGGCGTGCGGCGAGCAGCACGGTGCCGGTCCCGGAGGCATCGGGCACGACGGACGTCTCGTGCTCGCTGGCGGCGGCCAGCGCGTCGAGCACGTCCCCGGGGCGCAGCGAGGGCAGGTCGCCGAGCAGCGCGGCGACGGGCTGGTCGGGACCACCGTCGGCGAGCACCCGGTCGCGACCCGCCTCCACAGCGCGGTTGAGCCCGTGCCCGGGGTCGGCGACGACGACCGCCCCGCAGCGCTCGGCCACGGCAGCCGCCCGCACATCGGTGGTCACGACGAGAAGGTGACCACGCGGCATACCGGCAGCGCACGCCGTGAGGCAGTCCTCGGCGAGCGCCAGCGCCAGCGCGGCCCGCTCGACGCCGGGCGGTGGGTGCAGCCGCGACTTGGCCCCCGGACCACCCTTGACGGGGACGACGAGGCGCCACGCGAGCGGGTCTGGTCCTCCGGTCATCAGGACGATGGTCTCAGCCATCGCTAGGGTGCTCGACACCGACCCCATGAGCCGGGAGGATGCACACCCGTACCCATCGACAGGGAGCTTTTGTGACCGCCAGCGGCAACCCGCCTTTGCCCTTCGCCTACCGCTTCGTCGTCGCGCTGGTCCGTCCGCTCTTGATGGTCCTCACGCGGCGTGACTGGCGGGGCGCCGAGAACCTGCCGAGGACGGGCGGTTTCGTGGCGGCGCCCAACCATCTCTCCTACGTCGACCCGCTCATCTTCGGGCACTTCATGGTCGACAACGGGCGCGCACCGTTCTTCCTCGGCAAGGAGAGCGTGTTCCGGGTCCCCGTCGTGGGCGCGATCCTGCGGGCGGCCGACCAGATCCCCGTCTACCGCAACACCGGGCAGGCCGCAGACGCGTTCCGGGCCGCCGTGGGCGCCATCCAGGAGGGCAAGTGCGTCGGGGTCTACCCCGAGGGCACGCTGACCCGCGACCCGGACCTGTGGCCGATGGTCGGCAAGACAGGCGCGGCTCGGATCGCCCTGACCACCCACTGCCCGGTGATCCCGGTCGCCCAGTGGGGTCCCGAGGCGATCCTGGCGCCGTACTCCAAGCGCCTGCGGCTCCTGCCTCGCAAGACGATGCACGTCAGCGCCGGACCGGCCGTCGACCTCAGCGACCTCTACGACGTCCCGATGACGGGTGCGGTCCTGCGTGAGGCGACCGACCGGATCATGACCGCTCTGGCAGCTCAGCTGGCCGAGCTGCGGGGCGGACAGCCGCCGGCCGAGCGGTTCGACTCGCGCAAGCACGGACTGCCCGAGACCGGCAACTTCCACAAGGCCAAGCGACGCCCCAGCGGCGCCCACGGGGCCGACGCATGACCACGGCTGCTGTCTACGGCATGGGCAGCTGGGGCACCGCGTATGCCGCCGTGCTCGCCGACGGCGGCACGACGGTGCGCATGTGGGGACGGCGCGCGGAGGTGGTCGAGCAGGTCAACGCGGGGAGCAACGAGGACTACCTGCCCGGGATCGAGCTGCCCTCAGGGATCACCGCAACGACCGACCCGGCCGAGGCCGCCGAGGGGGCAGACATCGTCGTGCTGGCGGTGCCCTCGCAGACCCTGCGGGCCAACCTCGCGGACTGGGGCGGGGTCCTGCCCCGCAGAGCGGCTGTCGTCTCGCTGATGAAGGGGGTCGAGCTCGGCACCACCAAGCGCATGAGCGAGGTGATCGCCGAGGTGGCCGGGGTCGAGCAGGAGCGGATCGTCGTCGTCTCGGGTCCCAACCTCGCCAAGGAGATCGCCCTCAAGCAGCCGGCCGCGAGTGTGGTCGCCTGCGTCGACGAGGACGTCGCCGAGTTGGTGGCCGAGGCGTCCAACCCCCCGTACTTCCGGCCCTACACCAACACCGACGTGGTGGGCACCGAGCTGTGCGGGGCCGTGAAGAACGTCATCGCCCTCGCGGTCGGCATGGCGGAGGGGCTCGGCATGGGGGACAACTCCAAGGCGTCCATCATCACCCGTGGGCTCGCGGAGACCACCCGCATCGGTATGGCGCTGGGTGCCGACCCCATGACGTTCGCCGGGCTGGCGGGGGTGGGCGACCTCATCGCCACGTGCATGTCGCCGCTGTCACGCAACCGCACCTTCGGGCTCAACCTCGGCCGGGGCATGTCGGTGGCAGAGGTCGTGGCGGTGACCCGGCAGACCGCCGAGGGCGTCAAGTCGTGCGAGTCGATCCTCGAGCTCGCTCAGAAGCACGACGTGCAGGTCCCGATCATCGAGCAGGTCGCGGCGGTGGTGCATGACGGACGCCCGCCCGCCGAGGTCGTCGCGGCGCTCATGACCAGGGCGCTGAAGAACGAGACGGACTGAGACCCGTCTGTTCAGTGGTTCGTCGGGTCGTCCGCCCGTCGGCTCAGCGCTGCAGCGCCTGGTCGAGGTCGGCCCACAGGTCGTCGACGTCCTCGATGCCGACCGAGAGCCGGAGCAGCTCCTCAGGCACGGCCACCGGCTCGGCCGGATGCCGCCGGCGGCGCTCGACCTGGGACTCCACTCCGCCGAGGCTGGTCGAGTGGGTCCAGAGCCGGGTGGCGGCCGCCACCCGCTCGGCACCGTCGGCGCCCCCGGGCACCTCGATAGACACGATCGCCCCGAACCCCGGGTAGCGCACCCGGTCGACACCAGGGTGCTGCCTCAGTCGGGCCGCCAGCTCCTTGGCGTTCGCGGTGGCCCGCTCGAGGCGCACATGGAGGGTTCGCAGGCCGCGTAACGCGAGCCAGGTCTCCATCGGGCCGGCGATGGCGCCGCCGAGCAGACGGGACCGGGACAGGCGCTCGTGCAGCGCCCGTCCCCGCTCGTCCGGCGTCGTCACCGTGGCGCCCAGGATCACGTCGCTGTGGCCGCTCAGGTACTTCGTGACCGAGTGCACCACGACGTCGATCCCCAGGCCGAGCGGCTGCTGCACGAGCGGGGTGGCAAAGGTGTTGTCGCAGACCGAGATCACCCCGCGCTCCCGCGCGGCTGCCGCCAGTGCCGCGAGGTCCGAGACCTCGAGCAGCGGGTTGCTCGGGGACTCGAGCCACACGAGGTCGGCTCCGTCCATCGCGGCCACGGTGGCGTCGACGTCCGTGGGGTCCACCCAGCGCACCTCGAACCTGCCGTCGCGCTCGGCGTCCAGGAGGCTGGCCACGGTGCCGTTGTAGGCCGCGCGCGGCGCCACCACGACATCGCCGTGCCCGGCCAGGGAGAGGGCCGCGGTCACCGCCGCCATCCCGGAGGCGAAGACGAGGGCGTCACCGCCCTCCAGCGCGCCCAGCGCCTCCTCGAAGGCGGACCAGGTCGGGTTGCCGCCCCGCGCGTAGTTGACCGGGCCGTCCGCCACGTAGGTGGAGGACAGCTCGAGCGGGGCGTTCACGCCGGCACCCGGCATACGGTCCTGGCGGCCCAAGGCCACCACACGGCTGGCGGGGGCGAGGTGTTCGTGGCTCACGCACGCCAGCCTAGAGGGAGCCGTCGCGGGTCGTGGCCCGTGCCCGGGTGGGCCTCGGGATACGCTCCTGGGCGATGACTACGGACCAGCCCGCCCCCCGCGCTCCCCGCCAGCCGGACCTGCGCAAGCCGCGCGTCGCCGTCGTCTTCGGCGGTCGCTCCTCCGAGCACGCGGTCTCGTGTGCCACGGCGGCCGGCGTCATGCAGGCGCTCGACCGCGAGACGTACGACCTCGTCGCCATCGGCATCTCCCGCGACGGGCGCTGGGTCCTGGCGGACGGCGACCCGGCGCGGCTGGAGCTGACCACCTCGCACACGCCGGAGGTGGCCGGGGACGGCGCCGGCGTCGTAGTGCCGCTCGCCACCACCGACCGCTCGCTGACCGTGCTGGAGCCCGAGGAGGTGCCGCGCAGCCTTGGCGAGGTCGATGTCGTGTTCCCTTTGCTGCACGGGCCGTTCGGTGAGGACGGCACGATCCAGGGCATGCTGGAGCTGGCCGACATCCGGTACGTCGGCTCGGGAGTGTTCGCCTCGGCAGCGGGCATGGACAAGCACTACATGAAGGTCGTGTTCGCCAGCGCGGGGCTGCCGGTGGGCCCGTACACCGTGGTCACCGACGCCCAGTGGCGGCGCGACAAGGCCGCGGCCATGGATGCCGTGGGCGCGCTGACCTATCCCGTGTTCGTCAAACCGGCTCGCGCCGGGTCGAGCATGGGCATCTCCAAGGTCTCGGAACCTGAGGGGCTCGAAGCCGCGATCGAGGTCGCCCGACAGCACGACCGCAAGGTCATCGTCGAGCAGGGCATCGTGGGCCGAGAGATCGAGTGCGCGGTGCTGCAGGGTCGCGGCACGGACGGGCCGCGGACCTCCCAGGTCGGCGAGATCGTCGTGGAGTCCGGTGGCGGTCACGAGTTCTACGACTTCGAGGCCAAGTACCTCGACGAGCAGGGAGTCGTGCTCAGCTGCCCGGCCGAGGTGCCCGACCGCATCTCGGCCGAGGTGCGACGACTGGCCGCGGCGGCGTTCGACGCCCTCGGGTGCGAGGGGCTGGCACGGGTCGACTGCTTCTACACCGAGTCGGGGGACGTGCTGATCAACGAGATCAACACCATGCCCGGGTTCACCCCCCACTCGATGTACCCGCAGATGTGGGCGGCGACAGGGGTCTCCTACCCCGAGCTGATCGACGAGCTCATCCAGCTGGCGCTGACCCGACCCGTCGGCCTGCGCTGAGGCCTGCTCGCCTAGCTGCTGCCAGCAGAGGTTAGGGGCTGGTGGCGGGGGCGTCGGTCAGCTGCAGGCGCGGCCGTTGGTCGGCAGGGCCTTGGCGGCCGCGCCGAACGCCGGCAGGAGCAGGGGCTCCGGTGCGTACGCCTTGGGCACCAGCACCTCGATCACCGTCGAGCGCCCGAACGTCCGGAACCGCACGCCGTCGTCGAGCTGGTGGGCGACCCAGTCCACCCCGTCGACCTGGATGCACTGATCGGTGGTGGGCCCCAGCTCGGGCCATCCGCACGTCGCGATGATGGCCGGGTCACCCCAGGCTGCGGCGTCGGGGTTGCTCGGGGAGACCGAGCGGCGGGCCTTGCGGCTCACGGTGTGTGGCCAGAGTCGGTCCGGCCGGTCGCAGGCGGCGGTATGCCGCGGGGCGGCGCGGACGTCGACCGAGGACGAGCAGCCGGACAGCACACCACCGGCCACCCCGAGGACGAGGAGGCCGGTGGCGATGGTATGACGCGAGCCTGCGGCCGTGCGGCCGGGACCGGTGGTCACCGGCATGGCGCCGCAGCCGGAGCGCAGGTCAGACGTGGACGACTGTGCAGGTGAGCGTGCGGGTGATGCCCGGCACGTCCTGGATCTTGGCGATGACGAGCTTGCCCAGCTCGTCGACGGTGTTGGCTTCGACGCGGGCGATCACGTCATAGGGGCCGGTCACGTCCTCGGCCAGGACCACTCCGGCGATGCCGGCGATGGCCTCGGCCACGGAGGCCGCCTTGCCGACTTCGGTCTGGATCAGGATGTACGCCTGGACCACCACGAGACACCTCATTCTGTTCTGGTTGGCCGGGACCCGAGGCCCCGCGAGAACCGCACCGCGATGGGTACCACGGCACAGCCAGACGCTACCGTGCCCGTGTCCCGCCCGTCTCCCCTGGTGGGTCAGAGGAGGTCAAAGTCATGAGCGCAGGCCCGCAGACCCTGGCCGACGTCTCCGAGGGCACCCTGCTGGCGCGGATCTTCCCGTTCTTCCCCGCAGGCCCCGCGGTCGCCGTCGGCCCGGGCGACGATGCCGCCGTCCTGGCGACCGGAGCGGCGACGGTGGCGACGACGGACAGCATGGTCCGGACCCGGGACTGGCTGGACGCGTGGTCCACAGCAGGTGACGTGGCGGCCAAGCTGCTGACCCAGAACCTCGCCGACGTCGCGGCCATGGGCGCCGAGCCGACCGCCGTGCTGGTGTCCCTGATGGCGGACCCGCAGACGCCGGCAGCCTGGGCCGTCGAGTTCGCGCGTGCGCTCGGCGAGCAGGCCACGGCCGCCGGGGTGCTCGTTGCCGGAGGCGACCTGTCCTCGGCGCCGGACGGCGTGCTCATGGTCTCGCTGACGGCGCTGGGCGACCTCGGCGGTCGAGAGCCGGTCCTGCGAAGCGGGGCCAGGGCGGGCGACGCCGTCGCGGTGTGCGGCACGTTGGGCCGCTCGGCCGCAGGGCTGGCCCTTCTGGAGGCCGGCACCGACCCAGCCCTGGCCGACGCCGACCTGGCCGACGCCGACCCGGCCGAACCCGGAGCCGTCGTCGACGGAGCGAGCCGCGCGCGGGATGCCTGTCTGCGCCATCATCTGCGCCCGACCGCCCCGCTGGCCGCAGGACCGCAGGCGGCCAGGGCCGGCGCCTCGGCCATGATCGACCTCTCGGACGGCCTACTCCGAGATGGGTCGCGGATCGCCGCCGCGAGCGGTGTACGCCTGGCTCTGGAGTCGGCGTTGCTGGGGGAGGACCTCGAGCTGCTCGCCCGGGCGGTCGGCGACCTGGCGCTCGAGTGTGTGCTGGCCGGCGGCGAGGAGCACAGCCTGCTGGCGACGTTCCCGGGTGCCGTGCCCGAGGGCTGGAGGCGGATCGGTCACGTCGTTGCCGGCGCCGGCGTCACCCTGGACGGTGAGCCGCAGACGGCGCGCGGGTGGGACCACTTCGGCGGTGCCGGCACGGTGGCGTGAACCCAGCGTGGGGTGAGCGGAACCTGGAGAGCGCGAAGCCGGCCTCCCGTCGGGAGGCCGGCTTCGTCGGTATGCCGGTGGGCGGAGCTCAGCGCCTCAGCGCTTGACCTTGCCGGCCTTGAGGCACGAGGTGCAGACGTTGAGACGCTTCGGGGTCACACCCGCGTCACCGACCAGAGCCTTGACCCGCTGGATGTTGGGGTTCCAGCGACGCTTGGTGCGGCGGTGCGAGTGCGAGATGTTGTGACCGAAGCCCGGTCCCTTGCCGCAGACATCGCAGTTGGCAGCCACGGGTGTTCTCCTGAAATCGACGTTACAAACTTGGGGGTGGACCTGCTCACCTGGCGTCGGGCGCGAGCCAGCGACGGAGAGGTTCACGGGAACCGGTCAAGAGTAGCCGAGGGGAGGGGTAACGGCCAAAATGAGCCGCTTCCGGCCTGCTGAC
Organism: Pedococcus sp.; assembly: GCF_036000045.1. Taxonomy (GTDB): domain Bacteria; phylum Actinomycetota; class Actinomycetes; order Actinomycetales; family Dermatophilaceae; genus Pedococcus. The sequence goes on from NZ_DASYGF010000069.1 coordinate 24,411, forward strand.
ACCGGCGGGCACTAGCCTGCCACCGTGCTCGAAGCTCTGTCTGCCGCCGATGCCCGGCGCTGGGCGGTGCTCACGCGGGCCGCCTTCGCCGCCAGGCGGGCCGAGATCGACGCGCTCAACGTCTACCCCGTCCCCGACGGCGACACCGGCACCAACCTCTACCTCAGTCTCGACGCCGCCCTCGACGCCGTGCGGACCGAGCACGAGAGGGCCGGGGTCCTCGGGGAGGCCACGCTCGCGCAGGAGTGCTCGGCCCTGGCCTCGTCGCTGCTGCTCACCGCGCGGGGCAACTCCGGGGTCATCTTCAGCCAGCTCGTCAGGGGCTTCGCTGAGGCGATCGAGGAGGCCGGTGGGGAGCTGGCGGACGTGCGCACCATCGCCGAGGGCATGGGGCGGGCCAGCCAGCGGGCGTACGACAGCGTGACCCGGCCGGCCGAGGGCACCATCCTCACCGTCGCCAGAGCCGCTGCCGAGGCGGGCGCCGCCGCTGTCGACCGCGGGTTGGTGGCCGTCGTGGAGACCGCCCTCGACGCCGCCGCGGAGGCGCTGCAGGCGACCACCGCCCAGCTGCCGGCGCTCGCGAGGGCCGGCGTCGTCGACGCCGGGGCCGCTGGATACCTGCTGCTTCTGGAGGCCCTGGCGCGCGTGGTGCACCAGGACGAGGCTCCGGTCGGTGAGCGGCTGGAGCCGTTCGCCCACGAGGACTCGATGCGGCGCCGCGCGGAGTGGAGCCAGGTCGGTGGCGTGGTCGAGCCGAGGGGCGCCACCGGTGGCTCGCCTGCGGGCGCGGACCTCGACCCGGCCGGCCCGGCATACGAGGTCATGTACCTCCTGCGCGACAGCGACGAGCAGCGGGCGGCCTCGCTGCGCGACACCCTCGACGGGCTCGGAGACTCGCTCCTGGTCGTCGGTGGGCCCGAGCTGTGGAACGTCCACGTGCACGTCGACGACGTGGGGGCGGCGATCGAGGCGGGTCTGCTCGCCGGACGTCCCTACCGCATCCGGGTCACTCACTTCGCCGACCAGCTCGGGCAGCCCCAGCCGGCCGGAGGAGTGGCCGTGGTCGCCTGCGCGGCGGGTCCCGGGCTGGCCGACGTCTTCCGCCAGGCGGGTGCGGTGGTGGTGCTCAGCGGTCCGGGGCGCCGCGCCTCCGCCGGCCAGCTGCTCGACGCCGCGCGCGCCACCCAGGCCGCCGAGGTGGTGATGCTGCCCAACGACGGCGACACCGTGATGGCCGCAGAGGCGGCCGCTCGCGCAGCCGAGCAGGACGGGCTCACCGTGCACGTGGTCGGCTCCCGCACCGCCGTGCAAGGTCTGGCGGCGGTCGCCGTCTTCGACCCCGCCGCCTCGGGTGCGCGCAACGGCTCGGCCATGAGCGCGGCCGCCGCCGCGACCCGGCACGGCGCCGTCGCAGTCGCCGGTAAGGACGCGCTGACCAGTGCCGGGCCGTGTCACGAGGGTGACGTGCTCGGCGCGGTCGCCGGAGACGTGGTGCTGGTGGGGGACGACCAGTCTGCTGTCGCGACCTCCGTGGTCGAGCGGCTGCTCACCGGCGGCGGCGAGCTCGTCACGGTCGTCGTCGGGGCGGAGGCGGCCGAGGGGCTGGGGGAGGCCATCGCCGACGCCGTCCGCCGGTCCCACCGTGACGTCGACGTCACCGTGATCGAGGGCGGTCAGCCGCACTACCCCGTCCTGGTGGGAGTCGAGTAGGCGTGGCCGACGTCGTCACGCTGTCCACCAAGCTCTCGCGCATCGTCTCGACGGCGGCCCCGAAGCTGGCGAGGCACCGGGGGATCGAGGTCGTGGCCGACCTGCTCGAGTTCTGGCCGCGGCGCTATCTGGAGCACAGTGCCGACCTCGGGACGCTGCACGTCGGCATGTACGTCGTCGCGGTGGCGACGGTGAAGACCGCGACGACGCGGTCCATGAAGAACCGCCGCGGCGAGATGCTCACGGTGACGATCACCGACGGCGCCCACGAGGTGGACCTGGTGTTCTTCAAGTCGTGGGGCCACCGCGACGCCCTGGTGCCCGGCACCACGGCGTTGTTCGCCGGCACGGTGGGCATGTACCGCGGACGCTGGCAGCTGGCGCACCCGGCATACCAGCTCATGCACGGGGGGCTGGGTGAGGCGGCCACGGACCGGGGGCCGATCCCGGTCTATCTCCAGGTCAAGGGCATGCAGAACTGGGCTGTTGCCGAGTGCGTGCGGCTGACCCTCGACCAGCTGGACGACCTGCCCGACCCGGTGCCGAGCGCGCTGCGTGGGCGGCATGGGCTGCCGGGGCGCCTCGAGGCGATGCGGGGCATCCACGTCCCCACCGAGATGGCGCAGGTTCAGCGTGCCCGTTATCGGATGCGCTACGAGGAGGCTCTCGTCCTGCAGACGCTGCTGGCGCAGCGTCGCGCTTGGCTGGCGCGCGAGCACACCGCGGTCGCCCGCACGCCCTCAGCCGGGGGTCTGCTCGACGCCTTCGACGCGCGGCTGCCCTTCGAGCTCACCGCCGGGCAGCGAGACGTCGGCGCCACGCTGGCGCGGGAGATGGCCGGCGATACCCCGATGAACCGCCTCCTGCAGGGTGAGGTCGGATCCGGCAAGACCGTCATCGCGCTGCGCGCCATGCTCGCCGCCGTCGACGCGGGCGGCCAAGCCGCCTTGCTCGCGCCCACGGAAGTCCTTGCGGCACAGCACTTCCGCTCGATCACCGCGATGCTCGGCGAGCTGGCCGAGGGCGGCATGCTCGGCGGCAGCGACATCGGCACGCGGGTCGCCCTCCTGACGGGCAGCCAGTCGGCGGCCACTCGCAAGCGCTCGCTGCTCGAGGTGGCCAGTGGCGACGCCGGCATCGTCATCGGCACGCATGCCCTCATCCAGGAGCACGTCCAGTTCTTCGACCTCGCGCTCGTGGTCGTCGACGAGCAGCACCGGTTCGGGGTGGAGCAGCGAGATGCCCTGCGCGACAAGGCGAGGCAGCCTCCGCACGTCCTCGTGATGACTGCCACCCCGATCCCGCGCACCGTGACGATGACCGTGTTCGGCGACATGGAGACCTCGACACTGACCGAGCTGCCCCGCGGCAGAGCCCCGATCACCACCCACGTCGTGCCCACGGACAACCCCCGTTGGGTCGAGCGCACCTGGCACCGGGTCGCCGAGGAGGTCAGGTCCGGTCGGCAGGCGTATGTCGTGTGCCCACGCATCGGGGACGCCGAGGACGCCCGTGGTGGGGTGTCCGACGAGGAGGTGGCGGACGTGCCGCGCCCGGCGGGAAACGCGGGCGACGACGCCATGGACGAGAGGGTCGACGAGACCCGCGACGAGGATGGTGCCCTCGGTCGGGAGGGGGAGGGGGCGGGCGAGCAGGCCCTGCCGCGCACCTGGGCGAGCGCGCTCGCGGTCGCCGAACAGCTCCGCTCCGACCCCGCCCTGCACGGCATCAGCATCGACGTCCTGCACGGCCGGATGCCTGCCGAGGAGAAGGACGCCGCGATGGCGCGGTTCACCCGAGGCGAGACAGGCGTGCTCGTCTCGACCACGGTCATCGAGGTCGGCGTCGACGTGGCCAACGCCACCGTCATGGTGGTCATGGACGCAGACCGTTTCGGTGTCTCCCAGCTCCACCAGCTGCGCGGTCGTGTGGGCCGGGGCGGGCACCCCGGCCTGTGCCTGCTCATGACGGGTGCCGACGCAGAGGGCGGTGCACGAGAGCGCCTCGACGCCGTCGCGAGCACGACCGACGGGTTCGCCCTGGCCCAGCTCGACCTCGAGCTGCGCGGCACCGGCGACCTGCTCAGCGGCCGCCAGAGCGGTAGCGGCCAGCTCACCAAGAGCATGGGCCGGGGCAGCTTCCGCTTCCTGTCCCTGCTGCGAGACGAGGAGCTCATCCTGCAGGCGCGGGAGGACGCTGCGACCCTGGTGGCCGCCGACCCCGACCTTGAGGCCCACCCCGAGCTCGCCGCGGCCGTCGCCGAGCGCCGCGACGAGCAGGCGGCGTTCCTCGAGCGCGGCTGACGCGTTCACAGCGCGCGGCCTCGGACCGTACGCTCGGCGGGTGATCCTCGCGTATGACGACTCCGGCGCCGGCGACCCGGTCCTGCTCCTGCACGCGGGGGTCGCCGACCGGAGGATGTGGGACCCCCTCGTCCCCATACTGAGCCACACGTTCCGCGTGATCCGCCCAGACCTGCGTGGGTTCGGCGACTCGGCACAACCGGGGGTGGAGTATGCCGACGCCGACGACCTCGACGTTCTCCTGGACTCCCTGGGGGTCGGCAGTGCGTCCGTGGTCGGCTCGTCCTACGGAGGTCGCGTCGCCATGGAGCTCGCGACGGCCCATCCCGGCCGCGTGTCGTCCCTGGTGCTGCTGTGCCCGGCGTTCCGCGGTCTGCAGCCGTCCGAGGAGGACGCGGAGGCGCTGGAGACGTATGCCGCGCAGGAGGGCCGGCTGCTCGGAAGCGGCGACCTCGACGCGGCGGTGGAGCTCACGGTGGCCACGTGGGTGGGCCCGGAGGCCGACCCCGAGGTCCGTGACCTCGTCGCCGCCATGCAGCGGCATGCGTACGACGTCCAGCTCGCCGCCGAGCGTCAGGACCCGCCGCCGTCGGCGCGACGGATCGACGTCGACCCGTCGGCGCTCACGGTCGACACGCTGGTGGTGTCGGGTGGCCAGGACCTGGGCCACTTCCGCGCCATCGCCAGGCACCTGGCCGAGGAGGTCCCGGGCGCCGAGCACGTGGAGCTCGACTGGGCCGGTCACCTGCCCTCGCTGGAGAGGCCGGACGCCGTGCTGGCCCTCCTGCTCGACGTCCTGCGCGACGACCCGGCAGTCCACGCCCCCTGAGACCCGCTCCGTGAGGACGGTGGCCATGGGTGGGGGCCCCGGGTGAGGACCGCTGCTACCTTGCCGCCGTGACGCGGATCATCAGTGGGCGAGCGGGCGGGTTGCGGCTCTCGACACCGCCCGGCTCGGGCACCCGGCCCACCAGCGACCGGGTGCGGGAGGCGTTGTTCTCGCGACTGGAGCACCTCGATGTCCTCCTGGGGGCCCACGTGCTCGACCTGTATGCCGGGTCCGGTGCGCTCGGCCTCGAAGCGGCCAGCCGCGGTGCGCAGTCGGTCCTGCTCGTCGAGGCGGACAAGCGGGCCGCCAGGGTGACCTCCCAGAACGCAGGAGCACTCGGCATACCGGGGGTGTCGGTGCGCCAGGCCACCGTGCAGCGGGTGCTGGCCACGCCGCCGTCCCAGCCATGCACGCTGGTGTTCAGCGACCCGCCGTACGACCTCGACGAGGACGCGCTCGCGGCCGACCTGGGGCTACTGCACGAGCGGGGGTGGCTGCACCCCGACGCCCTCGTCGTGGTGGAGCGGTCGTCCCGCTCGCCGGAGCCGCGCTGGCCGGGGGACTGGGAACGCGAGGACGAGCGACGGTACGGCGAGACCAGGATCTGGTTCGCCGGCCCGCGCACACCCGACGTCGTGGCGTGACCGACGGCCCGGCCACGGGCTCAGACACGCCGCGACCCGACGGCCGAGGGCTGTCGGGTCGCGGGGCAGCACGTGGGCTGCGTCGGTCGTGTCGCTCAGGGAGCGGCAGGTGTCGCCGGCAGGATGCTGAACTGGACCGAACCGGTGTCGTCGACCTCGGCGTCGAGCACCTGGTCGCCCAGCGCCACGGCGGCGGTCTCGTCGAGGAAGACCTTGGCGCCGTTCTTCTCGACCACCTCGTCGCCTGGCTCGGCCTGCTCGGCGGTGGTGACGGTCAGGGCGGACTCCTGGCCGGACTCCTGGCTGAACCGCAGCCCAGCGTCCTCGGTCGGCAGGTTCTGGTCGACGAGGGTCTTGACGATCGTGCTGGCGTTCTCGGTGAGGGTGAGCATGGCTCTCCTTCCGATGGAGTGCAGGACCTCTCCACCGTGGCCTAGTGCGGCTCAGGGGACAAACGCACCGTCCGATGGGTGGGACGGCTCCGCCTCGAGCTGGGCCGCGTGGCTGGCCGTGGGCAACCTGACGCCCGCCGAGGACGAGGAGAAGTAGCGCGCTGTCGCGCCTGGGCGGCCGTGGACACGCACGCTGCTAGGTTGCCGCTGTGACCAGACGGTGCGTATGTCCCGGCTCCTATGACCCCGTCACGCTCGGCCACGCTGATGTCATCCGGCGCGCTGCCGCACTCTACGACGAGGTCGTCGTCGCCGTCCTGCACAACCCGGCCAAGCACGGCACGTTCACCCCGGACGAGCGGCGCGACCTGATCCTCGACACCTGCGGCGACCTCGCGAACGTGCGCGTGGAGCTGTTCGCGAACCGGCTCCTCGTGGACGTATGCCGCGACGTCGGGGCGTCGGCGATCGTCAAGGGCCTGCGCGGCGGGACGGACTTCGCCTACGAGCTGCCCATGGCCCTGATGAACCGTCACCTCACCGGCGTGGAGACGGTCTTCCTGCCCGGCGACCCGCGGTTCGAACACATCTCGAGCTCGCTGGTCAAGGAGGTTGCCCGCTACGGCGGGGACGTCTCCGGACTGGTCAGCGACCGCGTCCGAGATGCGCTGGCCGGGGCCTGGTCCGACCGGTGACGGGGTGCGGCATGGGCTGCATTTGGGAGTGAGGGCGGCGCTCGGGTAGCCTCGTGCGTCGGTCTACTCCCCGTCGTGCCCGTCGGGCTCGTCGGGGTGCCCAGGCCGACCCACTCGACGTCTGCTGGAGCCATGAACCATCTCGACCCCCGATCGCCCTTGGTGTTCGACACCAAGAGCCTCGGTCGGCGACCCGGTTCGATGGAGCGGTTGCAGCGGACCGTCGAGGCGCCGGCCGACTTCGGCACGGACGTCATCGGGGTGCCGCAGGGCGCACCGATCGAGCTGGACCTGCGGCTCGAGTCCGTCGTCGAGGGAGTGCTGGTCACCGGCTCGGCCCGTGCCACGGCAACCGGCGCCTGCGTGCGGTGCCTGGAGCCCGTCGACCTCGAGGTCGACGGGGTGTTCCAGGAGCTGTTCGCCTACGCCGATCGTGCGGCGCACCACCGCGAGGTGGGCGCCGACGACGCAGAGACGGAGGAGGAGCACACCCTCGAGGGCGACCTGTTCGACCTCGAACCCGTGCTCCGGGACGCAGTGGTGCCATCGCTGCCGTTCCAGCCGGTCTGCCAGGACGACTGTCCAGGGCTGTGCTCCGAGTGTGGAGCACGCCTGGCCGACGACCCTGAGCACCACCACGAAGTGATCGACCCCAGGTGGGCCGCGCTCCAGGCGCTGACCACTGACACCGAAGAGAAGAGGAACTGACGTGGCTGTCCCGAAGCGGAAGACGTCGCGCTCCAACACCCGTTCGCGTCGTGCGAACTGGAAGACGACGGCGACCACGCTCACCACGTGCCCCCAGTGCAAGGCGCCGACCCAGCCCCACATGGCGTGCCCGTCCTGCGGCACCTACAAGGGCCGTCACTACACGCCGGCCGAGCGCACCGAGCACCAGGGCTGACGCGCCCTGTCCCGCGCGTGAGCTCCCCTGAGTCCGCGGGCTCGTCCCAGGACGATGCGGCCCAGCGGCCCGTCGACGGGTTCGCCGAGCACCTCGCCGAGGTGTCCGGCGCGCCGGTCGACGAGCCGCTGCTTCTGCGTGCCCTGACGCACCGCTCGTACGCGTACGAGAACGGCGGCCTGCCCAACAACGAGCGCCTGGAGTTCCTCGGCGACTCGGTCCTCGGGCTCGTGGTCACCGACACCCTGTATGCCGCGCATCCGGACCTGCCCGAGGGGCAGCTCGCGAAGCTGCGCGCCGCCGTCGTCAACATGCGTGCTCTCGCCGAGGTCGCGCGCACCCTCGGTCTGGGCGAGCACCTGCTCCTGGGCCGCGGCGAGGAGAGCACCGGCGGGCGAGACAAGGCCTCGATCCTCGCCGACACGATGGAGGCGGTGATCGGGACGGTCTACCTCTCCTCGGGGATGCCTGCCGCTGCCGCCCTGGTGCATCACCTGCTCGACCCGCTAATGGCCCAGTCGGCCACCATGGGTGCTGGGCTGGACTGGAAGACGAGCCTGCAGGAGCTGGCCGCAGCGTCGAGCGCCGGTGTGCCCGAGTACCGCGTGGACGAGGAGGGCCCCGACCACCAGAAGACCTTCCACGCCCAGGCCGTGGTGGGCGAGCAGGTGTTGGGTGCCGGGTCGGGTCGCTCCAAGAAGGAAGCCGAGCAGCGGGCGGCCGAGGTCGCCTGGAGGGCTCTGACGGCCGCCGCCGCCGCGGCCGACGGAGATGGTCTCGTGGCCCACTCGCAGACCCACGCTGACGGTCGTCCCGCGGCAGGCCTCGCCGTCGTCGAGGACGAGGACGAGGCCGCCGACCTGCCTGCCGGCTCGCCGTCGTAGGCGAGCGCGCGGCATACCGATGACGGAGCCGACCCTTGCCTGAGCTGCCCGAGGTCGAGGTCGTCCGGCGCGGCCTGGCCGGCCATGTGGTCGGACGCATCATCGAGTCCGCGGAGCTGCGCGGGGCCAGGGTGGCCCGCCGGCACCTGCCCGGACCGGCCGACCTCGCCGCCCGGATCGCGGGCACCCACGTGGAGTCCGCCCGCCGCCGCGGCAAGTACCTCTGGCTGGTGCTCGCCTCGCCGGACGGCGAGCGTCAGGCGCTGCTCGCGCACCTCGGGATGAGCGGTCAGCTGCTCGTCGAGGAGCCTGGCGCCCCGGACGAGAAGCATCTGCATGCGCGGTTCCTCTTCGCGGACGGCGGCACCGAGCTGCGCTTCGTCGACCAGCGCACGTTCGGCGGCCTGGCGCTCTCCGAGCTGACCGACGAGCTGGTGCCCGACGCGATCGCGCACATCGCCGCCGACCCGTTGGAGCCGGCCTTCGACCAGGCACTCGTCGTGCGCCGGATGAAGGCGCGTGACTCTGCGGTCAAACGTGCGCTGCTTGACCAGACGCTCGTCTCCGGGGTCGGCAACATCTACGCCGACGAAGCGCTGTGGCGGGCGCAGATCCACGGCGAGCGCCTCTGCTCGGCTCTGACCAGACCGGCCCTGTCGCGCCTGCTCGACCACGCCCGCGACGTCATGCTCGAGGCGCTCGGCCAGGGCGGCACGAGCTTCGACGCGCTCTACGTCAACGTCAACGGCGCCTCGGGGTACTTCGACCGGTCCCTGCACGCCTACGGCCAGGAGGGCCGGCCCTGCGCTCGGTGCGGGACACTGATCCGGCGCGAGGCCTTCATGAACCGCTCGTCCTACAGCTGCCCCCGGTGCCAGCCGCGACCTCGCGCCCGCGGCGCGGGGAACTGACAGCGCCAGTCCTCGCGCTGTACAACTGGAGAAGAGGTGAGGCTGATGGACGAGAACGGTTCCGCGCGGGCGGTCATCTGGGTGCACGGTCGCGTGCAGGGCGTGGGATTTCGCTGGTGGACCCGGGCCCGAGCGCTCGAGCTGGGCCTCGTCGGTCATGCCCGCAACGCGGGTGACGGCCGTGTCGAGGTCGTCGCTCAGGGAGAGGCCGGCAAGATCCGCCAGCTCATGGAGCTGCTCGAGGAGAAGCCCTCGCGACACCTGCGCCCCGGCCAGGTGGAGACCTGTGCCACGACGTGGGGCCCACCACGAGAGGATCTGAGGGGCTTCATCGAGAAGTAGCCACCTCACCCATGGCCGCGACCGTCGGCCACGACCTCTGCCATTGACCCGTGTACGTCATGGCTGTCACCCTGAGAGAGGCCCGCTCTGGGCCACGCGTGGCGCGCACCTCCTCGCCGGCGGAAAGGGAGTCGACATGGCCAAGGCCCTCGTGGGCTATCGCCCCGTGAACGACCCGCGACTGATGCTCGAGACACTCGAGCTGCGCCGGCGGGTGGCCGACCTCGAACACCTGGTCGAGCGTCTGCAACGTGACAACGACCAGCTTCGCGAAGACCTGAGACAGCCCGACGTCGTCGGCGCGGGGATGCCTACGATTGCCGGGTGACCCCGCCCGAGACCCCGCTGGAGAGCTCGCCGGAGACTCCGTCCGAGACGCCCCGTCAGACACCCACCCAGGCACCGCCTGAGCTGCTGCGCCTGCGCGCCAGCATCGACAACATCGACGCGGCCCTGATCCACCTGCTCGCCGAGCGGTTCACGTGCACCCAGCGGGTGGGCGAGCTCAAGGCCCGCGAGGGTCTGCCGCCGGCGGACCCCGCGCGCGAGGAGGTCCAGGTGGCCCGCCTGCGCGCGTTGGCGCGTGAGTCGGGGCTGGACCCGACATTCGCCGAGAAGTTCCTCAACTTCGTCATCGCCGAGGTCATCCACCACCACGAGGCCATCGCCCAACGCTGACCGCCGCCGCCGGTCCCCCGCGCGGCCCAGCTCCGCGGCATACCTCTGCTGTCACACCGGCCACACCCGTTCCCTGCCGCGGCGTGGCGGCCGCGAGCGCCACGACCGGCCGCCACCCCGCCGGTACAGTGAGCCGCGATCCACGCCACCCGCATCCGAGGAGCCGAGACCGCTCGTGTACGTCAAGAGCCTCACCCTGAAGGGCTTCAAGTCCTTCGCCTCGGCGACCACGATGCGGCTCGAGCCGGGCGTGACCTGCATCGTCGGGCCCAACGGCTCCGGCAAGTCCAACGTCGTCGACGCGCTGGCCTGGGTGATGGGCGAGCAGGGTGCCAAGTCGCTGCGCGGCGGCAAGATGGAGGACGTCATCTTCGCCGGCACCGCGGGCCGCGCACCGCTGGGCCGCGCCGAGGTGTCACTGACCATCGACAACTCCGACGGCGCGCTGCCGATCGACTACACCGAGGTGACGATCGCGCGGACCATGTTCCGCAACGGCGGCTCCGAGTACGCCATCAACGGCACCGCCTGCCGGCTGCTCGACGTCCAGGAGCTGCTGTCCGACTCCGGCATCGGCCGCGAGATGCACGTCATCGTGGGCCAGGGCCAGCTCGACACCGTACTGCGGGCCACGCCCGAGGAGCGCCGTGGCTTCATCGAGGAGGCTGCCGGGGTCCTCAAGCACCGCAAGCGTAAGGAACGGGCGCTGCGCAAGCTGGAGACGATGGAGGCCAACCTCCTGCGGGTCAACGACCTCACGGGTGAGATCCGCCGCCAGCTCGGTCCGCTGGGGCGTCAGGCCGAGGCGGCTCGCAAGGCGGCGGTGATCCAGGCCGACGCCCGGGACGCCCGGCTCAGGCTGCTTGCCGACGACCTCGTGCAGCTCACGTCGACGCTGGAGCAGGAGGTCGCCGACGAGACGGCCCTGGTGGCCAAGCGCACGGAGGTCGAAGAGAGCCTTGCCGCGGTGCGCAGCCGGCTCGCCGCGCTCGAGCAGCGGGCCGAGGATGCCGCCCCCGAGCTCGCCCGGGCGCAGGACCGTTGGTTCCGGGCTCAGCAGCTGCGCGACAAGCTCACCTCCACCGAGTCGCTCGCCGCCGAGCGCGTGCGCCTCCTGACCCAGGACACGGCCGACGAGCAGACCACAGGGCGTGACCCCGAGGAGCTGCGCGCCCAGGCCGCGGAAGCGCGCGCCCAGGAGGAGGCGCTGCTCGCCGAGGTGCGCGAGGCCAAAGCCGCTCTCGAGGCGGCGGTCGCGGCCCGCGAGGCAACGGAGCAGGCGTATGCCGCCGAGCAGCAGCGTCTGCAGCGTCTGGTCCGGGCTGCGGCCGACCGTCGCGAGGGGCTCGCCAAGCTGGCCGGTCAGGTCGGCGCCCGCAGGAGCCGCATCGAGGCGGGCGAGGCCGAGATCGGTCGGCTGCGCGGGATCGCGGCCCAGTCGCAGGAACGTGCGGCCGCCGCCGAACGGGAGTTCACCGGTCTCGAGGCCTCGGTCGCCGTGGACGAGGAGGGCGAGGAGGATCTGGACTCCGCCTACGAGCGGGCCGCTGCGGTCCTCGAACGGCTCGAGGCCGAGGTCGAGCGCCTCCGCGAGGACGAGCGTGCCGCCGAGCGCGACCGCACCACCGCCGGCGCCCGGCTCGAGGCCCTGGAGCTGAGCCTGTCCCGCAAGGATGGCGCGGCCACGCTGCTGGCGGCGGCCGAGTCGCGGCACGGGATCGTCGGGTCCGTCGCGGCCCTGCTGCAGGTGCAGGGCGGTCACGAGGCGGCCGTCGCCGCCGCGCTGGGGTGGGCCGGGGACGCCCTCGTGGTCGAGTCGGTGGGACACGCGGCCGAGGCACTGACCACGCTGCGCGAGCAGGACGCCGGACGGGCAGCGTTCCTCGTCGGCCAGAGCGCGGTCTCGAGCGACCCGTCGACCTGGCCGGCGCTCGATGGCGCGGCCGTGTGGGCCCGGGACGTCGTGCAGGCCCCGGCCTCCGTGCGACCTGCGGTCGAGCAGCTCCTCGACCGGGTCGCGCTCGTCGCCGACGCCACCACCGCGGCTGACCTGGTCTCCCAGGGTCACGGTGTCACTGCGGTGACCAGCGAGGGCGACGTCTTCGCACCGGGCTTCGTGCGCGGCGGCAGCAGCCACGCTCCCAGCCTGATCGAGATCCAGTCGGCGGTCGACGAGACCCGCGAGCGCGTCGCCGAGGCCACTCGCCGTGGTGAGCAGGCCCGCTTCGCGCTGAGTGCGGCACTGGAGCGGCACACCGTCGCGACCGACGAGGTCGAGGCGGCCCTGGAGGCGCTGCACGAGTCCGACGCCAGGATGGCGGCGGTCGCAGAGCGGCTCGGCCAGCTCGGAGCCACGGCCCGCTCCGCGAAGGCCGAGGTGGAGCGCACCCACAAGGCGATCGCCGACGCCGAGGCGGCTCTCGAGTCCGACCGAGCTGAGCTGGCCTCGCTCACCGAGCGTCTCGACGAGGCCAGCAGCGAGCCCTCCGAGGCCGAGGAGCCCAGCACCGAGGAGCGCGACCGGCTCGAGCAGGACGCTCGTCGCGCTCGCGCTGCCGAGACCGAGCTGCGCCTCACCCTGCGGACCAAGGAGGAGCGCGCTCGCGCCCTCAAGGGACGGGCCGACTCCCTCGATGGGGCCGCGCGCAACGAGCTTGCGGCTCGACAGCGGCTGGCCGCCCGCCAGCAGCGCCGCCAGCGCGAGGCCGAGGTGGCCGAGGCGGTTCGGCGCGGCGCGGCATACGCCGTGAGCCTGGTGAGCGGCACCCTCGAGATCGCGGCCGACCAGCGGACCAGCGCCGAGCGCGAGCGCGCCGAGCGCGACCAGGCACTCACCCAGGTGCGTCGCGAGTCAGCGGTGCTCCAGGACGAGCTACGTGAGCTCACCGACACCGTCCACCGCGACGAGGTCGCCCGCACCCAGCAGCGCCTGCGCATCGAGGCCATGCAGGCCAAGGCGGTCGACGAGCTCGGCATCGCGCCCGAGGTGCTCATGGAGGACTTCGGGCCGCATCAGCTCGTGCCGTTCGTGGCGGGTCCCGACGACGACCCCGAGACGATCCCCGACCCGGCCCCCTATGTCCGCGACGTGCAGGAGAAGCGGCTGCGCAAGGCCGAGCGCGCGCTGAGCGCCCTGGGCCGGGTCAACCCGCTGGCCCTCGAGGAGTTCGCGGCTCTCGAGGAGCGCCACAAGTTCCTCACCGAGCAGCTGGAGGACCTCAAGAAGTCCAAGCGCGACCTGCTCGACATCGTCCGCGAGGTCGACGAGCGGGTCGAGCGCGTCTTCACAGAGGCGTTCCATGACACCGCCGCGCAGTTCGAGGGCGTCTTCAGCAGGCTGTTCCCCGGCGGCGAGGGCCGCCTGACCCTCACCGACCCCGACAACATGCTCACCACAGGCATCGAGGTCGAGGCCCGGCCGCCGGGCAAGAAGATCAAGAGGCTCTCGCTGCTGTCCGGCGGCGAGCGGTCGCTGGTCGCGGTCGCTCTGCTGGTGTCGATCTTCAAGGCGCGACCGAGCCCGTTCTACATCATGGACGAGGTCGAGGCAGCGCTCGACGATGCCAACCTCGGGCGGCTCATCACGCTGTTCGAGGAGCTGCGCGACTCCAGCCAGCTCATTGTCATCACCCACCAGAAGCGCACCATGGAGGTCGCCGACGCGCTCTACGGCGTCTCCATGCGCGGGGACGGCGTGACGACGGTGGTCTCCCAGCGCATCCGCGACGTCGCGGCGCAGAGCGCCTGACCTCTCGCCTGAGGTCGCGGCTGCCGTCGCACGCGCGGCGGGTCGATTTGAGCATTGACCGCGCGGCAGGGCACCCTAGACCCATGGTCGTGCTCATTGTCGGGATGCTGATCTGTGTCGGACTGGCGGTCGCCGTCGTCGGGCTCGTCGCCGTCCCGGCCCGCCGCGAGGGTCGTGAGCTGCTCACGCCCCAGGGCGAGGAGCTCGTGGCCACGGTCAAGGAGCGCACCGAGTCGACACTCGACCGCACCGGCGAGGCGCTGACCTCGGCCAAGGACAAGGTCGCCGACACGATCGCCGAGGCGCGGACCAGCTCCGTGAGCGAAGCGGACGGCGTGAGCGAAGCGGACGACGTGCCCCACGACCGGGCCAGCTGACCCGCAAGCTCCCGCACCACCCAAACCGCTCGTCCCTCTGACCCGCGAGGGGGACAACCGGGGGTCTCGGCGGCGTCCGAGACCGCAGATTCCCACCCTGCGCGCAGTGCAACGCCGCCTGAGCCAGCCCTGGGGTGAATGAGAGGATGGCGCCCGTGATCCATCAGCTGTGGGAACTCGTTGTCATCGCCGTCGGCCTGCTGGTCGTCCTCGGAGGCGTGCTCGTCGGGCTGCTGCGCGGCCGTGGGGGGGCCAAGAAGGACGCGCCCGCACCACGCCGCCCGGACGTGCTCCCTGGGGTCGGAGACGACGCCGAGCCCCCCCGCGACGCGCCGAAACGGCCCGTGCAGGACGCGCGGTCGGTCGACACGCTGCCCCCGGAGGCAGGGCTCCCCGAGCTCGCGCCGACGCCGACCCCGGAGCGCCCGGAGTCCCCGGCAGGCAGGCTCCAGCGGCTGCGGGCCCGGTTGGCCCGCTCGAACACCGTCCTCGGTCACGGCCTGCTCGCCCTTCTGTCGCGCGGCGGGCTGGACGAGGAGGCCTGGGAAGAGGTCGAGGACACCCTCATCGCCTCGGACCTCGGTGTCGAGGCCAGCACCGAGCTGGTCGACAAGCTGCGCTCCCGGGTCGCGGTGGAGGGGACGACCGACGAGTCGGTGGTCCGCGGCTGGCTGCGTGAGGACCTGCTCGCCCTCGTCGACCCGACCCTGGACCGTTCGCTGGCCGACTCCCGCGTTGACGGCCGCCCGGCCGTCGTCCTCGTCGTCGGCGTCAACGGCACTGGCAAGACCACGACGGTGGGCAAGCTCGCCCGAGTGCTGGTCGCGCAGGACAAGGACGTGGTCCTCGGTGCTGCCGACACCTTCCGCGCCGCCGCTGCGGACCAGCTGGAGACGTGGGGGAGCCGGGTCGGAGTGCCCACCGTGCGCTCGGACCGCGACGGCGCGGACCCCGCGGCGGTGGCGTTCGACGCGGTCAAGGCCGGCGCCGAGCTGGAGGCCGACGTCGTGCTGGTCGACACGGCCGGCCGGCTGCACAACAAGGTCGGCCTGATGGACGAGCTCGGCAAGGTGAAGCGTGTCATCGAGAAGCAGAGCCCGATCGACGAGGTACTGCTCGTCCTGGACGCGACGACCGGCCAGAACGGCCTGCGGCAGGCCGAGGTGTTCGCGGAGGTCGTCAACGTCACCGGCATCGTTCTGACCAAGCTCGACGGGACGGCCAAGGGCGGCATCGTCGTCTCCGTGCAACGCAAGCTCGGGGTGCCGGTCAAGCTCGTGGGTCTGGGGGAAGGCCCGGACGACCTGGCGCCGTTCGACCCAGAGGCGTTCGTCGACGCGATCCTCGCCTGACCCCGCCATGCCGCCCATCGGGACGGCTGCGTCCAGGATGTGAGACCCGGCGGTTCTCGAAACCTGATCCTTACCGCTGTGAGGTCTCGCTAACACGCCCGTAACACAACGCGGCGCTGTGCGAAATGCCGCGACGGCACAGTCTTCGCATGAGCGCTATTACTCTCGCGACGGCCGACACGCCGTTCATCGACAGCGGGAACACCGCCTGGGTCCTCGCTGCGGCGGCCCTCGTGTTGTTCATGACCCCCGGCCTCGCCCTCTTCTACGGCGGCATGGTCCGGACCAAGAGCGTGCTGAACATGATGATGATGAGCTTCATCACCATGGGCACGGTCGGCACTGCCTGGATCCTCTGGGGCTACAGCGAGTCCTTCGGGCCCGACGTGGGTGGCGGCCTGATCGGTAACCCGTTCGCCCACTTCGGGCTCAAGGGAGTCCTGAACGCCATCTACGGTTTCGTCCCGGCCACCAAGACCGCCGCCGCAGCGGGCGGCATACCCGGGCCGGCCTTCGTGGCGTTCCAGGTGGTCTTCGCGATCATCGCGGTGGCCCTGGTCTCAGGCGCCATCGCCGACCGCGCCAAGTTCAGCGCCTGGACCGTCTTCACGGTCATCTGGGCCACCTTGGTCTACTTCCCGGCAGCCCACTGGGTGTTCGCCTTCAGCGGCTACGCGGCCCAGACGGGCGGGTGGATCGCCAACAAGGCAGGCGGCCTGTTCCTCGGAGGTGCGGGTGCCTACGACTTCGCCGGTGGAACCGCGATCCACATCAACGCCGGTGCGGCGGGGCTCGCCCTCGCGCTGGTGCTCGGCAAGCGCATCGGGTTCGCCAAGGAGCCCATGCGTCCGCACAACCTGACCCTGGTCATGATCGGCGCGGGCATCCTGTGGTTCGGCTGGTTCGGCTTCAACGCGGGCTCGGCCCTCGGCGCCGGCGCCCAGGCCGCAGGCGTCTGGGTCAACACTCTGGCCGCCACCTGCACGGCGATGCTGGGCTGGCTGCTCGTGGAGAAGCTGCGCGACGGCCACTTCACCTCGCTCGGCGCCGCCTCGGGCATCGTCGCGGGGCTGGTCGCGATCACCCCGGCCTGTGCGACAGTCTCACCGATCGGCGCCCTCATCGTGGGCCTCGCCGCCGGTGCCGGGTGTGCCCTGGCCGTCGGTCTGAAGTTCCGCTTCGGCTTCGACGACAGCCTCGACGTGGTGGGCGTCCACCTCGTCGGTGGTCTCATCGGCACCCTGCTCATCGGCCTCCTGGCCACCAAGGGCAGCCCGACTGGCGCGGCCGGCCTGGCCGTCAACGAGGGCCTGTTCTACGGCGGCGGGCTGTCCCAGCTGGGAGCGCAGGCCGAGGGCGCGTTCACCGTCCTCATCTTCTCGTTCGTGGTGACCTACCTGATCGGTCTGGCGATTCACAAGACCATGGGCTTCCGGGTCGACGAGGCCGACGAGGCCCAGGGCGTCGACCTCTCCGAGCACGCCGAGACGGCCTACGATCTCAGTGGCCTCAGCGGCGGACGCTTTGGCTCCGGCTCGGCCCTGTCCACGACGGCCTCGACCAAGACCAAAGAGGGAGCACCAGCATGAAGCTCGTGACCGCCATCATCAAGCCACACCAGCTCGACGAGGTGAAGGAGGCCCTGGAGGCCTACGGCATCTCGGGCATGACCGTCAGCGAGGTGAGCGGCTACGGCCGGCAGCGCGGTCACAGCGAGGTCTACCGCGGCGCCGAGTACACCGTCGACTTCGTGCCGAAGGTGCGGGTCGAGGTGCTCGTCGACGACATGGACGCCGCGTCGGTCGCCGACGTGGTCCTCAAGGCCGCGCAGACGGGCCGCATCGGCGACGGGAAGATCTGGACCGTCCCCGTCGACGAGGTGATCAGGGTACGCACCGGCGAGCGTGGGGTGGACGCGCTCTGAGCGCGGCCCGACACCGTCCACCGGCAGCACCCAGAAACGTGGCGGCCGTAGCGCCACGGACATAGCGCCCACAGCACGACCAGAGGCGCCCGCACCGACCAGGTGCGGGCGCCTCTGCCGTATGCCGCGCCGCGCGCTAACACGGGCGTAACACGAACGGGCGTCGTTCGAAACCTCGAAGGGGCAGGCTCTGGGGTATGACGATCGAGCACGCCGACCTGGCAGCACGCCGGCTCGACCTGGCCGGGGCCAGGGGCTTCGACGCCCCGGGAGCCGGCCCGACGCGCCGGGACGCCATGGGCAGCCTCACGCGCACCTGGCTTGGCCAGGTCTGGGAGGCCGCGCTGGACGGCCGCTCCTCCGAGGGGCTGGCGCTGGCGGCAGTGGGCAGTCTCGCCCGAGGCGATGCCGGCCCGCTCAGCGATGTCGACCTGGTCCTGCTGCACTACGGACGCTCCGTCGGGGGAGAGGACCTGCGGGAGCTGGCCGACCGGATCTGGTACCCCGTCTGGGACGCCGGCGTCCGGCTCGACCACTCCGTGCGCACCGTGAGCCAGTGCCGCACGGTGGCCGCCGGTGACCTCACCGCCGCGGTGGGACTGCTCGACCTCGACCGCGTGGCCGGGGACGCGGAGGTCGTCGCCGCCGCGCGCTCCACCGTGGCGCACGACTGGCGGGCCAACGCGCGCAAGCGGCTGCCGCAGCTGGTCGACGGGCTTCGTGCCCGTCACGCCCGGCACGGCGACCTCGCCCAGAGCATCGAACCCGATCTCAAGGAGGCCCACGGCGGCCTGCGGGACATGACGGTGCTCAACGCCCTCGTGGCAGCGTGGCTCACCGACCGCCCGCACGGCGAGGTGGACGAGGCGCACCGGATCCTGCTGGACGTCCGCGACGCCGTGCACGTCGTGACCGGCAAGGGCCGCGACCGGCTCACCCGCGAGGACCACGACGGCGTCGCGGCGCTGCTCGGGCACGACGACGCCGACGAGCTGCTCATCGATGTCTCCAACGCGGCTCGCACGATCGCCTACGCGATCGACGGGACGGTTCGCCGGGCCGGCCAGTCCCAGCGGGCCCGTACCCTGCGGGTCGGACCCCGCCGCCCCCAGCTCAACCCGCTCGGGTTCGGCATGTACGAGCACGACGGGGAGGTGGTGCTCGGGCCACGCAACGCACTCGCCACCGACCCGCTGCTGCCGTTGCGCGCGGCCGTCGTCGCCGCGAGGAACAACCTGCCCATCGCCCCCACGACTCTTGCCAACCTCGCGGCCCAGGCCCCCCAGCTGACGAGCCCCTGGCCGGTCATCGCGCGAGACCTGTTCGCTGACCTGCTCGCCACCGGACCCGGCCTGGTGGGTGTATGGGAGGGGCTGGACCAGGCGGGCGTCATCGACCGCTGGTTCCCCGAGTGGGCCGCCGTCCGCTCGCGCCCGCAGCGCAACGCGGTGCACCGGCACACGGTCGACCGGCACCTGATCGAGACGGTGGTGCTGGCCGGAGGCCTCGTCCGGGGGGTGCACCGTGCGGACCTGCTGCTGCTGGGGGCTCTGCTGCACGACATCGGCAAGGTGCGCGACGCGCACGACCACTCCGCTGCCGGGGCGCCCGTGGCGGCGGCCATGGCCACGAGGCTGGGCTACCCCGAGCAGGACGTGGCCACGATCGAGCTCCTCGTCCGGGAGCACCTGACCCTCATCGACCTGGCGACCCGGCGGGACCACCAGGACCCGGGAACCGTCACGGCGGCGCGGGCCGCAGCGGGCGGCTCTCGTGAGGTGTTCGACCTGCTGCTGGCACTGACCGAGGCCGACGCGAGCGCGGCGGGGCCTCAGGCGTGGACGGACT
Source organism: Pedococcus sp. (assembly GCF_036000045.1). Classification (GTDB taxonomy): domain Bacteria; phylum Actinomycetota; class Actinomycetes; order Actinomycetales; family Dermatophilaceae; genus Pedococcus. The sequence continues at coordinate 43,952 of NZ_DASYGF010000069.1, forward strand.
GGCGAGCGACCCTGTTGGGTCAGCTCGCCGAGGCGACCCGCCGCGGCTGGGAGGAGGGGACCGTCGCCCCGCCGTCCGAGGCCGCGACGGTCTCCGAGGCCGACCTCGAGTCCGTCGCCTCGGGCGAGCCCCGGGTCGTCGTCCGCCCCCAGGGCGGGTCGTACCGCATCGACGTCTTCGACCGCGACCGGCTGGGACTGTTCGCCGACACCGCCGGGCTGCTGGCGGCATACGGCATGGTCGTGCGCACCGCGATCCTGCGCACCCTCGACGGGGTGGCGGCCAACGAATGGCACGTGGAGACTCCCAGCGGTGAGCCGCCGGACGAGCAGCGGATCGTCCGCGGTCTCGAGCGGCTCGCGCAGGGCGACCGCGCGCCGTTGGGCCTGCTGGAGCGGCGGCGGCAGTTCGCAGGGCAACCCAGCGCGCGGGCGTCCTCGGGTTCCCCCGGCCAGGCCCGCGCCCTCGTCGTGCCGCGCGCCTCTGAGGAGGCGACGGTCATCGAGGTGCGGGCGCAGGACCGGCCCGGGCTGCTGCACGAGCTGGGCCTGGCGTTCGCGAAGGCGGGCCTGTCGGTGCGCTCCGCGCACATCGCCACCTATGCCGGTCAGACCCTCGACACGTTCTATGTCACCGAGTTCGGTGGTCGCCTGCTGTCGCCGGCCAAGGTCGCCCAGACCGTGTCCGTCGTCATCGACACCTGCGACGGCAACCCGCCCGGCTGACCCACGCCTACTGCTCCTCGGGCGGTGCCCGGTCGGTGGGACCCGCCGCGAACGATTAGCCTTGGGGCCGTGTTCACGTCACTCTCCGACCGCCTGACCGCCACCTTCAAGAACCTGCGAGGGAAGGGGCGGCTCAGCGAGCACGACGTCAACAGCACGGTCCGCGACATCCGGCTCGCGCTGCTCGACGCCGATGTCGCACTGCCCGTCGTCAAGCAGTTCACCTCCGCGGTGCGCGAGCGCGCGCTGGGCGCAGAGGTGTCCGGAGCCCTCAACCCCGCTCAGCAGGTCGTCAAGATCGTCAACGACGAGCTCGTGTCGATCCTCGGCGGCCAGACACGGACCATCCAGCACGCCAAGAACCCGCCCACCGTCATCATGCTCGCCGGCCTGCAGGGCTCCGGCAAGACGACGCTCGCCGGTAAGCTGGCCAAGCGGCTCAAGGACGAGGGCCACACCCCGATCCTCGTCGCGGCCGACCTCCAGCGTCCCAACGCCGTCACCCAGCTCCAGGTCGTCGGCGAGCGCGCCGGTGTGCCCGTCTTCGCGCCCGAGCAGGGCAACATCGGCGGCCACGACGCGGTCGGCGCCACCGGTGAGGGGACCCGGTCGTTCGGCGACCCGGTCGCCGTCTCCCGAGCCGGCATCGAGCAGGCTCGGCGCGCCCAGCACGACGTAGTGATCGTCGACACGGCCGGTCGCCTCGCCGTCGACGCGAACCTCATGCAGCAGGCGGCCGACATCCGGGCCGCGATCCAGCCCGACGAGGTCCTCTTCGTCATCGACGCGATGATCGGGCAGGCGGCGGTCGAGACGGCCCAGGCCTTCCAGGAGGGCGTCGACTTCACCGGCGTGGTCCTGACCAAGCTCGACGGCGACGCCCGCGGTGGCGCGGCGCTGTCGGTCGCGTCCATCACCGGGCGTCCCATCATGTTCGCCTCGACGGGTGAGCGGGTGCAGGACTTCGAGGTGTTCCACCCCGACCGGATGGCCTCGCGCATCCTCGACATGGGTGACGTGCTCACCCTCATCGAACAGGCCGAGAAGGCCTTCGACGCGCGCCAGGCGCAGGAGATGCAGCGCAAGTTCCTGGCCGAGGAGGAGTTCACCTTCGACGACTTCCTCAGCCAGATGGCCGCCCTGAAGAAGATGGGCGGCCTGAAGTCGATGCTCGGCATGATGCCGGGCATGGGCCAGATGAAGGCCCAGCTCGACAACCTCGACCCCAAGGAGTTCGACCGGGTCGAGGCGATGGTGCGGTCGATGACGCCGTTCGAGCGCACCCACTCCAAGCAGATCAACGGATCCCGCCGGGCGCGCATCGCCCGAGGCTCTGGCGTGCAGGTCTCCGAGGTCAACGCGTTGCTCGAGCGCTTCACCGAGGCCCAGAAGATGATGAAGCAGCTCGCTCGTGGGGGCGGCATCCCCGGTATGCCGGGGATGCCGGGCATGGGGGGCGGCAAGAAGGGGCGTCAGCAGCCCCAGGGCAAGAAGTCCAAGTCCGGCAACCCGGCCAAGCGCGCCGCCGAGGAGCGCGCTGCCGCAGAGAAGGCCAGGGCCGCGCGCAGCGGAGCCGGCGCAGGGGCCGGCTCGGCGTTCGGCGGGGGATCCGCGGACGGCCTACCGGCGGACCTCGACCCGGCGAACCTGCCCAAGGGCTTCGAGAAGTTCCTGGGCCGGTGAGCGGCGGCGCCGGTCTGCATACCCTCTCGGTCGGCACCGGCGGCCCACGGGTCGCCTTCCTGCACGGGCTGTTCGGCCAGGGGCGCAACTGGACCCAGATCGCCAAGGCGCTCGCCGGCCCGGACGGCTCGGGGGCGCGGTGCACGCTGGTCGACCTGCCGGACCACGGCCGGTCGCCGTGGAGCCGCGAGTTCTCGTTCGAGGGGTATGCCGCGGCTGTCGCCGACACCCTGCGCCGCATCGACGGTGAGGCTCGCTGGGTCGTGGTCGGTCACTCGCTCGGGGGCAAGACCGCCATGCTCCTGGCCCTGCGGTATCCCGAGCTCGTGGCGGGGTTGGTGGTCGTCGACATCGCCCCGAAGCACTACGGCGACCTCGAGCGCTTCATGGGCTACATCGAGGAGATGCAGCGCCTGCCGTTGGCACAGCTGGGGTCCCGGGCCGACGCCGAGGCGCGGTTCGAGGAGCCCAACCCCGCGGTCAAGGCCTTCCTGCTGCAGAACCTGCGTCGGGACGGCGAGTCCTGGCGCTGGCAGGCCAACCTGGGGCTGGTCGCCGCGGACGCGGCACGGGGGAGTGCCTCGGCAATCGCGGACTGGCCGATCGAGATCGGCGAGGTGACGCCCTTCGACGGACCTGTGCTGTGGGTCGCCGGCGCCGAGTCGCCCTACATCCAGCCTGAGGACATCGAGCCGATGCGCGCCCTGTTCCCCAGAGTGCGGCAGATAACGGTCAAGGGCGCGTCGCACTGGGTGCACACCGACGCCCCCGACGTCGTGGTCGAGGCGCTGCGCCGGTTCGTGGCGCGGACGGTCGAGGTCCCTCGCTAGGGTCGCCCCATGACCGCACCGGTGCTGCATCTGCTGGGCGAGATCCTCGTCGGACCCGAGGACGTCCGTGGGGAGGCGTGGGTCGTGGGCGGGCGGCTGACCTTCGAACGCCCCACGGGTGCGGGGGCGGACGTGCAGACCTTGCGCGGGTATGTCCTGCCCGGTCTGGTGGACGCGCACTGCCATGTGGGTCTCGACGCCCATGGTGCGGTGGACATGGCGACCGCCGAGGCTCAGGCGCTCGCCGACCGCGACGCGGGCACGCTGCTCATCCGAGACGCCGGCTCGCCGTCGGACACGCGGTGGGTCGACGAGCGTGAGGACCTCCCCAAGATCGTGCGGGCGGGGCGTCACATCGCCCGGACCCGCCGGTACATCCGCAACTACGCCTGGGAGGTGGAGCCGGACGAGCTGGTGGACCGCGTCCGCATCGAGGCGAAGGCGGGCGATGGCTGGGTCAAGCTGGTGGGGGACTGGATCGACCGGGAGGCGGGAGACCTGACTCCCTGCTGGCCCGTCGACGTCCTGACCGACGCGATCGCGGCCGCCCACGAGGAGGGGGCGCGGGTGACGGCGCACTGCTTCGGCGAGGCCTCGCTCTACGACTTCGCCGCCGCGGGCACGGACTGCATCGAGCACGCTACCGGGCTCGAGGACGAGACCATCGCGCAGTTCGCAGCCCAGGGCATCGCCATCGTGCCGACCCTGGTCAATATCGCGACGTTTCCGCAGCTGGCCGAGCCGGCCCGGGACAAGTACCCCGGCTACCACCGCAGGATGCTCTCGCTGCATCGGCGTCGCTACGACACCGTGGCGGCTGCTCGCGACGCCGGCATCGCGATCTACCTCGGCACCGACGCTGGTGGCTCGCTGCGTCACGGTCTGGTGGCCCAGGAGGCGCTCGAGCTGACCCTCGCGGGCCTGACGCCGGAGGAGGCGCTGTCTGCCACGACGTGGGGTGCGCGCGACTGGCTGGGGCGCCCCGGGCTGGAGGAGGGCGCTCCGGCCGACCTCGTGGTCTATGGCGCCGACCCTCGGCGTGAGATCCGGGCCTTGGCGGCACCCGAGCACATCGTGCTCCGCGGCCGCGACCTGTCGTAGCGGTCGGCCCCGGTCCCGGCCAGGCCCGCCCCGCCGCGAGCCGGCCGGCCTCCCTCGTGCTTCCATGATGCGAGACATAAGGCGAAGTTACTTGACCGATAAGCAGATGCTATAGAAAAGTCCTAGTCAACGACTAGGAAATCGGTCGTCGACACGCGCCCCACTGCATACCGAGGAGCTCTCATGGGTCCCCGCCCCCGCCTGCATGTCCCTCCGCTGGCCGCCCTGGCCACCGCCGTGACCGCTGGTGCGATGGTGATGGCCGCCTGTGCGGGGGGCGGCTCGAGCGACACGGTGGTCACCGGCGCTGCGGGTGCCCAGGCCCAGGACGCCGCGGCCACGTCCAGCACCCTCAGCCTGTTCGCGTACTCCACGCCCAAGCCCGGGTTCGACACGGTGATCCCGGCGTTCACGCGGACCGCGGCCGGCAAGGGCGTGCAGCTCCAGCAGTCCTACGGCGCCTCGGGTGACCAGTCGCGCAAGGTCGCCGCCGGTGCGCCCGCGGATGTCGTCACCTTCTCGACCGAGCCCGACGTCACCCGGCTGGTCAAGGCCGGCCTGGTCGACAAGAGCTGGAACGCAGGCCCCCACCGGGGCATCGCGTTCGGCTCGGTCGTCACCATCGTGGTCCGCAAGGGGAACCCCAAGGGCATCCACGACTGGGACGACCTGCTCAAGCCCGGCGTCGAGGTCGTGACTCCCAACCCGTTCAGCTCGGGCAGCGCGAAGTGGAACCTCCTCGCCCCGTATGCCGCGAAGAGTGATGGGGGCAAGGACCCGAGGGCGGGTCTCGCCTTCATCGACAAGCTCGTCACGCAGCACGTCAAGGTGCAGCCGAAGTCCGGACGGGAGGCCACCGAGACCTTCCTGCAGGGCACCGGTGACGCGCTGCTCAGCTACGAGAACGAGGCGCTGTTCGCGGAGCGTGCGGGGGACCCCGTCGAGCACGTCACGCCGCCGACGACGTTCAAGATCGAGAACCCCACGGCGGTCCTCAAGGGCAGTCCCCACCTCGCCGAGGCCAAGGCGTTCGAGGAGTTCCTCTTCACCCCGCAGGCGCAGAAGCTGTGGGCGCAGGCCGGCTTCCGCCCGGTCGACCCGGCCGTGGCGAAGGAGTTCGCGGCCAGCCTGCCGCCGCCCACCACGCTGTGGACGATCGCCGACCTCGGTGGCTGGTCGAAGGTCGACAGCTCGCTGTTCGCCAAGGGAACGGGCTCCATCGCGGTCATCTACGACAAGGCGACCTCCTGAGCCATGACCGCAACCGCCACCACCCGTAGCGACGCGCGCGCGGATGACACCGCGCAGGTGTCGTCCCTGCCGCCGCGGCCAGAGCGCCCTCGCCGCCTGTCCGTCCGGCCCGTGGGCGTCGGGCTGGTGGGGCTGTGGCTGAGTGTCATCGTCCTGCTTCCCCTGGCTGCCCTCGCCGTGACGTCGTTCGGCGACGGGTGGGCCGGCTTCTGGGCGGCGGTGACCGCGCCCGCCGCCGTCGCCGCGCTGGGGGTCACCGTCCTCATGGCGCTGGTCGTCGCGGTGGTCAACGCCGTCATGGGGACGCTCGTGGCCTGGGTGCTGGTCAGAGACGAGTTCCGCGGGAAGCGAGTGGTCAACGCGCTGATCGACCTGCCGTTCGCGCTGCCCACCATCGTCGCCAGCATCGTGCTGCTCTCGCTCTACGGCCCCGACAGCCCTCTCCACATCCAGCTCAACGCGACCCGTCCCGGCCTGGTCGTCGCGCTCGCCTTCGTCACCCTGCCGTTCGTCGTCCGCTCGGTGCAGCCGGTGCTCATCGAGGCCGACCGCGAGGTCGAGGAGGCGGCCGCGTCGCTGGGGGCGTCCAGCTGGACGACGTTCCGCCGGGTCGTGCTGCCCACCCTGGCGCCGGCGGTGATCAGCGGCACCGGACTGGCGTTCGCCAGGGCCATCGGCGAGTACGGCTCGGTGGTGCTCATCGGTGGCGACATCCCGCGCCGGACCCAGGTCGCGTCCCAGTACATCCAGGAGCAGATCGAGATCGACCGGCCCGTCAACGCAGCGGCGGTCTCGGTAGCCCTGCTGGCCATCGCGTTCCTCACCCTGTTCGTCCTGCGCGTCCTCGCCGGCCGCGGCCAGCGACGCGAGGAGGAGTCGCCGTGAGGACGTCCGCCACCGCCCGCCTCGGGTTGCGCGCCGTCGCCCTGGGCTACCTGCTCCTGCTGCTCGGCATACCGGTCGTGCTCATCCTCTGGCGGTCCTTCGGCCCGGGGGTCGGGGCCTTCCTGGCCTCGGTGCGCACGCCGGCCGCTATCTCGGCCCTGAACCTGTCGATGCTGATCGTGGCCATCGTCGTGCCGCTCAACGTCGTGTTCGGGGTCGGGACGGCTCTGGCCCTGGTGCGGGGCAGGTTCCGCGGGCGGGGGCTCGTGCAGGCGGTCGTGGACCTGCCGTTCGCGGTGTCGCCGGTCGTCGTGGGGGTGTCACTGATCCTGCTGTGGGGGGCGGGCGGCTGGTTCGGTGGCGTGGAGCGACTGGGCTTCAAGGTCATCTTCGGCTTGCCGGGCATGGTCATTGCGACGCTGTTCGTGACGCTGCCCTTCGTCGTCCGTGAGGTGGAACCGGTGCTCCACGAGATCGGCACCGACCAGGAGCAGGCCGCGGCCACCCTGGGCGCGAGCTCGTGGCAGACGTTCTGGCGCATCACGCTCCCGGCGATCCGCTGGGGACTGACGTACGGCGTGGTCCTGACGGTGGCCCGGGCGCTGGGCGAGTTCGGCGCCGTGATCATGGTCAGCTCCGGCTTCCCCGGCGTCTCGCAGACCCTGACGCTGCTCGTCCACTCCCGGTACATCGACGACCACAACACCTACGGCGCGTATGCAGCGGCGACCCTGCTCATGGGCCTCGCCCTGGTCACGCTGCTGCTCATGACCCTGCTGGACCGCAAGAGGAGCACGACGACATGATCACCGTGACCGGCGCCCGGAAGTCCTACGGCAGCTTCCTGGCCCTCGACGACGTCAGCCTCGACATCCCCGCGGGGACGCTCACCGCCCTGCTCGGGCCGAGCGGCTCGGGCAAGTCCACGCTGTTGCGCTCGATCGCCGGGCTGGAGCGGCTCGACGGCGGAGCGGTGGTCATCGGGGGCCGCGACGTCACGGCTGTGGCTCCGCAGAAGCGCGGGATCGGGTTCGTGTTCCAGCACTATGCGGCCTTCAAGCACATGACCGTGCGCGACAACGTGGCGTTCGGTCTCACCATCCGCAAGCGCCCCAAGGCCGAGGCCGCACGCAAGGTCGACGAGCTGCTCGAGATCGTGGGCCTCGACGGGTTCCAGCACCGCTACCCCGCTCAGCTCTCTGGGGGCCAGCGCCAGCGGATGGCGCTTGCCAGGGCGTTGGCCGTGGATCCCGAGGTGCTGCTGCTCGACGAGCCCTTCGGCGCGCTCGACGCCAAGGTGCGTGCGGACCTGCGGCAGTGGCTTCGTCGCCTGCATGACGAGGTCCACGTCACCACGGTCCTGGTCACCCACGACCAGGAGGAGGCGCTCGACGTCGCCGACCGGATCGCCATCCTCAACCACGGCCGAATCGAGCAGGTCGGTGACCCGGTCTCGCTCTACGACCGGCCGGCCAACGACTTCGTGATGTCCTTCCTCGGGTCGGTCGCTCGGCTGGGCGGCCAGCTCGTCCGACCGCACGACATCGTCCTCGACCGGAGCCGGGAGCGCGCGTACTCCCTGGATGCTCGGGTCGGTGGGACCCCAGGCGTCGTGACGGCGGTGGTCGAGCGCGTCGTGCGTCTGGGCTTCGAGGTTCGGGTCGACCTGCGGGCCGACTCGGGGGAACGGTTCTGTGCGCAGATCACCCGGGCCCAGGCCGACGCGCTCGACCTCAGCGAGGGCGAGACCGTCTATGCCCGTGCGGCCACGCGTCCCGACGCCGCCGAGATCGAGCCGGCGCTGGCCATCTGACGGCGCGCGTACGACGTGCAGCGCCCGCGGGCCACTGGGTTGCAGCCTGTGGACCGCGTGAGATCGCCCGGACTGTACGTCGCTGCGCCGGTGCACAGGCCGCGCGCGTCGTAGGGGAGAATGCCGCCGTGGACATCTCGGCGCGCACGGAGTACGCAGTGCGAGCCATGCTCATCCTCGCCGAGTCGGCCCTGGCCGCCGCCGGGCCGGTCAGCGTGGAGACCCTGGCCTTCCGCCAGACCCTGCCGCGCAAGTTCCTCGAGGCGATCGTCGCCGACCTGCGCAGCGCCGGACTGGTCAAGAGCACCCGTGGCGCGCGTGGCGGCTACTCGCTGACCCGCGAACCCCGCGACATCTCCCTGGGTGACGTGTTCCGAGCCGTCGACGGGCCGCTGGCCGAGGTCCGCGGTCTGCGCCCGCACGAGACCACGTACCAGGGCGTCGCCGAGCACCTGCCGACGGTCTGGGTCGCCGTGCGGGCCAGCCTGCGCTCGGTGCTCGACGAGACGAGCCTCGCCGACGTGCTGTCCGGCAACCTCAACGAGCGCGTCTCCGCGCTGGCCGCCGACCCCGACGCCTGGCGCAGCCGATGACCGAGCAGCGGATCACCGAGCAGCGGATCACCGCGCAGCGGATCACCGAGCAGCGGATCACCGAGCAGCCGACAGCGACCGACCCAGACCAGTCCTACGGACCCGGCATCGACCCCGACGACCTGGCTACCGCACTGCGGGTGCTGGCCGAGCTCCCTCGCCTCGACGCCGGACACCCCGACCTGCAGACCGTGAAACGGGCCACGGGTCGCATGTACAAGCAGGTCCGCAAGGCCCGCCGCCGCGAGGCACGTCAGCCGCAGGTCGACCACGACGAGGCGGTGCTCGCCCGGACCGCCACCGGCTCGCCGCTGCGGATCGACGACGAGACCAAGGGCCTGCCGCTGGTCTCGACGGCCCGGGGTGCGCACGCCGGCGAGCTGGTCAAGCCGCGCGGCTGCTACATCTGCAAGACCGAGTACACCGTGGTCGACGCCTTCTACCACTGGCTGTGCCCGGACTGTGCCGAGCTGAGCCACGCCAAACGCGACCAGCGCACCGACCTCACCGGCCGCCGCGCTCTGCTCACGGGTGGTCGGGCCAAGATCGGCATGTACATCGCGCTGATGCTCCTGCGCGACGGGGCCCACCTGACGATCACGACGCGGTTCCCGCACGATGCAGCGAGACGCTTTGCGGCACAAGACGACTCGCCCGACTGGCTGCACCGCCTCAAGGTCGTCGGAATCGACCTGCGCGACCCCACCCAGGTGGTGGCACTGGCCGAGGAGGTCGCCGCCGCCGGACCCCTCGACATCCTCATCAACAACGCGGCGCAGACGGTCCGCCGCTCGCCGGGCGCCTACACCCACCTGGTCCATGGTGAGTCGGTGCCGCTGCCCAGCGGCATACCGCTGCCTGAGCTGGTGACGTTCGACCGGATCAGTGACGCCCACCCCGCCAACCTGATCGGCACCCTGCGCGAGCACCAGGTCGCCCACCACGAGGGCGAGGCCGCCGAGACGGCGGCACGGGCGCTCGCGCAGCGCTCGGCGGCTGCCATGACGACCATGGCGCTGACGGCCGGCCATGCCAGCCTGGAGGCGCACCGTGCCGGGACCGCGGTGGATGCCGGCGGTCTGCTGCCCGACGAGCAGCGCAACAACTCCTGGACCCAGAAGGTCGAGGAGGTCGACCCGCTCGAGCTGCTCGAGGTGCAGCTGTGCAACGCCACGGCGCCGTTCATCCTCATCTCGCGGCTGCGTCCGGCCATGCGGGCCGCGGTGGCTGCCGGGGCTCGGCGCGCCTACGTGGTCAACGTGTCGGCGATGGAGGGCCAGTTCTCGCGCCGCTACAAGGGCCCCGGGCACCCTCACACCAACATGGCCAAGGCGGCCCTCAACATGCTCACGCGCACCAGTGCCGGCGAGATGTTCGAGACCGACCGCATCCTCATGACCGCCGTCGACACGGGGTGGATCACCGACGAGCGCCCCCACCACGAGAAGCTGCGGATCGCGGCCGAGGGCTGGCACGCGCCTCTGGACCTCGTCGACGGCGCGGCCCGCGTCTACGACCCCATCGTGCGGGGCGAGGCGGGGGAGGACCTCTATGGCTGCTTCGTGAAGGACTTCGAGCCCAGCCCCTGGTGAGCGGCGCACCCGCCGACCACCCGGCCCGTATGCCGCGTCCGCACCGCGTGTGGTCGGGCGTGCGCCCCCGGTCTGGCACAATGGTCGGCTGTACCCGTTCGGCCAGGGCCCTCTCTCCTGGCCGGATGCCTACCCCGAGCGACGGCTCCCCGCGTGTCCCCACCCGGTCTCGCCGCGCTCACCACCAAGAAACAGGAGACACCACAGCTGTGGCCGTCAAGATTCGTCTGAAGCGCATGGGCAAGATCCGTGCACCGTTCTACCGCGTCGTCGTCATGGACT
>NZ_DASYGF010000072.1:0-96739 GCF_036000045.1 Pedococcus sp.
CTTCCCGTCCGCTGACTTGTACTGGGCCGCAGCGGGGCCCGTGCGGGCCTGCACGTATGCCGCGCCGCCGCTGAAACCGTCCAGCGGCACCAGGCCGCCCTGCTTCTGGAACCCCGGCACAGCGGCCGGGGAGGTGTTGAAGACCAGGCACGGGGCGTTGCCGGCGGTGATGGCGGCGCCGATGACCTCCTCAGAGGTCTTGCCAGCGGGAATCTCTTGCCCGGTAACGGTTTCCTTGGGGTTGGCCGCGTTCCACTCCTTGATCATCGCCTGGCCCCAGGCGATCTCCTCGGGGTTGTTGGACAGCCACACCTTGATCGGGCCCTTCGCGCCGACAGCCGCGCTGCCACCGCTCGAGGCGCCGTCTCCGCAGGCCGCGGTCAGGCTCAAGGCCAGGAGGCCGACCGTTCCCATCACGAGCTTGGCTTTCATTGCTTCTCCATTCGTGCGCGTTCCGTGGTGGAACGTCGTCGGGGTGATGGCGCGGCGTATGCCGCACCCGAGTTGGCAGGGCCTGTGGACGCCCGGATCACGAGCGCTGCAGGGGCCAGCTCGACCGGCGTCGGGTCGGTGCCGTCGATCAGTTCGAGCAAGCGGGTGGCCGCGGCCCTGCCCCAGGCGATGGCGTCCTGGCGGACGCTGGTCAGGGCGGGCTGGAGGTGGGCGGCGATCTCGGTGTCGTCGAAGCCGACGATGGACAGCCGACCGGGGACGTCGATGCCGCGGGAGACCGCCAGGGAGAGTCCAGCCATGGCCATGAGGTCGTTGGCGTAGATCACGGCGGTGGGCGGCTCGTCGAGGTCGAGGAGGTGTCTCGTTGCGGCAGCGCCCGATTCGGCCGAGAAGTCGGTCTCGACGAACGGCGCGTCGGGCAGCCCGGCCGCGCGCAGGGTGCCGCACCACGCCTCCCGCCGGGAGACGCCGTGGACCACGGCGCTCGGCCCACCCACGTGAGCGATGCGCGTGTGCCCGAGGGCGAGGAGGTGCTCGACAGCGGCGACGATGCCGGGCGCGTCGTCGGCGCCGACCACGGGCCAGTACGGGTTCTTGTTCCCCGGGCCCAAGATGACCGCGGGGAGCCCGATCTCACTCAGCAGCTCGGGGCGTTCGTCCGCTACGAGCAGGTCGGTGACGAAGACCCCGTCGACGCGACCTTCGCTCGCCAGTCGGCGGTAGCTCTGCCGTTCCCTGTCGGGATCGGACACCATCTGTAGGAGGAGCGCGTATCCGTGATCGGAGAGCACGGACTCCACACCTGCAATGAACGAAGGAAAGAACGGGTCGGCGCGCAACGTGTCGGGTCGGCGCGCCATGACGAGCCCGACAGCCAACGCCTTGGACACCGACAGAGCCCGAGCTCGTGCACTCGGGGTCCACCCCAGCTCACGCGCCACGTTCAAGATCCGCTCGCGAGTGGCTGGTGCGACACCGGGCCGATCGTGCAGGGCGAACGAGACCGCCCCCTTCGACACGCCTGCAGCCAGCGCGACATCGTTGATCGTCGGTCGGGGCATGATGTCACTAAACCGGTTTAGGACAGAGGTGTCAAGAGGCGCGAACCGTCCAATGTGCGCAAAAGCCCGTGGTCGCTGGCGTGCTCCAGCGCCAGTCGCAGGTCGCGCAGGACGTTGCGGGAGGTCGACTTGGCCAGCCCGTGCGGGGTGGCGGACTCGGCCGGGGTGGCTCCGGCGGCGACGTCCTCGGGGCGTGGAGCGCCGGGGGAAGCGATCAGCCCCCCAGGTAAGCCTGGGGGGCTGATCGTTAACGCTGCAATCGCAGTGTTGCGTTGTAGCGGGGGCAGGATTTGAACCTGCGACCTCCGGGTTATGAGCCCGGCGAGCTACCGAGCTGCTCCACCCCGCGTCGGTAGTCACTACCTTACGGGAGCGGTCGCGTCAGTCCAAATCGCCTACTTCGTGGTCGGCGACGGGCTGGGCGTGGAGGTCGTGGCGCTGCCCTTCGGCGTCGGCGTGACCGTCACGCTGCCACCCTTGGGTGCGGCCGCGACCGCCCGCTGGATCGCATCGTCCAGCTGCTTCTGCGCCGCCCCGTACGCCGCGAAGTCGCCGTCGCGCAGGGCCTTCTGCCCCGCGGCATACGCGGCCTGGATGTCCGCGAGGGCCTTGGTGAGGGCCGCGGCATTCTGGGGTGAGGTAGGGCCGGTGCCTCCGGTGCCGGTCGTGGGGGGCGCCGTGGTGCCCGACCCGGAGTCGCCAGTGGTGGCACCCGAGTTGCCGCCGAAGAGACCGGCGAGAGCGCCGTCCAGTGTGTCCGACCACGCCAGCTTGTCGCCGAACGCCGCGATGGTCGCCCGTGACAGCGGATAAGCCGAGGATCCCTGCGCGCTCACGTAGATCGGCTGGACATAGAGCAGTCCGCCGCCGACGGGCAGCGTCAGCAGGTTGCCGAGAGTGACCTTGGAGCCCTGCTGCCGGCTCTGGTTGAGGAACTGGTTCAGGGTCAGCGTGAACGCGGCCGAGGTCTGGTTGGACGAGGCGACATCGTTCTCGACCTGGCCAGGACCCTTGACCGTGGTGTCGCGCGGCAGAACCAGCAGCCGGAGCTTGCCGTAGTCACCGAGCCGCGTGCCGGCCTGGGACCCCGCGTTGGAGTCCACGGCGAGGAACCCGGACAGCACCTCGCGGTCACCGGCCGGCATGAACGTGGAGGTCAGCGAGAACGTCGGCTTGGACTGGTCGGGCATGGCCAGGGTGAGGTAGTACGGCGGCTGCATCACGACGCGGTCCTCCTGGGCCGGGTCGTTGGGGACCCGCCAGAAGTCCTGGCCGCCGTAGAACGAGTCCGCGTCGGTCACGTGGTATCGCGCCAGCATCGTGCGCTGCACCTTGAACAGGTCCTCGGGGTAGCGCAGGTGAGACATCAGGTCGGCGCTGATGTCGCTCATGGGGAGCACGGTGTTGGAGAACGCCTTGCTCCACGCCTTGAGCATCGGGTCCTGGTTGTCCCAGGCATAGAGCTTGACGGACCCGTCGTAGGCGTCGACCGTCGCCTTGACCGAGTTGCGGATGTAGTTGATCTGCCCGCTGCCGATGGGACGCACGGCCTGGGAGCTGGCCGTCACCGAGTCGGACGTGGCGTTGTCGATCTCCTGCAGGCGCGAGTAGGGGTAGTCCGCCGAGGTCGTGTAGCCGTCGATGATCCACTGGATCCGACCCCCCACCACGGCAGGGTAGGGGTTGCCGTCGAGGGTCAGCCAGGGCGCGACGCGCTGCACACGCTCCAGCGGTGAGCGGTGGTCGAGCAGCCTGCTGTCGCTGTTGACCGTGTCGGACAGGATGAAGTTGAGCTCGCGGTACTGAAGCGCGTAGGCGACCTTGCGCGCGAACGAGCTCAGCTGGACACCGCCCTTGCCGGTGTAGGTGTTGTTCTTCTGTCCGGCGACGCTGCTGTCGGGGTAGTCGAACTCACGCGGACGGCTGCCCGAAGGACCGCCGACGATGGAGTACTCGGGCGACTGCTCCCCGAAGTAGATGCGCGGCTCGAAGGGCGGCAGTGGCCCGACCGTGGGGATGTTCTGCTCGAAGAAGACCGGCTGGCCGTCCGCGCCGCGCTGGTTGCCGTATGCCGCGACGACGCCGAACCCGTGCGTGTAGACGGTGTGGTCGTTGAGCCAGTTGCGCTGGTTGTCGGGGACGCCGTTCAGGTCCAGCTCGCGGACCGCGATCACGGTGTCGTCCACCTTGCCGTTGATCGTGTAGCGGTCGACGTCGAGGGCGTCCGGGAAGGCGTAGTAGGACTTGACCGACTGCAGCTGCTTGAAGGTCGGGCTCACGACGATCGGGTCGACGAGCCGAATGCCGGGGATCGTCTCGGCGTCGTTGCGCAGCTGGCCGGCGTTGGACTGCGTGGTCGCCTGGTAGGGGCTCGTCTGCACCCCGTCGATGCCGTAGGCGGCGCGGGTCGCGGTGATGCTGCGCTGGATGTAGGGGCGCTCCAATGTCTTCTGGGAGGGCTGCACCTTGAAGCTCTGCACGATCGCCGGGTAGATGCTGCCCACGACGACCGAGGTGATCACCAACAGGGCCACACCGACCGCCGGCAGCCGCCAGGAGCGGGTCCAGATCGAGGCGACGAACAGCCCCGCCGTCATGATGGCAGCCACCGCGAGGATCGCCTTGGTGGGCAGCACGGCGTGGGCATCGGTGTAGCCGATACCCGTGAGCAGCGAGCTGTCCTTGGTGAGCAACGAGTAGCGGTCGAACCAGTAGGTGGCGGCGCGCACGAGCACCAGCGCCGCCAACAGGACGGCGAGGTGGGTACGGGCGGCCTTGGTCGTCCGGTCGGCGCGCAGCTGCAGCTGGAGCCCGCCATACATGTAGTGGGTGAAGGCCGCCGCGACCAGCGCCATGATGAGGACCATCGTGACGAAGCCGAGGACGAACGTGACCCACGGCAGCGTGAAGGTGAAGAACGACAGGTCGATGCCGAACTGCGGGTCCTTGACGTGGAACGGCACGGCGTTGCGCCACAGCAGGTAGGTCTTCCACTCCCCCGCTGCCGCCGTGCCCGTCAGCAGGCCCAGGACGGCGGGCACGGCGACGATCGCCACCCGGCGCAGGGGCTCCACCGCCTCGCGGTACTGGTCGAGGCTCTGCTGCTGGGGCGTGACCGGCGCGTAGATCGGGCGGGTGCGGTAGCCGATGACCAGGCTGGACGCGACCAACCCCGCCGTCAGGACGAACCCGACGGTGAACAGCAGGATCTTGGTCGTCAGCTCGGTGACGAAGACGCCCTCGTAGCCGACCGAGTCGAACCACAGGACCTCGGTCCACAGGTTCGCACCCAAAGACACGACGACCCCGAGTGCGATGAGGATGGCGATGGTCGGCCCCAGCGGGCCGCGGGCGCGGCGCAGGCGGAGCCCCGGTGGGCGTCGCGGACCCCCAGGGCGAGGGCCACCCTCGGCTCCTCCCCCGCCTTCGCCAGGGCCGCCAGGTCCGAACCAGTCAGAAGAACTCACTTCACGCCCGATCTGCCGAGCGACCCTCTCCGGTCGCCTACTGGTAGTGAGACCAACTTACCGAGGCCCTCTGTGGTTCCCGCACCCGTCAGGAACCTGGGGGCATGCGGCACCATTGGGGCGTGCATCAGTCCTCCCGCCCCGTGACCGACCCCCTGTCCATCGCTGCCCTCGACACCGAGCGCCACGTGGCCTCCGGCGGCTGGGACCAGAACCCACGCCTGTTCGCCCTGGTCCCCACGGCCGAGCTGGTGGAGCGGGAGCCCCACCTGCGCGCCCAGCTGCGGGGACATGACCTCGTCGCCGGGGCCCTCAGCGCGGTCGAGCAGGAGAACCTGCCTCCCACCGCCAACCTCGAGAGCCTGCTCGGGGGCATCGCCTGGCCGGACAGCGTCGTCGGCGCGGCGCTGGCGGTCGAACGGATCGTCGTGCCGCCAGAGGCCGAGCGCGACCTGCCCCTGCACCCCGACGCCGCC
Organism: Pedococcus sp.; assembly: GCF_036000045.1. GTDB lineage: Bacteria > Actinomycetota > Actinomycetes > Actinomycetales > Dermatophilaceae > Pedococcus. Next base: position 5,458 of record NZ_DASYGF010000072.1, read on the forward strand.
GTCGACGCGCTGGCCGCTCATCCCTCACGCCAGGACGTCCGGCTGCTCGTCGCCGTCACCCGCGATGGCCAGAGCCGTTGCCTGTTGCGTCAGCGTGCGCACGACAGCGACGACCAGGTCGCGGTCGGAGAGGACATCGCACCCGGGCTCGTGCACGCCCTGAAGGCGACCCTCCAGGGATAGGGCCGCATGCCCGTATGCCGCGTGCGCGGCATACGGGTCAGCCCGTGCAGGTGGGCAGCGTGCCTCCACGGCCGGCCGCGATCGCCTCCACGGACGAGCGCGCCTGGTCGAATGTCGCCATCTTGACCACCCGTAGGCCGTCGGGCACGTGACCCACGACCTCGTTGCAGTCCGCGGCCGGTGCGAGGAACCAGCGTGCGCCGCCGGCCCGGGCACCAGCGAGCTTCTGGCGGATGCCGCCGATCGGTCCCACGGCTCCGGTGACGTCGATCGTGCCGGTGCCTGCGATGTTCTGACCGCCGGTCAGGGCACCGGGCGTGAGCTTGTCGTAGACGCCCAGCGCGAACATGGTCCCGGCCGAGGGACCACCCACGTCGCCCGCGTTGATCTTCACGTCGACGGGGAACGTGAACCTCAGGCCCAGGAAGACACCGATAGTGGTGCGACCAGCGGACGAGTGCGTCTTGGCGGCCACGCTGATCTCCGTGCCGTGCCGCAGCAGCCGCAGCTGGACGAACTCACCGGGCTTGTGGCGTGAGATCGCGGCGCGGATCTGCTCGCTGGTTGTGACGGGCGTGCCGTCGACCGCCTCGACCACATCGCCCGCCCGGAGCACCGCCGCGGACGGTGCGTCAGGCGCGACCTCGGCGAGGACGAGGTGCTGGGGCACCGTGCGGCCGGTGGCCCTGAGCGCGACCGCGACGGCCACCTGCTGGGAGTCGACCATCTCGGCGGTGTTCTGCTCCTGGACCTGCTTGTTGGTGATGCCTGTCGGGAACAGTGCGCCCTCCGGGAGGATGTCCTGGTCCGGGCTCAGCTTGGCGGCCAGCAGGTCCCACACCGTGACGCGGACCCCGGGACCACCCACGACCCGGACCGTCGTGAAGTCGAGCGCGCCGCGCGTGGGATAGGTGCGTGCGCCCGAGATGGTGATGAGCTGGCTGCCCGAGAGCGTGTCCAGGGTGTTGGTCACCGGCCCCGGCTGCATGACGACGTAGGGCAGGCCGACCATGACCGACAGCGCACCGAGCACGATGACGAAGAACCCCGCGACGAGCGCGACGACCGCCCGTCGGCTGAGCGTGTGGGGGTCGACCGTGACAGCGGAAGGCGGCTGGAAGTCCTGGGTCACGGAAGGCCCACCCACTCGTCGCCGCCATCGCTGAACTGCTGGTGCTTCCAGATCGGGACGCGCGCCTTGAGGGCGTCCACCAGGTCCCGGCAGCCCTCGAAGGCAGCGCCCCGATGCGCCGCCGACACCGCCGCCACCACGGCGAGGTCGCCGACCTCGAGGTGACCGACGCGGTGCACCACCGCCATCCGGGCCACGTCGTGACGGGCCACGACCTCGCGGCATACGGCACCGAGGGTGTCCACGACACTGGGGTGGGCCGAGTAGTCGAGGGACGAGACCGCCTCCCCGTGGTCGTGGTCGCGCACGACGCCCACGAACACGGCGATGCCGCCACATCGCGGGTGCCGCACGAGGTCGAGCACCTCGTCGATGCTGAGCGGCTCCTCACGCACGTCGTGGAGCATCACCTCACGGTGAACGGCGAGGTCGTGCTCGGCCCTCGGGTGCGGGTCGACCTCGACCGTGCGTATCGGGTCCGTTGGCTGGCTCATCGGGTGCCCCCCTTCCTGCGGCGCTGCCGCATGATGGCTGCCGTACCCACCAGGGCGACAGCCGCACTGGCCGCTCCCAGAGCGGCATCCTTGCGATCGAGGCGTCGGGCCGCGACCGCATGCGAGCCCCGGATGGCGTCCAGCAGCACACCGAGGCAGGTCTCATTGTCATAGGTCGGCACCCACCCCTGGTCTCGCAGGGTCCGCGAGGACACGACCCAGGGGAAGGCGACAAAGGCGAGGTCGCTGGCGGGTGCCGGCAGCATTCCAACGCGGTGCAGGCGGTCGGCGGTTCCCAGAGCCGCACCCATGCTGAGCTCCACCCGGCGCATACCGGTCAGGCGCTCGAGGTCCTCTTGACCGAGGAACCCCTCGGAGCCGACCGTGACGACCGGCCCCAGACCCCGCGCGAGCACCACAGCCACCGCGGACGCCAGGTCTTCCAGATGGCAGAACTGCCACGCGGACCGGCCGTCGCGCACCGTGAGGAGCCGAGGCGCCTCGAAGTGCCGGGTGGTGACCGTGTCGATGCCGTCACCGACCAGCGCCGCCGGCCGGACCACGGTCAGCCGCAGACCGGGGTGGACCTCCTGGGCCACCGCCACGAGCTGCTCGACGTCCATGAGGTCGCCGACCTGCCCGTCGCCCGAAGGGGCGCGCAGGGGGGCGTCCTCGGGGAGCGGAACCGGGTTGTGGGGCTCGGCGCCGTAGACCTGCGCGCCCGTGACGACGACCAGATGACGGACGCCCGCGGCGGCAGCGGCCGTGACGACGGTCTGCGCCCGGCGCAGGTTGCGCTCCCGCCGGGGCCGGGCACCGAGCGCCAGGTCGGCGGCCAGGTCAGTGCTCGTCGCCACGAAGGCGGCGCTGTGCACTCCCCGTAGGGCTTCGACGAGCTGAGGGTCGGCGGGGTCGGCCATCCGGAACTCGGCTCCGCCCACCGGCGGGCGTTCGACGTCGACGGCGACGACCGTGCCGATGCGGACCTCGGACTCGTCCCAGGCGGCCGACGCCGAACCGCGGGCCGCCGTGGTGACCAGAGCCCGCAGAACGGCGAGGCTGGCCGGGTCGGCAGTTCCGACGACAGCGACCTCGATCGAGGTACGCCGCGAGCGAACGGCGGCCCTCCGGGGGGTCGCAGGGGAACTCACTGTGGCCTCCGCGTGGTTGTCTTAGTTCAGAACCATCCTCTCAGGAGAGCCCAGGAGCCGTTGTGCCCGACCATCCCCACTCGTCCGACCACCCCGCCGATGACGGCTCCGAATCCGGCCAGGGCATGGGCTCCGGCCTGCCTCCCGAGATCGAGCAGATGCTGGCCAGACTCACCGGCGGCACCCTCGACCCGGACATGGCCAAGGCCCTCAAGGACATGGGGGTCGACAAGATCGACCCCTCCATGATGCAGATGATGGTGGGGCAGCTCCAGGCCATGTTCGCCAGCCCCGACACCGACGCGTTCAACGTCGGCCTGGCCACCGACGCCGCCCGCAAGGCCGTCTCGGCAGCCGGCGACGCCGTGGTGAGCGAGGTGGCGAACCGTCAGACCGCCCAGGCCGCACAGGTCGCCGAGCTGTGGCTCGACGAGGTGACCTCCTTCGAGGCACCCGGGGTGACCACCCACGCCTGGAGCCGCGCCGAGTGGGTCGAGGCGAGTATGCCGGTCTGGCGGACGCTCGTGGAGCCCGTCGCCGAGGGCGTTGGCCGCGCGGTGGGGGCGGCGCTGCACACCCAGCTCGAGCAGCTGGGCGAGGGCGCCCTCCCCGAGGGCATGTTCCCGCCGGGCGTCGACCCGTCCATGCTGATCGGCCAGATGGAGCCCATGGTGGCCAAGATGAGCGGGGCGATGTTCGGCCTGCAGGTCGGCCAGGCGGTGGGCGCACTGGCCACCGAGACGGTGAGCGGCACCGAGGTGGGGCTGCCTGTCGTGGCCGACCGGTCTGTGGTGCTGCTTCCGGCGAACGTCGAGGCCTTCGCCGAGGGTCTGGGCGTCGACCTGGAGCAGGTGCGCCTCTACCTCGCTGTGCGGGAGGCCGCTCGCGTGCGCTTGTTCAGCGAGGTGCCGTGGATCGGACCGCAGCTCGTGGCGGCCGTCCGAGACTACGCGCGCGACATCACCATCGACACCGACCGCATCGAGTCCGCGCTGCAGTCCGTCGACCCCACCGACGCGGAGGCACTCCAGGCTGCGCTGCAGGACCAGCTCTTCCGCCCCGACCAGAGCCCGGCCCAGCGGGCCGCCCTGGGCCGGCTCGAGACCTACCTCGCGCTGGTCGAGGGCTGGGTCGACGTCGTCACCGACCGGGCCACCCGGGCTCACCTGCCGCAGGCTGCCGCGCTCGGCGAGGCGGTCAGGCGCCGTCGCGCCACCGGCGGACCGGCCGAGAAGGCGTTCGCCGGGCTCGTCGGCCTGGAGCTGCGTCCGCGCCGGCTTCGCGACGCGGCGAACCTGTGGAGCGCGCTCGAGTCGGCCCACGGGTCCTCCGGCCGGGACGCCGCGTGGGGGCACCCCGACGTCGCGCCTACGGGTGCTGACCTGGACGACCCGCTGGGCTATGTCGAGCGGGTGGGCTCCTCCGACAGCGCCGCGCTCGACGCAGCCCTGGACCAGATCCTGCGCGGAGGCGAGGACAGCGCCGGAACCACGAGCGAGAGCTGAGGTGAGCGGTTCTCCCGAGGTGACTGCCGCCGCGGGGGTCGTGCCCGCGGCATACCTGCGGCTTCGCGACGATGCGAGGCGCACCCTCGAGCAGTGGCAGGCCCCCGATGCCCAGCAGGAGCAGCTGCGCGCCGAGCTGCTCGAACACTGCAGAAGGCACCCCGCAGCCCTGTGGAAGCAGGGCCCGTCGGCTCACCTGACGGCCAGCACGCTGGTGCTCAACCCCTCCCTCGACAAGGTGCTGCTGACCCTGCACGCGAAGGCCCAGATGTGGCTGCAGTTCGGGGGCCACTTCGAGCCTGTCGACTCCAGCGTCGTCGATGCCGCGACTCGTGAGGCTCGGGAGGAGTCGGGGCTGGCCGACCTCGCACTGCACCCTGAGCTCGTGCACCTGGACCGGCATCGGCTCCTGGCCACGGGGTTCGGGCGCTGCGCAGAGCATCTCGACCTGCGGTATGCCGCGGTGGCCGACGACGCGCAGGCCTATGCCGTCAGCGAGGAGTCGCTCGACGTGGCGTGGTGGCCTGTGGACGCGCTGCCGTCAGCCAGCGGGGACGAGATCCGACCCCTGGCCGTCGCCGCCCGGCGGGCGCTGGGCTGAGCGACAGCCGGGCGGGTCGAAACCTGCCCCACCTGACGGGGTCGCTCCGCTCAGTCGGAGGGCCCGAACTCCAGCGCAGCCTGTCCCAGCTCGTCGTCCTCGACGGCGCCGTCCGAGAGCTCGAGGCCGGCGGTCGCCGCGACCCCCTCGAGGTAGCCGCGGGCTCGCTCGAGCCGGGGATAGGCCTTCAGAAGCGACCAGAACTCAGGGCCGTGGCCCGGCGCCAGCAGGTGCGCGAGCTCGTGGAGGATGACGTAGTCGAGCACGTAGCCCGGCATCCCCTTGACCCTCGTCGAGATCCGGATGGTGCCGTCGGCCGGGGTGCACGAACCCCAGCGTGAGTTCTGGTTGGCCACCCAGCGGATGCTGGTCGGCCGTGCCACGCCGCCGAGGAAGCGCTGTGACAGCTCGGCAGCCCGGGCCTTGAGCTGGGCATCACTGGGCCGGCGCTTGCGGTCGCCCCGAGCGAGCCGATCGACCATCGTGGCCACCCACTGCTGCTCCTCGGCCTTGGTGAACCGGGCCGGGATGAGCACGATCGTGCGGCCACCCTCACGGTAGGCGCTGACGGTGCGCCGCCGCCGTCGGCTGCGCCTCACCTCGACGGCCGGCGGCTCGATGTCGCGTGTCCCCATCCTCAAACGATAAGCGAGAGGGCCGACATCTCCCGGCATGCTGGCCGCACCGACTGTCCGTCGCCCCCTCCCTTGGGGGGCCGGAGGCGTGAGGAGAAGGCTGGGCGCAGGGGTGAGGGAGGGCGTCCTGAGCACGACGCAGCGTCCCCCTTGCACGATTTTGTGCTCAGCATGGTCTAAGTTGGCCGGAGTCCGACGGCGCACCCTGTGCCGTGAACAACAAGGAGACATTGGCGATGGCTGACGAGACCTACAAGGGCGAGTTCTACTGCGTGAAGTGCAAGGAGAAGCGCGAGGCCGAGGGCCGCGTCGTGGAGACGAACGGCCGTCGCATGGCCAAGGGTGTGTGCCCGGTCTGCGGCACCAACCTCAACCGCATTCTCGGCAAGGCCTGATCCAGGCCCCCGCACGAGAGGGGCGGACGCGACCATCCGGTCGGGTCCGCCCCTCTCGCTGTCCCGGGCCTGTGGACGACGAGCGGGAGCACCGGAACGTCTGTGCCAGATTGGCGAGGTGACGTCGCGACCGCTGCTCAAATGCCTGTGGCCCGTGCTGCGGCGCGGCAACGGTGACGTGCAGCTCGGCATCGACCCCAGCCGCGCCGTGGTGCTGCGGGGCCTCACCGAGGACCAGGTGACCGCGCTCGAGTCGCTCGACGGCACCCGTGACCTCCCCGCCGCGCTGGCGGACCACAGTGGCCTGCTCGCGCTGCTGCGCCGCCACGGCCTGGTCGGCCCGGTCCGCGACCACCCCGGCCTACCCGTCGAGCTGCGGGCGGTGCTCGCTGTGGAGTCCGAGGCGTTGGGGCGCACGACCGGCCCAGGCGATGGTTATGCCGTGCTGGCACGGCGGCGAAGCGCGTTGGTGCTCCTCGTCGGCCAGGGCCCGCTGCCCTCTGCCCTGGCCACGCTGCTGCGCCGAGCGGGGGTCGGCACCGTGCGGTCCGGGAGCCTGGCGGTCGAAGAGCTCGAACGCGAACGGGTCGACACCGGAGCGGGGCCTGCACCCTCACTCGTGGTGCTCGTCGCACCCCAGGCCGTCGCACCGGGCGTCGCGGAGCCGTGGCGCCGGCTCGGCATACCGGTGCTGCCGGTGGTCATGCACCTCGTCGAGGCGGTCGTCGGACCGGTCGTGCAGGCAGGTGGGCCGTGTCTGCGATGTCTTGACCTCACGCGGGCCGACCTCGACGCCGCGTGGCCACTCCTGGCCGGTCAGCTGACCCGCCCTGCCGTCGGACGCCCCGAGGAGGTGGGTGGCGAGACCTCGCTGGTCGCGGTGACCGCCGGGCTCGCGTCGATGGTGGCCCTCGCCGTTCTCGACGGGCAGCCATTGCCCCGAGGCCGTTCGCTCGAGGTCGCGCTCCCCTGGCCCGGCGTCCGGCAGCGCGAGTGGCCGGTGCATCGGCGCTGCTCGTGCGCCACGGCCGGGTCCGTGGGCGCGGCCGCCCTGGGCGCGTCCGGCGACGCCGTGGGCGCGCCCGCTGACGCCATGGGCGGGCCCACCGACGAGCGCGAGCGCTCGCAAGCGACAATGGCCCGGTGAGCGAACTTCCCCGCCGGGCCGTCAGCCGCACGGCACGGCTGGCCAGCCTCCCCTTGAGCTTTGCCGGCCGCACCGCTCTGGGCTTCGGAAAGCGGGTCGGAGGCAAGCCGGCCGAGGCCGTCGCCGCCGAGCTCCAGGCGCGCACCGCCGAGCAGCTGTTCAAGGTCCTCGGCGAGCTCAAGGGCGGGGCCATGAAGTTTGGCCAGGCGATGTCGGTCATGGAAGCGGCCCTCCCCGAGGAGCTGGCAGGCCCCTACCGGGCCACCCTCACCAAGCTCCAGGAGTCGGCCCCGGCTCTGCCGACGGCCACGGTGCATGCCGTCCTGGCCGAGGAGCTCGGGCCGCGTTGGCGCACCTCGAAGTTCCAGTCCTTCGAGGACACGCCTAGCGCCGCGGCCTCGATCGGCCAGGTCCACAAGGCCGTCTGGCGTGACGGGCGCGAGGTCGCCGTCAAGATCCAGTACCCCGGCGCCGGCCAGGCCCTGCTCTCGGACCTCAACCAGCTCGCGCGCGTGGCACGTATCGCAGGCAGCTGGATCCCCGGCATGGACATCAAGCCGATCACTGACGAGCTCAAGTCGCGCATGACCGAGGAGCTCGACTACAACCTCGAGGCCACGAGCCAGCGGCGGTTCGCCAAGGTGTTCCGGGACGACCCGCACTTCGCGGTGCCGGATGTGCTCTCGCACAGCGAGCACGTCATCGTCTCCGAGTGGATCGACGGCACCCCGCTGTCGCAGATCGTCGCCTCCGGCACGCCTGCCCAGCGCAACGCCGCCTCCGAGCGCTACATGGAGTTCCTCCTCGTGGGCCCGGCGCGCGCAGGGCTGCTCCACGCCGACCCCCACCCCGGCAACTTCCGGCTGCTCGAGGACGGCCGGCTGGGTGTCATCGACTACGGGGCGGTCAACCGCCTCCCGTCGGGGCTGCCTCCCGCGATGGGTTCGCTGGTCGCGGCTGCGCTGTGCGGCGAGGCTGCCGAGCTCGAGCAGGGGCTGCGCACGGAGGGGTTCATCAAGCCGTCCCTGACCGTCGACGCCGAGGCGCTGCTGGAGTACCTCCAGCCGTTCCTCGAGCCCCTCAAGCACGAGACCTTCACGTTCAGCCGGCCCTGGTTGCGCAGCGTGGCCACGCACGTCAACGACGTCCGGCGCCCGGAGTTCCTCGTGGGCATGAAGCTCAACCTGCCTCCGTCCTACCTGCTCATCCACCGTGTCTGGCTCGGTGGCATCGGCGTGCTGTGCCAGCTGGGTGGCACCGTGCCCGCGCGCGACATCGTCGTGGACCATCTGCCCGGTATGCAGCTGCGTCACCTGCCCCCGCCCGTCGCCTGACGGCTCACCACCAGGCGGAGTCGAGCTTGCCCTCGATGCTGCGCAGGTGCTCGCGGCTGCACCGGTCGCACGTCCAGACCTCGCGGCCGTTCTCGGTGCCGCGCGTCCAGGTCAGTCGCGCGAACGCCGGGTCCGGTGCGGCGCCACCGCAGGTGGCGCACACCGGCGGAGCCTCGTCGTCGGCCATGCTCAGTGGGCCGAGGATGCAGCCGACGACGCCGACGGTTTCGCCGCCGCGTCCTTGGCCTTGGCCTGCGCCTTCGCGGCCTGCTTGAACTCGCGAACCTTCGCCAGAGACTCGGCATCCACGACGTCGGCCACCGAACGGTAGGAGCCATCTTCGGCATACGGGCCGACGGCCTCCTGCCAGCCCGCAGGGCGCACGTCCAGGCGCTTGCCGAGCAGGGCCGCGAAGATGCGCGCCTTCTGGTCGCCGAACCCAGGGAGGTCGCGCAGCCGGGTGAGCAGGTCTGGAGTGTCGCGCGCCTCAGTCCAGATCGCTTCGGCGCGACCGTCGTACCGGTCGCGGACGACTGCGGCCAGCTGCTGGACGCGTCCCGCCATCGAGCGGCCATATCGGTGGATCGCGGGCGGGGTCGAGCACAGGTCGGCGAACGCCTCGGGCTCGGCGGCGGCGATAGCGTCGGGGGCCAGCGTTCCGAACCGGTCGAGGATCTTCCACGGGCCGCGGAAGGCGTGCTCCATCGGGTACTGCTGGTCGAGCAGCATGCCCACGAGCAAGGCGAAGGGGTCGCTGCTCAGGACCTCGTCGGCGGCCGGGTCCTGGGCGATGCGGATCTGGACGGGCATGCTCGCCAGCCTAGCCACGGCGCGTGCTGACTTGAACCATGAAGAACCCACCGGGACGACCCCAGAGGGACGTCCCGGCGGGTTCGGGCGACGGGGTTACCGGGCCAGCATGCGAGGAAGGGCGTGCAGCATCTCGTGCTGCGCCTTCGCCTCGAGCCGGCGCTGGTACTCCCGTTGGCGGTGCCGTCGATGGGCACGCGCCAGGTCGGCATACAACGCCTGGAACATGTCGAAGCTCCTGGTGGGTGAGGATGAGAAGGGTGAGTCGAACGGCACGGTCGTCACGCGGCGACCGGGTTCTTGCGCGGACGTCCGCGCGGACGCTTGCGGGCGACGATGGCTCCCTGGACGAAGAGCTCGCCGCCCCAGACGCCCCACGGCTCGGCGCGGTCGATGGCGCCTGCGAGACAGGCCGTCACCGCCGGGCACGTGTGGCACAGCGACTTGGCGAACTCGACGTCAGCGGGGCTCTCGGCGAACCACAGCTCGGCGTCGTTGTCTCGACACGGGATGCCTGCGCCGACAGTGGCGGCCTGCTCGACCAGGTCGTGGACTGCGCTCAGCTGCATCGGGTGTCACCTCCCTCTTCTCGTCCCGCCGTGGTGGTGGCAGGTCCTTGCGGTGCGGTCTGGCCGGTGCTCCTCCGGTCGGAGGTCGGCCCGTTCTCTTCGGTGTTCTCGTGCTGCGTCATCGGTGCTGCGTCTTCCTGCCTGTGGTGCGGAAGGCCTGTGGTGCGGAAGCCTGTGGCGCTGAACAAACGTGTCTGGACAAACAGAAAGGCCGCGGATCCCGGATGTCGGGTTCCGCGGCCTCGAAGAGAGCCTGCTGGCTGGTGGCCTAGACAGGTGGTTCTCCGAGGGAGCGGAACGCGAGGTCCTTGGTGGTGACGCCAAAGCCGCCGAAGCAGGAGGTCGGAGCCTGGGCATCGGCGATCATCGGGACGCCGTAGGCGGCGCTGGGCACAGTGGTCCCGTTGACCGGTCCGCGGGTGCCTGCGAGGAGGACGCGGCCGGCCTCGGGGCACACGGAGCGGACGCGGGACGTGTGCGTCGCGTCGATCGTCATCGTGGTGTTCTTCATCGGGCCAACCCTCCTTCGGGTGCGTGGTGGGCGCCAGCGTGGTCGGTGTGACGGCTGGGGTGCGTTCGTCAAGGGTAGAGCAGCGCTCGCGACAGCAGCAACGGATTTATCGGAATTTCGGGTAAAGAAACGGAAGTCCTACGGTCAGCTCTCGGATCTCGTTGCGGCAGAACGCATCTCGAGCACCTCGTCGACCTCGGCCCCACCCAGGATCGCCAGCACCTGGGTGCCATAGAGGCCGAGCTTGCGGACGCCGACACCTGAGATCTGCGCCAGCTCGCCGTCGGACTTCGGCTCGCGCTCGGCGATGGCCGTGAGGGTCGCGTCGGTGAAGACGACGTATGCCGGGACGCTCGCCTCGCGCGCCACCGCGAGACGCCAGGTGCGGAGGCGCTCGAAGGTCGCCTCGTCGTAGGCAGGCGGGCAGTCCGCGCACCGGCCGGTCTTGCGCTGGGCCGCGGTGGTGAGCTCGGTGCCGCAGCCGCGGCAGTGGGCGGGCAGCGCGGGCTTGAGCGCCTTGGTCCCGCGCCGGCCCGTGGCAGTCGCCTTGGGCTGCGACCGCGCCCCCTCGCCGAGGATGCTCGCGGCCCCGTCGAGGAAGCGCGAGGGGCGACGGGTCTGGCGGCCGCCGGGCGTGCGCGCGCCGGCCCACGACAGCCGAAGCTCTCGGCGGGCGCGGGTGACGCCGACATAGGTCAGCCGCCGCTCCTCCTCGATCGCCTCGGGCGTGTCGGCCATGGCGATAGGCAGGTAGCCGTCGGAGCACCCGGCGAGGAACACGACGTCCCACTCCAAGCCCTTGGCGGCGTGCAGGGAGGCCAGGGTGACGCCCTGCACTGCAGGGGCATGCTGGGCGGAGGCGCGCTCGTCCAGCTCGCGGACGAAGTCGGGCAGCCGGGCGTCGGGGTTGGCCGCCACCAGGTCGTCCGAGAGCGCCGCGAGCGCTGCGAGCGACTCCCAGCGCTCGCGCGCGGCGCCGCCCGAGGTCGGGGCCTCCCGGGTCCAGCCCGCGCCGAGCAGCACGTCGCGCACCAGCTCGGGCAGCGCGATGCTGCCGTCGTCGGAGCGGGCCGCACCCCGCATCAGCAACACGGCATCGCGGACCTCGGGCCTGGAGAAGAACCGCTCACCGCCACGCACGAGGTAGGGAATCCCGCGGTCCGCGAGTGCCGACTCGAACGCCTCGGACTGACCGTTCGTGCGGAACAGCACCGCGACCTCGCCCGGCGACACGCCCCGGGCGACCCGTTCGGCGATCTCGGCGGCGATCGCCGTCGCCTCGGCCGGGTCGTCGGGATGAGCGGTCAAGGCGGGGACCGGCCCCTGCTCGGCCTGGGCCTGCAGCTGCACCGCGTTGCCGCGCAGGCCTCCTGACGGCCCCCGGACGATGAGGTTGGCGAGGCTGACGATCTGTGGTGTCGAGCGGTAGTTGCGCACCAGGCGCACGACCCTGGCGTCCCTGTGCCGCTCGGTGAAACCGAGCAGGTGGCGCGGGCTGGCCCCGGTGAACGAGTAGATGGTCTGGGCCGGGTCTCCCACCACGCAGACGTCCTGGCGCTCGCCCACCCACAGATCGAGCAGCCGTTGCTGAAGCGCGTTGACGTCTTGGTACTCGTCGACGACGAAGTGGCGGTACTGGGCGCGCACCGCCCTGGCGATGTCCTCGCGCTCAGCCAGGATGCCGACCGTCAGCAGCAGCACGTCCTCGAAGTCGATCACGCCCCGCTGGGTCTTGACCTGCTCGTAGGCCTCGAGCACCCGGGCCATGGCGGTGGCGTCCAAGCCGGGCGGCTCGCGGCGCGCGGCGCGGGCGCCGGCGGCATAGGTCTCCGGGGTGAGCATGGAGACCTTGGCCCACTCCACCTCCGCGGCGAGGTCGCGGATGGCGGTGCGGTCACGAGCGAGGTCGAGCCGCAGCGAGGCAGCGGCCTGGGCGACCGCCGAGGCCTTCTGGCTCATCACCTCGGGAGCGGCGCCGCCGACCGCCTGCGGCCAGAAGAAGTGCAGCTGGCGCAGGGCAGCCGCGTGGAACGTGCGGGCCTGGACGCCGCCCACGGCTAGTGAGCGAAGGCGGGTGCGCATCTCGCCGGCGGCCCGCGCCGTGAACGTCACCGCCAGGACGCGCTGCGGCTGGTAGGCGCCCGAGTGCACGCCGTAGGCGATCCGATGCGTGATGGCCCGGGTCTTGCCCGTGCCTGCGCCGGCGAGCACGCACATGGGCCCCAGCGGGTGCGCGGCCACCTCACGCTGCTCAGGGTCGAGCGCCCCCAGGATCTCGTCGGCGGAGGGGTGCACAGGTATGCCGTGGAGCTGGGTCGCCATCGGCCCGATCCTGTCAGACGGGGGCGACAGCGCCCACCCCGCCTCGGCGCGGTGGGCGTGTGCCGCCACCCTCAGGACTGGACCAGGCCGTAGACCTTGGTGACGTGGATGCTCAGCACGCGCCGGTGGTCGCGCACCATGGCCGCCCGGTAGTCATCCCAGTCGGGGTGGTCCTCGCCGCGGATCATGCGGTAGAGCTCGACCAGCTCCTCGACGGTCGCGTCGTCGGGACCCGACGCTACTGGCGAGAGCTCGGCGTCGCCGTCGAGCACGGCATAGGACCAGCCGTCGGAGGAGGTGACCAGCAGCGAGGCGCGGGGGTCGCGAAGCAGGTTGGCCACCTTGGCCCGACCGTCGACGACAGAGACCCTGATCGTGGGACCGGTCGTGGGGCCGCCAGGGTCGAGGGCGAAGTTGACCATCGAGAGCTGGGGCCGCCCGTCCTTCTTGATCGCGGCCAGTGTCCCGAGGTTGCGGCTGGCGGCAAGGGTGAGCAGGGCGGGATCGAGGTCGGCAGGCGAAGGCATGCCCCATCATGGTCATGAACGTCACATCGGCAAGGGAAGAGGGGGCGCGTCGACGATGTTGAGGGTGATGGCCACTCAGTCCATCGAACAGGAAGACACCATGCCGAACTCCGTGACCAAGGTTCCCGCCCCCGGCTCCGTGACCATGTTCACCACCTCGTGGTGCGGGTACTGCAACCGGCTGAAGGCGCAGATGGGCCGCGAGGGCATCGGCTTCACCGAGGTGAACATCGAGGAGGAGCCCGATGCGGTGGCCTTCGTGATGGACGTCAACGGTGGCAACCAGACCGTGCCGACCCTGCTCTTCCCGGACGGCTCCGCCGCGACGAACCCGTCGATCAACGAGGTCAAGAAGCGCCTCGCCTCCTGAGGCGACGCCCGCGCCTACACCTCGTCCAGGCCGTGGCCCAGCCACCGCTCGATGAGGCGGCGGGCGATCGAGAGGCGGGTCGACGCGCCGACCCTGCCTGAGGCGAGCACCGCGCGGTAGTCCTCGCGGGTGAACCACCGCGCCTCGGCGATCTCGGACTCCTGGAGGCGCAGGTTCTCCAGCTCGTCCTCGCTGCCCGTGGCCCGAGCGGTGAAGCCCACCATGAGCGAGCTCGGGAACGGCCACGGCTGGTCACCGAGGTACGACACGTCGGACACCTCGAGGCCGACCTCCTCACGGACCTCACGCGCCACCGCCGCGGCCAGGCTCTCCCCCGGTTCCAGGAACCCGGCCAGCACCGAGAACCGTCCCTCGCCCCACCCCGCACCGCGCGCCAGCAGGATCCGGTCACGGTCGTCCACGACCGAGACGATGATGGCGACGTCCGTGCGCGGGTAGTGCTCCGTCCCGTCGCTCGTGCAGCGTCGCAGCCACCCTGCCTGCACCGGCTTGGTCGGCGCGCCACAGCGGGGACAGTGGGTGTGGGCGGCATGCCAGTTCGCGAGCGCCAGCGCGGTGGCGAAGAGCGTGGCGTCGCGGTCGTCGAGGTCGGCGCCGATCTGGCGGAGGGTGCGCCAGGCCGGGTGCGCGTCCTGCTCGGCTTGGGGCCGCACCACCGCGACGTATGCCGTGCCGTCGGCGTCCTGCCCGAGGAACACCACCAGCCCTGTGGCGTCAGCCGGTTCGGGGGCGCGGAGCACGAGGGCTGACGCGGCGGCCCGTTCGCCGTCCTGGGGCTCGCGCAGCTCCACCTGGTCGCCGTGCAGGACCAGGACCCTGGTCCCGGGGTCGGCCAGCAGTGTCTGCATGAGCCCGGGCTCGACGCGGCGCTCTGCGCGACGGTCGAGGCCCGGACGCGCAAGGGAGAGATTCGGCAGAGTTTCCAACAGGCGGCCCACGCCTCCACCCTAGGCGGGGCCGTTCGGCATACGGTGACCGTGTGGACCGCAGCCCCCTCTTCCTCGCAGCCCTGGCCAGCGCTGCCGTGCCGGGACTCGACCCCGCCAGCGTCGAGGCCGTACCGGGGGCACCTGACCACCAGTACGACCTCGCGTTCGTCCAGGACACCCAGCACCGCCGGTGGGTGGTGCGCGTGCCGCGCAGCGCTGCGGCGGCGGCTGAGATGGAGGCAACGTTCGGGCTGCTCGCGCTGCTGTCCCGCCGGCTGCCGTTCGGGGTGCCGACGCCGCGAGGCTTCGTGGCCCTGAAGGAGGGCGGTCGTGCGGCGGTGTACCCCTATCTGCCGGGGCGCAGCATCGACTTCGGCGCGCTGCCGTCCGGCCCCGGTCTGGCTGCCGAGCTGGGGCGCTCCATCGCGGCACTGCACAACGCGGACCACGCGTTGTTCGAGGAAGCGGGGCTGCCGGCCTACGACGCCGACACCTACCGGACCCGACGGCTGAGCGAGCTCGACCGAGCGGCCAGCACCGGACACGTGCCCACCGGGCTCCTCAGCCGCTGGGAGAGGGCCCTCGAGGACGTCCGCTGGTGGCGCTTCGCACCGACCCCGACCCACGGCGACCTCACCGGCGACCAGGTGCTCGCCGTCTTCGCCGACGACCACGACGCCGCGAGTGGCACGGTCAAGGCCATCACGGGCTGGGAGGACGCCAAGGTCGCCGACCCGGCCGACGACTTCTTCGCCTTGGTCACGCAGGCCCCACCCCGCGCCTTCGAGACCCTGATGGAGGCCTACGCGCACGCCCGCAGCGAGCGGCCGGACGCACATCTCGTCCCCCGAGCGCGGCTGTCCGCGGAGATGCGCCGGCTCGGCGAGCTGATGAGCGCTGTCGCCGTGGGCGACCGGCGCGCCGTCGAGCGCCAGGCGAGCGCGCTGCGGCGTCTGGACGAACGTGTCCACGCGGAGGACCAGGCAGAGAGCGACTACACGCGCCCATCGATGGCACCCGCCCGGCGCCGGGGGCCCGTCCTGGTGCCACCAGCGGTCGCCGACGAGGACGAGGATCTCGGCGACGACGATGTGGAGGTCATGTTCGCTCCAAGAGCGCAGGACACCACTGAGATCGAGGTCGGACGCGGGGGCGAGGCAGCGCCGGAGCAGGTGCGCGAGCACGAACCTCTCTCCGAGCCTCAGCCGCAGGCGGAACCTGAGTCGGCGCGCGAGCCCCAGCCTCAGCCGGAGCCTCAGCCGGAGCCTCAGCCGGAGTCTGAGCCGGAGCCGATCGGCGGCGAGGACCCGGGCCCGGAGTTCGAGCCCGGCTTCTCAAGCGGCGAGACACACCGCTAGTCGGGAACCGAGCGCAGCAGCTCGGCGAGCTCTTGCTCGCCAGGCAGCGCCGGCCGCACGGTCTCACCCGTGCCCGCGTAGTAGAAGGCGCCGTCGACATGGTTGGGGTCCAGACCCCGCAGCCGCGCAAAGGCCACCCGGTATGCCGCGAGCTGCAGGGCACGGGTGCGCGACAGGTCGCCGGTGGGCTTGGCCCCCGTCTTCCAGTCGACGATCGTGAAGCCGCCGTCCTCACGCGGGAAGACGGCGTCGATCCGGCCCCGGACGGCGATCCCGTCGATGACCGTCTCGAGGGCGATCTCGATCTCGGCAGGCGTCCGGTGGGCCCACTCGCTGGCGAGGAACCGCTCCTTCATCGAGGGCAGCTCGGCGTCGTCGCCCGGATCCTCGTCGGCGCTGCCGGGCAGGTCCAGGACGTCGACCATGGCGGCCCGGGCGAAGTGTTGCTCGACCCAGGCATGGAACGCCGTGCCCCTGCGGGCCGCGAGGGCGGGCGGCTCGGGCATCGGCCGGCGCAGGCCCGACGCGAACCGCTCGGGGTCCTGCGCCAACGCGACCACCGCCGACGCCGACAGGTGGCGCGGCAGGAGCACCGTCTGCGGCCCTCGCTCGGACTGGCGACGCCGCTCCTCCAGGAGCAACGAGAGCTCCTCGAGGATGGGCAGGCTCTCGCCAGGAAGCGGGAGCACGCCCTGCTCGGCCTGGGGTGCGTGGGCCGGCGCTGCGGCATACTCCTCGATCGCCGCGCGGACCGCGGCCGCGCCATCGGCCAAGGCGGCCCGGCGCTCGGCCAGGGGGTCAGCCGGCCACTGCACGGACGTCTGCAGGGTCGCCATGGGGTTCTGCGCCTCGTCGGGCGTGCTGGCGTCGGGCATGGGCGCCCACTCGAGCACGTGCACGGGCAACGGGTGGTCGGCGCTGGTCACCTCGAGCAGGAAGCGTGAGGTCACCTTGGGGGTCTTGCCGTCGGTCCAGACCGGGGCGGTCACCAGCATGTCGGCCTTCGCGCGGGTGAACGCGACATAAGCCAGGCGGCGCTCCTCCTCGACCCCGTGTTCCCCGCCGGCGTGGAGGAACCGCTCGAGGCGCTGCTCCATGTCCTTCCAGTCGGTCGCCCCACGCCAGTCCAGGACAGGCAGACCGTCGCGGTCACCGCGCAGGTCATAGGGGATGCCTCCGTCGGACAGCCCGCCGACCCAGCCGCGCGACTTGGGCGCCGAGACCACCCACTCCTGCCCGTTGGACCGGCTGGCCGCGGACGACAGGGCGGGGAAAGACCCCTCGACCAGGCCGGGAACGGCAACGGCATCCCACTCCAGGCCCTTGGCGGCGTGGATCGTGAGGATCTGGACGGCGTCGTCGGACGCCTCGATGTAGCCCTTGTCGAGCCCGCGCTCCTCCTTGAGGGCAGCTGCCAGCCACGCCAGGAAGCCGCCCAGGGTCGGCCGGTCGGCGCTCACCGTGAACGTCGCGGCGACATCGGCGAAGGCGTCAAGATGGGCCCGCGCCGCAGCAGGCGTGTAGCCCTCGCGGGCCAACACCTCGATGTCGAGCCCCAGGACGCGCTCAGCCTCGCCCACGAGGTCGGCCAGCGGCAGGGCCGTCAGCGAACGCAGGCGGCGGATCGCGCGACGCAGGTCGTGCAACCGCGGCAGCGCCGCGTCACTGACCCGCCTCCCGTCGTGGCTCGTCCAGCCGGGGCGCGGTAGGTCGTCGACCGCCTCGACGATGCTCACGCGGTCGGAGCTGTCGGGCGCCTGGTCGCGCGGCGACGACGGCCCGGCCGGCACCGACAGCCCGCCGGCGGGGGCGCCCTGGGCATCGTCGTCGTCGGCAGGAGTGTCGCGCTCGGAGCGGCCGAGCCGCAGGTCCTGCTGATGTCTGGCCCAGGCCATCAGCCCATCGAGATCAGCGGCTCCCAGACGGCACAGGGGGCCGGTCAACAGCCTCATCAGCTGGTCACCACGGGTCGGGTCGTGGACGACCTGCAGCAGCGCGGTGATGTCCTCGACCTCGGGGGTCAGCAACAGACCACCGAGTCCCACGACCTCGTAGGGGATCCCCCGGGCCTCCAGGGCATCCATCACGGGACCGAACTGGGACCGTTTGCGGCAGAGCACGGCAGCCGAGGCCGCGCCCTCGCGCCGGCGGGCGTCCAGCCAGTCCGCGACCAGCGCCGCTTCGTCAGCTGCGGTGAGCACGCGGGCGGCGCTCACCCGACCTGCCCCCGCCCCCGGGCGGGCCGTCAGCGCGGCCACCGGCACCCGGGAGCGCTCGCGCAGCGGGACCGCGACCGCATTGGCCACCTCGAGCACGGCGATGTCGTTGCGCCAGCTCGTGGCCAACGGGCGCACCGGCACCGGGCCGTCGCCGGCGAAGGCGGTCCGGAACGCCGAGAGCGTCGTCGCGCTCGCCCCGCGCCACCCATAGATCGACTGGTGGGGGTCACCCACCGCCGTCACGGGCAACGGGTCGCTCCCGGGGGCCACGAACAGCGACCGGAGCAGCTCGAGCTGGGCGGCCGAGGTGTCCTGGAACTCGTCGAGCAGGACGGCGCCGAACCGCTGCCGCTCGATGGCGCCGATGTCCGGGAAGGTCATGGCGAGTCGGGCGGCCAGCGCCATCTGGTCGGCGAAGTCCATGGCGTCGCGCTCGCGCTTGAGCCGCAGGTAGCGCTCCACCATGGGCAGCACCCCGGCCCGCGCGCGCAGCTGCTCGCGCATCTTCTTGACGTCGCCGGGCAGGTCCTTGGCGCGGCTGGCACCGGGCGGCAGCGAGGCGAGGGCCTGCAGCACCTCGTCGAGGTATGCCGCGACCTCACCCGGCGCGACGAGGTGCTCGGACAGCTCGCCGGCGAGGTCGACGACCGCCGCCGTCACCGTGGACTCCGCGAACTGCACATGATCCATCGGGCCGTCGTAGCCCGCCACCACCTCGGCGGCGTACTGCCAGGCCGCCGCCTCCGACAGCAGCCGAGACTCGGACTCGTAGCCCAGCCGCAGGGCATGCTCGCGGACGAGCCGCCCGGCATACGAGTGGTAGGTCGAGACGGTCGGGGTGCCCCCGAGCACCTCGGCCCCCGTCTCACCGTCGTCCACGGGCGGTTGCCACACGCCGCGCTGCTGGAGGAGCCGCAACCGGCTGCCGATGCGCTCGGACAGCTCGGTCGCGGCCTTGCGGGTGAAGGTCAGGCCGAGCACCTGGTCGGGCTCCACGAAGCCGTTGGCCACCAGCCACACCACGCGCCCGGTCATCGTCTCGGTCTTGCCCGAACCGGCCCCGGCCACCACCAACAGCGCAGACAGCGGTGCCTCGATGACCTCGACCTGCTCGTCCGTGGGCTCGGGCTGGCCGAGAGCACGGGCAATGTCCTTGGCCGAGACCATCGTGCGGGTCGCCGTCACAGGACACGCCCCTCGGGTTGGGCTGGGCACGACGCCCTGCTGGCGCACATCGTGCACCAGTCGCCGATGGTCGCCTGGAAGGTCGACCCGGCCATGCCCTCTCCAGTTGCCGTGACGAGGTCGGCGGCCCACCCGGGCTCGTCGTCCTCGGCCAAGGGAGGCTGGGGCTGCAGGGTCGTCTTGACCAAGGCCGCCTTGCCGACCTGGAGAAGGGCGGCTCCGGCCGAGACGGTGCCATGGTCGCCGAACGCACCGCGCTCCACCCCGAGCTGGTAGGCCCCGAGCTGGGGATGGCGGGCCAGCTCGTCGTGCTTGGGCTTGTTGCTGCCTGTCTTGTAGTCGACCACGCGCAGGGCCGACCCGTCGGCGGTGCGCTCCAGCCGGTCGACCTTGCCGGTGAGGACCACCCGCCCGAGCACGACCCTCATGTCGACCTCGGCGCCGACGCGCACCCAACCCTCCGCGGCGGCCTCCTCGAAGTACCTCGCCAGACGCCGGACCATCTGGTGGGCCTCCAGGCGCTTGCGGTCGGACACCCAGCCGGACGGGAGCCCCAGGCGTCCCCAACGGGCGTCCACCTCGGCGACCATCGTGTCGGCGTCGACGTCGCCGAGGTCATAGGCGATGTCGTGCACGAGCGTGCCGATGTCGGCCGCCCCCACGCTCGGACCGTCGCCGCCGACCGAGCCCAGCAGCCACCGCAGACCGCAGCTGCCGAAGGACTCGACCTTGCTGGGCGAGACCCTGACCTCCTGGTCGGCCGCGCGGAGAGGCCTGTCGTCGGACACCGCGCGCATGACCCACCACTGGTCAGGGTCTGCACCGGGCACGGCCTCGTGGGCGAGCCGCGAGAGCGCAGCCACGGCAGTGCTGCGCTGCTCGCGGTCGGCCGAGAGCAGCTGGCGGCGCAGCTCACCGACCAGCGTCGGGAGGGTCATCGTGCGCGCAACATCGGCAAAGGGGCGATCGCCATGAGCCGCAATGGTCTCGGGGTCGATGACGTCGAGATAGACGGAAGGCTGCTCGTCATCGCTGCGGACGGCCGTCACCACGACCCGCTCGCTGGCCCGGGTCAGTGCGACGAGCAGGAGGCGCGTCTCGTCGTAGCGGACCGCGGCCTGGGCGGCGCGAAAGGTCGACGCGCGCCCGGTGACGACATCGACGAGGTGCTCGGAGCCCAGCAAGGACCCGCGCAACCGCAGGTCCGGCCACACGCCCTCCTGCACCCCCGCCACCACGACCAGCTGCCACTGCCGACCGGCGGCAGCCTGCGGCGTCGTGACGGTGACCGACTCGCCGACCGGTGACCGGGCGACGAGAGTGTCGCCAGGGATGTCCTGGCTGCCGATGTGGGTGAGGAACTCCTCGGGCCCCGCCTGAGGCAGGCGGTCGACGAACTTCGCGGCCGCGTCGAACAGCCCGACGACGGCGTCGAGATCGCGATCGGCGCGCGCGGCAGACGGCCCGCCATCGAGGGCCGCGGCCTGCCACTCGGGCCCGAGCCGCGTCGCAGACCACATCGCCCAGAGGACCGACTCGGCGCTGACACCGGGCTCCCAGCGCCACACGTCGCCCTCACGCGCACCTCGCGCCGCCGCGACACCTGCCGCGATGCTCGCGGCGACCCGGCGGGCCGGGTTCGCCTCGGGCCCCAGCTCGACCAGGGCCCCGGGCTGGGCCAGGGCCACGGCAAGCAGCTCGTCGCTGGTGCGGCCGCCGCCGTTCTCGAGCTCGATGCGGCGCATGGCCCGTCGCAGGCGTCGCAGGGTCACCGCATCGGCGCCGCCCACCGGGGAGGTGAGCGCGTCGACCGCCACCTGGGGGTCGAGCTGCTCGATGTCACCGCGAGCGAGCTCGAGCGCCACCTGGAGCAGCGCGAGCAGTGGTCGCACCGCCACCTCGTCGCGGACCGGCAGGTCGGTCGAGCTGCCCGCGACAGGAACCCCCGTGGCCATCAGCACCCGCCGCAGTGTCGCGGTGCGGCCCTGGCCACGGACGATCACGGCCATGTCGGACCAAGGCACTCCGTGGCGCAGGTGGGCCTCCCTCAGCTGAGCTGCGACGAACCCGGCCTCCTGGCTCACTGCACGCAGCAGGCGCACGTCGACCTGGCCCCCCGGCCGTGTGGGTGTGGAGAGCCGCTGAGCGCCCCCGCCCAGGGCGCCGATCTTGGGAGCGACCCTGCCAGCCGCGTCGTGGATGGCCTGCGGCAGCCGGTATGCCGTGGGCAACACCAGCGTGGGGCCGTCGCCCAACGCGGTCCACCCGTCGGCGAGGTAGCGCGGGTCGGCGCCGCGGAAGGTCTGGACCGCGCAGTCAGGGTCGCCGAGCAGGACGACGTCGATGCCTGGTCCCACCACGGTGCGCAACAGCCGGGCCGCGGCGGTCGTGAGCTCCTGGGCGTCGTCGACGACGACCAGGCGCAGGCCGGACCTGAGCCGGTCGAGGGCTTCAGGGTCCTCGTCGAGGAGGTCGGCGGCGGCCCCGAGGATCCAGGCCGGGTCGTAGGCGCCCGGCGCCGACAGGGCGGTGACCTCGTCGTACTCAGCAAGGACGTCCGCCGCTGCCACCCACTCTGGCCGGTCGTGGGCACGCCCGAGGTGAGCCAGGTCCTGGGGCTCGAGGCCGTGCTCGACCGCGCGCATCAGCAGGTCGCGCAGCTCGTGGCGGAACCCTCGGGTGGGCAGCGCGAGGTGCAGCCGGTCCGGCCAGGCCGGCCCAGAGCCCTCGGTCGCATGTCCAGCGAGCAGCTCGCGGAGGATGACGTCCTGCTCGGGGCCGCTCAGCAGGCGCGGCGTCGGGTCGCCACGCAGGGCCGCCGCCTGGCGCAGGATGCCGAAGCCGAACGCCTGGAGGGTCCGGGCCAGCGGCTCGGTCGACGTGCGCCCCAGCCGCGCGGTGACGCGCTCCCGCAGGCTGCCCGCGGCCACCCGTGAGGAGGTGAGCATGAGGCACTGGTCAGGGGTGGCCTCACCCGCCTCGACGCGGCTCGCGACGAGCTCCACCGCCGTCGTCGTCTTGCCGGTGCCGGGGCCGCCGAGCACGCGCAGCACGCCGCCGCGGTGGTCGAGCACCGCCCGCTGGACCTCGTCGAGCGGGGGCGCGTCGGCCACCACGCTCGGAGCTCGGCGCAGGGTCAGCACGGCACCGATTCCATCACCTCGCACCGACAGGGGCACGGGCGACCTGCCGACCCCGCGGCGCCGGAGGACGACGCTCCCCCGACCACGCCAGTCAGCCGCCGGGGCGTCTCGCGTCGAGCCACCGCGCCCGCGCGAGGTCCACCCGCCGGCCGTCCACCGGCCCGCGCACCAGCGGGGTGCCCTCCTCGCGGTAGTGCGCCAGCGCCTCGTCCTCCAGCCCCTGCGGGAAGTAGCCACCCGCGCGGATCACCCGCCACCACGGCACGTCGGAGCCATACCTGGCCATGACCGTCCCGACGCCCCGGGGGCCGCCACGTCCCAGCAGCTCGGCGATGTCGCCATAGGTCATCACCCGTGCCTCGGGGATCTGGTCGACGACCTCGAGCACGTCGTCGGCGAACTCGCTGGGCAGCCCGAAGTCCCGTCCGTCGCTCACCATCGCCCCACCTAGTACGTCGGCAGGCTCGGGTCGACGTCCTGCACCCAGGCCAGCACCCCACCTGTGAGGTTGGCGACGTCCAGGCGACCGGTGGCTACTAGCAGCGCCGCGGCCTCAGCGGAGCGGACCCCCGACTTGCAGTGCAGGACCACCGGCATGCCGCCGGGCAGCTGGGCAGCGGCGGTTCCGGACCGGAACTCGTCCAGGTGGATCGCCCGGGCGCCGGGGATCGAGACGACCTCGCGCTCCCCCGGCTCACGCACGTCGACGAGCTCGAACCTGGTCTCCCCCCGGTCGCGGGCGGCCAGCATCGAGGCCAGCTCGACGGCCGTCACCTCGGCGAAGCCGGGCACGGCAACCCCGGCGGCGTGATCGGTGTCGGAGGCACCCGGCATACCGCAGAAGTCGTCGTAGTCGACCAGAGCAGTCACCGTCGGCGACTCACCGCAGACCGGGCACTGCGGATCGGCCCGAACCGTGAGCGAGTCCCAGGTCTGGCGCAGGGAGTCGTGGACGAGCAGCCGTCCCACGAGCGGGTCGCCCTGACCGGTGATGAGCTTGACCGTCTCGGCCACCTGCACCGACCCGATCGCCGCGCAGAGCACCCCCAGGACCCCGCCGGTCGCGCACGAGGGGACGGCGTCCGGCGGCGGAGGGTCGGGGAACACGCATCGGTAGCAGGGCCCCACGCCGGCGAACCACACCGACACCTGCCCGTCGAACCGGTAGATCGACCCCCAGACGTGCGGCAGACCCAGCAGCACACAGGCATCGTTGACCAGGTACCTGGTGGCGAAGTTGTCGGCGCCGTCGAGCACGACGTCATAGTCCGCGAGGATCTCCAGCGCGTTCTCGGAGGTGAGCCGCAGGTCGTGGCACACGACGGTGACCAGTGGGTTGATCCCCGCCACCGTCTCGGCAGCCGACTCGGTCTTGGGCCGCCCCACGTCGGCGACGCCGTGGATGACCTGGCGCTGGAGGTTCGAGGTCTCCACCACGTCGTCGTCGACGACACCGATCGTGCCCACCCCGGCGGCGGCGAGGTACATCAGCGCCGGCGACCCCAGACCGCCGGCCCCCACCACGAGGACTCGGGCGTTGGCGAGCCGTCGCTGCCCCTCCAGGCCCACCTGGGGGAGCAGGATGTGGCGGGCGTAGCGGGCCTTCTGCTCGGCGGTGAGCTCAGAGCCCGGGGGGACCAGCGGCGGGATGGCCATGTGAGTCACGTTACCCACCCGTACGATGTCCAGGACACCGCAGCCAGGCCCGCCACGAACCGACCACGAGCCGACGACGAACAGAGAGGCCCCATGGCGCTTCGCACCGTAGCCCCGAGCCCTGACGCCAAGCAGCCCGGCCAGCCCGGCCAGCGCATGCCGCGCTCGGCTCGCCGCGTGCAGCTCCTCGAGGCAGCGCAGGCCGCGTTCGTCGAGTCCGGCTACCACGCGGCCGCCATGGACGACATCGCCGAGCGCGCCGGCGTCTCCAAGCCGGTTCTCTACCAGCACTTCCCGGGCAAGCTCGAGCTCTATCTGGCGCTGCTCGACAAGCACAGCGAGGGACTCGAGCAGCTGGTCCGCGAGGCTCTGGCCTCCACCCACGACAACAAGGAGCGGGTCTACGCGACGATCAACGCGTACTTCGACTTCGTGTCCCGCGACGGCGCCGCGTTCCGCCTCATCTTCGAGTCCGACCTCACCAACGAGTCGGCCGTCCGCAACCGGCTCGACGCGGTGGGGCTGGTGTGCGCCGAGGCGGTCGCCGAGGTCATCGCCGAGGACACCGGCCTCACGGACGAGGACGCGTCCCTGCTCGGCATGGCCCTGACCGGCCTTGCTCAGGTCAGTGCCCGGCACTGGCTGGCGCAGGGGTCCGACGTCCCCAAGGACGAGGCAGCGCGGCTCGTCGGAGCGCTGGCCTGGCGGGGCCTGGGCTCCTTCCCCATGGTGGGCGGGGAAGGTTCCGCGGACCCCGCTCGTTAGCCTTTCCGCCAGACCACGACACGCGCGTATGCCGCGTGTCCCTTCTCGAAAAGAAAGGCACCACCGTGGAGGTCAAGATCGGCGTGCAGAACGTGGCCCGTGAGATCACGTTCGAGACCGACGAGAGCGCCGAGGAGGTCCTCAAGGCCGTCAGCGACGCCATCGCGAACGGCACTGCACTCACGTTGACGGGTGAGAAGGGCCGCAAGGTCATGGTGCCCGCCGGCGTCTTGGGCTACGTCCAGATCGGCGAGTCCGAGAAGCGCGGGGTCGGGTTCGGCAACATCTGACCGATCCCTGCGGTGCAGCAGGTCGGTTGTTGTCACACCGTGACCAACCTGAGAGCCTGCTGAACGCGCGCGAGCCCGCGAACAGGTGTTGAGTGAAGGGGTCCGGGCCGGCTGACGGCCCCCTCGCATCGCGCGGCCTGCGCAGAAGGAGAGCAACAGATGATCGGAACGATTATCGGCGCCATCATCGGCGGCCTCATCATCGGAGCCCTGGCCCGGTTGGTCCTCCCTGGCAAGCAGAACATCTCGCTGCTGATGACCATCATCCTGGGCATCCTCGGGTCGCTGATCGCCTCGTGGCTCGTCTACCAGGTCGGGTACCACAACTCCAACGGCGGGTTCCAGTGGATCCCGTTCATCGTCGGGATCGTCGTCGCGGCGATCCTGATCGTGATCTACGGCAACGTGACGGGCCGGCGAAACACCAACGTCTGACCCCACACGACGCTGACTCACGCGCACGTCGAAGGGGCCCCGTCCACGCGGACGGGGCCCCTTCGACATACCTGAGCTTTCGGGGGCCGGGCTCAGGCCGACAGGCCTAGGCGTCCCATCCGGCGGGTGTGCTCGTCGGTGAGCCGCGCGAACATCCGGCCGAGCTCGGCGAGGTCGGCGCTGGGGCGGCCCGGCGCCCCGACGCCACCCACGAGCAGCGAGGCCAGGGCGTCGCGCTCCACGGCGACCTGCTGAGCCTGCGAGAGTGCCTCGCCCACGAGCCGGCGGCCCCACAGGGCCAGCCGCCCCGCGATGCGGGGGTCGCCGGCGATCGACTCGCGCACGACCTTGACCACGAACTCGGCCTGCCCGACGTCCTCCATGGCCGAGTGCACGAGGGCCTGGGTCGAGGGGTCCACGTAGGCGGCGATCTCGCGGTAGAAGTCGGTGGCGATGCCGTCGCCGACGTAGGCCTTGACCAGCCCCTCGAGCCACGTGCTGGGCTTGGTTCGCTCGTGGAAGGCATCGATCGGGGCGATGAACGGCGCCATCGCCTCCTCGGGGTCCATGCCCATCTGGTCGAGCCGGGCCACGAGGGTCTCGTAGTGGCGGAACTCCGCCACGGCCAGCGCGGCCACCGACGCCTTGAGCGGCTGGGTGGGCGCGAGCTCGGAGTCCCCCGCCAGGCGCGTGAAGGCAGTCAGCTCACCGTAGGCGAGCACTCCCAGCAGGTCGGCGACCGCGTCGCGGTACTGGGGATCGGCCAGCCAGTCGTCCTGGGTCATGGCCGACACCTTACTGTCGCGTAGCGTCGCGGCTGGTGTGGCGCGGTCTGAGCACGACGGACGGGTACACTGGCAGCACCAACAGGTGCCCGGTCGGCACACCTCTGCTGCGGAGCCCGCTTCGCACCCCCTCGAAGACCTCCGATCGGCTCGCTGTGCGACGGCCGCTCATCCGGAGCGGCCCCGATCGAGAGAACTTCATGACCGACACCACTGTGAGCGCTGACGCGACCACGCCCGTTGCCCCTTCGTTCGCCGACTTCGACGTCCACCCCGACATCGTCGCCTCCCTGGCCGAGGCGGGAATCGTCACCCCGTTCCCCATCCAGGCGATGACGCTCCCCGTCGCGCTGGCGGGCCACGACATCATCGGCCAGGCCAAGACCGGCACGGGCAAGACGCTGGGCTTCGGCGTGCCGATGCTCAACCGCGCCATCGCGCGCGGCGACGCCGCCTGGGACAGCTTCCCGTATGCCGGCAAGCCCCAGGCCCTCGCCGTCGCCCCCACCCGCGAGCTCGCCGTCCAGGTGGCCAGCGACCTCGAGCGGGCGGGCAAGGGGCGCGGCATCCGGGTGCTCACCGTCTACGGCGGCCGCGCCTACGAGCCCCAGATCGAGGCGCTCGCCAAGGGCGTCGAGGTCGTCGTCGGCACCCCCGGACGGCTCATCGACCTCGCCAAGCAGGGACACCTCGACCTCTCGCACGTGAAGTCGGTCGTGCTCGACGAGGCCGACGAGATGCTCGACCTCGGGTTCCTGCCCGACGTCGAGAAGCTCCTGGCCATGACGCCCGGGTCCCGCCAGACCATGCTGTTCTCGGCCACCATGCCCGGTGCGGTGGTCGCCCTGGCCCGCCGCTACATGAGCCAGCCGACGCATATCCGCGCGATGGGCGACGACCAGGAGAACGCCCACACCGTCAAGGCCGTCGAGCAGTTCGTCTACCGGGCGCATGCCATGGACAAGGTCGAGATGCTGGCCCGCATGCTGCAGGCCGAGGGCCGTGGCCTGACCATCGTCTTCAGCCGCACCAAGCGCACCGCCGCCAAGGTGGCCGACGAGCTGACCGACCGCGGCTTCGCGGCGGCGGCCATCCACGGCGACCTCGGCCAGGGCGCTCGCGAGCAGGCGTTGCGGGCGTTCCGCAACGGCAAGGTCGACATCCTGGTCGCCACGGATGTGGCCGCGCGGGGCATCGACGTCGACAACGTCACCCATGTCATCAACTACCAGTGCCCCGAGGACGAGAAGACCTACCTGCACCGCATCGGCCGCACCGCTCGGGCCGGCAACACCGGCATCGCAGTGACCTTCGTCGACTGGGACGATATGCCTCGCTGGGGGCTCATCAACAAGACGCTCGACCTCGGCATCCCTGAGCCGGAGGAGACGTACTCCTCGTCCGACCACCTCTACGAGCAGCTCGACATCCCGCGCACCGCAAAGGGCCGACTCCCCAAGTCCGCCCAGAAGCTCGCCGGTCTCGACGCCGAGGTGCTCGAGGACCTCGGCGAGACGGGCAAGTCCGGTGGGCGGCGGCCCTCCGGGGGTCGCAGCAGTGGCCGTGACGCGAGCGGTGGCAGCCGCGGGTCAGAGGGCCGCGGCTCGGAGCGTCGCAGCGGGAGCCAGCCGGCCGCGGAGGGCGAGAGCGCGGGAGCTCCCCGCCGCAACCGCAACCGCCGCCGTACCCGTGGCGGAGAGCCCAGCCAGAGCTGAGTCGCGCTCGCCCGAGCCGACCTGCGGAGTGGTCAGCAGTGGGCGGCGGTCAGAGCCGGGCTGACAGCGCCGCAGCCACCTCGCGGTAGGCCTTCGCACCCTTGGAGGTGCGCGACGTCGCCAGGATCGAGCGCCCCACCGCCGGAGCCTCGGCGAACCGGACGGTCTTGGGGATCGGCGGCTCGAGGACGGGCAGGCCATAGCGCTCGCCCACGTCGGCCAGGACCTCCTGCGCGTGGTTGCTGCGCCCGTCGAACAGCGTGGGCAGGATGCCGAGGACGCGGAGGTCCTTGTTGAGGATCTTCTGGACGTCGGCCACGGTGTCGAGCAGCTGACCCACCCCGCGATGGCTGAGCATCTCGCAGGGCATCGGGATGATCAGCCCCTGGCTGGCGGTCAGCGCGTTCAGCGTGAGCACACCCAGGCTCGGGGAGCAGTCCAGCAGGATCACGTCGTAGTCGGCCCGGACGTCCTCGAGCACGCCGCGCAGGATGTACTCGCGGCCCGGGCGGGGCAGCAGCTGCGCCTCAGCTCCGGCGAGCTCGATCACGCTGGGCACCAGGTCGACCCCGTCATCACACTGCACGCGCACGTCGGCGATGCTCGCCCGGCCCAGCAAGACCTCGTTGACCGAGCTCTCGACCTCGTCAGGGTCGACGCCGAGGCTGAAGGTGAGGCAGGCCTGAGCGTCGAGGTCGACGAGCAGCACCCGCTTTCCCTGCTCGGCGAAGGCCGCCCCCAACGAGGCGACCGAGGTCGTCTTCGCGACGCCGCCCTTCTGGTTGGCGACCGAGATGACGGTGGCCGGCTTCGGGGTCTTGCGTGCCAAGGCGGCGCCTTTCGGGAGTCGGGCCAGGAGCGCGGTCAGTCTCTCAGGTCGCCTCGCCCGGATGCGACCGGTGTCTCCAGGGCGGCCCACCCCGACTTCTCCGGGCCCACGCGCTGGCCCGCGGGACAGTGCGCCCGGAAGTCGCACCACTGGCACAGTGGGCCCACGTTGGCCGGGAAGCGACCGGAGTCGACCCCGTGCTCGGCATAGTCCTCCTCGGCGCGCCGCGCGTCGCTGGCGATCGACTCGGCCTCGGCGATCTTGCGCTTGAGCGAGTCGACGGTGTGCTCGTGGACGGCCACCGAACCGCTGGGGAGGTGGTGCAGCTCGACCCGCACGCACCGTCGCCGGAACATCTTCCACGCGGCAGCGGCATAGAGAGCCAGGGGCAGCGAGGTGCGGGCATCGTCGTCGGTGGGCACGACGCGGCTCGTCTTGTAGTCGACCACGGCGAGGCCCTCAGGTCGCTCGTCGAGCCGGTCGATGCGACCCTGCAGGGCCAGGGACTCGGTCTTGAGCGAGACGGTGCGCTCGATGCCGAGCGGCTGCGCCGCCGGGTCGACCTGGGTCAGGTAGGCCGTCACGTGCTGCTGCGCGCGGGCGCGCCACTCCAGCGACTGGTCACCGTCGCGGAAGCCCACGTCGATCCAGGACGTGCGCACCAGCTCGGCACCGGCCTGCGGGGTCCGCTCAGCGGGCACGAGGTCCCACCAGTCGCGCAGGGCGTTGTGCACGGCGACGCCGACCGAGGTGTGGGCCCGCTGCCCCCGGGCCGGTGGGGACGGGCGGTCGAGGTACTGCAGGCGGTAGCGGCGCGGGCAGTCCACCCAGGCCAGCAGGCGGCTGGGACTGGCGCGGAAGAGCCGCCTGGGCAGGCCCGCGATCTCGGTCTGCACGAACGCTCCGGCGCTCAATCCCCCGCCTCCCTCGTCACGGGCCACAGGCTAGGCGGAGCCGCTGACAAAGGCTCGGATGCTGTCCGCGACCATCTGGACGGCGATGGCGGACAGCAGCAGACCCGCGATCCGGGTGATCAGCACGGTCCCACTGTCCTTGAGCACACGGTGCACCTGGCCGGCGAACCGGAAGAAGAGCCAGACGACGACCATCGTGGCCACCAGGCCCAGGCCGACAGCGACGTACTGGCTCGCCGAGTGCGAGCTCTTGACGGCGAGCATGGTCGCGACGATGGCGCCCGGACCCGCGAGGAGCGGCGTGCCCAGCGGCACCAGGGCGACATTGACCCCGGCGTCGGCGTGCTGCTCCTGCTCCGAGCCGGTCAGCAGCTGCAGAGCGACGAGTAGGAGCAGCAGCCCACCAGCCCCCTGCAGAGCCGGCAGCGAGATGTGCAGGTACGTGAGGATCTGCTGGCCGAAGACGGCGAACAGCACGATCACTCCGAGCGCGACGAGCGAGGCCCGGCGGGCGGCCGCGACCTTCTGGCGCTGGGTCAGGGCCCCGGTCAGGGCGAGGAAGATGGGCAGCGCCCCCGGCGGGTCCATGATGACCAGCAGCGTCACGAAGACGGAGCCGAGCTTCTGAGGGTCGACCAGGCCCGTCACGACCGACCCGCCCGGACGACCTCGATGCCGCTGGTGGCCTGGTCCTCGATCATCGCCAGCACCTCTGCCGTGGTCGTGTTCTCGCCCAACCGGTTCTCCTTGCCTGAGCCGTGGTAGTCGCTGGAGCCGGTGACGAACAGCCCCAGTCGCGCCGCGAGGGCCTGGGCGTGGGCGCGCTCGGCGGCGCGGTGGTCGCGGTGGTGGGCCTCGAGCCCTGCCAGCCCGGCATCGGCCATGGCCTCGACGACGTCGTCGCCCACCGTCCAGCCCCGCGCGTTGGCGAAGGGGTGGGCCATGACCGGGACCCCGCCGGCCTGGCGCACCAGCTCGACGGCCCGCACCGGGTCGGGCGCGTAGTGCGCGACGTAGTACCGGCTGCCGTTGCGCAAGATGTCGCGGAACGCCTCGTCCCGGGTGGCGACGTAGCCGTTGGCTACCAGCGCGTCGGCGATGTGCGGGCGCCCCAGCGTGGCGCCCTCGCCCGCCAGCGCCTGAACCTGCTCCAACGACACCGGTATGCCGTCGGCCGCCATCCGCTCCACCATGCGTTCGACGCGGGTCAGCCTGGAGTCGCGAGCGTGCTCGAGCTCGGCCAGCAGACCAGCGGCATCAGGATCGACGAGGTAGCCGAGCAGATGCACGCTGACCCCGCGGTGGGAGCACGAGACCTCGACGCCGCGCACGAGGCCGACCCCCACCTCCTGCGCGGCGGCCACGGCAGCCGGCCACCCGGCATACGTGTCGTGGTCGGTGAGGGCCAGGACGTCCACCCCCGCCTGCGCCGCGGCGGCGACCACCACCTCGGGCGGCTCGGTGCCGTCGCTGGCGGTGGAGTGGGCGTGGAGGTCGATCATGGCGAGCCCAGCCTAGGGCTGGTCCCAGCGGGACCTGCGCGCCGCGCTGTGAGCGAACGCACGCGGCCCGGCCATGTCCGCGGGGGCTTGCGGTCGGCAGGATGGAGCCCATGCAATTCGGACGCAGCTACGAGGAGTTCGAGGTCGGCGCGGTGTACAAGCACTGGCCCGGCAAGACGGTGACCGAGTACGACGACCACCTGTTCTGCCTGCTGACCATGAACCACCACCCCCTCCACCTGGACAGCAACTACGCCGAGAACACGACCCAGTTCGGCAGGAACGTGGTGGTGGGCAACTACATCTACTCGCTGCTGCTCGGCATGTCCGTGCCCGATGTCTCGGGCAAGGCGATCGCCAACCTCGAGATCGAGTCGCTGCGTCACGTGGCCCCGACCTTTCACGGCGACACGATCTACGGCCAGACCGAGGTGCTCGACAAGTGGGAGTCGACGTCCAAGGACGACCGAGGCGTCGTCTACGTCGAGACCAAGGGCTACAACCAGGACGGAACGCTGGTCTGCATCTTCCGCCGCAAGGTCATGGTGCCCAAGCAGTCCTACCTCGACGCCCGGGGCGGCGAGCAGCCTGCCCGTCCCCATCTCGCCGAGTCCGCGGCCAAGGAGTAGACGAGCGAAGTCAGCGGCTCCACGCGTGCCTCGGCCGGTCGACCAGACCGACCGTGGCGAGGTCGGCCGTGAGCTCTCCCAGACGCCCGGGCTCCACCAGGTCCCCCAGGAAGTCCAGGGCATCGGAGATCGCCTCCCCGGCTGCCACGACGACGGCCTCGCCTTCGTCGGTCAGCTCGACGAGCATGGAGCGGCGGTCGTTCCAGTCGCGTTCCTTGTCGAGCAGGCCGGCGCGGACCAGGCTCGCCACGGTCTGGCCCACGCTCTGCGGCGTGAGCCGGAGCCGTTCGGCCACGGTGACGATCGCGATGGGGCGGCGGCAGTTGACCAGAACGTCGAGCGCGGGGATGGAGACGTCGCCCTGCCCTCGCGCCGCGAGGGTCGCCCGGACCAGCCGGTCCACGGCGCGGGACGCCTGCCGAAGCCGGAACGGCAGCTCACCAGCCGCCTCTTCCCGTGCACGCGCGAGCTCGCGGGCCGCCGACCTCGCCCGTCGGCCGCGGTCACTCTCGCCCACCCCTGCCCCCATGCGTCCCACCCCTGCCGTCCCTGTCCGTCCCGGTTACAGCTCCACGCAGCCCATGGCCGCCCCCATCAGTGTCTGACCGCGAAGCGAAACCGCCTTTCGGATGTCCACAGGCGGCTTTCGAAATGCGGGACAACACCTGTCGGCGCACATGCGGGACCGCGAAGCGAAACCGCCTTTCGAATGTCCACAGGCGGCTTTCGCATCGCGAGAGGACTGTTACCAGGCCCCCTCTCGTGTTCGTGCCCCCGCTAGGGTCGGCGCATGGCCGAATTCGTCGGGGCGGTGGACCAAGGGACGACCAGCACCCGCTTCATGGTGTTCGACCATGACGGCTCCGAGGTCGGCCGCCACCAGCTCGAGCACGAGCAGATTCTGCCGCAGGCGGGGTGGGTCGAGCACAACCCGCTGGAGATCTGGGAGCGCACCCAGACCGTGATCGGCTCGACCCTCGCGCAGCTCAACCTCCAGGCCCGCGACCTGTCCGCCCTCGGCATCACCAACCAGCGCGAGACCACCGTCGTCTGGAACCGCCGCACCGGCCGGCCCGTCCACAACGCGATCGTCTGGCAGGACACCCGCACCGACCGCATCGCCAGAGCACTGGACCAGTCGGGTCGCGGCGAGGTGATCCGTGAGCGGGCCGGCATACCGCCAGCCGCGTACTTCTCCGCGGGCAAGGTGCAGTGGATCCTCGAGCACGTCGACGGCGCCCGTACGGACGCGGAGCGCGGCGACCTGGCGTTCGGCACCATCGACACCTGGCTGCTGTGGAACCTCACCGGCGGGACCGACAGCGGCGTGCACGTCACCGACGTCACCAACGCGAGCCGGACCATGCTCATGGACCTGCGGACGCTGGACTGGGACGAGGAGCTGCTCGGGTTCTTCGGCATCCCCCGGGCGATGCTGCCGCAGATCCGGCCGAGCTCCGACCCTGCCCTCTACGGCACGACCCGTGCCGGCGGTCCGGTCGGCGGCGAGGTGTCGCTCGCCGGGGCGCTGGGCGACCAGCAGGCAGCGACCGTGGGGCAGGTCTGTTTCAGCCCCGGCGAGGGCAAGAACACCTACGGCACCGGCAACTTCATGATCCTCAACACCGGCGAGGACATCGTCCGAAGCCGGTCCGGCCTCCTCACCACCGTCTGCTACCAGCTCGGCGCCGCCAAGCCCGTCTACGCCCTCGAGGGGTCGATCGCCGTCACGGGGTCCGCCGTGCAGTGGCTGCGCGACCAGCTCGGCATCATCTCCGGCGCCGCCGATATCGAGCGGTTGGCCAGCCAGGTCGAGGACACTGGCGGCCTCTACTTCGTCCCTGCGTTCTCGGGGCTGTTCGCGCCGTACTGGAGGCCCGACGCCCGGGGTGCCATCGTCGGCATGAGCCGCTTCAACACCAACGCCCACCTCGCGCGAGCGACGCTCGAGGCCATCTGTTACCAGACCCGCGACGTGTCCGACGCGATGACCAAGGACAGCGGCGTGGAGCTCGAGGTGCTCAAGGTGGATGGCGGCGTCACCGCCAACAGCCTGTGTATGCAGCTGCAGGCGGACATCCTCGACGTGCCCGTGTCGCGACCGGTGGTCGCGGAGACGACCGCCCTCGGCGCGGCGTATGCCGCCGGGCTGGCCACCGGGTTCTGGAAGGACACCGACGAGCTGCGGACGAACTGGCAGGAGGCCCAGCGGTGGAACCCGACCTGGACCGACGCCCAGCGCGCGGACGGCTATGCCGGCTGGCGCAAGGCGGTCGAGCGCACGCTGGACTGGGTCGATGTCGACGAGGACTGACGCCGTGAGGGGTGCCGCAGTGAAGGTGGACGCCATGAAGGAGGCCGCGATGAGCCACGCCCTCTCGCCACAGGGGAGAGAGCACGCCATCGAGGTGCTCTCCTCCGGCATCGAGCTGGACCTTCTCGTCATCGGCGGTGGCGTCGTCGGGTCGGGCACCGCCCTCGACGCGGTCACCCGGGGACTGTCCACCGGCCTCATCGAGCAGCGTGACTTCGCCAGCGGCACGTCCTCGCGCTCCAGCAAGCTCATCCACGGTGGGCTGCGCTATCTCGAGATGCTCGACTTCGCCCTGGTGCGCGAGGCGCTCAAGGAGCGCGGTCTGCTGCTGACCCGGCTCGCGCCCCACCTCGTCCGGCCCGTCCCCTTCCTGTACCCGCTGTCCCACCACGTGTGGGAGCGCGCCTACGTCGGCTCCGGCATCGCTCTGTACGACGCCATGTCCGTGGGGTCAGCGGTCGCCGCGGGCGACCAGAGCGGCCTCCCCCGTCACCGGCACCTGACCCGCGGGCAGGCCCTGCGGCTCATGCCCAGCCTGAAGAAGTCCGCCCTGACCGGTGCCGTGCAGTACTACGACGCCCAGGTCGACGATGCGCGACACACCATGGAGCTCGCCCGCACCGCCGCCCACTACGGCGCCCACGTCGCGAATCGCGTTGCTGCCATTGGCTTTCTGCGCCAAGGGGAACGCGTCACGGGGGTGCGCGCGGTGGACAAGCTCACCGACCGCGAGTTCGAGATCCACGCGCGTCAGATCGTCAACGCCACCGGCGTCTGGACCGACGACACCCAGGCGATGGTCGGCGAGCGCGGTCAGTTCCACGTGCGGGCCTCCAAGGGCGTCCACGTCGTCGTGCCGCGAGATCGCATCCACTCGTCGACCGGCCTCATCCTGCGCACGACCAGCTCGGTGCTGTTCGTCATCCCATGGGGGCGGCACTGGATCATCGGCACGACCGACACCGACTGGGCCCTGGACAAGGCCCACCCCGCCGCCACCCGTGCCGACATCGACTACCTGCTCGACCACGTCAACCGCGTGCTGTCGACGCCGCTGACCCACGAGGACGTCGAGGGCGTCTATGCCGGTCTGCGCCCCCTGCTGGCCGGTGAGTCCGAGTCGACGAGCAAGCTGTCGCGCGAGCACGTCGTCGCGCACTCCGCCCCAGGCCTCGTCGTGGTCGCGGGTGGCAAGTACACTACCTACCGCGTGATGGCCAAGGACGCGGTGGACGAGGCAGTGCAGACCTTCCCCGGCCGCGTCGCGCAGTCGACCACCGAGACGGTTCCGCTCCTGGGCGGCGTCGGGTTCCAGGCGGTCTGGAACAGGCGGCATACGCTCGCTGCCGCAGCCGGGCTGCACGTCGCGCGCGTCGAGCACCTTCTGCGGCGCTACGGCTCCCTCACCCACGAGCTCCTCGACCTCGTCGCCGCCCGCCCCGAGCTCGGCGAGCCCCTCGACGGTGCCGAGGACTACCTCAAGGCCGAGGTCGTCTACGCGGCCTCGCACGAGGGCGCGCTGCACCTCACCGACGTGCTCACCAGACGGACCCGCATCTCGATCGAGGCGTGGGACCGTGGCGTCTCGGCCGCACCGGTCGCCGCCGCACTCGTCGCGCCGGTGCTCGGGTGGGACGAGGACCGCATCCAGGCCGAGGTCGAGATCTACCTCGGCCGCGTGGAGGCCGAGCGGGTGAGCCAGACGATGCTCGACGACGCGTCGGCCGACGAGGCCAGGCGCAGCGGACCCGACGGCCGGCTCTAGCGGCCTGACCTGCGGTTTTGGCCTAGAGTTCCGGCATGGCCCGTCTGCGCACCGTCTCGCCGAGCATGCGGGGGTGGACCCGTCGCCGCGCCGGTCGGGGGTTCGTCTATCTCGACGAGCACGGCGCCCGGCTGCCGGCCGAAGACGTCGAGCGGATCCGGTCACTGGCCATCCCGCCCGCGTGGACCGACGTGTGGATCTGCCCGTGGCCGAACGGTCACCTCCAAGCCGTCGGCACCGACGCCGCCGGGCGGCGCCAGTACCTCTACCACCCACTGTGGCGGGTCAAGCGCGACCAGGAGAAGTACGACCGCGTCCTCCTGGCAGCGCGCCGGCTGCCGCAGGCCCGCAAGCGGATCCTGCGCGACCTCGCCCTGGACGGTATGCCGCGTGAGCGCGCCGCCGCCGCGGCCGTGCGCCTGCTGGACCTGGGCTACTTCCGGATCGGCAACGACGCCTACACCGAGGACAACGGCTCGTTCGGGCTGACCACACTCGAGCGGCACCACGTCCGGCGTCGCGGGGACGTCATCGTGTTCAGCTTCGTGGGCAAGTCCGGGGTCGAGCACACCGTCGAGATCGACGATGCCGTCGCCATCGAGGTCCTGGAGCGGATGCGCAAGCGGCGCTCGGCGAGCCGCCGGCTGCTGGCGTACCAGCAGGGCAGAAGCTGGTCCGACCTCGACGCGGCCACGGTGAACCTCTACCTCGGCGACCTGCTCGGTGGCGGGATGACCGCAAAGGACTTCCGGACCTGGCATGCCACGGTGCTGGCCGCGCTGGCGCTCGCGACCACCGACGAGCCCGGCGACACCCAGGCCTCGCGGAAGCGTGCCGTCAAGGCGGCCGTCGAGGAGGTCGCCCGCTATCTCGGCAACACCCCGACGATCGCCAAGGGCTCGTATATCGACCCACGCGTGCTCGACCACTACGACTCGGGCGTGACGATCGACGTCAAGCCCGGGCGGTACCGCAGTCCCGAGCGCCGGCAGGCCGCTGTCGAGCGCGCCCTGCTCGCCCTGCTCGCCGAGGACTGACGGTCTGCCGACAGGTGAGCGGCGCGACGTCATACCGTCGTGCGACGATGGCCCCGTGAGCGAAGAGCAGAAGCAGGCGGACAACCGGGCGCGCCCCACCACCGACGAGCTGCGCGCGTTCATCGCGCGCGACTGGGCCCCTGCTCCGGCTGGCCCGACGCAGCTGAGCGAGGCGGCTCGCCACGCCGCCGCGCGTCGCGAGCGCGTCAGCGCCGCCTTCCCCGGCGACCGGCTGGTCGTGCCTGCGGGCGGCCTGAAGGTGCGCAGCAACGACACCGACTACGTGTTCCGCCCGCACAGCGCCTTCGTGCACCTCACGGGGCTGGGGGGCGACCGTGAGCCGGACGCCGTGCTGGTGCTCGAGCCGCGCGACGACGGCACCCATGAGGCCGTGCTCTACTTCCGGCCGCTGGCGGGTCGTGACACGGACGAGTTCTTCTCCGACACCCGCTACGGCGAGTTCTGGGTGGGGGCCCGGCCCAGCATCGAAGACATCGAGACCGAGCTGGGGCTGACCGGGCGGCACATCGATGAGCTCGCCGACGCCGTGGTCAAGGACTCAGGCGAGGTGACGGTGCGTCTGGTCCGCGACGCCGACCGCGACCTGACCCGTGAGCTCGACGCGGCCCGCGTCTCGGAGCACTCCGACCAGGCCGAGCTGGACGAGGCCGACGAGGAGCTGGCCCACTTCCTCTCGGCACTGCGGCTGGTCAAGGACGAGTGGGAGGTCGAGGAGATGCGCAAGGCCGTGGCGGCCACCCACCACGGTTTCGAGGCCGTTATCGCCGATCTCCCAGAGGCCCTGGCCAAGGGCCGCGGCGAGCGCTGGGTCGAGGGCGTCTTCGGCCTCGTCGCCCGGCACGAGGGCAACGGCGTGGGCTACGACTCGATCTGCGCTGCCGGCGACCACGCCACGACGCTGCACTGGATCAAGAACACCGGCGAGGTGCGCGACGGCGACCTCATCCTGCTCGACGCCGGAGTCGAGGTCGACTCGCTCTTCACGGCCGACATCACCCGCACGCTGCCCGCGAACGGCACCTTCACCGACGCGCAGCGCGAGGTCTACGACGCGGTCTATGCCGCGCAGCAGGCAGGCATCGCCGCCGTCAAGCCGGGCGCCCGGTTCAGCGACGTGCACGCGGCGGCGATCCGGGTGATCGCCGAGCACCTGTACGCGTGGGGGCTGCTGCCCGAGGGCGTGGACGTCGAGGCGACTCTCGACAAGGAGCACGGGCAGTATCACCGGCGTTGGATGGTGCACGGCACGAGCCATCACCTGGGGATCGACGTCCACGACTGCGCCCTGGCGACCCGCGACGAGTACATGGACGGCGAGCTGCGTCCCGGCATGATCCTCACGGTCGAGCCGGGGCTCTACTTCAAGGCCGACGACCTGCTGGCTCCGGAGCGGTTCCGGGGCATCGGTGTGCGCATCGAGGACGACGTCCTCGTCACGCAGGACGGCTGCGAGAACCTCTCGGCCGCCATGCCGCGCACGAGTCGCGACGTGGAGGCGTGGATCCGCGAGGTCCAGTCCCGCTAGGCGGGCGGCTGCGGGGGCTGGGTCTGCCCGGCCAGGCGCTGGCGTTCAGCCTCACGGGCGGCGTCGACCTGCGCCTGCGCTGCCGCCATGGGGTCGAGCTGGGCCAGCAGCTCACGAGCCTTCTGGGCGAAGCGGTGCTCGACGAGGACCTCGTACTGCGTGGCCACCACCTGGGTGACCGAGGTGAAGTCGCGGTTGCCGCCGGTGATCGCGTAGCCGATGAGCGCCCATATGAGCCCGAACACCGACCCGAACGCGACCGTCACGATGACCCCGCCGAAGCCGGCCGCACTCGAGGTGTCGAGCAGCGCGAAGATCATGCCGACGAACAGTCCCAGCCACGCGCCCGACACGAGCCCACCCACCGCCACGCGGGCGCGCGTCAGCCGGCCGGTGACGCGCTCGAGCTGCTTGAGGTCGGTGCCGACGATGAGGACGTTCTGCACCGGGAACTCGTGGTCCGACAGGTAGTCGACGGCCTTCTGGGCCTTCTCGTAGGTGTCGTAGCGCCCCAGTGACATGGGGTACTCCAACGACAGGACTGCTCGGGACCGCGACAAACCACTGGGCTGCGTGCTCATGGACCCAGTGTCTCAAAGGGCGGGCCGGCGCGTTGCTTTGGCTTCCCCGGCCGCCGGCTCAGCTCTTGAGCTTGAAGTCCTCGAGCAGGCGCCGGCCGATGATCATCTTCTGGATCTCGGCGGTGCCCTCACCGATGAGCAGCATCGGGGCCTCGCGGTAGAGCCGCTCGATCTCGTACTCCTTGGAGTAGCCGTAGCCACCGTGGATCCGGAACGACTGCTCCACCACGTCGGCGCAGTTCTCGGCGGCGAGGTACTTGGCCATCCCGGCCTCGAGGTCGTTGCGCGCCCCGGCGTCCTTGAGCCGCGCGGCCTTGACCATCATCTGGTGGCTGGCCTCGACCTTGGTCGCCATGTCAGCCAACCGGAACAGGATCCCCTGGTGCTCGGCGATCTTCTTGCCGAACGTCTCGCGCTGCTGGGAGTAGGCGATCCCCAGCTCGAAGGCCCGCATCGAGACACCGCAGGCGCGGGCCGCCACATTGACGCGGCCCACCTCGACGCCGTCCATCATCTGGTAAAAGCCCTTGCCCGGCTCGCCGCCGAGGATCTGCGCGCTGGTCGTCCGGTGCCCCTCGAGGACGAGCTCGGTGGTGTCGACGCCCTTGTAACCCATCTTCTCGATCTTGCCCGGGACGGTGACGCCCTGAGCGGTCTCGCCGAACCCGGCCTCCTTCTCGATGAGGAACGTCGTCATGTTCTTGTAGACCGAGCCAGCCCCGAGGTCCGTCTTGACCAGGACTGCGACGAGGTTCGCGCTGCCCCCGTTGGTGAGCCACATCTTCTGCCCGGTCAGCGTCCACTCGTCGCCCTCGCCCTTGACGGCCTTGGACTTGATCGCCGCGACGTCAGAGCCCAGGCCCGGCTCGCTCATGGAGAACGCGCCACGGATCTCGCCGGTCGCCATCTTCGGCAGGTAGCGCTGCTTCTGCTCCTCGGTGCCGTGCTGCAGCAGCATGTACGCGACGATGAAGTGGGTGTTGATGATGCCGCTGACGCTCATCCAGCCCCGGGCGATCTCCTCCACGCACAGGGCGTACGTGAGCAGGGACTCACCGAGACCGCCGTACTCCTCGGGGATCATCAGCCCGAAGATCCCCATCTCCTTCATGCCCTCGACGATCTTGGTCGGGTACTCGTCGGCGTGCTCGAGCTCCTGCGCCACCGGGATGATCTGCTCGTCGACGAACTCACGCACGAGCTTGATGAGCTCTTGCTGCTCCTCGGTGAGGCCATCGGTCGTCTGGAGTCGAGACATGCTGCATCGCCGCCTTGCTGAGGGTTTGCCGGAGGGACAGGACCTCCCGCGAGTATGCCGAGTGGTCCAGTCCCCGCACAGGCTGCGGCCGTGTGAGCCTCCCCACCAGCGGAAATTCGGTGGCGCTGGTCACGCCGGCGCTGCGACCATAAGGCACCCGCTCGCGGCATACGGCCGCAGGCGCAGGCTCCCACTCGAGAAATGGAGGCGCGAGATGTCCATGACTGTCCGGGGCGCGTCCCGTGCCCACCCGCCTCTCACCTCGGAGTCCCGCCGTGTCCTTTGCAGAACAGTCCCTCCCATCGCCGTCCGCTCCACCGCAGTCCTCCCCTGAGCTCCCAGAACAGCTCGCCCCCTCCTTCGCCTTCGACAGCCTGGCCGACGCACCTCCCGAGGGTGAGCGGTGGACGAGCTGGGACGGTGCTACCCACGGCCCGGTCCCCCGCCCCGACTGGGTCATCACCGAGCTCAGGGCCGTCGAGTCCGATCTCGGAGTCCTCAAGACGGGCAAGGAGGCCGACGTCCACGTCGTGCGGCGCTGGGTGCCCGACGGCACCTCGACGCCGGCGCGCGACAGCCTGCTCGCGGCGAAGCGCTACCGCACGGGCGAGCACAGGATGTTCCATCGCGACGCCGGCTACCACGAAGGGCGCCGGGTGCGCCGCAGCCGCGAGATGCGGGCCATGGCCCGGCGCACCGAGTACGGCCGCGAGCTGCTGTCGGGGCAGTGGGCCACGGCAGAGTTCGACGCGCTCGGAACGCTGTGGGAGCTCGGGCTGCCGGTCCCGTATCCGGTGCAGCTGAGCGACCGGGAGATGCTCATGGAGCTCATCGGCTCGGACGGGGTGGCCGCTCCCCGGCTCGCCCAGACGCGGCCTCCACGAGACCTGCTCGGAGAGCTCTTCGAGCAGGTGCGCTCGGCCATGACGACCCTGGCCCGGCGCGGCTGGGCGCACGGCGACCTCTCGCCGTACAACGTGCTGCTGGACGGTGAGCGTCTGGTCATCATCGACTGGCCCCAGATCGTGGACGTCATCGGCAACCCGCGCGGGTTCGAGTTCCTCGGTCGCGACGTGGCCACCATGTGCCGCTGGTTCACCGCCCGTGGTCTCCCCGTGGACGAGGGCGAGCTCCTGGGCGACCTGGTCGCGGAGGCGACGGCGCGGTGGTAGGCCCCAGGCATACCCGCTGTGGTTGGGTGAGCCATGGCTCAGGTGACCCGGCGCGCGCTGCTGCGGGCCGCTCCGGCTGCCGCGGCTCTCGCGCTGTCCGCATGCGGCGGCAGCCCCCCGGCGGGAGTGGACCGCCGATCGGGCACGCTGCGTAGCCGGCACTGGCCCGGACAGGACATCGGCTGGCAGCTGGCCACACCTTCGGCCCGACCCACGACACCGCGGCCCCTGGTCATCGCGCTGCATGGCAAGGGTGGGGGCGCGGCCGACGCGTTCGACGGGCTGCACCTGGACGACCATGTCGTCAGCACCGGGTTGAGCGTGGCCTCGGTGGACGGCGGGGGCTACTACTGGCACGCGCGTCGCGCCGGCGTGGACCCGGGCGCGATGGTGCTCGAGGACTTCCTTCCGTTGCTGCGCCGCCAGACCGGGTATGCCGGCAAGGTCGCCTTCCTCGGCTGGTCCATGGGTGGGTATGGCGCGCTGCTGCTCGCGAGCCAGCTGGGTCCTGGGCAGGTGGCCGGCGTCGTCGCCGAGAGCGCGGCGCTGTGGACGTCACCGGGACGTAGCGCGCCGGGCGCGTTCGACGATGCGGAGGACTTCGCCGCCCATGACGTCTTCCGGCGCACCACCGTGCTGGGGCGCATGCCCGTGCGGCTCGACTGCGGGACGTCGGACCCGTTCGCGGCGGCCGACAGGGCCTTCGCCGCCGCACTGCCGTCGGCGCGGCTCACCCTCGACGAGGGCGGCCACGACGACGGCTACTGGGCGGCCCACGCCGGCTCGCAGCTGCAGTGGCTGCGCCGGCAGTTCGAGGCCCGCACGTAGCCGTCGGGTCAGTAGACCACCACCCGGCTGCCCACGGGCATCAGGCCGTCGGCCCAGATCATGTCCATGGCGGCGTCGCTGAGCCTCGCGCAGCCGTGCGAGGCCGGGTATCCGGGGATCGCGGCGGCGCCGTGGACGGCGATGCCGCCGTTGAAGTAGCGCGGGCGCCACAGGTCACCCAGAGGACCCTTGTCGAGGTGGTCGACGGTGCGGAAGACCGAGAAGGTGCCCGACGGCGTCAAGGCCACCGCGTCCTGTCCCTCGTACGAGTAGTGCTGGCCGCTGCCGGTGCTCGTGTTGAGGATCATCGTCACCTGGCCGCCGCGGACCACGAGCAGCAGCTGGCGCGCCTTGTCGATCTCGATGCCCGTGCCGCCGACCTGCGAGGTGGGGCGGACGCCGGCGAGCAGGGCTCGGCGGGTGGCCGGACCGAAGACGCCGTCCCGGCCCAGACCGGCGGCCTTCTGCAAGGCCATCACGGCCTGCACGGTCAGCTGCCCGAACTGCCCGTCAGGGATGCCGTTCCAGTAGCCCAGATCGGACAGCTGCCGCTGGACGGTCTCGACGTAGGCGCCCGAGTCACCGGGGTTGAGGCTGTCGCCGGGTTTCTTCGCTGTGGGGGTCGGGGTGGGTGTCGGCGTCGACTTCTGCCTGGGCGCGGCCTTGGGCGTTGGCGTGGCGGTCGCGCTCGTGCTCGTGCTCCTGCTCGTGCTCGTCGAGGGCGACGTCGTCCCGGCCGGAGGGGTGGTACCCATCGTCGCCCCCGGTGCGCTGGGCGGGGGGACGGTACTGGTGGGCGACACCCTTCCGCTGGCCGCAACCGGGCTTCCGGTGAGACTGACCGCGCCGCAGCCGGCGAGCGACATCGCCCCCGCCGCGAGCGCCACAGCAAGAGCCATGGTTCGTGCCGTGGTGCGGGTGCGTCGGATCGCCGTCATGCTCTCCCCTTCGTCGATGACCGCGGTGGTCCGCCGCCGTTGCCTGTCGCGTGCCTGTCGTTCATGGTGACGCACCGGCGAGCCGTTCGGTTGTCCAGGAGTGCGCGAGAACGCACAACATTTCGGACTCGATCTCTACAGACGGCGTGAGGCGGGACGAGCCCCGTCTCGGTGCACGACCCCCTGCTGCTCGAGCCAGGCAGCGACCGCCCCGCGTTCGTCGTGGTCCGTGGCCTGCCTGCGGATGAGCTGCTCGCCGGTGGCATCGACCACGGTGGGGCGTTGGCCGCGTTGCCGTGGCTTGCCTATGTGGCCGGGGTCAGCTCCAACCACGTCATAGACACGCCAATAGAGGCAAACGTGGCTTGACAATCGAACTTGTGTTCGAACAGAATGTCTCATGGCCATCGCACCGCTCACCTCGGCACCGCCCTTGGGCGTGGGGGATGCAGTGCGCCTGATCCATGACGTGCTGGACCGCACCGAGGTCCGCGGTCCCCTCTCGTCGTCGACGGCCGCTGCCGCGCTGAGCCAGGTCGAGCGGGCGATGGCCCGGCTGGACTCCGTGCGCCTAGCCC
Organism: Pedococcus sp.; assembly: GCF_036000045.1. Taxonomy (GTDB): domain Bacteria; phylum Actinomycetota; class Actinomycetes; order Actinomycetales; family Dermatophilaceae; genus Pedococcus. Next base: position 49,536 of record NZ_DASYGF010000072.1, read on the forward strand.
TGGTGGGAGCCGCCGATCGGGCGCAGGTCGCTGCACAGTCCGGCATGACGGACACCGGGGCTTGGCTGAGCGCGCAGACCAGGTCCGGGGCCGCGGCGGCTGCCGCCGACGTCCGCCTGGCGAGCGCGCTCGACGACGGCCTGCCCACCACCCGCGAGGCCCTCGCCTCCGGGGAGGTGTCTGCTCAGCATGCGAGCGTCATCGCGATGGCGGCCTCGCGGCTCCCCGCAGAGCTGAGCGCCAGCGAGCGAGCCGCCGTCGAGCAGGCGCTGGTCGCGAAGGCAAAGCTCGTCGACCCCGACGCGCTGCGCAAGGCTGCGCGACGTGCGTTGAGCGCGGCGGAGCGCTGCCGGGCGGAGGTCGACGCCCATGAGGACGGAGTGCTGCGTTCGGAGGAGGACCGCGCCTGGGACAGGGCCCGGCTGACGCTGCACGACAACCGCGACGGCACGACCAGCGGCCACTTCACGGTTCCCAACGTGGCGGCGGCGATCCTGCGCAAGACGGTGCAGCAGCTGGCCTCACCCCGCCGGTTCGCCGATCGCGCAGCACGCGTGGGGGCGACCACGGATGCGACCCAGCTCGAGGCGTTCCGCGAGGTCGACTGGTCGCAGCGATATGGGCAGGCCCTCGTCGAGCTGCTCGAGCACCTGCCCACGGACCGGCTGTCCGGCAAGGTGGCGGCGACCGTCGTCGTCACGGTGGAGCACGACCGCCTCAAGCACCAGCTGGGCGCCGCCCACCTGGACACCGGCGACGACCTGTCCGCTTCGCAGGCTCGCCGACTCGCCTGCAACGCGGGCATCCTGCCGGCGGTGCTGAGAGGGCAGTCTCTCCCTCTCGACCTCGGGCGCGCCGACCGGTTCTTCACCGAGGCTCAACGTGTAGCCCTGGCCACCAGGTACGACACCTGCGCAGCCACCAGGTGTGACCGTCCCTATGCCTGGTCCGAGCTTCACCACCACGACCCCTGGTCGCGGGGTGGCTCGACCGACCTGCACCTGGCCGTCCCTTTGTGTGGCTACCATCACCGACGCATCCACGACCCGAGATACGGGCACCGCATCACCACCGACTCCGCCGGGACAAAGTCGGTCACCTACACGCTGCGGACATGAGTCCCGCCATCCGCCTGCGGTCCTGCGGCGCGCGTGTGTGTGACGGCTTTGGTGCGGTTCTGCTGCGGGGGTTGAGCTCCGCGGTGCCGATGACCAGATCTCTCCTGTCGAGCCACCATGCCGGCGAGCCGCCCTGGGTGGACTCGGCGGAGCTGCCCGGGGCCCCGAGGACCGTCACCGCGGCCTGCGGCCAGCCCGCGGCGTACTCGCTCCGGCGCTACGGATGACGAGCCGGGCGCCGGGCGAGGTGGCGACGGACCGCGAACAGTGGGGCGCTGACCAGGGAGACGACGCTCGACTTCTCGGCCTGCTGTGTCATGCCATGATGGGCGCGGCCTCATGCGAGGAATACCGGTGAGAGTCCGGAGCGGTCCCGCCACTGTGATCCCGATCGCCGGGAGAGCCAGGACGTCGCACGCGGCCGCCGCTGTCAGGCCCTCTGGCGCGGCCCCTCGGCAATCGGTGGGCGCGGAACCCGCCAGGAGGACGTCCGTGGTCACGTACCCGTTCACTGCCGTGGTCGGCGCTGACGACCTGTCGTCGGCCCTGCGGCTGACACCGGTCTGGCCCCCGGCCGCCCAGGCTGCCCGCGTGACGGCCCAGTGGCGCGCGCACCTCCTCACCGTCCTGCGCCGGCTGGGACTGCGCCGGCTGAGCTCCACTGCGCCCTCCGTCCTCGTCGAGGTGGGTACCGGTGTGCGAGAAGCCTTGCGCGGCAAGGGGCGTGCCGCTCGGCGCGGAGACACGTACCCAGGCCTGGGTCCACACTGGCTGCGTCTGGCGGTCCGCGACCCGCACACCACCGACGTACTGCTGCGCGAGCTGACGGCCGTCCTCGTCGACCAGCAGGAGCGCAGCGCATGAGGATCACCGTCCCCGGCGAGGCCCCAGCCGTGCTCGTGCGCGACCCGGGCGAGCGCATCGCCGAGACCGTGCACGGCCTCCTCGCCCAAGGCGCTGTCGTCAGCGTGCTGGCCACCTCACCCAGCCCCATGGTCGAGGACCTCGCCACCCGGCAGCTCGTGACCGTCGTCGCCGAGGCCGACGTCACGGCATACGACATCGTGGTGCGGGACCCCCTCACCCGGCCGGTAGCCGGCGCCGAGGCCGCAGGCTCCGGCAGCGTGGTCCTCGTCGGGGGCGGCCCCGGCGACGCCGGCCTGCTCACGGTGGCCGGGCTGGAGGCTCTGCGCAGCGCCGACGTCGTGGTCACCGACCGCCTCGTACCGCTCGGCGCGCTGGACGAGGTCCCCGACCATGCCGAGGTGCTGCACGTCGGCAAGATGCCGCGCGGTGCGTTCACCCCCCAGGAGGCGATCAACGACCTGCTGGTCACTCATGGCCGGGCCGGGAAGCGCGTGGTGCGGTTCAAGGGCGGAGACAGCTTCGTCTTCGGCCGAGGCGGTGAGGAGTGGGCGGCCTGCGTCGAGGCCGGCGTGCCGGTGACGGTCATCCCCGGCGTCTCGTCGGCCCTCGCAGTGCCGGCGCTCGCAGGTATCCCGCTCACGCATCGCACGCTGACCCAGGGGTTCGTCGTGGTGACCGGCCACGTCCCACCGGGCGACCCGCGCAGCATGGTGGACTGGGCGTGGCTCGGAGGCTCGGGCCTGACACTCGTGGTGCTGATGGGGGTGGCCGCGCTGCCGCAGATCTCGGCCGCGCTGGTCAGCGGCGGCATGGACCCGAACACGCCGGCCGCCTGCGTGGCCGACGGAGGCATGCCCAGCATGCGCAGCGTCACCGCGACCATCACCACCCTGGCTGCTGCCGCGAAGGCAGCCGGCCTCCGTCCCCCCGCCGTCACCGTCATCGGCGACGTCGTCACCGCCCTCCAGGAGAGCTCATGACCCTCAGTCCCCCCGACCCCCAGACTCGCGTCGAGGCGCTGGCTCGCTTCGACGCCCTCGCCAAGCCCCTCGGCTCGCTCGGTCGGCTCGAGGAGCTCGGCGCCTGGGTGGCGGCCTGCCAGGGCGCCTGCCCGCCCCGCCCGCTGGAGCGCGTCACCGCGCTCGTCCCCGCCGGTGACCACGGCGTCGTCGCCGCCGGGGTGGCGGCGTACCCCAAGGAGATCACGGCCGCGATGGTGCGCACGATCGTGGCGGGCGTTGCGGGGGTGAGCGTCCTGGCCGCGCAGCACGGGGTCACGGTGCGTGTCCTCGACATCGCCGTCGACGATGACTTGGAGGGCGTGCCCGCCGAGGTCACCGCGCACAAGATCCGTCGCTCGTGCGGGTCCATCGACATCGAGGACGCGATCTCGGCCGAGGAGCTCGAGCGGGCGTTCCAGGTCGGCGCCACCCTTGTCGAGGAGGAGCTGGCAGTAGGCACGCAGCTGCTCGTCCTGGGCGACCTCGGCATCGGCAACACCACCCCGGCAGCCGCGCTGATCGCCAGCACCCTGGGGCTGCGGGCGGAGCAGGTCGCGGGCCGAGGAGCCGGGCTGGACGACGAGGGACTGACTCGCAAGGCCGCCGTCATCCAGACCGCCCTGGAACGCACCGCTCACGTCACCGACCCGCGCGAGCGCCTGGCCGCCCTCGGCTCGGCGGACCTCGCGGTCGCTGTCGGCATCATGGTCGCGGCAGCGCGTGCGGGGCTCCCTGTGCTGCTGGACGGCGTGATCTCGGTGGCCGAGGCCCTGGTGGCCGACTCCGTCGAGCCTGGGGCCCGCGAGTGGTTCGTCGCCGGCCACCGGTCGCCGGAGCCCGCCCAGTCCCTGGCTCTCGAGGCGCTGGGCCTGGTGCCGATCATCGACCTCGGCATGCGGCTCGGCGAGGGGTCCGGTGCGATGACCGCTCTCCCGATCCTGCGGTCTGCGGTGGTCGCGCTGCACGACATGGCCCTGCTGGCCGACCTGCTGGCTCCGGCGGAGTGAGGCTGCGATGACCGCTGTCGTGGACGGACTGCGCCTCGCCGTCGGCACCCTCACCATGGTGCCGGTCGGCGAGCTGGACCCGCCCACCAGGCGTTCGGCAACGTGGGGAATGTCGCTGGCGCCCCTGGCCGCGCTCCCGCTCGGCGTGGCCGTGGCAGCGACCTGCTGGATCGCCCAGCTCAGCGTGCTGCCCCCGCTGGTGGGCGCCACCCTGGCCCTGCTCGTCCTGGCTCTGGGGTCGCGGGCCATGCACCTCGACGGCCTGGCCGACACCGTGGACGGCGTCGGTGCGGGCTGGAGCCGCGAACGCGCCCTCGAGGTGATGAGACGCGGCGACGTGGGGCCCATGGGCGTCGCAGCCCTGGTTATGGTCCTGCTCGCCCAGGCCGCAGCGGCCGCAGTCGTACTGGGTCGTCCGTGGGGCTGGCTCGTCGTGGGGGTCGCGGTGCTGGTGTCGCGCGCGGCCTGCGCCCTGACCTGCACCACCGGCATCCACGCGGCCCGCTCCGACGGCCTGGGGGCGGTCGTGGCCGAGGCGGTGCCCCGTCCGGTCACCGTCGTCGTCCTCCTGGTGACGGCAGGGCTGCTGAGCCTCGCCGTCGGCGTGCAAGGAGTGCAACCCCTCGTCGGCATCGTGGCGGTGCTGGCCATGACCGCCGTCGTGGCTGTGTTGGTGCGCACGGCGACTCGCGTGTTCGGTGGAGTGTCGGGCGACGTCATGGGAGCCGCCATCGAGCTCTCGCTCGCCACCCTGCTCGTCGTGCTGTCATCGGGGCTGGGCCAGTGAGGACCCTCGTCACCGGCGGCGTGCGCTCCGGCAAGTCCATGGTCGCCGAGGAGCTGATCGCCAGCGCCGGTCAGGTCACCTACATCGCCACCGGCCCTCGCAGCGACGATACCGACTGGGCCGAACGTGTTGCCGCACACCGCGACCGGCGTCCGGCTGACTGGACGACCATCGAGACGACCGACCTGGCGACAGCCCTCTCCGAACTGACCGGTCCGGCCCTCGTCGACTGCCTCGGCACCTGGCTGACCTCTGTCCTCGACGAGCTGGCCGTGTGGGAGGCGCCACAGGCATCCTGGGAGGCTGCGCTCGCCGAGCGCTTTCGGCGGGTCACCGAGGCGTGGGCGCAGTGCCCGCACGACGTCGTGGCCGTCACCAACGAGGTCGGGTGGGGATTGGTGTCGGAGCACCGGTCGGGCCGGATCTTCGCCGACTGGCTGGGCCGGCTCAACCAGTCGGTCGCGGGCGCGTCAGACCGGGTGCTCCTCGTCGTCGCCGGCCAGGTCCTGGCCGTCAAGCAGCCATGAGGCGGCCCACCACCGACCCCGTCGTCGTCGGCCTCATCCTCGGTATGCCGCCGACCAGCTTCGGGGACCTCGCCGCCTCCACCCCGTGCCGGGGTTCGGCTCGCTCGCTGCCCGGCTCGAACGGCAGGCGTGGGCCCGCGACACGCGCCCGGCCAGCGACGACAGGGAGCTCACCCCACGGGCCTAAGGCTCGAGGGCCCTCGCCTCGGCCGTCCCACCGAGGACGAGGACCCGTCCGGTCGCCGTCGCCGTCGCGGTCACGCTCCCGCGTCGGCAGACTGTCGCGTGATGGCCTTGTGGACGGCGAGAACCCGCTCCGCGGTCTCGACATGGAGGTTCTCGATCATGCGGCCGTTGTGAGTCACCACTCCGGCGCCGCCGGCGGCCTCCCAGGCGGCCACCACGGCACGGGCGTCCTCCACCGCCGCCGCGCTCGGCGCGAACGTGGCGTTGCAGACCTCGACCTGGCCGGGGTGGATCAGCGTCTTGCCGTCGAATCCCAGCTCGCGGCCCTGCCTGCACTCGGCCTCGAACCCGGCCGCGTCCTTCACGTCGTTGTAGACGCCGTCGAGGATCACCGTGCCCGTGGCGCGGGCGGCGAGCAGGCACAGCGACAGGCCGGTCAGCAGCGGCTGGCGGCCCGGGACATGCTCGGCGTGCAGCTCCTTGGCCAGATCGTTCGTGCCCATGACCAGAGCCGTCAGGCGCGGCGAGGCACCCGCGATCTCCTCGCAGTGGAGCATCGCCGCCGGCGTCTCGACCATGGCCCAGAGGCTGGTGTGGTCCGGCGCCCCAGCGGTCTCCATGGCAGCGACCAGTGCGCGTACCTCATCTGCGGACCCGACCTTGGGAACCACGATGGCGTCCGGGCCGGCGGCGCACGCCGCCCGGAGGTCGTCGTCGTGCCACTGGGTGCCGATGCCGTTGATGCGGATCGTCAGCTCGCGCGAGCCGTACTCGCCGGATCGAGCTGCGGCGCAGGCATTCTCGCGCGCCTGGTCCTTCGCGTCAGGCGCCACTGCGTCCTCGAGGTCGAAGATCAGCGCGTCGACCGCGAGGGTCTTGGCCTTCTCCAGGGCGCGCTCGTTGGAGCTCGGCATGTAGAGCACCGAGCGGCGCGGGCGGTATGCCGTCCGGGCCGCCATCACGCACCCGCGCCTTCGCCGGAGGCGGAGTCGGAGTCGGGCTCGGCGGCATACAGCTCGGCCAGTGCAGGGTCGATCGCGGCCAGCCGCTCCGCCAGCTCGACGATGACCAGGCACTGCTTGACGCTGGCGTCGTCCTCCATCTTGCCGTCGATCATGACCGCACCGGTGCCGTCGCCCATCGCCTCGACGACCCGTCGCGCGTGGGCGACGTCCTCGACCGAGGGGCTGAAGACTCGCTTGGCGATCTCGATCTGCACCGGGTGCAGAGACCAGGTCCCGACACATCCGAGCAGGAACGCGTTGCGGAACTGGTCCTCGCAGGCGACGACGTCCTTGATGTCCCCGAACGGCCCGTAGAACGGCAGGATGCCGTGCATCGCGCACGCGTCGACCATGCGCGAGATCGTGTAGTGCCACAGATCCTGTTGGTACGTCTGGCGATCCGCGTTGATGTCGCCGTTCACGGGGTCCTGCCGCACGAGGTAGCCGGGATGTCCGCCGCCCACCCGCGTGGTCTTCATCCGGCGGTCGGCGGCGAGGTCGGCGGGCCCGAGCGACATGCCCTGCATGCGCGGGCTGGCGCCGGCGATCTCCTCGACGTTGGCGACACCGCGCGCGGTCTCGAGGATCGCGTGGACGAGGATCGGACGCGTCAGGCCGGCCTTGGCCTCGAGCTGGGCGAGCAGCCGGTCGACGTAGTGGATGTCCTCGGGGCCCTGGACCTTGGGCACCATGATGACGTCGAGCTTGTCGCCGACCTCGGTGACGAGCGTGGTCAGGTCGTCGAGCACCCACGGGCTGTCGAGGGCGTTGACTCGCGTCCAGAGCTGGGTGTTCTCACCGAAGTCGGTGGCCCGGGCGACCTGCACGAGCCCGGCGCGCGCGGCCTCCTTGCGGTCAGCCTTGACGGCATCCTCGAGGTTGCCGAGCAGGATGTCGACGGTGCCGACCATGCTCGGGATCTTGGCCGCCATCTTCTCGTTGCTCGGGTCGAAGAAGTGGATCACCCGGGACGGCCGAGCAGGCACCTCACGAAGGGGTGCGGGGGCACCGACGGCAAGCGGGGCGAAGAAGTCCTTGGGGCTGCGCACGCGGCGAAACTAGCAGCGACACCGGCGAAGCGGTTATGACACAGTTCACGGTGTGACCGACTCCCCGCCCGCGAACGTCACCCGGAACGTCACCGCGAACGTCACCCTGAACGTCACCGCGCTGTTCGCCGAGGCCGCGTCGAAGTCGGGCCTGCTCTGGGTCGACATCCCCGGGGACCGGGCGTGGCCGTTCTGGCACGCCTGGGACGGGGAGACCGTGTATGCCGTGTCCGGCCCGGGTGAGCAGACCCTCCCCTGGGTGCCCGAACGGGTCCACCTCATCGCCCGCAGCAAGGACAACGGTGGGCGGCTGTTGACGGTCCAGGCCGCCGCGCGCGAGCTGCGCCCCGAGGACGAGGAGTGGGGACCCGCGACGCAGGCACTGAAGTCCGAGCGCCTCAACGCGACCGACGACCTGCTGACCCGCTGGGCGGCGGAGTGCACGGTGCGCGCCTTCCGGCCGTTCGGATCCCCCGTCGAGGCCCCGGGCTCCTACCCCACCACCTCGGGCGCGGCCCCGGTCCCGCCAAGCGAGGCCACCACCGCAGGGTGGCGCCCCTGGCACTGGCGCGGGCGTCCGCGACGGCGGCGCGGTAACCGCCTCCCCGACGAGCACTGACCCGCCGGATAGCCTTACTGCGTGAGCACTCCGTCGCGCGTCTTCGTGGGCCGGCTGACCAACCTGAGCGTGTTCGACCCGCTCGGCGACCAGGTCGGCCGGGTCCGTGACGTCGTCGTCACCTTCGGCGCCTCCCGGCGTCGCCCCCGCGTCATCGGCCTGGTCGTCGAGGTGCCGGGCCGACGTAGGGTCTTCGTGCCCATGACCCGCGTGACCTCGGTCGACGGCGGCCAGGTCATCACCACCGGCCTGGTCAACATGCGCCGGTTCGAGCAGCGCACCAACGAGGAGCTCGTCATGGCCGAGCTCCTCGAGCGCACCGTCACGGTCCATGACCCCGAGGGCGACTACGAGGCCACCGTCGAGGACGTGGCCATCGAGCGCGAGCGTAACCGCGACTGGGTGGTCTCCAAGGTGTTCGTCCGCCAGGGGGCGACCCGGGCTGCGCTCGGGCCGTTCCGGCGTCGCCGCGGCGCGACGGTGCTGGTGCCCATCGAGGACGTCGAGGGTCTGCACCAGTCCGGCTCGGGCCAGTCCGCCGCGCGGCTGCTGGAGACCTACGACAACCTCAAGTCGGCCGACCTCGCCGACGTGATCCACGACCTGTCGCCCAAGCGCCGGGCCGAGGTCGCCGAGGCGATGGCCGACGAGCGCCTCGCCGACGTCCTGGAGGAGCTGCCCGAGGACGACCAGGTCGAGATCCTCGAGACCCTCCCCGTGGGTCGCGCCGCCGACGTGCTCGAGGCGATGGAGCCCGACGACGCCACCGACCTGCTGCACAACCTCACCGAGGAGAAGCAGGAGGAGCTGCTCCAGCTGATGGAGCCTGACGAGGCCGCAGACCTGCGCCGCCTGCTCACCTACGACGAGGAGTCGGCGGGCGGCATGATGACCACCGAGCCGGTGATCCTCGGCCCGGAGGCCTCGATCGCCGAGGCGCTGGCTGTGGTGCGCCGGGCCGAGATCTCCCCCGCCCTCGCCTCTACCGTCTATGTCTGCCGCGCCCCCCACGAGACGCCGACCGGCAAGTACCTCGGCATGGTGCACATCCAGCGTCTGCTGCGCGAGCCCCCGCACGGCGCGATCGGCAGCATCCTCGACAAGGAGATCGAGCCGCTGGGGCCCGAGGCGCCCCTCGGTCAGGTCACCCGCATCCTGGCGACGTACAACCTCGTCGGAGTCCCCGTGGTGGACGCCGACGGCCGGCTCCTCGGGGCCGTCACAGTGGACGACGTGCTCGACCACATCCTCCCCGACGACTGGCGCGAGGAGCGGCGCGAGGTGACCCATGCCTGACCGCCCCACCGCCCGCGCCAGCAGCGTGCGTCTCGACCAGCCGCGCGAGACGAGGCGACCACTCCTGCCGCGGCCCACCGTGTCCCAGGAGACCTTCGGCGTGTGGAGCGAGCAGTTCGCGCGCTTCATGGGCACCGCGAACTTCATCATCGCCATGACGGTGTTCGTCGTCCTGTGGATCGCGTGGAACGTCTTCGGTCCGAAGCAGTACCGCTTCGACCCCTACGCGTTCATCTTCCTCACCCTGATGCTGAGCCTGCAGGCCTCGTATGCCGCGCCTCTGATCCTGCTCGCTCAGAACCGTCAGGCCGACCGCGACCGGGTGGCCCTCGAGCAGGACCGGGCCCGCGACGAGCGCAACCTCGCCGACACCGAGTTCCTCACCCGCGAGGTGGCAGCGCTGCGGCATGCCCTGCGTGACTCGGTCACCCGCGACTTCCTGCGTTCCGAGCTGCGGAGCCTGCTCGATGAGATCGAGGAGCGCGGACCGGGCGGGCGGCGAGACGAGGACGACGCCGCCCAGGAGCCGGGCGGTGCGTCGGGCGACCATCCGGCGACCTAGCATGGGGGCATGCCCCAACCTGTCGCACCGGTGACCGACGAGGCGCTCCACCAAGCGCTGTCGACCGTCATCGACCCCGAGATCCGCAAGCCCGTCACCGAGCTCGGCATGGTCGAGAGCGTCGAGGTGGACGAGGCCGGCCGGGTCGCCGTGACGATCCTGCTCACCGTCTCGGGGTGCCCCATGAAGGACACCCTGACCAAGGACACGACCGCGGCCCTCGCCGCCGTGCCCGGTGTCACCGGCGTCAGTGTGAGCCTCGGCGTGATGAGCGACGAGCAGCGCGCGGGGCTGCGCCAGCAGCTGCGCGGCGGCAACCCTGAGCGCGAGATCCCCTTCGCTCAGCCCGGCTCGCTCACCCGGGTCTATGCCGTGGCCTCCGGCAAGGGCGGCGTGGGCAAGTCGTCGGTCACCGTCAACCTCGCGGCGTCACTGGCCCAGAGCGGGCTGAGGGTGGGTGTCGTCGACGCCGACGTCTACGGCTTCTCCGTGCCGCGCATGCTCGGGGTGGAGCACCGGCCGACCCAGGTCGACGACATGATCCTGCCGCCGGTCAGCCACGAGGTGAAGGTCATCTCCATCGGCATGTTCGTGCCCGGCAACCAGCCGGTCGTGTGGCGCGGACCCATGCTCCACCGGGCACTCCAGCAGTTCCTCGGGGACGTCTTCTGGGGCGATCTCGACATCCTGCTGCTCGACCTGCCGCCGGGCACAGGAGACATCGCGATCTCCGTGGCCCAGCTCATCCCCACCGCAGAGATCCTCGTCGTCACGACCCCGCAGCAGGCCGCGGCCGAGGTGGCCGAGCGCGCCGGGTCGATCGCCCTGCAGACGCACCAGCGCATCGTCGGCGTCATCGAGAACATGTCCTGGCTCGAGCTGCCCGACGGCACCCGCCAGGAGATCTTCGGCTCCGGTGGTGGCCAGGCCGTGGCCGACTCCCTCACCCGGTCCGTGGGTGCCGACGTCCCGCTGCTGGGCCAGATCCCGCTCGACACCAACCTCCGCGAGGGCGCCGACGAGGGCACCCCCGTTGTGCTGCGCAACCCGCAGTCGCCGGCGGCGGTGTCGCTGCGGGCCATCGCCCGTGGTCTGGGCACACGCTCACGTGGCCTGGCCGGTCGCTCCCTCGGCCTGTCGCCCGTCGGACGCTGACGGGCCTGCTCGGCCGCTGACCGGCCCGCTCCACCGGTGACGGCCGGGCGGGGGCTCAGGTGGCGTCGAGGTCGTACGGCGTCGGCGCGGCCGGGTCCCGTCGCACCCCGGACCCGTAGGTCGGCGCGACAGCAGGTTCGTCCAGCGGCGAGGGGTCCATCAGCGCCTCGCGCACGATCCGGCGGGGGTCGTACTGCCGCGGGTCGTACTGCCGCCAGTTGATGTCGTCGAACTCCGGCCCCATCTGCTCGCGCAGCTGACCCTTGGCGCCCTCGGCCATGGCCCGGGCCTGGCGGACGAGCCGGCCCAGCTTCGCGGCATACTCCGGGAGCCGTTCGGGGCCCAGGATCACCACCCCGAGCACGATCAGGATGACGAACTCCCAGCCGTTGATGTCGATCATCGTGGCCTCTGCTCGGTCAGCTGCCGGCGGCGCCGGTCAGGGTCATGGTGACCGTGATCGTCTGGCTGCCGCGCCGCACCTTCATCGTGACACGGTCGCCGACGTTCTTGGCGCGAATGGCCACCACGAGGTTGTCGGGGTCGTTGATCGGTCGCCCGTCGAACTCCACGATGATGTCGCCCGCCTTGACGCCGGCCTTTCCGGCGGGGCCGTTCGGGTCCACGGGGTTGCCAGTGGCGGACGTGCCCTGGGCCAGGATGCGGACGCCGTCTCCGGTGTACTGCCGGTCGAGGATGACGCCGATGACCGGGTGGACGGCCTTGCCCGACTTGAGCAGCTGCTCGGCCGTCTTGACGGCCTGGTCGCTCGGGATCGCGAAGCCCACGCCGATGTTGCCCGACTGGGTGTCGGTGGTGGCGCCGGGGATCCTGGCGATCGCCGAGTTGATGCCGATGACGTGGCCCTGCATGTCGAGCAGGGGACCGCCGCTGTTGCCAGGGTTGATGGCAGCATCGGTCTGGATCGCGTTGATGTAGGACTGCTGGTTGCCGTTGCCACCCGGGCTCACGGGCCGGTTGAGCGCGCTGACGATGCCGGTGGTCACGCTCGACTCGAGCCCGAGCGGAGCGCCCATGGCGATGACCTGGTCACCCACGACCACGTCCTTCGACACGCCCATGGTCAGAGGCGGCAGGTCGCTCCGGCCGGTCTTGAGGACGGCGAGGTCGTAGGACGCGTCCCGGCCCACGATCGAGGCGTCGATGGTGGACCCGTTGCTGAGCTCGACGGTGATCGAGCCACCGGAGGCGGCTCCCTCGACCACGTGGTTGTTGGTCAGGATGTGACCGCTGTGGTCGATGAAGAAGCCCGAGCCCGTGCCGGTGCCGTCGGCGCCGCTCACCTTGATCGTGACCACACTGGGCAGCGACCTGGCCGCGATGGAGGCGATGCTGCCCGACGGGCGCGAGGTCGCTCCGGCGCCTGCGGTGGGGATGGGTGACTGGCCTGCGCCCGTGCCGGCGAGGTCGGTCTGGTGCGTGGCGAGGTACCCGCCGAAGAGGCCACCGATGACGGCCGCGAGGAGCGCGGCGACCGCGACCAGGGCGATGACCGCGCCCCAGCCCGGCCCGGTATGCCGGCCAGCAGGGTCCACCCGCGCAGGCCCGAACGGCCCGTGGCCGCCAGGTCCCTGAGGCGGTGCCGGGTAGGGCGCACCCATCGGGAGCGCAGCTGCTTCCCAGCCTGGCGCGGCGGCCGGCGGCGGGGGGACGGACCCGGCCGCGGCGGCAGCGCCAGCACCGGCCCACGACCCCTGGGACGGCGCGCCCGGTGCAGCAGGCCACCCGGTCGGCTCCGAGGCCCATCCCTGGTCGTTGGCCCATCCCTGGTCGTTGGCCCATCCCTGGTCGTTGGACCATCCCTGCTCGTTGGCCCATACCCGGTCGGAGGACCAGTCTTGGTCAGAGGCCGCGCCGTGGTCGGCGGGTGCCGGTGGGGGTGGGCTGGGCTCAGACCGCTCCGGCAGCTCTTGGGTCTGGTCGAACCAGACCGGGGCCGTCTGGTCCCGGTGCGGCGCGTCGGACGCGGCCGGCGGCAGCGTTGGCGCAGCACCGGGCGTCCCCGGACCCTCACCGCGGCCCCTCGCGTCAGCCGCCCGCTCAACGGGGTCGGGCCCCGACTCTGGCGGAGTGCCGGCTGGGTCGCGCTCGTCGCTCATGGGGTCGATTCTGCCGAACGGACCGGCATACCGCTGACAGCGGGGCGCACGGTCGAGCCCACCGAGGCAGAGCGGAGGGCCGTCGCGGCACGGGCTGCGGGGGGACGCGCCGCGCCGGAGGCGAACGGGACGGCCGCGGTCCGGGCACGGCCCAGGTTGGCCACCATGAACGCGGCGGGGGCGAACGGCGAAGTGGCTGGCGGCGTCCCGTGGACCAGGCCCGGCGTCGCGGCCGGCCCCGGCAGCGGTGCGGTCGCGCCAGTCATCGCCACACCCCAGGCCGCCGCGGCGGTCGCGCCCGCGGCGAGGCCGGCGAACATCGTGGCCCTGCGCGCGGAGCGATGCATCGCGGGAGTGCCCCGGTCGACGACCCGGACCGGCGCGACGGGGATGCCTGGCGCGAAACCCTCACGACCATAGTCCGCAGCGTCGTCAGGGCCCCGGACGGCGCCCTCGGCACCGGACCGGTCCAGTGAGCCGGGCGCCGCCGAGCGCAGGCCCCTGGCGGAGGGGTCGGCGGCCAGCGCCAGCAGCATGCCGCGCAGGTCGCCAGGCACGGTCGGCGCCGCCGGGGCACGCAACGCCGCCAGCACGCGCCGCTCCTCTGCCACTGCGGCGCGGCAGCACGCGCAGGTGAGGACGTGCCGGTCCCAGTGCAGCAGGGTTACGGGGTCCATGGCCCGGTCGGCATAGGCCGTCAGGGCCGCACCCAGGCAGCGTCCGCGACCGGGTGAGACACCCGGCATGCCGCCCCAGAGCTGCCGTCCCACGGGCCGGTTCACCGCGCTCCTGGCACCGCCCGGCCCAGCACCGGAAGACGGCGCTTGGGGGCGGGCGCAGGCTCGAAGTCCGTCGCTGCGCGGCCGAGGGCGGGGTCACGGTGGGCCAGCGCCTCGCGCAGCTGGGCGCGGCCACGGTGGATCCGCGAGCGCACAGTGCCGAGCTTGACGCCGAGCGTGGCGGCGATCTCCTCGTACGAGAGACCCTCGATGTCACACAGCACCACTGCCGCGCGGAAGTCCGGCGACAGCGCGTCCAGCGCACGCTGGACGTCGTCATCGAAGTGGGTCGCGTCGAAAGTGGCTTCCGGCCCGGCGTCCTTGGTGGGCAGCCGGGCGGCGGACTCGTCGGAGAGCGCGTCGAACCGGATCCGTTGCTTGCGGCGCATCTTGTCCAGGAAGACGTTGGTCGTGATGCGGTGCAGCCAGCCCTCGAAGGTGCCCGGCTGGTAGGAGTGCAGCGACCGGAAGACGCGGATGAAGACGTCGTGGGTGAGGTCCTCCGCGTCGTGCTGGTTGCCGGTGAGGCGGTACGCCAGCCGGTAGACGCGGGCAGAGTGCTGCTCGACGATCTCCTCCCAGGTGGGAGGGACCCAGACCTGCTCAGCCCGCTCGCCGGGGGCGGTGGCCTGCTCCGCCGAGCCCCGCTGCGCGCCGATGGTGTCGGTCGCGGTCACGTCGTTCACCTCCGTTGGCCGCGCCGGTGCCGGCGCGGAGCGTGCACATCGGTCAAGACGACCGGACGTGTCTCATGGTTCCCCAACAACCTGAGCATCCCCTGTATGCCGCAGCGGCCGGTTCACCACCCTCGCCGCAGGTAGGGTTTGGCGCATGAGTGCACAGAAGCCCGCCAGCTGGGCGTACGCCGAGGAGTTCGTCACCGAGAACGAGGTGATCGAGCAGGCCCGGCGGCGCGGCGAGGAGCTCGGGGCGGTGCCGGTCGGCAACGGGGCCGGCGTGCTGCTGCGGCTGCTGGCGGCCGCTGTGAAGGCCAAGTCCGTCGTGGAGATCGGCACCGGCGCCGGCACCTCGGGCCTCTGGCTCCTGCAGGGCATGCCCGAGGACGGCATCCTCACCACCATCGACGTCGAGCCGGAGCACCAGCGCTCGGCGCGGCAGGCGTACGCCGAGGCGGGGATCGCCCACCAGCGGACCCGGGTGATCAGCGGGCGCGCCCTCGAGGTGCTCCCTCGCATGACCGACGGGGCCTACGACCTGGTCGTCATCGACGCCGACAAGAACGACTACCCCAGCTATGTCGACCACGCGATCCGGCTGCTGCGTTCGGGCGGAGTGCTGGTGCTCGACAACATGCTCTGGCACGACAAGGTCGCCGACCCCGCTGCCCGCGACGCCGAGACCGTGGTGCTGCGCGACCTCGGCAAACGGCTGCGGGACGACGAGCGACTCATCCCGGCGCTGCTCCCGGTCGGTGACGGGGTCTTCGCGGCCGTCAAGCGCTGAGGGTCAGGCGGTGCCCGGCCCGGGGCCCCGGCGGAACTTGGCCGGCCCCTCGGCGATGGCCACCACCTCGAACGGCTCGATCGACACCGGGGCGGAGCCGATGATCGCGCTGCCCGGCGCCGCCTCGGCCGTGCCCGTGAACTCCGCGGCGAAGTCGTCGCGATAGACCGCCTGGTCGAAGACATAGGTGCCCTCGAACCACCGGCCCTCCACCATCCGCCAGGTCTTGAAGGCGAGCCCGTCGAGGAACATGAACCTCGCCATCGACGTGCCGACCACATAGTCGCGGAGCTTGGGAGCCACATCCTGCGGGGCGTCCTCGAGCGACCAGCGCACCGAGAGCCCGTATCCGGCGTTCATGCCATGTCCTCCAGCCAGCTCAGCAGCAGCCGGGCACCGAAGCCCGTGCCGCCCTTGGTGAGGAGCCCGCGGTCCACGTCGGAGCGACCCACCCCGGCAATGTCGAGATGCGCCCAGCGACGTGAGCCCACGAACTCACGTAGGAACAATGCTGCCGAGATCGAGCCACCGCCGCCTCCAGTGCCCGCAATGTGGTTGATGTCGGCCACCTGGCTGTCGAGCTGGGGCCGGTAGTCCTCGACCAGCGGGAAGGGCCACAGCAGCTCGCCGGTGGCCTGGCCGGACCCCACCAGGGCGTCACGCAGGACGTCGTCGGTGGCGTACACGGGAGCCATCGACCGGCCCAGAGCCACCCGGGCGGCGCCCGTCAGGGTGGCGATGTCGAGGAGCAGGTCGGGCTCGAGGGTGAGGTCGGCGTAGGCGAGCGCGTCGGCCATGACCAGCCGGCCCTCGGCGTCGGTGTTGCCGATCTCGACGGTCGTGCCGCCGTACTGCGTGACCACGTCCGAGGGGCGGAACGACCCTCCCCCGACCGCGTTCTCGGCCAACGCCAGCAGTCCCGTGACGCGCACCCGCACACCCAGGTCCCGGCAGGCGGCGAGGACGGCCAGGACGACCGCGGCGCCGGTCATGTCCGTCTTCATCGCCAGCATGCCGTCGACGGGCTTGATGTCGAGGCCACCGGTGTCGAAGGTGATCCCCTTACCCACCAGGACCACCCGGCGCGTGTCGGCCGTCGATCCGGCCGGTTCGTAGTCGACCTGCACCAGCCGGGGCGGTGTCGCCGACCCTGCCCCCACGGCCAGAAGCCCACCGAAGCCCTCGCTCTTCAGCTCGCGCGGTGACCAGACCTTGACGCCCAGCCCGGCTCGCCGGGCGACCGTACGTGCCTGCGCGGCGAGCCATTCCGGACTCTTGATGTTGGAGGGGGTGACCGCGAGGTTGCGCGCCAGCATGGTGGCCCGCGCCCGCACGACCGCGGCGTCCACCCGGTCCTGGTCGTACGCCCCACACAGCACCACGGTGTCCACCGGTCGCTGGGGGGTCCGACTCGACGGTCCCAGCCAGCGCGGCGAGTCATATCCGCCGAGGGCCAACCCCTCGACGAGCGCCCCTTGGGCCTCGAGCGTGGACTCTGACCCGACCGTGGTCACGAGCACGGCGCGGCCCCGGCCGGCGCGCCCCAGCGCAGCGCCCGCCTCGCGCAGCGCCGCCGGCGACCCGTCGCCCACTCCGACGAGCAGCACCGCCCTGGCGGCCCGCTCTCCCGGGACCAGTGGGATGCACGTGACAGAGCCCGCCGCGGACGCGGGCTCGTAGGCAGCCAGGACCCCGGGCAGGTCCAGTCCCACCAGCGCGAGCGCCTCGCCGGTGGCGTCGGCATCGCCCGAGTGGTCTGTGTCGCCCGAGTGGTCTGTGTCGCCCGAGCGGTCTGTGTCGCCCGAGCGGTCTGCCGTCCCCGGGTCGGAGGACGGCACCGGGACCGCGAGGAGCAGGTCGTGAGCGTCGAGATCGGCCAGGGCGTCGGCCAGAGGCGTCGGCTGCACGACCCAGTGGCTGGAGGGGGGGCTCAGGAGGTCGGGAGCGGGCACGGGGGCGACCCTACCGACCTGCCCTGGGCTCCCCGGCATACCCACACCGTCGTGCCTGGTCCGAAGCCAGGTGCGAGGACAGACGAAGGCCCCCTCCGGCTGGTGTCGGAGGGGGCCTTCGTCTTGTCGCAGAGCTAGGAGGTCACTTGAGGCCTTCGCAGTTGTCGATGGCCTGGCCCAGGGCGCGCACCTCGTCGGGGGTCATCTCGACGACGAGACGGCCGCCGCCCTCGAGAGGCATCCGCAGAACGATGCCGCGACCTTCTTTGGTCACCTCGAGCGGACCATCGCCGGTCCTCGGCTTCATCGCCGCCATGGGTGCGTCCCTTCTGTCAGGCGTGGTCTTCTGCTGGGCACGCGGGTCCACGCCAGTGCTTGTGCTCATCCCGTGCGTGCCAGATTTGCTCCAGTATCTCGTGAACACGCTCGCAGGCGAAATCCGCCCTCCCCCCGCGGGACCCCTTGATCGGTGACACTGCAGGGGTGCAAGCCCGCTCCGCCCTCTTCGACCTGTACGGCGACCACCTCCTCGACCGGGGCGGCTGGGCGCCGATCTCGGCCTGCGTCGGACTGCTCGGCTCCCTGGGCATCTCGGCGCCCGCGGTCCGCACCGCGGTGTCGCGGATGGTGGGCGAGGGCTGGCTGGAGCCCCTGGAGCGCGACCTGCGCGGGTATGCCGTCTCAGCCCGCGGGCGTGAGCGGCTGAGCGAGGCGCACGCCCGGATCTACCGCACTGAGCCCGTCCACTGGGACGGGCAGTGGCATCTGGTCGTCGTGGAGCGCACGCCGGACCGCAACGTCCGCGCCCGGAGCGCCCAGGCCCTGGCCTACCTCGGCTACGGGCGGCTCTCGGGAGACACCTGGATCGCCCCCCGGCCCAGCCGCGAGCTCGGCTCCGCACTGGCCGCTGCCGGGGTGCGCTGGAGCGGCTTCACGGGCAGCGCCCAGGGCGACGCCCGGGAGGTGGTGGCCCGCGTCTGGGACCTGGAGTCGCTGGCGCAGGCGTACGGCGAGTTCCAGGAGGGCACTCTGCGATCCGGGGCGGTCTCCACGCCGGAGGAGGCGTTCGTGGTGCGCTCGACGCTGGTCCACGAGTGGCGTCTGTTCCTGTTCCGAGACCCGGGACTGCCCGACGAGGTGCTGCCGACCCGGTGGGCCGGCCGGGACGCGGCGAGGCGCTTCGACACCCGCGCCCGAGAGCTGCTCCCCGCAGCACGTGACTGGGTCGACACGTGGCTCGACGGCGCGGTGCGTCCCTGAGCCGTCATGATGAGCCCATGACAGAGCAGACCGCGTCCACCAGCCGCCCCAGCGACGAGCCCGCGGAAGAGCCCTCCCCGGTCGCGGTCGTGCGCGAGGGAGCCGTGGCCACCGTGCGGTTCAACCGTCCCGAGGCCATGAACGCCCTCGACATCGCCACCAAGGAGGCCCTGCTGGCCGCCCTGACCGACGTCGCCGAGGACCCCTCGGTGCGCTGCGTGGTGCTGACCGGCTCGGGCCGGGCGTTCTGCGTCGGCCAGGACCTGCGCGAGCACGTCGGGCTGCTCCAGCGCGACGACCCCTCGCTGTGGGAGACCGTGCCGCGGCACTACAACCCCGTGGTGGAGCTGATCGCGACGATGAACAAGCCCGTGGTCGCGGCTCTGAACGGGGTGGCGGCCGGCGCCGGCGCGGCGTTCGCGATGGCGGCGGACTTCCGGGTCATGGTCGACACTGCGGGCATCAACCTGGCCTTCGCCGGGATCGCGCTGTCGTGCGACTCGGGGTCGTCCTGGTGGCTGCCGCGACTGGTGGGCCCGGCCAAGGCGAAGGAGCTGCTCCTCCTGCCCCGGACGGTCGCAGCGGCAGAGTGCCTCGACCTCGGCCTGGTGACCACGGTCGTCGCTGCCGACGAGCTGGCCGCCACCGTGCGGGAGCTGGCGACCACCCTGGCAGACGGCCCGACCTTGGCCTACGGCTCGATCCGCCGGGCGGTGGCCTTCAGCTCGGGACACGACTTGAGTGCATCGCTGGCCCAGGAGGCCGAGTACATGGCGTTGACCGGCGCGAGCGAGGACCATCACGCGGCCGTGGCGGCCTTCCTGGCCAAGGAGCGGCCGGAGTTCAACGGACGCTAGACCCGGGCAGGGCCGTGGTCACGGGGGCGTCGCGGCCCAGGGCACGAACGTCAGCAGCGTGCAGGTGAACCACACCATCCCGCCCACCAGGACCAGCGCCACCACACCCACCCGGCGGCGCCAGTGTCCGACGACGCTGGCCCCGGTGGAGGTCCGCATCGCCACCGAGGCCACCAGGGCCGCGATCGGGAAGTCCAGGAGCAGGAAGCGCCACATGCTCGTGATCGGCCGCACCACGGCCAGCAGGTAGAGCGGGTAGGCCAGCGCCCAGACCCGCAGCTCCATGGCCAGCCACCGGCCGTGGCGCCCGAGGATCAGGGCGACGTACGTCGCGACGAGCGCGAGCAGGACCAGCACACCGGCGAGCCCGTGGGAGTCCCAGGCCCAGGACAGCCACAGCACGAACGGGCCCGACTGTGGTTTCTGGCCCCAGGCCGCCTGCACCTTGAAGAACGCCATGGGCAGCCCGCTCGCGACACCGACGACCACGGGCCAGGCGACGGACGACACGGCAGTCGCCAGGATCATGAGCGCCGCGCTGAGCCGCTGGCCGTACAGCGGTCGCAGCCCCGCCGCCCGGTCGTCGCGCCAGCGCAGCGCGAGCTGGGCCAGCACGGCGCAGGCGATGGCGGGCGCGGCGGCTCGCGTGAAGCCCAGTGCCAGGGCCACCAGCGCCACGAGGGCATAGCGCCGTTGCATCAGCAGCAGCAGGGAGGCGGCGACCAGCACGCACGCGAGCGCCTCGGTGTACGGCATGAGCATGATGCCCGTCGCGGGATAGAGGCACCACAGGGCGGCGGCGACGAGTGCGAGCCGCTCCCGGGCCGGCTGCGGGCTGGCGTGCAGGGCGAAGTGGAAGCAGCGCCAGACCAGGATGACCGCGCCTGCCCCGAGTACGAGGTTGAGCAGCACCGCTGCGGGCTCGAAGGGCAGCCCGGTGAGCATGAGGACGCGCACCATCATCGGGAAGGCCGGGTAGAAGGCCCACGCGCTGTACGTCAGCTGGCCCGTGTCCGGATCGGCCGGCAGCGGGATCGGGTACCCCGTGGTGGCCACGCGCTTGTACCAGACGCTGTCCCACGAGCCCAGGATGTCGCCGACCGTCGGGTGCAGGTGGCCCACCCCGGCCGGCGTCTGGAACCACAGCGCCGACACGACCATGGCCAGCAGCGCCAGGACGCGGCTCACGGCATACACGACGAGCAGGAAGGTCACGGGACGCGTCAGGGCATGGGCCGCCACGGCACTGCGTCCCTGCGAGGTGCGCAGCGAGGAGAGGGCGACTGGCGCGGTCACGGCGGGTAGTCCGAGGGGGGCACGAACACCAGCAGCGTCCACACCCAGACGACCTGCGCCACGACGCCCACGGCAACGAGCACGGCGGCCCTGGCCCAGAGCCAGCGTGCGGCGCGCCGGGCCCAGCCTCCGCCGAGCACGACGGCGACGAGGGGGAAGAGCGGGAGCGCATAGCGGACGATGCTCGTGAACGGGTCAAGGACCACGGCGAGGTATGCCGGGTAGGCCAGGCACCACGTTCGCAGCTCCGGTCCCAGCCGGGTGGCCCACGGTCCGAGCGGCAGCGCCACCAGTGTCACCGCGAGCGCTGCGAGGGAGATCGGACCCAGGACGTCCGCATTGGCGTAGTCGCGGAAGACCCACGTCGACATGGACAGCCACGGGGTGAACGGGACGATCTGGCCGCCGGCACGCCAGGCCGCCATCGTGTCGGTGTATGCCGTGCGCGAGCCCGTGACAGCCCAGGCCATCAGCGGCCAGGTCACCGCGGCGAGTCCGGAGGCGGCCAGCGCCAGCGCGCCACGCAGGTACTCACCCCCTGAGATGGGGTGGGTGCGGCGACCCCGCCATCGCACGAGGATTGCCACGGCCATGACCACGGCGACGGGCGCGGCGATGGGGCGGGTGATCCCGAGCAGCAGCACCAGGGCGGCGGCGGTGAGCCACGCCCGGCGCATGACCGCCCACAGCACCCCGCACAGCACGAGCATGGCGATCGACTCGGTGTAGGCCAGCTGCAACGAGACCGCAGCGGGGAATGCCGCCCAGACCGCGACCGTGGCCAGGGCCACCCGCTCGCCGACCCGTTCGGCCAGCAGCTGGGCCATGAGCATGCTGGCGCCCAGACCGCACACGAGCGCCAGGGTGCTGGCCACGACCGGGAAGGCGAGACCGGTCAGGTCCATCAGGGCGCGGGACAGCAGCGGGAACAGCGGGTAGAACGCCCAGGCGTTCTGCGCCACATGGCCCGAGGCCGGGTCGAGCGGCAGAGTCGTCGGATAGCCGTGCAACGCCACGGTGCGGTACCAGCTGCCGTCCCACAGGACCGTCATGTCGAGGTAGCCGACGTGCGGCCCCGTCCAACCGGGCACGGGAACCTGGCGGTGGCTGGCGGCGACCAGGATGACGGCCGACACGCCCCGCAGCGCGAGGTAGGCCAGGCCAGCCCATAGGGCGACCCGGCGCATCAGGGCCGACCGCCCACACCCGCACGGTGACAGCCGGCGAGGTGGTCGTCCACCAGACCGCAGGCCTGCATGGCGGCATACATGGTCGTGGGCCCGACGAAGACGAAGCCGGACTTCTTGAGCGCCTTGGCGAGGGCCACGGACTCGGGCGAGGTGGCCCGCAGGTCCTCGGTCCCGCGAGGGGGGACGTGGTCCGCGGGGGCATGCGACCAGAGGAGCTCGTCGAGGCCGCCGTGCTCGCGCAGCGCGAGCACGGCGGCCGCGTTGCGGATGGCGGCATCGATCTTCAGCCGGTTGCGGACGATGCCGGCATCGGCCATGAGCCGGGCGCGGTCGTCGTCGCCGAAGGCCGCGACCACCTCGGGGTCGAACCCGGCGAACGCGGCGCGGAAGGCCTCGCGCTTGCGCAGGATCGTCAGCCAGGACAGTCCTGACTGGAACGCCTCGAGGGTCAGCCGCTCGTAGAGGGCCTGCTCGCCGTGGACGGCCACACCCCACTCGGTGTCGTGATAGACGAGGTAGTCGGGCGTGCTCCCTGCCCAGGCGCAGCGCGACAGGCCGTCGGGGCCGACGAGCACCCCGGTCATGAGGCTCCCCCAGTGGTCGTCTCGGTGTGGGCCCTCCCGGCGTGGGCCAGCATGGCGTCGACGGCTCGCCCGTAGAGCCACCGGCTGACCCGGTCGAGTGCCGGTGCGAAGGCGGCTGGGAACGGCAGTGGGCGCACGACCACCTCCTCGACCCAGTCCACCCGGGTGCCACCGCCTTCGCGCGGGGTGAGGCTGATCTCGGCCCACCCCCCGAGGAGGCGCCCCGTCTTCACCACCCGGAAGCGCGCCGTGCCGCCGCCCTCGGTGGGCGGCACCCACGCACTGACGAGCATGGAGTCGGAGAACGTGAGCGGGCCCCACCCGCTGAGCCCGGCGAAACCCCACCCCAGCCGGACCGGGCCAGGGTCGACGCGCATCGAGGTCATGGGCATCCAGCGGCCATAGCCGGCGAAGTCGGTCAGGACGGCCCAGGCCACCTCAGGCGCAGCCGACGTCTCCCGGGTGAGGTGCAGGAGGCCCATGTCAGGTCGAGGGCTCGGGCCGAGCCTGACCGTCGGCGGCGGGAGCCTGACCGTCGGCGCCGTGGCCGGCCTCCAGCTCCGCGATCCGCCGCTGGAGCTGGTCGAGGACGGCGTCCACCTGGTCCATCCGGTAGCCGCGCAGTGCCGTGTCGAAATGCACGTCGGCCACGTCCTGCGCGTGGAGCTCCTCGGGGAGGGCGGCATCGTGCTGGGTCGTGGGCGCCTCGGCCAGCGGGTCGTACCCGACGCGGCCTGCGATCAGCGCCGCGAAACCAGCGACCAGCACGACCGCCACCGCGATGAAGAACACCCAGATCACGCAGGTGATCGTCGCACGAAGTGCGCGACAGACCTACTCAGCCCCCCGTGCCCGTGCCCAGACCGTGATGAGCGGGCTCGTGGTCGGCGGTCGAGGACTCGATGGCCGAGCGGGTCAGCATCTCGACGAACTGCGGCACGTCCTCCGGAACCAGCCGCAGCGTGGCGCGGCAGACGTTGTCCTGCCAGATCGACAGGACGACGCGACCGGTCCTCGGGTGACCGGAGATCCGCAGGGTGCGGCCGGCGACGTCACGCCCGACGATGACGTCACCATGGCTCGGCAGGGGCGAGATGGTCACCGCCTCATGATCGACGCTGGACCGCCCGCGCGTCCATGGCTCACTCGGGTCGTTTTGGCGACACGTGGTTCTCAGCGGCGACCACGAGCCGGACGGCCTCGTCCACGTCGTCCGTGAGATGCAGCAGGTCGATGTCCTTGGAGCTGACCGTGCCGGCCTCGAGCGCGGCCCCGCGCAGCCAGTCGAGCAACCCCGTCCAGTAGTCCCGGCCCAGCAGCACGATGGGGAACGACGTGACCTTCTGGGTCTGGACGAGCGTGACTGCCTCGAACAGCTCGTCGAGGGTGCCGAAACCACCGGGCAGGACGATGAAGCCCTGCGCGTACTTGACGAACATCGTCTTGCGGGCGAAGAAGTAGCGGAAGTTCACCCCGAGGTTGACGTACTCGTTGAGCCCCTGCTCGAACGGCAGCTCGATCCCCAGGCCCACGGAGGCACCGCTCGCCTCGAGGGCGCCCTTGTTGGCCGCCTCCATGGTGCCCGGTCCGCCACCGGTGATCACGGCATACCCGGCCTCCACCAGCCGCCGCGCGACCTGGGTGGCCAGCTCGTAGTACGGCGAGCCGGGGGCCGTCCGCGCCGATCCGAAGACGCTCACGGCCGGCCCCAGCTCGGCCAGCGCTCCGAAGCCCTCGACGAACTCGCTCTGGATGCGCATGACCCGCCAGGGGTCGGTGTGCAGCCAGTCGCTGGGCCCGTGGCTGTCGAGCAGCCGCTGGTCGGTCGTCGTGCCGGGGACGCGCGAACCCCGCAGCGTCACCGGGCCCGTGTGGTAGTCGAAGTCACGCCGGGTGGCTCCGCTGGTCTGGCTCTCCTCGCTCACGCGGGCCAACCTACGCGAGCCAGCGCAGCAGCGCGGCCTCCGCCGACTCCAGCTGGTCGACGGGGCATCGCTCGTCGTCGTGGTGGGCGAGGTTGGGGTCGCCCGGCCCGAAGTTGACCGCGGCGATCCCCATCGCCGAGAACCGGGCCACGTCCGTCCACCCCTCCTTGGCCACGACGGGCTGGCCGATGGCGTCGACGAACGCCTTGGCGGCCGGCAGGTCCAGCCCCGGCCGCGCGCCGGGCGCGTTGTCGTGGCAGACGAGCTCGTAGCCCTCGAAGAGCTCCTCGACGTGGTGCAGCGCCTCCTGCGGGGTCTTGTCCGGTGCGTAGCGGTAGTTCACCGTGACGACGCACTCGTCGGGGATGACGTTGCCGGCGATGCCGCCGCGGATGGCGGTGGCGTTCATGGCCTCGTGGTAGTCCAGCCCGTCGACCGTCGCCGTGGACGTCTCGTATGCCGTGAGCCGGGTGAGGATGCCGTTCGCCTCGTGGATGGCGTTGCGGCCGTTCCACGGGCGCGCCGAGTGGGCGGCGATGCCGCGGGCGGTGACGTCGACCCGCAGCGTGCCCTTGCACCCGCCCTCGACCCGGCTCGCGGTCGGCTCGAGCAGCACGGCGAAGTCCGCGTCGGCGATCAGCTCGGGGCGCTGCTGCTGGATGTGCATCAGGCCGTTGAACTGGCTGTCGATCTCCTCGCCCTCGTAGAACACGAACGTCAGGTCACGGCTGGGCTCGGGTAGCAGCGCCGCCTTGAGCTGCACGGCCACGCCGCCCTTCATGTCCACCGTGCCCCGGCCGACCAGGTCTCCGCCCTCGCGCCGCGTCGGCAGGTTGGCGGGGTCCCGGGTGAGCGGGACCGTGTCGATGTGACCGGCCAGGACGACCCGCTCCGGGCGTCCCAGGGAGGTGCGGGCGACCAGGGTGTTGCCGAGGCGGGTGACCTCCAGGTGAGCCAGCGGCGACAGGGCCGCCTCGATGGCGTCGCAGATGGCGGCCTCGTCGCGCGAGACCGACTCGATGTCGCACAGGGCGGCCGTGAGGGTCACGATGTCGGCGGACAGGTCGAGGGTCACGGGGTCTACGTGGGTGGTCGACATGGCCCGAGCCTAGCCGCGGCACGATGCCGGGCTCTCAGGCTCACTCTCGTAGGCTTGCCCCATGAGCAGCGAGCGCAGGGCATGGGGACACGGTCTGGCGACCGTCCACGACGACGGGCCCGTGCTCGACACCTGGTTCCCCCAACCCGCTCTCGGAGAGCGCCCGGCCGACGCGCGCCCGGCCCCGCAGCTCGAGACCCTCGTGGCCAAGGACGACGCGCGCCACACAAGGCGCGAGCTGGTGACGAAGGAGATCGACCTCGACGCGGCGCCGGCGGACCCGTCCGACGCCTACCTGCGCCTCCACCTGCTCTCGCACTGCCTCGTGCAGCCCAACAGCATCAACCTCGACGGCCTGTTCGGTGTGCTCGTCAACGTCGTCTGGACGACCCAGGGTCCGTGTGCCGTCGACGGCTTCGAGCTGACCCGGGCCGCCCTGCAGGCTCGGGGGCCGGTGCAGGTCCTGGGCATCGACAAGTTCCCGCGCATGACCGACTACGTGGTCCCCACGGGAGTTCGCATCGCCGACGCGGACCGCGTGCGGCTCGGCGCCCATCTGGCCCCCGGCACGACCGTCATGCACGAGGGCTTCGTCAACTTCAACGCCGGCACGCTGGGCACCTCGATGGTCGAGGGGCGGATCAGCCAGGGCGTCGTCGTCGGCGACGGCTCCGACATCGGTGGCGGCGCCTCGACCATGGGCACGCTCTCGGGCGGTGGCACCCAGCGGGTGAGCATCGGCGAGCGCTGCCTCCTGGGTGCCGAGTCCGGCCTGGGCATCGCCCTGGGCGACGACTGCGTCCTCGAGGCCGGCCTCTACCTCACGGCGGGGACCAAGGTCTCCCTCCCCGACGGCCAGGTCGTCAAGGCGCGCGAGCTGTCGGGCCAGGGCAACCTGCTGTTCCTGCGCAACTCCGTGACCGGCACCGTCGAGGCACGTCCGCGCGACGGCCATGGCATCGTCCTGAACTCGGCTCTTCATGCCAACGACTAGGCGCGGCGGCGTCGTCCTCGCGGAGGAGCGCCACCACACCACCGCCCGGCGCTTCGTCACCCGGGCGGTGCTGCTGGTCCTCGCCGTGGGCATCGTCGTCGCCGGCTGGGTCGGCGTCCGTGGGGTGGTCCGTAACTTCGGTGGGCCGCAGTGCCAGGCCACCGCGCTGGGGGCGAGCACGCAGTTCGACCCCAGCCAGACGGCCTACGCGGCCACCATCGAGGCGGTGGCCGAGAAGCGCGGGCTCCCGGCACGCGCGGCCACCATCGCGATCGCCACGGCCATCCAGGAGTCCAAGCTGCGCAACCTGCGCTTCGGCGACCTCGACTCGGTGGGTCTGTTCCAGCAGCGGCCCAGCCAGGGGTGGGGCACGGCCGAGCAGATCCTCGACCCGGTCTATGCGACGAACCGTTTCTACGACGCCCTCGTGAAGGTCCAGGGCTACGAGACGATGAAGATCACCGAGATCGCCCAGAAGGTCCAGAAGAGCGCCTACCCGGACGCCTATGCGAACCACGAGCAGGAGGGCCGCCTGCTGGCCTCGACCCTGTCCGGGCACTCGCCCGGCGGTCTGGGGTGCCGCCTCGACAACGCCGCGACCGGCAACCCGGCCGGCTTCCAGGCCGCACTGAGCCGGGAGCTGGGCGTGACCGCCCACGACGCGGGCCGCACCCTCACGGTGCACGCCGGGTCCGAGCGCGGAGCGTGGAACGTCGGTGCGTATGCCGTGGCGAAGGCCTCGCAGTTCGGCGTCACCGAGGTGCGGGTCGGCGCGAAGCAGTGGACGCGGACGCGGGACTCCTCGGGCTGGGCGTGGCAGAGCACCACCCGGCCGAGCGGTGCCGCTACGACGGTCACCGTGACCTTCGCCGGCTGACGCAGCGACGGTTCACCTTCCGCCGGCTGACGCCGATGACGCGACGCGGGCAGGACTCGGGCTCAGCGACCCGTCATCGCGACGTAGTCGCGCTCGGTGGCACCGGTGTAGATCTGGCGCGGGCGGCCGATCTTGGTCTGCGGGTCCTCGATCATCTCGCGCCACTGGGCGATCCAGCCGGGGAGCCGGCCGAGCGCGAACAGGACCGTGAACATCCTGGTCGGGAAGCCCATCGACTTGTAGATCAGGCCGGTGTAGAAGTCGACGTTCGGGTAGAGCTTGCGCTCCACGAAGTAGTCGTCCTCGAGGGCGCGCTGCTCGAGCTGCAGGGCGATGTCGAGCAGCGGGTCGGCGACACCGTCCTTGGTGAGGATGGTGTCGGCCGTCTTCTTGATGATGGCCGCGCGCGGGTCGTAGTTCTTGTAGACCCGGTGCCCGAAGCCCATGAGCTTCGCGCCCTTCTCCTTGTTCTTGACCTTCGTGACGAAGGTGTCGACGTCGCCGCCGTTGTCGTGGATCTGCTGCAGCATCTCGAGCACGGCCTGGTTCGCCCCACCGTGCAGCGGGCCGAAGAGGGCGTTGATGCCGGCGGAGATCGACGCGAAGAGGTTGGCGTTGGACGAGCCCACGAGCCGCACCGTCGAGGTCGAGCAGTTCTGCTCGTGGTCGGCGTGGAGGATGAGCAGGAGGTCGAGTGCCTTGACCATGTCCTCGTCGAGGTCGTACGGCTCGGCGGGGAACCCGAAGGTCATGCGCAGGAAGTTCTCGGGCAGCGACAGCGAGTTGTCGGGGTAGAGGAACGGCTGGCCGACCGACTTCTTGAACGCGTAGGCCGCGATCGTGGGCAGCTTGGCGAGCAGGCGCACGGTCGAGATCTCGACCTGCTCCTTGTCGAACGGGTCGAGGCTGTCCTGGTAGAAGGTCGACAGCGCCGACACCGCGGAGGACAGCACGGGCATCGGGTGGGCGTCGCGCGGGAAGCCGTTGAAGAACGCCCGCAGGTCCTCGTGGAGCAGGGTGTGCCGGCGGACCTTGGAGTCGAAGTCGTCGAGCTGCTCCTGGGTGGGCAGCTCGCCGTAGATGAGCAGGTAGGACACCTCGAGGAAGCTCGACTTCTCGGCGAGCTGCTCGATCGGGTAGCCCCGGTAGCGCAGGATGCCGGCGTCGCCGTCGATGTAGGTGATGGCGCTGCTGCACGAGGCGGTGTTGACGAAACCGGTGTCGAGGGTGACGTTGCCCGTGGTCTTCAGCAGCTTGGACACGTCGTAGCCGTTGTTGCCCTCGGTCGCCTTGACCAGCGGCAGCTCGAGCGTCGTGTCACCGGCCGTCAGGGTGGCGCCAGCAGTTGCGTCAGTCATGCGAAATCATCCTCCACGTCGTGCGGGCGCCCCACGCCCGGTGCGGCTGGCGCTCTTCGCGCACTGCGACGCTACCCCACGCTCCCGTGCGCCGCGGAATCGGTCCGCTAGGCCGTGAGACGCTCGGCGGCAGCGGCGATGCGCTCGTCGCAGGCGGTCAGGGCGATGCGCACGTGCTCTCGGCCGGCCTGTCCGTAGAAGGTGCCCGGGGCGACGAGTATGCCGCGCGCGGCCATGGCCTCGACAGTCGCCCAGGCGTCCTCGCCCCGGGTCGCCCAGAGGTACAGCCCGGCGTCCGAGTGGTCGACGCGCAGCCCGAACGCCTCCACGGCCGCACGCAGGGTGGCCCGCCGGGCGGCATACCTGGCCTTCTGTCCGGCGACGTGGGCGTCGTCACCGAGCGCGGCCGTGAGGGCCTGCTGCACCGGCCAGGGCACGATCATGCCGGCGTGCTTGCGCACCTCCAGCAGCTGGCGGACCAGGGTGACGTCGCCCGCGACGAAGGCCGCGCGGTAGCCCGCGAGGTTGGACTGCTTGCTCAGCGAGTAGACCGCCAGGAGCCCCTCGTGGCTGCCGCCGGTGACTCGCGGGTCGAGGATGCTGGGGGTGGTCGGCTCGGTCGAGTCCGCGCGCCAGTCGAGCTCGGCATAGCACTCGTCGCTGGCGACGACGACGCCGTGCTCGCGAGCCCAGGCCACCACCTTGGCGAGGTGGTCGACGCCGAGGACCCGGCCGGTCGGGTTGCCGGGACTGTTGAGCCAGAGCAGCTTCGGGGTGGTCGACGGGGTCAGCGGCCCGAGGGCAGCAAGGCCGTCGACCACCAACGGGGTGGCGCCGGCCAGCCGCGCTCCGACGTCGTAGGTGGGGTAGGCGACGCCGGGGAAGCCCACGATGTCACCGGGTCCGAGACCGAGCAGGCTCGGCAGCCACGCGACCAGCTCCTTGCTGCCGATGGTCGGCAGCACGCCGTCGGGGTCGAGGTCGGGCACACTGCGGCGGCGGGCGAACCACGCGGCGACGGCTTCTCGCAAGGCGGGCGTGCCATAGGTCTGCGGGTATCCCGGCGCATCGGCGGCCGCCCTCAGGGCGTCCTGCACCACGACGGGGGTGGGGTCCACGGGCGTCCCCACTGAGAGGTCCACGAGACCACCGGATACGGCACTCGCCCGCTCCTTGAACGGAGCGAGCGAGTCCCAGGGGAAGTCAGGCAGCGAGCGCAGGCTCACGCGAGGCTGCTCACTCGTCGTGCTCCTGGGGGGGCAGGTCAGCGATGATCGGGTGGTCCTTGTTGATGAGGCCGAGCTTGGCCGCGCCGCCGGGGCTGCCCAGGTCGTCGAAGAACTCGACGTTGGCCTTGTAGTACTGGGCCCACTGCTCGGGCACGTCGTCCTCGTAGTAGATCGCCTCGACGGGGCACACCGGCTCGCACGCACCGCAGTCCACGCACTCATCGGGGTGGATGTAGAGCGACCGCTCACCCTCGTAGATGCAGTCGACCGGACACTCCTCGATGCAGGCCTTGTCCTTGAGGTCCACACAAGGCTGCGCGATCACGTACGTCATGGCGCACATACTATGCGGCCCATGTCGAGCGACGTACGCAGCCTCCCCCTCGGGTCTCGGGTGGTGGTCAGATGGCGGCTGGATGCGCCGGACCCCATCAGCGGCGCGACGCTGACGGACGCCGTGGGCACTCTTCTCACGGTCGACGACGCCCGGGTGACGGTCGAGACCGCACGCGGCACGGTGGACATCCCCCTCGAGCGGGTGACTGCGGCCAAGGAGGTCCCGCCGAAGCCGGCGCGCCGGGGAGCCGCCCATCTGGCCGTGTCCGTCGACGACCTACAGCGCGTGATGGCGCCCTCGTGGGGCGCCGTCGACCGCGAGCAGGTGGGCGACTGGCTCCTGCGGGCGTCGGCCGGCTTCACCCAGCGGGGCAACTCGGTGGTCCCGGTCGGCGACCCTGGCCTACCGCTCGCCCGGGCCGTGGAGCGCGTGGAGCGGTGGTATGCCGCGCGCGGGCTCCCGGCGAAGTTCGCCCTCGCCGGCCCACAGGGCTTCGACCCCGCCGACGACCGTCTGGGGGCGCTGCTCACCGACCGTGGATACACCGTCGGGAGCCTCACCCTGAACCTCACAGCGTCGACCGTGACCGTGGCAGCGGCCGACCCCGGCGGTCCGAACGTGACGACCACCCCGGCCCTCACGACCGCCTGGCTGGACGCGTACCGCATGACCCGGGCCACGGTCCCCGAGGTGACCGAGACGGTGCTCACGGGCAGTCCCCGGCAGGTGTTCGGGCAGATCACCCCGGGCGGCGGCCTCTCGCAGCAGCTCGGCCTCCGGGCGGCCGATGCGGCCGGGACGACACCGATCGCCTTGGCCCGATTGGCCTCGGCCTCCGGATGGGCGGGGTTGGGGGCGGTCTGGACCGACCCGGCCTATCGTGGGCGCGGGCTCGCGGCGCACCTCACCGCGCACCTGGCCGGGGAGGCCGCCCGTGAGGGCATCCACCTCATGCACCTCCAGGTGGAGCACGACAACCTGGGCGCCATCCGGCTCTACCACCGGCTCGGCTTCGCCACTCACTCGTCCTACGCGTACCTCACCCAGCCGGACGAGCCGCAGCCGTAGCCGTAACCGGCGTCACTGCAGCGTGGTGTACCGGCTGCGGTAGTAGACGAGGGCGTCCCCCGGATGGTCGGTCGTCGACAACGACACCACCTCGCCGACGACGATGCTGTGGTCACCGGCGGGATAGAGGTCAGTCGTGCGGCACTCGATCGAGGCGAGCGCGCCGTCGAGCAGGGCAACCCCCGTGGCCGCGCCGCGGCTGTGCGCCACCCGGTCGAGCTGCCCATGCAGCGGCCGCCCCCTGGTGGCCAGCCACTCGGCCACAGGTCGCTGCCGGGCGGACAGCACGCTGACGCCCCAGACGCCGGCCTCGGCGACGGCGTCGTGGAAGCGCGCCTCCACCTCGACGCAGACCAGCACCAGCAGGGGGTCCATCGACACCGACGTGATCGCGTTGGCCGTCATCGCGTGGTCGTGGCCGCCGGCGAAGGTCGTCAGGACGGTGACGCCCGTGGCGAAGCGTCCCATGGCGAGGCGGAACTCGTCGGCGAGCACGTCGCCCGAGGGGCTGCTGCTCATCGGCTGTCCCGCGACAACAGTCCCGTATGCCGCGGCTGCCCGCCGGACGCCTCGACCAGGTCACCCGTGGTGGGGTCGAGGAGGGCGAACCCCTCGCGGCCGGACAGCCGGGCGGCGATGTCGTTGGAGAGGGCGTAGGACAGGCCGTCCGGCGCCACCGTCACCTGGGTGCGGTGTCGCCGGAGCGCCTCGGCCTGCAGGGAGACCTGCTCGGGCAGCACCAGCTCGTGAGTCACCACGTCATCGTCGACCACGGACGGAGGGTACGCGCCGTCGGGGTCCGGCACCGTCCAGCCGGCCGGGATGTCGTGGTCGGCCAGCCACCGACGGTCCTCGCGGGCCCACGACGCCGGCGTGAGCACGGCATACAGGGGCGGCCGGTCCTGCGCGTCCAGGGAAGCGAGCGCCGCGCAGGTGACACGGTGGGTCTGGATGTGGTCGGGGTGGCTGTAGCCGCCGTGCCGGTCATAGGTCACCACGGCTGCGGGCCGGACGCGCCGGACCACCGCCGCCACCAGTGCTGCGACCTCGTCGAGATCGGCGTTCGCGAAGGCAGCCGGGTTGGCGGCCGTGGGGGTGCCCGCCATGCCCGAGTCGCGGTACCGCGAGCGGACGCCGTCGACGGAGCACTCACCGAGCACCTCGTGCTCCACGCCGAGAACCTCCATCGCGGCCCGCAGCTCCTCGCGCCGGTAGGCGCCCAGCCGGTCGCCGTGCGCGGCGTCGAGCTCCACGAGCTCGGGCGGGATCACCTCGCCCTCTTCGCCCAGCGTGCAGGTCAGGAGGTGCACCGGATGCCCCGCGCGGGCGTAGTGGCCCATCGCCACGCCCGTCGTCAGCGTCTCGTCGTCGGGGTGCGCGTGGACGAACAGGATCGGGACAGCACCTGCGGGGGCATCGGCCGTCCCGCTGTCGCTCGTCGGGACAGCACTCACCGGACGCCGATCGTCGCCAGGTCGACGAAGCCACCCAGGGCCTCGTTGGCCGTCAACCCGGTCACGCCACTGCCCTCGACGTAGAGGGAACGCCGCTGCGCCAGGGCGATGAAGGCGCCGCGCCTGGCCAGAGAGGCGTC
The DNA here is from genome assembly GCF_036000045.1 of Pedococcus sp. Classification (GTDB taxonomy): domain Bacteria; phylum Actinomycetota; class Actinomycetes; order Actinomycetales; family Dermatophilaceae; genus Pedococcus. The sequence continues at coordinate 82,697 of NZ_DASYGF010000072.1, forward strand.
GAGGTCGGCCCAGGCCTTGGCCTGGGCCGAGGCATCGGCCAGCCCGAGGATCCGCGTCATCTCGGCGTTGACCTTGGCATCGGCGAAGCCGCCGAGGTCGAGGCCCTTGCCACTGGGGGTCAGGTTGATCCGGCTGTCGAACAGCGGCGGGATGACCGTCGAAGCCGAGGGCCAGGCCGGGGCCCAGTTGGCCCAGAAGACGTCGGTCCGGGCCGTGGCCCCCGGCGCGCTCACGGTCTGGAAGTAGTTCTTCGCGATCGGCTGCAGGACGATGTCGAATCCGGCGTCGCTCCAGCCGTTCTTCAGAGCGGCCATCGCCTTGTCGGCCGTAGGCGTGGAGCGGTAGGCGACCTGGACCTTGACAGGCAAGGTGAGTCCGGACGCGCGGAGGGCGGCCCGGGCGGCTCCGGGGTCACCGGAGGCGCCGGCGCCGAGCGGATCGGCGTCTCGGTGACCGGGAAGCGCGGGACCGATGAGCGTGGAGCTGGGCGCGGCGGCACTGGGGCCGCCCAGCGCCGTGACATATCCGTCGCGGTTCGTCGCCAAGGCGAAGGCCTTGCGGACCTGCGCGTTCTTCATGACCCCCGAGACCATGTTGGGGGCGAGGTAGTCGACGAACTGGCTCCACGGGTTCACCGAACGGTCTTGCAGGCGAGGGTCCGACAGCACGTGCTGCTGCAGGGCCGGTGGCGCGGGATCCCAGGTGACGGCGGCGGTGCGCCCTGTCGTGCCGTCGATGACCTGCTGCACCGCGGTCTGCGACTCAGTCCCCTGGACATAGCTGATCGCCTGGGGCTGGGCCTGGCGGATCGGGTCGGAAGCCTTGTCCCACCTGGGGTTGCGCACCAGCGTGCCGCCCGAGCTCGGATCCCAGGGCCCCTTGAGCATGTACGGTCCGCTGGAGAACATGGCGTAGGTCCCCGCGCGACCCCGGTCCTGGGACTTCTTGAAGGGCGCGAACACGGGCATGGCCAGCGCCTGGTTGAAGTCCACCATGGGGGTGGTGAGCCGGAAGGTGATCGTCTTGCCGGCGCAGGAGACCGCCTTGTCGAAAGCCGCCGCGCCCCGGCTGTCGCCGGGACCGGCATACGTACTCGTTCCGTCACTCTTGCGGGGGATGTCGAGGTAGGCCAACGGGTAGTTGAGCCCCTCGGTCGCGAACGGCTCGGCGAACGACCTCGAGATGCCGTAGCGGACGTCGTCGCAGGTGACGGGCGAGCCGTCCTGCCAGGTGATGCCGTCACGCAGGGTGAAGGTCCAGGTCTTGAGGCTCGCGTCGTGCGTCCCGGCGTCGGTGGCCAGGTCGCCGACCACGCGTCGCTGAGCCGCCGCGTCACGCCCGGGCGGGAACGCCGTCAGCGTGCGCAGGTAGGTCCGGCCCGCGAAGGCGATGTCCTGCGCGGCCGACATCCGCTGGGGGTCCCAGGTCTCCACCGGCCCCAGGGACAGGACGGTGAGCCGGCCGTCGGAGGTCGAGGTGCTCTGGCCGCCCACGACGACGGCCTGGTTGCAGGCGGACAGCAGCCCGACCGAGACCACACCGGCCGCCAGGAGGGCGCCGGTCCGACCGGCGAACCGCCGCGAGGCACCACGCCGCAGGCGGGGGCCCCGCACGACTGGGAGCCTCATGCGCTCAGGCGTTGCGCGCCCGGGCAGCGGCGCGGGCCCGCAGGGTCTGGTCGAGCTCGACCTTGCGGATGCGCACGGCCTCGGGCGTCACCTCGACGCACTCGTCCTCGCGGCAGAACTCGAGCGACTGCTCGAGGCTGAGCTTGCGCGGCGGCACGATCTTCTCGAAGTTGTCGGAGGAGGAGGCGCGCACGTTGGTGAGCTTCTTCTCCTTGGTGATGTTCACGTCCATGTCGTCGGCGCGCGAGTTCTCGCCGATGATCATGCCCTCGTAGACCTCGGTGGTCGGGTCGACGAAGAGCGTCCCCCGCTCCTGCAGGTTGACCATCGCGTATGCCGTGACGACACCGGAGCGGTCGGACACCAGGGAGCCGCTCGTGCGGGTGGTGATCGTGCCGAACCACGGCTCATAGTCCTCGAACACGTGGTGGGCGATGCCCGTGCCGCGGGTCTCGGTGAGGAACTCGGTGCGGAAGCCGATCAGGCCGCGCGACGGGACCAGGAACTCCATGCGGATCCAGCCCGTGCCGTGGTTGGTCATCTGCTCCATGCGGCCCTTGCGGGCGGCGAGGATCTGGGTGATGGCGCCGAGGAACTCCTCGGGGGTGTCGATGGTGAGGCGCTCCACCGGCTCGTAGGTCTTGCCGTCGACCTGGCGGGTCACGACCTGGGGCTTCCCGACGGTCAGCTCGTAGCCCTCGCGGCGCATCTGCTCGACCAGGATGGCGAGCGCCAGCTCGCCGCGGCCCTGCACCTCCCAGGCGTCGGGGCGCTCGGTCGGCAGGACCCGCAGCGACACGTTGCCGATGAGCTCCTTGTCGAGGCGGTCCTTCACCATGCGAGCGGTGACCTTGGAGCCGCGAGCCCGGCCCACCATGGGGCTGGTGTTGGTGCCGATGGTCATCGAGATCGCCGGCTCGTCGACCGTGATGACGGGCAGCGCGATGGGGTTGTCGGGGTCCGCCAGGGTCTCGCCGATCATGATGTCGGGGATGCCCGCGATGGCGATGATGTCGCCGGGGCCGGCCGACTCGGCGGGCTTGCGCTCCAGCGCCTCGGTCATGAGCAGCTCGGTGATCTTGACCCGCTCGACGGTGCCGTCGGTCCGGATCCAGGCCGCCTGCTGCCCCTTCTTGATGGTGCCGTTGTGCACCCGCAGCAGGGCCAGGCGACCGAGGAAGTTAGAGGCGTCGAGGTTGGTGACGTGCGCCTGCAGCGGCGCCTCGTCGTCGTAGGTCGGCGCCGGGATCGTGGACAGGATCGTGGCGAAGAGCGCCTCGAGGTTGTCGGCGTCGGGCAGGCCGCCGTTCTCGGGACGGTTCATCGAGGCGCGACCGTTCTTGGCGGAGGCATAGACGATGGGGAACTCGATCTGGTGCTCGTCCGCATCGAGGTCCATGAACAGCTCATAGACCTCGTCGACGACCTCGGCGATGCGGCTGTCGGGTCGGTCGACCTTGTTGATGCACAGGACCACGGGCATCTTGGCGGCCAGCGCCTTGCGCAGCACGAAGCGCGTCTGCGGCAGCGGGCCCTCGGAGGCGTCGACGAGCAGCACGACGCCGTCGACCATGCTCAGACCGCGCTCGACCTCACCGCCGAAGTCGGCGTGACCGGGGGTGTCGATGATGTTGATGGTCGCGCCGTCGGCCAGGCCCGCATCCGCGGCCGCCTTGCCGGCGTAGTGGATGGCGGTGTTCTTCGCGAGGATGGTGATGCCCTTCTCGCGCTCGAGGTCGCCGGAGTCCATGGCCCGCTCGTCGACGTGCTGGTGCTCACCGAAGGCACCGGCCTGCCAGAGCATCTTGTCGACCAGCGTGGTCTTTCCGTGGTCGACGTGGGCAACGATGGCGACATTGCGGATGTCACCGCGGGTCTTCATGGGCATGAGCACCATTGTCTCAAACATTCATGGCCCTGCTGACCACGCGCACGATCGGGAGGTCGGCCGGGAGCCAGGGCACGGCATACAGGTCGGTCGCGTCCAGCCACTGCAGCCGGTCGTGGTCCTCGATCGGCCGCGGCTCTCCCGACGTCACCCGCGCGATCCACACCCGCATGGCGAACCGGTCGCCCAACGGCCATCGGCCGTCGGGCAGCGGGCCCTCGACGAGCGCTCCGAGCTCGACCACGACCCCCAGCTCCTCGTGGAGCTCCCGGTGCACGGCCTCGACCTCGGTCTCGCCGGGATCGACCTTCCCACCGGGCAGCTCCCACCCGCCCGCGAGCTCGGGCGGCTCGGTCCGGCGGGCCGCGAGCAGCATCGAGGGCCGGGTCAGGTCGTCGACGAGCGCCGCGCCGACGACTGCCCTGCGCGGCTGCGTCGGGCCCTGCGCGGCCACCTCAGGATCTGGCACGGTCACGAAAGTTCCTGCTGCCCTCTTGCATTGCGGGGCAAAACCTTTCGGCGCGTCACGATTTCGCATCGGACTGTTGCTGGCAGGCTCCATGGCATCCATGATGGGCGCCGAGCCCCGCAGAGTTGCAGGGCGCGAGACCCGCGCCGTCGCACTCCCACACCATCGACGAACCGCCGCACCCGGCGTCTGGAGGACGATTTCGTGAGCGCTCCGCTCGAGTTCGGGCCGGGGGCCAGCATCGCTGAGCCCGAAGCGGTCCTCGTCGGCGAGAAACGGATCGAGGGACGCTCGCTGGGCCAGATCGCCTGGACGCGCCTCAAGCGGGACAAGGTCGCGGTCACGGGCTTCTTCTTCCTCATCTTCCTGATCCTGGTCGCCATCCTGGCGCCCGTGATCACGCATTTCGTCGGTGGCGACCCCAACGCGTTCCATCAGGACCTCATCGACACCGCCACCGGCACACTCGGCCCCAAGGGCGCGTACGGCGGCATCAGCAGTGCCCACCCGCTGGGCATCGAGCCCGTCAACGGACGCGACATCTTCTCGCGCATCGTCTACGGCTCCCGGATCTCGCTGCTCATCGCGTTCCTCGCGACCCTGCTGTCGGTCGCCATCGGCACCACGATGGGCATCGTCGCCGGCTTCTTCGGCGGTTGGGTCGACGCCGTCATCGGCCGCACCATGGACATCTTCCTGGCGTTCCCCCTGCTCGTGTTCGCGATCGCCCTGGTCGGCGTCATCCCCGACAAGGCCTTCGGCCTGAGCGGTGACTCACTGAGGATCACGCTGCTGGTCTTCATCATCGGTTTCTTCAACTGGCCCTACATCGGTCGCATCGTGCGCGGCCAGACGCTGTCACTGCGCGAGCGTGAGTTCGTCGACGCCGCCCGCAGCCTGGGGGCCCGCAGCCCCAGCATCCTGCGCTCCGAGCTGCTCCCGAACCTCCTGGCGCCCATCCTCGTCTACTCGACCCTGCTGATCCCGACCAACATCCTGTTCGAGGCGGCCCTGTCGTTCCTCGGAGTCGGCGTCCAGCCCCCCACCTCGTCGTGGGGCGGCATGCTCAGCGAGGCCGTGAACTTCTACACCATGCCCTACTTCATGGTGTGGCCCGGGCTGGCGATCTTCCTGACCGTCATGGCCTTCAATCTGTTCGGCGACGGGCTGCGCGATGCGCTCGATCCCCGAGCACGCTAGATGCGAGGAACCGCGCATCAACTTCCGTATCCAGAAGGGTGCACTATGAAAAACACGAAACTGATGGGCGCCGCCAGCATGATCGCTGTCGCCGCCCTCGGCCTGAGCGCATGCGCGGGAAGCTCGAGCAACCCGGGAACCGGTGGCTCCAGTGGCTCCTCGAGCGGAGGCACCACCAAAGCCTCCTTCAACGCCGCGCTCAACGCTGTCTACAACCCGTCGACCAAGACGGGGGGCACGCTGAAGTTCGCGGACGACGCGCAGCCCGACAGCACCGACCCCGGTGACACCTACTACGGGTACATGTGGGACTTCATCCGCCTCTACGGACGCTCCCTGACGATGTTCAAGGTGGTCCCCGGCCAGGCGAGCTCGGAGCTCGTGGGCGACCTCGCCACCGGCAAGGGCACCTCGCCTGACCAGGGCAAGACCTGGACCTACCACCTGCGCCCCGGCCTGAAGTTCGAGGACGGCACCCCGATTACGTCCAAGGACGTGAAGTACGCCGTCGAGCGCCAGTACGACAAGACGGTCTTCCCCGACGGCCCGACCTACCTCAACGACATGCTCAACTGGCCGGCCGGCTACAAGGGCGTCTACCAGTCCAAGGGTGTCAACACGGACTCGGCGATCACCACGCCTGACGACCTGACGATCACCTTCCACCTCAAGTCCGCGTTCTCGGGCTTCGACTACGTCGCCATGACGCCCCAGGTGATGCCTGTGGAGCAGGCGAAGGACACCGGCGCCAAGTACAAGGAGCACCCGATCTCCTCGGGTCCCTACATGTTCAAGCCCGGCTCCTACGTCGAGGGCAAGGGCTACACGCTGGTCCGCAACCCGAACTGGAGCAAGGCCACCGACCCGAACCGGCCGGCGCTCGTCGACGAGATCGACATGCAGTTCAACCAGAACGCCGAGGACATCGACAACCGGATCATCGCCGGTGACCTCGACGTCCACGTGACCGGTACCGGTGTCACGTCGGCCACGCAGAGCCGCGTCCTGACGACGCCGGACCTCAAGGCCCGCGCCGACAACCCGACGATCGCGCGTCTGTGGTACGTCTCGATCCCGAGCACGGTCAAGCCGTTCGACAACAAGGACTGCCGCATCGCCGTGCAGTACGCCATGGACCGCACGTCCTACCAGACGGCATACGGCGGCGAGTTCACCGGCGGCCAGCTCGCGACGACCCTGCTGCCCCCGATGATCCCGGGCTACCAGAAGTTCGACCTGTACCCGACCCCTGGCAACAAGGGTGACGTCACCAAGGCGAAGGCCGAGCTCGCCAAGTGCGGCCAGCCCAACGGCTTCACGACCAACATGGGGTACCGCGCCGAGCGCCCGAAGGAGAAGGCCGTCGCCGAGGCCTTCCAGCAGGCTCTCGCCAAGGTCGGCATCACCGTCAACCTCAAGGGCTACCCGAAGAAGGACTACTTCTCGACCTACTGCGGCAACCCGCCCTACGTCGTGAAGAACGACCTCGGCCTCTGCGTCAACGGCTGGGGCGCCGACTGGAACGACGGCTACGGCTTCCTGGCCCAGATCGTCGACTCCCGGGTCATCCGCGACTCGGGCGGCTCGTCCAACATCTCGGTGCGCAACCCCGCGGTGGACAAGCTCCTGGACCAGGCTCAGAACGAGCTGGACGTGTCCAAGCGCAACGCCATCTGGGGCCAGATCGACAAGATGGTCATGGAGGACGCCACGATCTACCCGGGCGTCTACGCCAACGCACTGCTGCTGCGCGGCAAGAACCTGACCAACGTGTTCATCAACCAGCAGTTCGGCTACTACGACTACGTGGCCCTCGGCAAGTCGTCCTAGCTCTAACGTCCCTCCGCACAGAGAGCGGGTGAAGGCAACAGCGGGTGGCCGGCCCTGACCGGGCCGGCCACCCCTGCCGCACCGTAGTGATCACCTACATCATCCGGCGACTGATCGCCGCCGTCGGCCTCCTGCTGGTCGTCACGATCATCACCTTCGCCATCTTCTACCTCCTCCCCCGGCTCGCGGGCGCGTCGCCAGAGACCCTGGCTGCCCGCTACGTCGGACGCTCCGCCACCGCCCAGACGGTGCACCTCATGGCTCAGAACCTCGGCTTCTACGACCCGATCTGGGTCCAGTACTGGCACTGGCTCAAGGGCATCTTCACGGGTGTCGACTACAACATCGGCACCGGCATCGACCACTGTCCGGCCCCCTGCCTCGGCTACTCCTTCCAGACCAAGAGCCCGGTGCTGCCGGACATCCTGCGGGTGACCCCGGTGACGTTCTCGCTGGCGATCGGCGCCGCTGTGATCTGGCTCCTCGTCGGAGTCGCGACCGGTGTCCTCTCGGCTCTGCGCCGCGGCACCTTCTTCGACCGGGCGGCCATGACGATCTCCCTCGCAGGCGTGTCGCTCCCCGTCTTCTGGACCGGCCTGATGGTTCTGTCCTTCTTCGCCTACAACTGGGGTCTGATCCCACCCGGCGGTAGCTATACGCCCATCACCCAGAACCCGTTGCTGTGGGCCAGCGACCTCATGGCGCCGTGGATCACGCTGGCGTTCCTCTTCTCCGCCCAGTACGCGCGACTGACCCGTGCTGGCATGCTCGAGACGATGAACGAGGACTACGTCCGCACCGCCCGCGCCAAGGGCCTGTCCGAGCGCACGGTGGTGCTCAAGCACGGCCTGCGCGCGGCACTGACGCCCATCGTGACCATCTTCGGTCTCGACCTGGGCCTGCTGCTCGGTGGCGCGGTGCTCACCGAGACCGCCTTCGGCCTCGACGGGCTGGGCCACTACGCCATCCTCGCCATCGGCGACGAGGACCTGCCACGCATCCTCGGCGTGGTACTCGTCGCATCGATCTTCGTCGTGCTGGCGAACCTGATCGTTGACCTGTTGTATGCCGTCGTCGACCCGAGAGTGCGTGTCCAGTGAGCGAGCCCTTCCTCGACGTGCGTGACCTGCACGTCTCCTTTCCCACCATGGACGGGCTGGTCAAGTCGGTCGACGGCCTGTCCTTCCAGCTCCAGCGCGGCAAGACGCTGGGCATCGTCGGCGAGTCCGGCTCGGGCAAGAGCGTGACGAGCCTGTCCATCATGGGCCTGCACCACGGCAGCAACGCCCAGATCACCGGTCAGATCCTGCTCGACGGCACCGACCTGGTCGGCGCCACTCCGGAGCAGGTCCGGGCCCTGCGGGGCAAGAAGATGGCGATGATCTTCCAGGACCCGCTGTCGGCGATGCACCCCTTCTACACCGTGGGCCACCAGATCATCGAGGCCTACCGGGTGCACAACGACGTCTCCAAGTCGGTGGCACGCAAGCACGCCATCGACATGCTCGACCGCGTCGGCATCCCCCAGGCGAGCTCGCGGGTCGACGACTACCCGCACCAGTTCTCCGGCGGGATGCGGCAGCGGGCCATGATCGCCATGGCGCTGTCCTGCGACCCCGACCTGCTCATCGCCGACGAGCCGACCACGGCGCTCGACGTGACGGTCCAAGCGCAGATCCTCGACCTCATCCGCGACCTGCAGAGCGAGTTCAACTCGGCGGTCATCATCATCACCCACGACCTCGGTGTCGTCGCCGAGCTGGCCGACGACATCATGGTGATGTATGCCGGGCGGTCCATGGAGTACGCCTCGGGCCAGGAGGTCTTCGAGCGTCCGCAGCACCCGTACACCTGGGGCCTGCTGGGCTCGATGCCCCGCATGGACCGCGAGCGCACCGAGCGGCTGATCCCCATCAAGGGCTCTCCCCCGAGCCTGATCAACGTGCCGAGCGGGTGTCCGTTCCACCCGCGCTGCGCCTTCGAGAGCCTCACCAACGGCGCATCGCGCACCGAGCGCCCTGACTTCCGGGAGGTGCTGCCCGGCCACTTCGTCGCGTGCCACCTGACCGACGAGGAACGCCGTCGGATCTGGGAGTCCGAGATCCGGCCGATGCTGTGACGCGCCGCCATCTCGCCTCCGGACCCACCGACCTGCACGACCTGGGAGCCCCTCAGTGAACCTGACGACCGAGACCACCGACGCGTCCACGCAGCCGCGCACCGACGCACTCCTGTCGGTGAGCGGCCTGACCAAGCACTTCCCGATCCGGCGCGGCCTCCTGCAGCGCCAGGTCGGCGCCGTGCAGGCCGTGGACGGGTTGACGTTCGACGTCGCCCGTGGCGAGACCTTGTCCCTGGTCGGCGAGTCCGGCTGTGGCAAGACGACCACGGGCCGCATGCTGACCCGGCTCATCGAGCCCACGGACGGTCAGATCCTCTTCGAGGGCAGGGACATCACGCACCTGTCGACCGCCGAGATGCGGCCGCTGCGCCGCGACGTGCAGATGATCTTCCAGGACCCCTACGGCTCGCTGAACCCGCGGCACACGGTCGGCACGATCGTCGGCGCACCGTTCCGGATCCAGAAGGTCAAGACCGAGCACGGCACCAAGCGTGCCGTGCAGGAGCTGCTCGAGCTCGTCGGTCTGAACCCGGAGCACTACAACCGCTACCCACACGAGTTCTCCGGCGGCCAGCGGCAGCGCATCGGCATCGCCCGGTCCCTGGCCCTGCGACCCAAGCTGATCGTGGCCGACGAGCCGGTCTCCGCGCTGGATGTCTCGATCCAGGCGCAGGTCATCAACCTGCTCGAGGACCTGCAGAACGAGTTCGGGCTGACTTACGTCGTCATCGCCCACGACCTGTCCGTCGTGCGGCACATGTCCGACCGCGTCGCGGTGATGTACCTCGGCAAGATGGTCGAGCTGGCTGACCGCGACTCGCTCTACTCGCGGCCGATGCACCCCTACACCACGGCGCTGATGTCTGCCGTGCCGCTGCCCGACACCAACCGTCGGACCAAGCGCGAGCGCATCCGGCTCCAAGGGGACGTCCCGAGCCCGATCAACCCTCCACCGGCCTGCCGCTTCCATACCCGCTGCTGGAAGGCGCAGGAGATCTGCAAGACGGTGGAGCCGCCGCTGGTCCAGCTGGCACCGGGTCACCAGGTGGCGTGCCACTTCCCGGAGAACGCCTCCCCCGCCGAGCAGGCGACCGCGACGGCTGCAGCCGATCGGGGCTGAGCCGAGCCGACCCGTAGGAGAGCCTTTCCTTCGATGACAGGGCTCGGACCGGTTTGGGAGAGTGGGACCATGGCGCGCCTTCTGACTGACGACGAGATCGAGCGCCAGCTCGGTGACCTGACTGACTGGACCCGTGACGGCGCGACGCTGCGCGCCGCGTTCGACGCCCCGGACTTCCCCACGGCGGTCACGCTGGTCGACGAGGTGGCGCTCGAAGCACAGCAGATGGACCACCATCCCGACATCGACATCCGGTGGGTCACGACGAGGTGGGCCCTGTCGACCCACTCCGAGGGCGGCCTGACCCAGCTGGACATCGAGCTGGCCCATCGCATCTCGCAGGCCGCCGCTCGTCTGGGGGCGGTGCGTCATGGCTGACGCCACGATGCCCGACCTGGAGCCCCATGGCGGCGAGGAGCACACCCAGTCGATCGGGTCGCGCCTGAACTGGCTGCGGGCCGGTGTCCTGGGCGCCAACGACGGCATCGTGTCTACCGCCGGCATCGTCATCGGTGTGGCGGCCGCGACCACGAACCGCGGAGCCATCCTCACCGCCGGCGTGGCTGGGCTCGCCGCCGGCGCCATGAGCATGGCGTCGGGCGAGTACGTCTCGGTGAGCACGCAGCGTGACACCGAACAGGCGCTCCTGGCCAAGGAGCGCCGCGAGCTCCATGAGATGCCCGACGAGGAGCTCGCCGAGCTCACGGCGATCTACGAGGGCAAGGGCCTGAGCGCCGAGCTGGCCCGCGAGGTGGCCGTGCAGCTCACCCACCACGACGCCCTGGGCGCCCACGCCGAGGCCGAGCTGGGCATCGACCCCAACGAGCTCACCAACCCCTGGCATGCCGCCTGGGCGTCCATGATCAGCTTCACCTGCGGCGCCTTGCTGCCCCTGCTGGCGATCCTGATCACCCCGGTGACCGCGCGGGTGCCGGTCACCGCCGTCGCCGTGGTGGTCGCCCTGAGCCTCACCGGGTGGGCGAGCGCTGCGCTGGGTGATGCGCCCCGATGGCCCGCCGTCGTGCGCAACATCCTCGGGGGCCTGGTCGCCATGGGCGTCACGTATGCCGTGGGTCGACTGGTCGGCCCCCACGTCTAGACCGTTCGGTCAGCTTTGGCGACGAAGGTCGTGCGCGTACGGCCCCGGGAGCTAGCGTTTGGCCCCGAGCCGATCCTTTTGCGCACGATCTCGAGATGGAGCCTGCATGAACCTGCGACGCGCCCTGGCCGTCCTTGTCGTCACGACCGCAATGGTCTCGGGGAGCGCCCTGACGGCCGGTGCCATCACGGGCGGCCAGTCGGACGGCGCCGCACACCCCAACGTGGCGATCGTGGCGTACTACGACGCCAACGGACGACAGCGGTGCACCGCCACCCTGGTCTCGCCCACCGTGCTCGTCACCGCTGCGCACTGTGCCGATGGTGCGGTCGGGGCGACCGCCGTCTCGTTCAACTCCGTCATCGCGCAGTCGCCGGCGGAGTCACTGCCTCCGGCCCAGGACCCCACGGTCGGCTACTCCAGCTCCGAGCTGGCCGCTGACGGCTGGCTCAGCGGGCAGGCCTTCGCCGACCCGGCATACTCGCACTTCACGGACAAGGCCAGCTGGAACGACGTCGGGGTGGTCGTCCTCGACCAGCCCGTCACCGGCATCGCGCCCGCGACCATCGCACCGGTGGGCTACCTCGACCAGTTCACACCGAACCTCCTGCACCACACGCTGTTCACCACCGTGGGCTACGGCGTCGAGATGGGCCACGCGCCGTCCGGCCCGCAGAACCCCACGCCGCTGTCCTACCCGATCCTGCGTCGAAACGCCGACGAGCCGGGGCAGAAGCTGACCTCCCAGATCCTGCAGGTCAACGGCAACCCGAACGACCCGTTCGGCACCGGCGGCACGTGCTTCGGCGACTCCGGCGGCCCGTCCTTCAACGGCGGCTACCAGGTGACCGTGACGAGCTACACCCTCACCAACAACTGCCGCTACATCGCCGGCTTCCAGCGGCTCGACATCCCCGCCGTGCAGAGCTGGCTCGCGACGTTCGGCGTCCAGCCGGCCAGCTGAGGCGTCCCATACGGGGGGCGCGCCCCCGCGCGCGTCTCTCAGCGAAGGTTCACCCGATGCGCCTTATGCTCTCTGGACCGATGCCCACGCCACCTGAGGTCAGGTGATCATAGGGGCCCTCGACACCGGGAGTAGCTTTGCTGGACGAGACCCCGAGCCTCGATCATGCGAGCCCAGACGAGCCGATCGTCGTGCGCGGACGGCGCCGCCTCACGCGGCGGGGGCGGGTTCTCCTCATCGCCGCCGGGGTCGTCGTGGCCCTGGTCGCTGGCGGAACCCTCTACGCAGGGATGCAGTACACGAGCCTGATCGACAGCATCAAACGGTCGATCAGCCTGTCCGGACCGAAGTCCACCCACGGTGACACGAACATCCTCGTCATGGGCCTGGACAGCCGGGTGGACGAGAACGGCAAGCCGCTGCCCAAGGCGCTGTACGACGCCCTGCATGCCGGTGACTCCTCCAACGGCGGCCTCAACTCCAACGTCCTCATGCTTCTGCACATCCCGGGCGACGGGCACGGTGCCACCGCGATCTCCATCCCCCGCGACGACTATGCCGCCTTGTCGGGCTGCCCGGACGGCCAGTGCATGGGCAAGATCAAGCAGGCGTACGGGCTGGCGTTCGACCAGGCGACCAAACGGTTGGCGCAGCAGGGCGTGAACGGCACGGCACGTGAGCAGCAGGCCCGCAACGCCGGCCGCCAGGCGGAGATCGCGACCGTCCGCGACTTCCTCGGAGGCGTGCCGATCGACCACTTCATCGAGGTCACCATGGTGGCCTTCTTCCAGATCTCACAGGTGGTGCAGCCGATCACGGTCTGCGTGAAGGAGAACACCCAGGACTCCTACTCGGGGGCGATGTTCCACGCGGGCACCCAGCAGATCAGCGCCTCACAGGCCCTGGCCTTCGTCCGGCAGCGCCGTGACAACGTCCACCCCGACCTGAACTTCACCGACCTCGACCGGTCCCGACGCCAGCAGGCGTTCATCGCCTCGCTCTTCCACCAGCTGAAGCAGGCCGACACGTTCACGAACCCGTCGAAGATCGCGGGCATCCTCGACGTGGCCAAGAAAAACACCGCCGTCGACAAGGACCTCGACATCCTGTCGTTGGTGAGCCAGGCCAGCCAGCTCTCCGGCAGCAACCTGCACTTCTTCACCCTGCCGATCAAGGGCTTCGGCACCGACCCGCTCGGTGAGTCGGTCAACCTCGTCGACCTCCCCCTGATCAGGGCGACCACGCACCAGCTGCTCTACGGGAGCAGCAAGAGCTCCACGCCGAGCTCGAGGCCCACGACAAGCCAGCCAGCCTCGAGGCCCCACGCACTCGTCGACGTCGTGAACGCCTCCGGACGCTCCGGCGTCGCCCACGCGCTGCTGGCCCGCCTCGTGGCCAAGGGCTACACCGGTGGCACTGCCAGCACGTCGTCCTTCCGCCGCAGCACCTCCGTGGTCGAGTACGCGCCCGGCGAGGGCTCCGCAGCCTCCGCGCTCGCGGCGTCCTTGGGCGGCCTTGCCGTCGAGCCCCGCTCGACTCTCGCTGCTGGCACCCTGCGGGTCGTGATCGGCAGTGACTTCTCCGCGTCCGCCCCCTCCACCAGCGCGACCACCGCGCCCGCCCCGGCTCACGCCGTGGCTGCGACCGGGGGCGGGCGCAGCGGACCGCCGCCGACCGCCCTGACCGACCTCTCGGGGGTCGGCATCCCCTGCGTGAAGTAGC
>NZ_DASYGF010000036.1:0-10037 GCF_036000045.1 Pedococcus sp.
GACGAGGGGATCGTCGGCGTTGAGGACGGCGAACCCGTCACGCGGCACGGCCTCGACGATCACCGCCTTGACGTCAGCCAGCTGCTCGAGGGTGTCGATTCCCTTCATTCCCAGGTGGTCTGGCGCGACGTTGGTGACGACCGCGACGTCGTTGCGGTCGTAGCCCAGACCCTCGCGCAGGATGCCGCCGCGGGCGACCTCCATCACGGCGAAGTCGACGCGGGGGTTCTGGAGCACCATGCGGGCCGAGCGCGGACCGGATGCGTCGGCTTTGTAGACGAGACGCTCGTCGATGACGATGCCGTCCGTCGACGTCATGCCGACCTTGCGGCCGATCCCCTTGAAGATGTGGGCGATCATGCGCGAGGTGGTGGTCTTGCCGTTGGTGCCCGTGACGGCCACGATCGGTACGCGCGACGGCGACCCCGGGGGGAAGAGCAGGTCGACCACGGGCTTGGCGATGTACTGAGGCTCGCCGACGGTGGGGTGGGTGTGCATGCGGAACCCGGGGGCCGCATTGACCTCGCAGATGGCGCCACCGGTCTCGCGTACGGGCGAGGCGATGTCGGGGCAGATGAAGTCGATCCCCGCGACGTCGAGGCCGATCATGCGAGCGGCCTCCTCGGCGATCTCGACATTGTCGGGATGAGCCTCGAAGGTGCGGTCCACCGAGATGCCGCCCGTCGACATGTTGCCGGTCAAGGCGAGCTTGACCATCTGGTCCTTCGGGGGCACGTCCTGGAGCTCGAAGCCCTGGCTCCGGACCAGCTCCTCGGCAGCGGCGTCGACCTTGATGCGGGTCAGGACCTTCTCGTGGCCCACACCGCGGCGGGGGTCGGCGTTGGTGAGGTCGACCAGCTCGGCGACGGTGTGCTCGCCGTCGCCGACCACGTGGGCGGGTACTCGCTCGGCGATTGCCTGCATCTTGCCGCCGACGATCAGGCAGCGGTAGTCGCGACCGGTGACGAACGACTCGACGATGACCGACCCACGACGAGACTCCTCCTGGGCGACGACGAACCCCGCGCGCACCTCGTCGTCCGAGGTGAGGTCGAGGCAGACGCCGCGGCCGTGGTTGCCGTCGAGCGGCTTGACGACGACGGGGAAGCCGATGCGACGGGCCGCCGCCACCGCGGCGTCGGCGCTGCGGACCATCTCCTGCTTGGGGACGGGCAGACCTGCCGAGGCGAGCAGCCGCGTCGTCATGTCCTTGTCACTGGCGATGTCCACCGCCAGTGCGCCGGTCCTGGAGGTCATCGTCGCGCGGATCCGCTGCGCGTGCACGCCCTGCCCCAGCTGCACGAACGAGGCGGAGTTGAGCCGGATGAACGGGATGTCGCGCGACACCGCCTCCTCGAGGATGGCTGCCGTCGACGGCCCGAACGAAGCGCGCTGGGCCCCTCGCAGGAAGTCGTCCAGCGCCTCGGAAAAGTCGAAGCCGGGCTCCGCCTGCACGAGGTGGTTGACCAGCCGGACCGCGAGCCTGCCGGCGGCCAGCCCGACCGTCTCGTCGTTGTAGTCGTAGATGACGTTGTAGCGGCCTGGCACGCCCTTGACCGCACGGGTCTTGCCGCGGCGCAGGTCATGGCCCGCCTCCTGCTGCAGCTGGAGCGACACGTGCTCGGCGACGTGGCCCAGCCAGGTGCCCTCGCGCAGGCGCTGCACGAACCCGCCCTTGACCCCTCGCGAGCAGGTGTGGCTCTCGAGCCCGGGCAGCAGCTCGAGCAGCTGGTCGGTGAAGCCCTCGAGCGTGTCGGTGGGATAGTCCTCGAGGACGCCGAGGTCGACGATGAGGTGGATCGCGGGGTTGTAGGACCAGATGTTGCCGCCGCGGTAGACGCGCGCCTCGACGACGGTGAGCTCGGGAGCCGCGGGTCCGGTGGGGGTGGCACGCTCTGCCATGGGTCACTCCTTGCGGTCGGGCCGGGGCTTCGGCGGGGCGTCGAGAGTACCCGTCAGCCCGTCGGTTGCGCTGACCTCGTGGTCAGGCCTTCGCGGTTGCCAGGGCCACTGCAGCGTCGGCGTGCTTCTCGACGAAGTCGACCAGGCGCACCTCGGCGAGGTCGAACGTAGCGCCTGCGGGCAGGGAATGCACCACTGCTCCCGAGACCATGAGCGGCGCACCGCGCCGCGCCTCGGGGGCGTCGGACACCGCGGAGCGGCAGTCGAGGACGAACACCGCTCCTGAGCCGTGCACCGTGAAGACCTGTCGGCCACGCACCTCGATGGCGGTGTCCTCGTCGATACCGATGCCGATCAGGCTGGGTGACGCGGCGACCATGGCCATGAGCCGGCCGTACCTCGAGCGCTGCGCGAAGTGCTGGTCGATGATGACGCCCTCGAGCAACCCCAGGCCCGCGCTGAGCTGGCTGTGCCGTTGGCGCGGTGTGATCCCCTCGTCGCCCATGGAGATCATGAACTGGCTCATGATCGATGCACCCGCCGACGTGCCCCCGATGACCGCGCCTCGCTCGTGGGCCCGGTGCAGCGCTTCGCCGAGCGGCGTGCCAGGGAAGCGCTGGCTGAGCTTGAGCTGGCTGCCGCCGCTCATGAAGATGCCCGTGGCATCGTCGAGCAGTGCCACGAGCGCCTCGTCGTGAGCCTCGGCGCGGTCCTGCGGGTTGACGACGGACGGCTCGGGGGCTCCCAGCCGGGTGAAGACCTCGGTGTAGGCCGCGACGACCTCGTCCTGGAACGAGGACGCGGTGGGGATGACGACGATGCGCGCGCTGCGACCTCCGGCGAGCCGCACGAACCGGCGCAGGACGGTGGCCTTCCCGACACGGTCCTCCGCGCCGCCGATGATGAACAGCGTGGGGTGCCTGCGCCGCGCCGCGGTTCTCGAGGGAGCCATTGCGACAGCCTAGGAGTCCGAGGGGGTCAGCGGGGGAGCGGGGGTCGGCGTGCCGTCGGCCTCGTCGGCCTCCTCTATCTCCTCCCGGGTGATGCCGAGGAGATAGAGGACCGCGTCGAGGTACGGCACGTTGACGGCCGCGTCGGCCTGGGCCCGGACGACCGGTTTGGCGTTGAACGCGACTCCCAGGCCGGCGACCTCGAGCATGTCGAGGTCGTTGGCACCGTCGCCGATGGCGACGGTTCGAGACAGGGGCAGCCCGGCCTCCTGGGCGAACCGGCGCAGGGCCGCGGCCTTGCCTGGACGGTCGACGATGTCGCCCAGCACCCGCCCGGTGAGTATGCCGTCGCGCACCTCGAGCCGGTTGGCGTGGGCATGGTCGATGTCGAGCTCACGTGCGAGGTCGGCGACGATCTCGATAAAGCCGCCGGAGACGACCGCGACCGTGAACCCGAGCCGTTTGAGCGTGCGAACCAGGGTTCTGGCTCCGGGCGTGAACCGCACGGCCGCGCGGACGTCGTCCAGGACCGAGACGGGCAGACCCTCGAGCGCGGCGACCCGCTGCCGCAGGCTCTCCGCGAAGTCGAGCTCACCGCGCATCGCGGCCTGGGTCACGGCCGCCACCTCGGCTTCGCGGCCCGCGTGACTGGCGAGGAGCTCGATGACCTCGTCCTGGATGAGGGTCGAGTCCACGTCCATGACGACGAGACGGCGCCCGCGGCGGGCCAGACCACCGGCGGCGACGGCGATGTCGAGACCGTGCACGCTGGACTCGAGCGCCAGCTCGCGCCGGAGCCGGTCGACGTCGGCACCGGACACGTCGAACTCGACGGTCGTCACCGGGTAGCGGGACAGGCGCCGGATACGGTCGATGTTGGCACCATGGGAGGCGATCCGAGCAGTGATCGCCGCGACCCCGCTCGCCCGAAGCGGGCTGCCCAGGATCACCACTGCGGCCCGGCCCGTGCGCCGACGCGCGCTGTCACCGTGGCCGTCCTTCACCTTCACCTTCAGGTCGAGGTCGCGACCGACGGACGTGACGACCTCGCGCAGCCGCTCCTCGACCTCGCCGGCGGACAGGAGCATGGCCAGGGTCAGGTGGCCGCGCACGACGACCTGCTCGAGGTCGAGCACCTCGGCCCCGACATCGGCGATGGCATCGAAGAAGGCGCTCGTCACACCGGGACGGTCCTCACCGCTGATAGTGACCAGCAGGGTGCGGGGATCGGCAGCGATCAGGTCGGGCACGGCGCCACGATATCCGCGCGGGTCCGCTGCTCCACCGCAGTCTCGCCATCCGACCGGACTGTCCTCCGCTCGGCCCTGGAGTCGCTCGGCAGTGGCTTGTACACCCAGGCCCCTGGGGAAGGGAAGCGCACATTCAAGATTCGAATGACGCGTTGACCGCCGTTCGTTGGCACCACGACAGTGCAGCAGGGACGGGGGGCTGGGCGCAGGGAGGGGAAGCAGATATGAACCACCGCAGGATCGCAGGTGTCATTGCCGCGGCCACGGTTGTGGCCCTCAGCCAGGCATCGACGGTGTGGGCTGCGCCATCCGTGTCCGCGCTGACGGCTGGCCAGAAGGCCACCGTCTACCGGGCGCTCATTTCGCGGGGGGCCAGCGCACCAGTCGCTCGGAAGGTGTCCGAAGATCCAAGCCTGGCTCGTGCCGTGGGAGTGAGCTCCGGATCCTCTGAGGCGCATGGCGGCGCGACGCTGCCCCAGGGCATGGCGCTCCCGATGTCCGTGGGCTCGAGCTGCTCTGGCTCCTCGGGGTGGGTATCGCGGAGCCAATGGATCAACAACGTGTGGGGCGGAAGGATCATGTCTGCCAGCTTGGTCACGAACTTCTGCTACAACGGCAGCAGTGTGACCTACGCGTGGTCGTCCAAATCAGAGTCGGTCACCTCACTGGGGGCCTTGGGCGGGTGGTCCTTCAGCTCCTGGGGGGAGTTCGCAGAGGGCTGGTACGCCTACAACAACCGGACTAACGGCGGTGCATCCACCGTCGCCCAGGCGAACTTCCAGGAGTGCGTTGTCCGCGTCGGATGTATCGGTAGCGCCGAGCTGATCATGCGCACGTACGTCCACTATGACGGGACCTCGTATTCATCCGGCGTCTCGCTCGGAGGCTGAGAAGTGGGGAACGTCCACCGCGACCACGAGGAGCGACGTGAAACGCGGAGATACTGGCTTGTTGGCCTGGTCCTTCTGGTAGGGCTGCTCCACCCGGGAGTGGGTCTGTTGGCGGCCGTCGCAGCCGCAGTCTCCATGAGGCATCAAAGGTTCCAGGCAGTGTTCTGGGCGATCGCGGTCGCATGGTTGGTCCTTGGCACTGTGTTCGGGAGCATCGGCGCCCGTGGCGGGGGCATGAGCTTCCATGGGTGAGTCTCAGGAACGGGGCGAAAGTCGGCGTCCGGGTTGGGTCATCGCGACGGACCCCGCCCGGCGTCACCCCGGCCCATGGTGGCCACTGGCGGCAGCCCTGGTTCTCACCGGGCTCGGGGGGTAGCGGCGTTCGGTCGTGTTGGAGGGATCAGCTCGCTCGAGCTCGTCTCGATCGTCATCGTGCTGCTGCTTGCTATGACCCTCGTGTCGTCCCGCAGCCGCAGAGGTGGCCGACCGGGTGAGTTCGATCCGACACTGAGCAGCCCGAAGAGGGCCGAGCGTGAAGATGTTCGCCAAGGAGGCAGCGACGCTCCTCGTAGTTCTGGGGCCCTTGCGTTCGTGCCCACGCTCTTCTCTCTGCCGCCGGAAGCAGGTCGGAGTCTCTGCTGTTCGCAGTCCTCTGGGTGCTCGTCAGGGCATCCGCACTGGGTGCGCGGCGCTGGCGACGAGTCAGGGCGGAGCGCCCCGACTCGTCCGCCTAGGCACTTACGAGCCCTCGCCGTTACGGGAGTCGCGCCAGGCCACCAGGTCACGCAACGGCGCGAGGTCGTACCGCGGCCCGCCCACGCCCACAGTGAAGAGGCGCGTGCCCACGGCATACAGGTCCTCGGCGGCGGCGACGTAGTCCGCGACGTCCTCGGGCAGGCGGCCGGGCTTGGGTGAGACGCCGGCCGAGCGTTCGATGTCGGCGGGGTCGCGTCCCACCCTGGTGCACCACTCGTCGAGGACGGTGTGCTTGTGGGCGATGGTGTCCGGGCCGCCGAACCCATGCCAGATGTCGGCGTGCTGCGCGACGATCTTGAGCGTCTTGCGTTCGCCTCCACCACCGATGAGGACGGGGATGGGACGGGTGGGCGGTGGGTTGATCACGGCCCAGCGGTCGCTGATCTGCGGCAGGCTGTGCGCGAGCGCGTCGAGACGTCCGGCCGCCGTGCCGAACTCGAAGCCGTACTCGTCGTAGTCCCGCTCGAACCAGCCGGAGCCGATGCCCAGGATGAGCCGGCCGTCGCTGATGTGGTCGACCGTGCGCGCCATGTCAGCAAGGAGGTTCGGGTTGCGATAGCTGTTGCAGGTGACCAGCGCGCCGATCTCGACGCGCTCGGTCGCCTCGGCCCAGGCGCCGAGCATCGTCCAGCACTCGAAGTGCGCCCCGTCCTTCTCGCCGTAGAGCGGGAAGAAATGATCCCAGTTGAAGATGACGTCGACGCCGATCTCCTCGGCCTCGGCACAGGCGCGACGGATCGACCGGTAGTCGGCGTGCTGGGGCTGGAGCTGGACGCCGATCCGGATGGGTCGTGCGGTCATGGGGCGACCGCCTGGCCCTTGGCGATGACGGTGAGCCCCGACTCGGTGACCATGAAGCCGCGGGCGCGGTCCTTCTCGTGGTCGACCCCGATCGTCGTGTGCTCGGGCACCGTGACGCCCTTGTCGATGATGGCCCGCTTGATGACGCAGCCGCGGCCCACCTCGACCCCGTCGAGCAGGACGCTGTCGTCGATCGTCGTGCCGCTGTGGACGTGGCAGCGCGGCGAGAGCACCGAGTTCGTGACGGTCGCGCCGGAGATGACCACACCGGGGGAGACGGCCGAGTTGTGCGCCTCGCCGAACTTGCCGCCGGCGCCGTGGACCAGCTTGGCCGGCGGGTAGGGCCCGTAGTCGGTGTAGATCGGCCACTGGTAGTTGTAGAGGTTGAAGACCGGGTGGATGGAGACGAGGTCCATGTGGGCCTCCCAGTACGAGTCCATCGTCCCGACATCGCGCCAGTAGGCCTGGTCGCGCTCCGTGGCGCCCGGGATCACGTTGTCCTTGAAGTCGTACACGTAGCCCCGGCCCTCATCGACGAAGGCGGGCACGATGTCGCCACCCATGTCGTGCTTGCTGCCCGCGCGGTCGTTGTCCTGGGTGACCGCCTCGATCAGCACGTTGGCGTCGAAGACGTAGTTGCCCATCGAGGCGAGCACCTCGTGGGGAGAGTCGGGCAGGCCCTTGGCGTCCTTGGGCTTCTCCTTGAAGGCAGCGATCTTCCGCCGGTCATCGTCGTCGACCTCGATGACACCGAACTGGTCGGCCAGCGAGATCGGCTGGCGGATCGCAGCCACCGTGACGCCGGCCCCCGTCTCGATGTGCTGTGCCACCATCTGCGAGAAGTCCATGCGATAGACGTGGTCAGCGCCCACGACCACGACGATGTCGGGCTTCTCGTCGTGGATGAGGTTGAGGCTCTGGAAGATCGCGTTCGCCGACCCGAGGTACCAGTTCTTGTCGATGCGCTGCTGGGCCGGCACTGGCGCCACGTAGTTGCCCAGCATGTTCGACATGCGCCAGGTCTTGGTGACGTGGCGGTCGAGGCTGTGAGACTTGTACTGCGTCAGCACAACGATCTGGAGGTACCCGCTGTTGACGACGTTGCTCAGCGCGAAGTCGATGAGCCGGTAGATGCCACCGAACGGCACGGCCGGCTTGGCGCGGTCGGCGGTCAACGGCATGAGCCGTTTGCCCTCTCCGCCTGCGAGGACGATGGCCAGGACCTTGGGTGCACCCCGTCTGTACGGCATGAGCCGACCCTAGGGAATGCGCGCTCTCGCGGCGACCCCATCCCAGGACTAATCTCGCGAACGTGAGAGTCGACGTGCTGACCAAGGAGTACCCGCCCAACATCTACGGCGGCGCCGGGGTGCATGTGGCGGAGCTCGTGCGTGCACTGCGCGAGCGCGGCGACATCGAGACCAGGGTGCGCGCCTTCGGCTCACCGGTGTCCGAGGACGGCACGAGCGGGTATGCCGACCTGCCGGATCTGGGCGGCGCGAACCCGGCTGTGCAGACCATGGGCGTGGACCTGGCCATGGCAGGGGACTGCGTCGGGGCGGACCTGGTCCACTCACATACCTGGTACGCCAACTTCGGCGGACACGTCGCTTCGCTGCTGGGCGGGATGCCCCACGTCGTCACGGCGCACAGTCTCGAGCCGATGCGGCCGTGGAAGGCCGAGCAGCTGGGCGGCGGGTACCGGCTTTCCTCGTTCATGGAGCGGACCGCCTACGAGGCCGCCGCCGCAGTGGTCGCCGTGAGCGAGGGGATGCGCCAGGACGTCCTGCGCAGCTATCCCAGCATCAGCCCCGAGCGTGTCAAGGTTGTGCACAACGGCATCGACTCCGAGCTCTGGCAGCGTCGCCCCGACCCGGACACGGTCCGCAGGCACGGTGTCGACCCGGACGGCAAGGCCGTCGTCTTCGTCGGCCGGATCACCCGCCAGAAGGGCCTGCCCTACCTGCTGCGCGCGGCCGCACAGCTGCCGCCCGACGTGCAGCTGGTGCTGTGCGCGGGCGCGCCGGACACCCCGGAGATCCAGGCCGAGGTGGAGTCCCTCATGACCGAGCTGCGGGCGACCCGCCAGGGCGTGGTGTGGATCGCGGAGATGCTCCCCAGGGCCGAGGTCATCGCTCTGCTCTCTGCCGCAACGGTTTTCGCGTGTCCGTCCATCTACGAGCCGCTGGGCATCGTCAACCTCGAGGCGATGGCCTGCGAAGCGGCGGTCGTCGCCTCGGCGACCGGCGGCATCGTCGAGGTCGTCAACGACGGCGAGACCGGTTTTCTGGTGCCCCTCGAGCAGGCGCCCGGCGAGATCGACCCGATCGATCCCGAAGGCTTTGCCCGCGCCTTCGCCGAGAAGGTCAACGCGCTCATCGCCGACCCGGAGCTGGCCCAGATGATGGGTCAGGCGGGCCGGCGACGCGTGATCGATCACTTCGCCTGGCCCGCCATCGCCGATCAGACGCTGGGGGTGTACCGCAGCCTGCTCCCCTAGGCGCCGCCTGGTCCCCTAGGCGCCGCCGAACGTCGCGTAGTACTGACTGAACGTGTCCATGCGCAGGGCGAACACCCCGCCTCCGGGGAGGGTGAGACCCTGGAAGCTCCCCGGCAGCGTGTTGAGCACGCCTTCGTGCCAGCTCCACGGGTTGCGCAGGACCACGTAGTCGTTCCCGCCCGAGGTCATCGTGCCCAGCAGCGAGTAGGCGTGGTTGGCCACGATCCCGCTGCCGTCATAGCTGATCGTCGCCGAGCCCGTGCCATAGGTCCACGCGGTCATCGGCGTCGTGGCCCGGCCGCCCGAGCAGTTGGCGTTGATGGTGGCCCAGGCGTCGGTGGCGTTGGCGGCGTGGTACCACGGCGGGCGCCCCACCAGCGACGCCACCGCCCACGCCGGGTCGCCGTAGTTGAGCTCGGCGTAGTTGGTGCTCGACGGCTCCAGGAAACCGGTGGCTCCGCGCATCCCGATGAACGCCTTCTCGATGTTGGCCGGCCAGGTCTCACCGGGAACGGTCGAGCAGGCGTAGATGTAGTCGCCGCCGGCCGTTTCCGGGAGGTCGTCCTTGACCGACAGCGTCCGGCCGGTGCTCCAGTCCGGCGCGGCATAGAAGGTGAACTCGTAGTCCGCGCCGCTGGCCCCCACCACGCCGCTGCCGTCCTTGAGCGTGCGCTCGGAGATCGCATCCGAGTGACACCACGCCACCGACGCCATCGCCGAGATCAGCCAGCAGTCGGCCAGCGCTCCCTGCCACGGAGCCGTCGCCGAGGGCACGTCGACGATGAACTCTCCGAGCATCCCGTACTTGAGATCGGTGAGGGGGAAGGGCGGCCACCACACCGGGATGGGCACCGTGATCGGCCGCAGAACCGGCAGCGGCCTGAGGACCGGCGTCTTGAGGACCACTCCCTCGGGCGCTCCCACGCCCGCCTTGGGCTCCACGGGCGCCACCGGGCTCACCGGACTCACCGGCAGCTTCGGGTCTGTC
>NZ_DASYGF010000047.1:0-2189 GCF_036000045.1 Pedococcus sp.
CGCGACCCCATCAGCGACCATTCGCTCGTGATTGCGGCACTCGCCCCCGACTGAATTGTCCCAACGCCGAACGTAGGAGCACGCGCCGCAGGTGCGACCGCCTGGACGCGAACCCGCGGACGCGATAAAGACGGAGTGCGCCACCGCGGCGACCTGACACCGGTGGACGTGCCGGCCACGCTGGTGACCGAGGTGCGACTTTTGGGGCTCTTCGCCGTTGAGTGTGGGGTCATAGGAGTAGTCCGCCGCCGATGAGGAGCATTCGGAGGCGGTAGTTGTTGCGGTTGCGGAAGCCGCGGGCGATGCGGCGGTGGAGCTCGATGAGGCCGTTCATGGCCTCGGTGCCGCCGTTGCTGGCGCCGTTGGTGTCGAAGTAGCCGAGGAACTCGCTTCTCCACTGCTTGAGCGTGCGCCCGAGCCGGGCGACCTCCCGGACGGGGCAGCTGATGAAGGAGGCGAGGACCTTCTCGGCGACGGCCCGTCCGGCGGTGGGCGTGTCTTGGTGGTAGCAGGAGCGGACCTGTTGGGCGCATCGCCAGGCGAGCTCGACTTCAAGGTGCTCCTCGTGCGCGGTGAACGCGGTCTCGAGCCGGGCTCTCTGTCGGTCGGTGAGGTTCTCCTCGCCGGCGCGCAGGATGTTCCGGATCCGATAGAGCGGGTCGTCCCGGCGGCCGCGGTGGCCGGTGGTGTCCTGCTGCACCCGCCGGCGCACGTCATCGACGACCTGGGTAGCCAGCTTCACCACATGGAACGCGTCGAGCACCGACCGCGCGTCCTGCAGCTGGTCGTCGATCGCGTTCTTGTAGCCGTGGAACGGGTCGAGGGTGGCGATCTCCACGCCGGCCTTGAACGTCTCACCCCGCTGTTCCAGCCAGCCTCGGTAGGTCTCACCGGACCGTCCGGGGACCAGATCCAACAGGCGGGCCCTGGTGTGGCCGTTGGCGTCTCGGGTGAGGTCGACCATCCCGGTCAGCTCCTTCGGGCCCCGGCCGCCGTCCTCGATCGGCTTGGTCGACACGTGATGCCACACGTGCTCGTCAACGCCCAGGATCGCCACCCCGTCGAAGCGGCTCGCGTCAACATCGGCTGCCTCCAGCCGCGGGAGGATCGCTTCCCACACGGTCCGCCACCCGGTGCCGAGCTGCCGTCGGACTCCGTTGACGGAGGCGTGTTCGCGGCGGATCTGCTCGATCACCCACCAACACGCTCGGGTCGTCAGCTTCGCCCGGGGTGCCGCGACCCGCTCGTCCTGCTCGACGAACGAGCGGATCCGGCACGTCGGTTCGGGGCACAGCCAGCGCCGCTTGCGCCAGCGGATCCGCACTGGCCGGCCCATCGCCGGCGCGTCCACCAGCCGTACCTCGACCCGACCATGAGCGTGGGCCACGACCCCGCACGACCGGCAGCCCGTCGGTGCCGGCGCGGACTCCACCGTGACGGTCAGCCCGCCGCCATCGTCACGCTCCACCGCGGTCACGTGCAGGCCGTCCAGGCCCACCAACAGGTCGCACCGATCGCAGTAGCCACCGGGCGCACGGCAGCACAACGTAGGCTCGCTCAACGTCGAGGTCCTTGAGATCAGGAGAGGTAGAAGTCCTCCGATCCTCGGGGACCTCGACCCATCCCCAGCCTCACCCAGCCCTCCGGCGCGCCGTGCTCACCCCACACTCAGCGGCGAAGAGCCGCCAATGCCGTCGTCGCTGGCGAGAGGAGCGCGCGGACCCCCCGGTTCGTCAGTATCGAGAACGGCACCCACACCCTGGATGAGGCCTCGTTAGCCAGGGCGCGGCGGCTGGTCGGGCTCAAGGGCTATGTGACGAACATCCGGGCCTCGTTAATGCCGGCAGGTGAGGTCCTGGCCTGCTACCACGAGCTGTGGCAGGTCGAGGCGTCGTTCCGGATGAGCAAGACCGACCTGCGGGCTCGGCCGATGTTTCACCACACGCGTGAGGCCATCGAGGCCCACCTGACCGTCGTGTTCGCCGCCCTGGCGGTCGCGCGCTACCTGCAGGACGCGACCGGCCTGAGCATCCGCAAGATCGTGCGGACCCTCCGGCCGTTGCAGCAGATCACCGTCCGCATCGCCGGCTACGAGCAGCTCGCCGAGGACCCCCTCACCGACACCGCCGAGGCCATCCTCGGAACCTCAACCTGCCTGCTCGGTGACACACCCCGATGGCACGAGTCAG
>NZ_DASYGF010000063.1:0-21762 GCF_036000045.1 Pedococcus sp.
GGTGAGTAGGTCGGACCCTCCTGGCCGACGCTGCCGTCGGACAGCGTCTGGTCGACGCCCGCAGCCTTGCCGACCCGGTAGACCAGCTTGTTGGCCGCGAGGTCGAAGACCTGGAGCACGACGCTCTTGTCCGCGCTGCTCGCGGCGAGGAAGCGCCCGTCGGGGCTGACCGTCGACCCCATGAACTTGCCGTACTCGGTCATGAGCCGTGTGCCGAGGGGCTTGATGACCTGGTTGTCCGAGACCTGAAGACCGTCGGCGTACTGCGTCCCGACGGTGTGGTTGCCGAAGGCGTCGGTCGCGGCATACGCGATCCCACCACCGGCCACCGTGAGAGCCACGGTGCTGGTCAAGGCGATTCGGACCCTACGGTGGGTGCGGCTGACGGAGTCGGGACGGGACTCCGAGACGCGCCGTTGTCGAGTGACCTTCATGATCGTCCTTTCGAAGAGCTGCGTGACGAGAGGTCGACGAGACCGTCGACCTGCCACACGGGGTTGGGTGCGTCCCCGGTCGGGGTGTGCACCTGGAAGTAGCCGTTCACCTCCTGAGGGCCGTCACCGTCGGCGACGTAGCGACCCTCTGCGGCGATGTCCAGCTGGTAGACGGCCGTTCCCACGGCCGTGGCGTGGGGGATGTGCCAGGTGACGACGCAACGCCAGTCGTTGCCGGGGCCCTGGTCATCTCCGTGGGACCCCGCTCGGTAGCAGGACGCACTGGTACGCAGCTGCGCTTCGGTGACGTCCGGTCGATGAAGCTCGCGCGACTGCAGGCGGTAGAGGTGCGCGAAGGACGTGGCCATCGACTGCTCCACCTTCGCCTTCTCGATCCCGGAGCCGGTCGATGGCGTCGCCGTCGCCACGACCGCGACACTCGCCGCCACCACCGCGCCCAGCGCGAGGACCGTGGCCAGCAGCGGCCGAAGCCCCGGCCCGTCATAGGCGAGGTCGGCGAAGTCACGGCGCACGAAGATGAGATAGGCCAGCGTTGTCGCGACGACCACCCAGGCGAGGCTCACCACGAGACCGATCACCAGCGGACCGCTCTGCACCGGTTCGGTGAACAGGCCCCTCCACGCGAGGAAGCTCTGGCTCGGAAGGGCGAGCCGCACGGCCGCGGGCATCGGCAGGAGCTGGGCCGCCTGCAGTACGAAGGCCAGCAGCGCGGGCATCACCAGGCCGATGGGCGACCGGCCGAGCACGACCGAGCCGAGCAGGCCCACCGCCGCATAGGCCAGTGAGGCGGCTACGACACAGGCCCAGGCCAGCACCACGAGCTGCGCTGCGTGGCCCGCGGGAATGACCCGGCCGTCGAGTCCGACGAGGTCATGGTTGCCCACCACCGCGACTCCCCCGACGATGCTCGATACGGCGAGGCCGAGCTCCATGAGCAGGATCACGGCCGTGCTGGCCAGCGACTTGGCGGCGAAGATCCGGCGCGGCGAGCGGACGGCCATGACGAGGTAGCGCCACGTGCCCAGGCGATCCTCCGCGGCGAACACGTCGCCCGCCACCAATGCGGTCAGCAGGGGCAGCACCCAGCTGCAGCAGAAGCCCAGCACCACCAGCGCGGCGGCCCACCCGGTGGCCGCCATCCAGCGCCCGAACACCGTGTCGCTGGGCAGCGAGCTCTGCTGGCTGACGGCGGTGATGAGCAGAGCCGGGCCGACCCAGCAGCCGACGAGGAGGATACGGATCCGCCACTGCGTGAGCAGCTTGACCAGCTCGAACCGAAACGCTGCGGACAGGCCGGCAGGGCGGGTGACCGGGGGTGCGAGGGCCGGTGCCTCGGTGATGGCCGCGGTCACAGCTGCTCCTCGTCTGTCGTGGAGTCGCCCTCGGCGGTGAGGGCCAGGAACGCCGCCTCCAGGGGCGGCACCACGGGTCTCAGCTCGCGGACTGCCACACCGGCGCCGACGAGTCGGGTGACGAGCTCGTCGATGGCGCCCACGGGACCCCGGACCACCACCGCGCCGTCCTCAGGCTCGAGAGGGTTGCGCCCGGGCACCAGGGTCAGCCCGGGCGTCGCGGCGGCGATCCCGCGGGCGGAGGCCTCGTCGGAGGTGACGACCCGGTAGTCGAGGCGTCCGCTCTCGGCGGCGAGCTTGCGAACCGGTCCAGAGAACACGACTCGACCGTTCGCCAGCAGCGTCACCTCGGAGCACAGGGCCGTGAGGTCGTCCATGTGGTGGCTGGAGATCACGACCGCGGCGCCCTGTGCCGCGATCTCGCTGAGTACGCGGTAGACGTGACGCCGGCCGGCCGGGTCCAGGCCGTTGGACGGTTCGTCGAGCACGAGCAGCCTCGGCCGGGTCAGCAGGGCGGCCGCCAGACCGAGCCGCTGACGCATCCCGAGCGAGAAGCCACGAAGCCGGTCGTCGGCGACATCGGTCAGCCCCACCTGGCCGAGGGCGTGGTCGACCTCGTCCGCCGCGTCTCGACGGTCGCCACCACGCAGCGCCGTGAGCGCACGCAGGTTCTGCCGGGCCGTCAGCGAGGGGTAGAGGCCCGGCCCGTCGACGAACCCCGCGACGCCGTCAGGCACTGCAAGGACCCCGTCGACCGGGGTGCCAAGGATCTCGAGGGTGCCCTTGTCGGCGACCGAGAGGCCGAGCAGGAGGCCGAGCAGCGTGGTCTTGCCCGCGCCGTTGGGCCCGACGAGGCCGTGCACCTGACCGCTGGGGATGTCGAGGTCGACGCCGTCCAGCGCCACCACCTCGGAGAAGTACTTGGTGACGCCCCGTGCGCGCACTGCTGGCGAGCTCTGCATGGTTCCCTCTCGCTGGTCGATCCACCGCCGAGGCTAGGAAGGCTGGGAGGTCTCTGAGAGGCGGCCACCTGAACCGCGGGCAAACGTCACATTGCGGACAGGTTCGGTCTCAGAAAGGTGCCGATGCCCGGAATGACGGCGGCGCCTGGGCGGTTGGAGGGGGCATGACTACCTGGGGATTCATCGGCAGCGGAAACATCGGCAGCACCCTCGCCCGGTTGGCGGTGAACGCTGGGCATGACGTGGTCCTGAGCAACAGCCGCGGACCCGAGACCCTCGCAGAGCTCGTCAGCGAGCTCGGGCCGCATGCGAGGGCAGCCACCGCAGCCGAGGCCGCTCGGGCCGGCGACGTCGTGGTCGTCACGATCCCCCTCAAGGCCTACCGCGAGGTGCCCGTCGACGACCTCGCCGGCAAGGTCGTCATCGACACGATGAACTACTACCCGCAGCGCGACGGCCAGCTCGCAGCCCTCGATGACGGCACCTCGACCTCCTCCGAGCTGCTTCAGGCGCACCTGCCTGAGTCCCACGTCGTCAAGGCCTTCAACAACATCTTCTTCCAGCACCTGGGCGAGCTCGCCCGTCCGTCCGGCGCCGACGGTCGCAGCGCGCTCGCCATCGCCGGAGACGACCCTGACGCCAAGAAGCGCGTCACGGACCTCTTGGACGAGATCGGCTACGACACCGTGGACCTCGGCCCGCTCTCGGAGTCGTGGCGCACCCAGCCCGGCACACCGGCATACGGACTCATGTATGCCGCGGACGAGGCGGACTGGTCAGCCGGCGCACGTCCGGCGAGCACGGACGTCGTGGCGCAGCGTGCCGCGCAGGCTCAGCGAGCCGGGGTCAGCTGAGGAGCCAGCGGCTACTGGCCGGACTGGAGGCGGCTGGTGCCGACGAGGTGGAACACCCGGCTGAGCTGCCGGTAGGGGTCCCGGAGGCTGGCCTCGAGCTCGACGGCGGCAACGGCTTCGACATCGGTCTCCCCGACGGGGAGGTCCAGCCAGTCCGAGAACAGCCAGACCCCGTACCACGCCTGGGGCTCGACGCCGGCCCGCTGCAACAGACCCGACAGGTGCTCCACGGTGTCGCCACGGGTCTGCGCGCCGAGCACCCCGATCTCGGTCGTGGCGTCGAACCCGGTCAGGGCATCGGCCCACCGGTGCTCGAGGGCCGGCCGCACGGCCATCGTCTGCGCGTTGAGCGCCATGATCGAGACCACTCCCCCAGGCTCGACGCACTGGCCCATGACATCGACCAGAGGCTCCGGCGCGGGCTGGTACATCAGCACCCCGTGACAGAGGACCGCGGCGAACCGGCGACCCCCGGTGGCATCGGCCGCTGCCTCACCTGAGGCCCGGACGAGGTTGACGCGAGAGCGGACGTCGTCCGGCTCGTGCGCCAGGCGTCCCTCGGCCCTGGCCAGCATGGCCTCGGAGCGGTCCAGGACCGTGACGTCATAGCCCAGCCGAGCCAAGGGCAGCGACTGGTGGCCGGCGCCCCCACCGAGGTCCAGCACCGTCGCCGGTGGTGGCGGGAGGTGTCGCATCAGCTGCCGGTGCAGGACGAAGGTGCGCACCCGTCCCTTGACCGTCGCGTAGGCGTCATCGACGAACGGACCGGCCAACGCCCTCCAGGGATCCTCGACCATGCCGCTCATGCTCCCAGAGGCGCGCGCCGCGCGGACGCCCAGGATCAGGTGCCGACGGAGTCCACGACCTCGCCGACCGGCATACGCCGCACATGCACTGAGTGCGGCACCCCCGCCACGAGCCCCACGCGCACGCGGAACCGTGCCACACCAGGCAACGCCAGCCCCAGCGACCAGCTGCCCTCGACCGCATGGTGTTCCTCGTCGGTGAGCCCCAGGTCTCGGCTGTCGAGGCCGGGAAGAAGGCGCGCGACCGCGGCCCTGGCCTCGGCCAGTGCCGCCTCGTGCGAGAGGGCCACCGGCGTCGTCAACGGGGTCGAGCGAGCCGCGACCCGGGCAAAGGCATCGTGCACGGCGGCAGTCAGGTCGAGCTGGGCCGGGAGCGCGCCGGGGTCACTTTGGGGGGCAAGCACGAGCAAGACCCGCGCCCGTCCGCGTGCGCCCTCGTCGCTGCGATGGGTGCGCGAGACGTCCACGGCCCACTGCGGAGAAGGACCGGCCGCGGCCAGGAGGGGCTCGAGATCCTCGAGGAACGGCGCCTCGTCGAACCCGGCCGCCCCGGGGCCGTCTGCGTGAGGTCCACCCGGACCAGGTCCACCCTCACCAGGTCCACCCTCACCAGGTCCACCCGCACCAGGTCCATCCTCAGTCGGGAGGGCGACCTCGAGCAGGTACACATCGTGAGGCTCCCGGTCCAGCTCACTCGCGACGGACACCGTGACCTCCAGCTCGGCGACCAGCTCCTCGCGCAGGGTGGCGCCCATGGCGTCAGTACTCGGCCATCGTCGAGTCCGCCGACAAAGCCTGCTCCGACGAAGCCCGCTCCGACGGAGCCCGCTCCGACAAGGCTTCGGTGAGCAGGGCCACGAGGGCCTCGAGCTGGACGTCGGCGGAGGAGCCGACCTCCTCGTCGGAGCCGTCGAGGGCGCGTGCTGCGAGCCCGGCCTTGGAGTCGATGAGCTGCGCGATCTTGGGGTCGATGGTCTGGGCGGCGATGACCCGCCAGGCCGTGACCGGCTCGGTCTGGCCGATCCGGTGCACCCGGTCGATCGCCTGGGTCTGCTCGGCCGAGGTCCAGGAGAGCTCGGCGAGTACGACGTTGGAGGCCACCTGCAGGTTGAGGCCCACACCGGCGGCGGTCAACGAGCACACCACCACGCCGACGTCCGGGTCGTTCAGGAACGCCTCGACGTTCGCCTTGCGCACCTTCGCGGTCTGGTCGCCTCGAATCGAGGAGTACCGGATGCCGCGCTGGGCGAAGGTCTGCTCGGCGACGTCCATGACATCGATGTGCTTGGCGAAGAACACCACCTTGCCCACGTTGCGGACCAGCTGGGCGGCATAGTCGGCCGCGAGGCCGGCCTTGGCCTGCCCGATCGTGCGCATCATCGTGAAGACGTTGTCGCCGTTCTTGCCGGAACCGGAGTCTTCTCGCTCCCACGTGGCGACGCGGCGGACCAGGTCGTGGTCGATCCCGTCGACCACGGTGGCGACCTTGCGGTTGGCCAGTGCGGACTCGTAGCGGGCGACCAGGCGACGCGCCAGCTCCCGCTCGGCGGCGCGGATCGAACGGCCGGCCTCGTCGCCCAGCTCGACGGTGAGGTCCGCGACGCGGCGCGCGGGAATGTCGGAGGCGACGTCGACCTTGCGCCGTCGCACGATGCCGAGGTCGATGACGCTCTTGCGTGCCGCGGCATAGAAACCGTGGTCGGCAGGCGTCAGGCCGGTCTCCTCGAGGGCAGCCATGAGAGCGTGGCGCGGCTTGGTGTCGTCGATCCACCCGAGGAACTGCCAGATCGCTCTGAAGTCCTCGATGTCGTTGATCAGCGGCGTGCCGGTCAGCGCCATCAGGAGGGGGTTGGCGCGGCGGGCCCGGATGCGTTCGGAGAGCTCGAGCACGTGCTGCGAGCGTTGGGAGGACTTGTTCTTGATGAAGTGCGCCTCGTCGACGACCATGCCTCGGAAGCCGTGCTCCTTGAGCCAGCCGACGTGCCGGTCGAGGATCTCGTAGTTGACGATGACGATGTCGGCGAAACCGTCGATCGTCTCACCGTCGCCGTGGATGACCGTCGAGGTGCGGCGCGGGGTCCACAGCTCCGCCTCGTGGGCCCAGTTGGCCTTGACGACGTTCGGGACGGCGACCAGCAACGGGAACGCGTCCGCTGCCTCTGCGGCGAGCAGCGCCTGCGCCGTCTTGCCGAGACCCGGCTCGTCGGCGAGCAGGAACGTGCGGTGGCCGGCCGCGGCTGCCGACACGACCTGCGCCTGGTGGCGCATCAGCTCCAGCCCACGGATGCCGTGAGGCACCTCCGAGGGGTCGGGCAACGGCATACAGGTTGCGTCGCCGCCGAACTCGAAGGCGCGGAACAGGGGCCCCAGCAGCTCCCAGCCGCCGAGGCGGTTGGTGGTGGGACGGGCGGGCACCGCCGAGAAGTCGGGTGCGAGGAAGGGGTTGGCCAGCTGGCGGGCGATGACGGTCTGCGGGACCACCTGCCGCTTCGGCGCCGGCGCGTCGAGCACGAGCTCCGGCTCGGGCGCCTCTTCGGGCTCGGGCTCGCGACCGGCCGCTTTGAGCATCTCGTTCTTGAGGCTGACGGCGGAGGACGACACCTTCGCGTCGTCGGCCAGCAGGGCCAGGAGGGAGGTGTCTCGGGCGGCGGTCTTGGCCAGGATCGTGGCGATCCCGTCGAGGCGCGTCAGGATCGCGGTGCGCTCCCCCTCGGGCAGGTCAGGGTCCGCCTTGGCTCGGGCGCGTTCCTCACGGACCAGGAGGGCGATGACCTGGTACGCCGTGCGGCCTCCCGACCGCACGGGTCCCCTCTGAGCGGCGGCCTCGACCTGCCGGACCGCCTTGGCCAGCACGGGGATGATGCCCTCTTCGTCGTGGCCGCGGGGACGGCGACGGTCGCGCGACGCGGTCGGCGTCGCGCCGGAGCGGCGGCTGGCTCGCTGTGTCAAGCGGTTCCTTCTCCTCGTGTCCGACAGGTGTCGGACTGCGCGTCGGGCAAGGGTCGTGCCAGAGCCGGTGGTGTCGTGCACCGTGTGCGAGGCGGCGGCCACATGGCGCCGGCAACGCAACAGCTCGGGCCAACGCGGCCACGCGGCCTTACAACGAAGACCGGTCCTGCGACCGGTCGATGGCTCCCCTTGTCGCTGAAGCGACCTCGCCGAGGCGGGACGCAGGTCCTAGTCTACGTCGTCCGGCACCTTCAGGGGTACTACGGCACGCGCGACACGAGTCGCGTGGCAGAGTCTGCCCCGTGACACGGGACGACATCGCCGAGGTGACGGCGTGCGTGGAGACGTTCTTCGGGGCCTTCGCGACCGAGCCGGGGCTCGACGAGCGGATGGCCGCGCTCGCGGCGTCGTTCCTGCGGGAGGCCACGATCGCGCACTTCACGTCCGAGGGTGAGCTCGTCGTCGACGACGTCGCAGGGTTCATCGAGCCGCGCCGGGCGTATCTCGCCGGCGAGGCGGTGACCGAGTTCCGGGAATGGCCGCTGCCCGGGGAGGTGCGTGTCCTCGGTGACCTGGCGGTGTGGTCCGGCGCCTATGCGAAAGAGGGACACGGGTCCGAGGGCCCACTGGCCGGCGGCGGCGCCAAGGTCATCCAGCTCGTGCGGCTCGAGGGTGTCTGGCGGATCGCCCACGTCGCCTGGCAGGACACACCTGGAGGACCCCAACCAAGCGGATGATGAGTGGGTGAGCACTCCGCTCGCCTACTGGGTCGCGGTGGCCTCGGCCGCAGTGGTCGTCGCCCTCCTCTGCGTCGCCTGCCGGCGCAGTCCCGGCCCGTGGGTCGCGTGGGCCGGACGGGCGGTCGCGCTCGCGCTGGGTGTCGACGCACTGGTCTTCCTCGCCACTCCCGTGCTGCGGGGCGGCTGGTCAATCCGCACCTCGCTGCCGCTGGCCCTGTGCGATGTCGCACTCGTCGTGGCTGCCGTCGCCTGCTGGTGGCCGGGTTGGTTGCTGGGCGTGGAGCTCACGTACTACTGGGGACTGACCGGCACACTGCAGGCGGTCGTCACGCCCGACCTCACGGCCCCGTTCCCACAGCTCGAGTTCTTCCAGTTCGTCGTGGGCCACCTGGGCATCGTGGTGGCAGCCCTCTTCCTCGTCGTCGGTCTGCGAATCGAACCACGGCGCGGTGCGGTGCCCAGGGTGTTCGGCATCACCACGGCATACGCGCTGGTCGTCGGTGTCTTCGACTGGGCCACGGGTGCCAACTACATGTACCTCGCCGCGCCACCGGACCGGGCCACCCTGCTCTCGCTCCTCGGACCCTGGCCCTGGTACCTCGTCGGCGCGGCCGTCATCGCCTTCGTCCTGCTGGTGCTGCTCGACCTGCCGTTCCGGCACGTTCGCTCGCGCTAGGACCGTGGCCAGCGGAGCTATATACAGATCCCAGGAGCGGACCTATGGGTCGCCTTCATCGGTGTCGCCAAACCCCACCCGCGAGCGATGATGAGCCATGGACGTCACTGACGGGATGGATGTCGTCGTCATCGGCGCGGGCCAGGCAGGCCTCGCCGTCGCCCACGAGCTGGCCGCTCTGGACATCGACAGCGTGGTGTTCGAGCGCGCGGCCGTGGGCCACTCCTGGCGCAACCGGTGGGACAGCTTCACCCTGGTCACCCCGAACTGGACGCTGAACCTCCCCGGCCAGCCTTACGCGGGAACCGATCCCGAGGGCCACATCGGGCGCGACGAGATCGTCGACTACCTCGAGCGGTACGCTGCATCCTCGCCCGCCACCGTGCGCGAAGGGCTCGCGGTGACATCGCTCGCGGCGGCCGGCAACGGGTACCGCCTGACCGTCGAGGGCGAGGACGTGTTGGCCCGGACCGTGGTGGTGTGCACGGGGTCGTTTCGTGTCCCGCACCGACCGGTCGAGTTCGGTTCGACCCGAGTGCCCGCTCTCGACGCCACGGAGTACCGCAATCCCGACCAGCTCCCCCAGGGACCCGTGCTCGTGGTCGGCAGCGGCCAGACCGGCTGCCAGCTCGCGGAGGAGCTGTCGCTCGCCGGCCGGGAGGTCGTGCTGTCCTGCGGCCGGGCGCCCTGGCTCCCACGGCGGATCGGAGACCTCGACATCGTCACCTGGCTCGCTCGGACACCGTTCTTCGACCTGACCCTGGCGGACCTCCCGTCTCCGTTGGCGCGACTGGGCGCCAACCCGCAGATCACCGGCGCCAAGGGAGGCCACGACCTGCACTACCGGACGCTGCAGGCGCTCGGGGTTCGCCTGGTCGGCCGGGTGCTCGCGACGCGGGACACCCGCGTCACGTTCGCCGACGACCTCCTTGCCTCGGTGGCGTTCGGAGACGCGCGTGCCGCCGAGCTGCGCGACCTGCTACGCCGGCTACCCGACATACCCCTTGACGCGCAGGAGCTGGCGGACCCGGCTCCCTTCCGGGCGGACCCGGTGACCGAGCTGGACCTCTCCGGGTTCGGAGCCGTCATCACGACGAGCGGGTTCCGTCCCGACTACAGCACGTGGGTGGATCTGCCGGTCTTTGACGAGCTGGGCTTCCCGATCACCGACAACGAGTGCGCAGCTGCCCCGGGCCTGTACTTCTGCGGGGTGCACTTCCTCCAGCGGCGAAGCTCGAGCCTGATGTTCGGAGTCGGGCGGGACGCAACCACGGTGGCGGCCTCCATCGCACGCCTCCGCTGACCCGCGGGCGTCGCCCTCGATCGCCTCGGCCGGGCGCTCCCGAGGCCTGCTCCCTCTTGTCGGGAGTCGACCCCAAGGAGCACCCTGAACCCATGACCCAGGACGACGAGGCGCTCGCCCTCGAACACGTGCGTGAGGCACTGGCCGCCAGGTTCCCGACGGTCGACGAGCAGACCGTCCGCAGCGTGGTCGAGGAGGCGTACGCCGTCCTTGACGGACCCGTCCGTGACTACGTCCCGCTGCTCGTGGAGCGCCGCAGCCGCGAGCGCCTGACCGGTCTGAGCCGGCTTCCCCGGCTGTCAGCGTCTGGCGCCCAGGCCAGCGGTCCCCTTGTGCGCCAGGACGGGTAGCCCCGGCTCGTAGAGCCACTGCCCGAGGGCGCGGCGCAGCGCAGGTCCCTGTCGACCAGCCGCGCCGGCCAGGTGAGAGACGAGCTCCCCGGTGCTCACCGAGCCATACCGGTGAGCAGCCACCCAGGACCGGAGCGCCGCGAAGAACCGCTCGTCGCCCAGCAGGAGCCGCACCGCGTGCAGTGTCAGCGCCCCGCGCTTGTAGACGCGGTCGTCGAACATGCCGGCGGGCGTGGGGTCGGTCAGGACGAGGTCCTGGGGCAAGGCCGCGAGCCGCCGCCAGTGGGAGGCTGCATGCTGGCCGGCCGACTCGCGGCCGGAAGCCTCCGACCAAAGCCACTCGGCGTAGCAGGCGAAGCCCTCGTGGAGCCAGATGTCGCTCCAGTGCCTGACGGTGACGGCGTTCCCGAACCACTGGTGCGCGAGCTCGTGGGCGATGAGGCGTTGGTCCTGCCAGCCGAGGGTCAGGTGGTTCGAGCCGAACGTGCTGAGGGTCTGGGACTCCAACGGGATCTCCAGCGCGTCGTCGGTGACCACCACGCTGTAGACGGGGAACGGGTAGGGGCCGAAGTACCCGACGAAGGCCTCCATCATGGCGGGCTGCTCGGCGAGCGACCGGTTGGCCGCCTCGATGAGACGGGCCGGTGCATGGACCACCATGGGGACCGGCGAGCCCTCGAGCCGCCAGGTGGCATACCTGCCGATCTGCAGCGTGGCGAGATACGTCGCCATGGGCTGCGCCTGCTCGTACTCCCAGACCACCCGGCTCGCTGTCTGGCGTCGGTCCACGAGCGTGCCGTTGGCGACGGTCGTGTATGCCGGGGGCGTGGCGATGGTGACCCGGTAGGTGGCCTTGCTGGACGGCCTGTCGTTGCAAGGGAACCAAGCGGGGGCGCCGTCCGGCTGCGCGGCGACCAGGGCGCCGTCGGTCAGCTCCTCCCAGCCTGCTCCACCACCGACGCCGGGGACGGTGGTCGGGCGGCCGGAGTAGGTCACGACGATCTCGAAGGCCTGGCCCTGCAGGAGCGGCTCGGCCAGCTGCAGGTGCAGCCGGCCGGCCCGGTGACGGAACTTGGCGGGGGTGGTGCCGTCGACGGTCACCTTGCCGATCCTCAGCCCGTGCAGGTCCAGGGCCAGCCGCGAGGTGCCCTGGCGGGCCCGGCACGTCAGGGTCGCCCGACCGGCGAGGTGGTTGCTCTCGACCTGGTAGTCCAGAACGAGGTCATAGTGCTCGACGTCGTAGGTGACGTCACCGTGCTGGGGGAAATAGGCATCGGCTGCGGGGGGGACCGTCAACTGGCATCCTCGCCTTCCTGCGCCGTCCACGGGCCGATGGGGTTGCCGATCCACCGGGTGCCGTCCGGGACGCTCTCGCCCCTCATCACCAACGACACGGGTCCGACCGTAGCGTGCTTCCCGATCACGGCGGCGGGCAGCACCACCCCGTTCGAGCCCAGGGTGGCGCCGGTCCGCAGGACCACGGGCGACATGCTCAGGACCCGGTCGTGGAACAGGTGGGTCTGCACCACGCAGCCGCGGTTCACGGTGGCGCCGTCGTGCAGGGCGATGAGGTCGGCCTCCGGCAGCCAGTAGGTCTCGCACCACACGCCGCGCCCGATCTGCGCCCCGAGGGTGCGCAGCCACCAGTTGAGGACGACGGTGCCCGTGGCGCCTCGCGCGAACCACGGTGCGGCCACGACCTCGACGAAGGTGTCCGCGAGCTCGTTGCGCCACACGAACGAGCTCCACAGGGGCACGTCCCGCGCCGCCACCCGCCCGACGAGGACCCACTTGGCCGCTGTCGAGGCGAGGGCGGCCACCGCTCCGGCGACCAGCAGCGCCAGTCCGGTCAGCAGGGCCGCCGCCGCCCAGCCGAGGCTCATGGCGCACCACTCGACCACAGCGATGATGCCGACACAGATGGCGACGTGCACCATGACGGCGAGCAGGCGGCATACCTCCACCAGGGCCCGTGCCACGCGCAAGCGCATCGCTGGGTCGTAGGTGCGGCTGGTGTCACCACCGGCAGCCGTGCGGCGCAGCTCGGTCGGAGGGCTGCCGAGCCACGACGTGCCGGCCCGGGCCTTCTTGCGCCGCGGCGCGGCGGACAGCACGGCCACCAGACCACGTTTGGGGACCCGGCGGCCAGGCGCAGTCATCCCGGAGTTGCCGACGAACGCATGCTTGCCGACCTTGACGTGCTCGACTCGCAGCCAGCCACCGCCCAGCTCGTACCCGCCGAGCAACGTGTCGTCCGCCAGGAACGCCCCGTCGCCCACGGTCGTGAGTTTGGGGATGAGCAGCACGGTGGAGGCCTCGACGTCCTTGCCGATGCGAGCGCCGAGCAGCCGCAGCCACAGGGGCGTCAAAGTGCTCGAGTACAGCGGGAACAGCCAGGTCCGCGCCTCGTCGAGCACCCGGATGGTGGACCACGCCTGCCAGGCCTGGCGTCCGTGGATGGGGTGGTGTCCGCTGCCGAGGCCGATGCCGAGCAGCCGCACCAGGGCCGCCACGAGCACGGCCAACGTCACGAACCCGACCACGGTCGCGACGGGGAGCCAGATGAGGGCGGTGGTTGTCAGCGTCCGCAGGTCACGCGCCGACCGCAGCGGCGCGAGGACCGCGAGAGTGGCCACCACCAGGGCAATGCCCGGAAGCGCCGAGATCACCACGGCGACGAGCCCGTATGCCGCGAGCCACCGAGGCTTGTTGCGCGGTCGCACGTCGTCCCAGGGTCCGCGCGCGCGTCCGACCCGACGCGCGGGTGCGCCGGCCCACGACTCGTCGTCCGGCACGGCTCCGAACACGGCCGAGCCCGGAGCGACCTCGGCATCGGCGCCGACGCGGCTGCCCGGCGCGAGCGTGCTGCGTGCCCCGATCCGGGCGCCGGGACCGATCTCCACGGACCCGATGTGCAGCTCGTCCCCGTCGAGCCAGTGCCCGAAAAGGTCGACCTCGGGCTCGACCGAGCACCCGTCCCCGAACGAGATCATGCCCGTGACCGGCGGCACGGCGTGCAGGTCGACGTGCTTGCCGACGTGCGCGCCGAGCGCCCGCGCGTAGAGCCGCATCCACGGTGCGCCCGCGAGGTTGGCGGCGCCGAGCTCGTCGGTCAGCCGCTCAGCCGCCCACAGCCGCAGGTGGACCCAGCCACCTCGGGGGTATCGCCCGGGCGTCACGCCCGCCAGCAGGGCCCGGGCGCCGGCGGCGCTCAGGACGAGCCGACCCGCGGGCGACACGAGGACGAGCCAGCCGAGAAGCACCACCCACCATCGGACGCTGGGCAGCCAGTCCAGGCCGGGCCGGCTACGGGCCACCAGGTCGCCCGCGGCCACCCAGACGACCCATCTCAGCCCGGTCAGGGTCCGCACCGGGATGGTGAAGAGGACCTGGCCGAGCTGGGTCCCGAGCGGCACCGGCCGCACCAGACGGCTCTGGGCGCTGCTCGGTCGGGCCAGGTCGTCGAGCGTGGCCGCAAGGTCGCCGAGGCGAGGGTGGTCGTAGACGTCGGCGACCGTCACCTCGGGGAACCGCTCGCGCAGCCGTGAGACCAGGTGCGCTGCCGCGAGGCTGCCGCCGCCGACGTCGAAGAAGTCCTCGTCGGGGTCGGAGACGACTGCTCCGACGACGTCCAGCCACAGCTCCTGCAGCCACGCGGCGGTGCCCTCGAGCGGCGCGGCCGCGTCGCTCTCCCTCTTTCCGGCGAGCGTGGCCACCGGCCACGGCAAGGCGTCGCGGTCGATCTTGCCCGAGGTCCGGGTCGGGAGGTCGTCGACCTCGACGAGCCGCGGCACGAGAGCGGACGGCATACGGTCGCGCAAGGTGGCCAGCGACCTCTCGAGATCGAACCCCTCCCCGATCACGAGGTAGCCGACGAGCATCGCGTGGCCCGCGCCGGTGTGGCGCACGGCCGTGGCGGCGCCGTTCACCCCCGGCAGGGAGAGCAGGGCGCTGTCCACCTCGCCGAGCTCGATG
Source organism: Pedococcus sp. (assembly GCF_036000045.1). Lineage (GTDB taxonomy): Bacteria > Actinomycetota > Actinomycetes > Actinomycetales > Dermatophilaceae > Pedococcus. The sequence continues at coordinate 14,423 of NZ_DASYGF010000063.1, forward strand.
CGCCGCCCGCCGACCTTGACCTGGTCGTCGGCCCGGCCGACGAAGACCAGTCCCTCGGGGTCGTTGCGGACCAGGTCGCCACTTCGGTAGGCCCGCTCCCAGCCCAGCGTCGGCATGGGCGCGTACTTCTCGGCATCCTTGGCGGGGTCGAGGTAGCGAGCCAGCCCCACGCCTCCGATGATGAGCTCCCCCGTCTCCCCCGGCTCGACCGGCTGCATCGAGCCATCCACGACCGCGAGGTCCCAGCCGTCCAGCGGGAGGCCGATGCGCACGGGAGGCTCCCCCGTCAGACGAGCGGCGCAGGCCACCACCGTCGCCTCGGTCGGGCCGTAGGTGTTCCACACCTCCCGGGTGGGCGTCGCCAGGCGGGTCCCGATCTCCGGCGGGCAGGCCTCGCCGCCCAGGATCAGCAGCCGGACCGCTGCGAGCGCCTCCGCCGGCCAGAGCGCCGCCAGGGTCGGGACGGTAGACACCACGGTGATCCTGTTGGCCACCAGCCACGGACCCAGCTCCATGCCGCTGCGCACCAGGGAGCGGGGCGCGGGGACCAGGCAGGCCCCGTAGCGCCAGGCCAGCCACATCTCCTCGCATGACGCGTCGAAGGCGACCGAGAGCCCGGCCATGACCCGGTCCCCCACGGTCAGTGGGGCGTCGCGCAGGAAGAGCCGTGCCTCGGCGTCCACGAACGCGGCCGCGGAGCGGTGGGACACCGCGACGCCCTTGGGCAGGCCGGTGGAGCCGGAGGTGAAGATGACCCACGCATCGTCGGTGGTCTCCGGCTCGGTCGGGGCGACGGGCTCGAGCTCCCCTCCGGGCACCGCATGCGTTGCCCCGGGCCCCGGCTCGATGACGAGCTCGTCCGTGACGACCGCCGCCACCGCGGCCTCGGTGAACACCGTCCGAGCGCGTTCCTCGGGGTCGTCCGCGTCGACCGGCACGTACGCGGCACCGGCCAGCAGAGTGCCCATGATGGCGACATAGAGGTCGGTCGTACCCGACTTCAGCCGTATGCCGACACGGTCGCCGGGGCCGACGCCCCACAGGACGAGCTCCGAGGCCAACAGCTCACTGGCCTCGTGGAACTCGCTGTAGGTGAGGACGGTGGCGCCGTTGTCGATGGCGGGCTCGTCCGGGACGGCCGCCACCGTCTCATCGAGGATGTCGACCAGAGTGCGAGGCGAGGGGGCCAGCGGGCCCCTATGCAGGCTCACCGTCGACTACCGCGGGGCCGGCGTCGAAGGGAGGAGATGGCTCACGGCGTCATTGTCCCGCCCGAACGCGAGGAGGGAAGCACACGCCGCCCCCGCAGCCAGCCGTTCACCGAGTCGACACCCGGCCGTGACCTCTGGAGCGAGCCGCGAGGCGTATGCCGCAGGGTCACGCCTCCCGCTTCGCCGCCTGGCGGCGCAGCTCCTCGCGAGCCAGGGTGAACTTGTGCACCTCGTCGGGGCCGTCGGCGAACCGCAGGGTGCGGATCTGGGCGGCCATGTGCGCCAGCAGGAAGTCCTGGGAGAGGCCGCCGGCGCCATGCGCCTGGATGGCCTTGTCGAGGATCCACTCGACGGCCGCGGGGGTGGCGATCTTGATGGCCTGGATCTCGGTGTGCGCACCCTTGTTGCCGACGGTGTCCATGAGCCAGGCGGTCTTGAGGGTGAGCAGCCGCAGCTGCTCGATCCGGACCCGCGACTCGGCGACCCAGTCGCGGATGACGCCCTGCTCGGACAGCTTCTTGCCGAACGCGCGGCGGCTGTCGACACGCTCGCACATCATCTCCAGCGCGCGCTCCGCGATGCCGATCGAGCGCATGCAGTGGTGGATCCGGCCCGGCCCCAGACGCATCTGGGCGATCGCGAACCCGTCGCCCTCACCCATGAGCAGGTTCTCCGCCGGCACCCGCACGTCGGTGAACCGCAGCTCCGCGTGACCTCCGTGCTCGTGGTCGTCGTACCCGAAGACGTGCATGTCGCGCACGACCTCCAGGCCGGCGGTGTCCCGCGGGACGAGGATCATCGACTGCTGACGGTGCCGGTCCGCCTCCGTGTCGGTCTTGCCCATCACGATGAAGATCGCGCAGTTCGGGTTCATCGCCCCGGTGATCCACCACTTGCGACCGTTGAGGACGTACTCGTCACCGTCGCGCACGATGCTCAGCTCGATGTTGGTGGCGTCGGAGGAGGCCACGTCCGGCTCGGTCATCGCGAACGCCGACCGGATCTCCCCGTCCAGCAACGGCTTGAGCCACCGCTGCTTCTGGGCCTCGGAGCCCGCCACGACGAGCGTCTCCATGTTTCCCGTGTCCGGGGCGGCGCAGTTCAGCGCAGGCGGGGCGAGGTGGATGGAGCGGCCGGTGATCTCGGCGAGCGCGGCATACTGCAGGTTGGTCAGACCGGCGCCGTGCTCGCCGGGCAGGAACAGGTTCCACAACCCCCGCGAGCGCGCCTCGGCGCGCAGCTCCTGCAGGACCGGGGCCGAGTCCCAGGCCCAACGGTCCGGCAGCTGCGCGATCTGATCGCGAAACACCGACTCGCTGGGGTACACGTGCGCGTCCATGAAGTCGAGCAGGTTGGCGCGCAGCTCCTCGGTCCGGGCATCGAAGGCGAAGTCCATCAGTAGCTCTCCTTGGTCGCGTGGAGCCCGGCGTCGAGCAGTGGGTGGATCGCGTCGCCGATGCCGGCGAATCCCTCGCCGACCGTCTGGCCCTTGAGGTAGCGGTAGTGGATGCCCTCGAGGATCGCCGCCAGCTTGTATGCCGCGAGGCCCAGGTAGAAGCCGAAGTGGCTCAGGTCGCGGTCGCTTCCGGCGGCATACCGGGCGATGATCTCCTGCTCGCTCAGGAAGCCGGGAGCCGAGGCCGCGTTGGTGACCAGCGGGAGGGCCGCGGACTCGCCCAGGCGGTGGTAGACGAGCATGAGGGCGAGGTCGGTGAGCGGGTCACCCAGAGTCGCCATCTCCCAGTCGAGCACGGCCGTCGCCTGGTCGCCGGCGTCCACCAGGACGTTGTCGAGCCGGTAGTCACCGTGCACGATCCCGGCCGCTGACTCGGCCGGGACGGCAGCCGCCAGCCGTGCGTGGAGCTCGTCGGCCGCAGGCAGGTCGCGGCTGTGTGAGGCGTCCATCTGCTTCTTCCACCGGACCACCTGCCGACCGAGGAAGCCGTCAGCCCGGCCGAAGTCGCCCAGCCCGACGGCCATGGGGTCGATCGCGTGCAGGGCCGCCATGGTGTCGACGAGGCGTTCGGAGATGCCGCGGGTCCGTTCCGGCCCCAGCGGCTCCAGCTCGCCGGCGAACCGGTATGGCGTGCCCTCGACGTGTTCCATCAGGTAGAACGGGGCGCCCAGGACGTCCACATCGGTGCACAGCGCAGACATCCGCGGGACCGGCACGGAGGTGGGTTCCAGCGCAGACATCACGGTGTACTCGCGGGCCATGTCGTGCGCGGTCGCCAGCACATGGCCCAGCGGCGGACGGCGCAGGATCCAGCGGCGGGTGCCGTCGCTCAGGGCGTACGTCAGGTTGGACTTGCCCCCGGCGACCAGCGTCGCCGACAGCGGCCCGGCTTCTACTCCAGCAGTCGGCAGCCACGCCGACAGCCGGCCCAGGTCGACTCCCGGGAGGGTGACCGCGTCGCTGCGCTGATCGTCGATGGCAGTGCTCCTGAGGTCGCGGGCGGGTGGCTGAGAGAGAGACTAAGCGCTTGCTTACCAGTCCGCCATCGCCCGCGCCGTCACGAGGTGACGCTTCGCCAGCCCCGTCTTGTGCGCGCCTGCGGGGGCTGTCAGCTGAGCCGGCTCAGGAAGTCTCGTGAGCGCTCGAGGACCTGTGACGTCGCCTCCGCGTCGTACGAGGGCAGCGAGCTGTCCGTGAACAGGTGCCGGTCCCCGGCATAGACGAACAGCTCCGCGCGCTCAGGTCCGACGACCTCGACCAGCTCGCGGGCGGCGTCGAGGTCGCCCTCGAGCCCGAAGAACGGATCCCGTTCCATCCCGTGGACCTGCACGGCGAGCCCCTCCGGCCACGGGCCGACGGCCCACTCCCCCGTGATCGGGAGGCAGGCCTCGTACAGCAACACTCCACGAGCACCGTCGCGGGTCTGGGCGAGCTCCTGTGCCATCGCGGCGCCCCAGGAGAACCCGGCGTACACCAGGGACGGCGGCAGCTCGGCGATAGCGCGTTCGGCTCGCTCCGTGAGCGTCTGCCCGCCGACCCCCTTGACGTGCGCGACGCCCTCCTCGATGGTCGCCGGCCGTTCGCCCTCGAAGAGATCAGGGGTATGAACCGTGTGGCCGTCGGAACGCAGCGCGTCGGCGAAGGCGACCACCCCAGGTGTCAGGCCCTGCACATGATGGAAGAGAACGACTTCGGCCATGTCAATGCTCCTGCGGAGTGGGACGGGTGGAACGCTGCCCAGATGCGTTGCTCGAGGCGGGGAGTGGGTCCAGTCGCTCTCTGCTGCGAAACCCGAAGTGGTGCTGCTCCCGCTTACCTGCGACTCGGCCTCGCCGCGTCACCTGCCCACACTAGCCGCAAACATGCGCGCAGACCTCGCCCTGGACGGCTGGGCGCTCAGCTGTCCCAGAACTCGCGCAACACCGGGACCGTGGCCTTGCCGCGCACCATGTGCGTCTCCCCCGGCAGGTCCCGCAGCATCCCGGCCGGGAGCGCTGCGGCGATGGCGGCTTGCGCGTTCTTCATGTACTCGGGGCTCTTGCCGCCCACGAGCACCAGAGCGGGGACCGTCACCTCGGACAGGTAGTCGGCCGGGAGCGGCTCGCCCTGTTGGTGCTCCAGGACCAGCGCGTAGTCGTTGGGCAGCGTGTGGGCGACCCCGCAGAGCTTCTTCCAGACCGGCATCAACCGCATCGTCATCACGCCGAGGGCCGGCACGCCGACCGTGCGCAGGAACAGCTGCACCGCATCTCCCCGTCGGCCGGCGTCGACCAGCTGCTGGGTCCGGATGCCGAGGTCGGGGTCATTCGGCTCGTGAGTGCTGTCGACGATGAACGGGGCTTCGTAGAGCGCGACCTTGCGCATCGAGACGCCCCTCCTGAGCGCCTCGAGCACCAGCACCGCACCCGACGAAGCTCCGATGACGAACGCGTCCGGTCCGGCCGCCCCGAGGACGGCAACGAGGTCCTCGACCTCGCGCTCCACGGCATACGGAGAAGAGCCTGAACCGCTCTCCCCCCGGCCGCGCCGGTCGTAGGCGAAGACGGCGAAGCTCGAGGACAGTCCGGGGATCAGAGCCTTGGCAGTGCCCATCGTGCGTTGGCACAGCGCGCCCTCGACCACGACGACGGCTGGTCCCGAACCCGTCACGTCGTAGGCGATCGCGGTGCCATCGGCGGAGGTGACGAAACGGGTGCTGGTGGTGGTGGTCACGGTTGGCATGATCCCTCCTCAGGGTCTCGCCCGTACGTCGAACGGGTCAGCGGGATTTCGACACGCGCGCGACATTTTCTTCGGCTCGCCTCCGCAGCACGGCGCGTTCCGCCTCGTTGCGGGTGCGAGCCGCGGCTTCGGCAAACGACTCCCCCGCGCCGGCGTGCAGCCCCGCCCGCTCGAGCAGATCGCCACGCACACTGGGGACCAGCGGCGAGTCACCCAGCTGGGTGGCGTCCAGCTCCTCGAGGATGGCGAGGCCGGCGTGTGGGTCGAAGGCCCGGCCGTGGGCCACCGCGCGGTTGACCTCGACGATCGGGCCCGGAGCCGCCTCGGCGAGGATGTCGTAGAGCTTCGCGATCTGGCGCCAGTCCGTGTCGTCGGGCGTCTTCGCGCGGGCGTGCTGCGCGGCGATCGACGCCTGGAGGAAGTACTTCCCGACGGGTCTCCCGCGCGCGGCGAGCACCCGGGCCTGCTCCAGCGCGACCAGGCCGCGACCGATCAGCACCTGGTTCCAGCGAGTCCGGTCCTGCGCCTCCAGGAGCACCGGCGCACCGTGCTCGTCGAGCCGCGCGTCGATGCGGGAGCCCTGGATCTCCAGGAGAGCCTGGAGTCCGAGCACCTCGGGCTCGTGGGGTGCGAGAGCGGCCAGCATCCGGGCCAGCCTGATCCCCTCGTTCGCCAGGTCGGGCCGCATCCAGTGCTCACCGGCGGCAGCGGAGTACCCCTCGTTGAAGATGAGGTAGATGACGGCCATCACGTCGTCCAGCCTCCTGTCGCGATCCGCGCCAGTAGGCAGCTCGAACTCGGCGCGGGCCTCCGAGAGCGTCTTCTTCGCTCGGGAGATCCGTTGGCCGATGGTGGACTCGGCAGCCAGGAAGCCGCGGGCGATCTCGCTGGTGGTCAGGCCGCCGACGAGGCGCAGGGTGAGCGCCGCCCTGGAGTCCGGGGTCAGGGAGGGGTGGCAGGTCATGAAGATGAGGCGCAGGACGTCGTCCTCGATGTAGTCGACCTGGGTATCGAGCTCGGGCACCTGCTCCTGCCCTCCTCCGGTCTGGGCATGACCGAGCTCCTCGGTCTTGCGGCGAAGGTTGTCGGCGCGGCGGAAGTGGTCGATCCCGCGGCGCTTGGCCGTGGTCATCAGCCACGCGGCGGGGTTGGCCGGTATGCCGGTGTCCGGCCACTGCTCGAGCGCGGCCACCAGGGCGTCCTGCGCGAGGTCCTCCGCGAGATCGATGTCGCGCGTCATGCGGGTGAGGGCGCCGACCAGTCGGGCCGACTCTGCCCGCCACGCGGTGGTGATCGTCTCGGCGGTGGCGTTCTCGGGCGGCACGTTCAGAGCCTACGAGGCCGGACGCTGCGACTCGGCGGCGTCCGGCCACGTCAGGCCCGTGGCACGCCCTGCGGCGGCCGGTGGGCGTGCCTTCGTCAGGCGTCGGCCGCCTCAGGCGGCGCCTCGGAGATCTGGCGCAGGGTGGCGACCATGCTGCACTCGGGCCAGAACTTGGCGTGCAGCTCGGCAAACTCCTCCTGGCCCGCGACGGCCTCCTCGAGCGAGTCGTACTGCAGGATGGCGAAGCCGCCGACGACCTCCTTGGCCTCCGCGTAGGGGCCGTCGACCCGCGAGGTCTCGCCCTTGCGCACCACGAAGTTGACCGAGTCCTCGGTGCCGAACAGGCCGCCGCCGTCGAGGAAGACGCCCTTGGCGGCCTGCTCACCGATGTAGGTGTCCATTGCGTCCATCAGCGCCTGCGGCGGCGCGCCGGAACCTTCTTCCATCTTCACGAATCCCATGAAGCGCGGCATGTCACTGAGTCCTTCCAGTTGGCGGGGAGTTGCTCTTTCGCACACACGTCGAACGGGCAGGGAGCTCTTCGACATCGACGTCACGAGTTTCTCGGACCCCTGTAGGGATACCGGTTGGTGGACCTCAGGTCCAGCCGGAAGCGGCACATCGGCGG
>NZ_DASYGF010000071.1:0-19281 GCF_036000045.1 Pedococcus sp.
TCCCTCCCCGACTCGGGTGGTGTACGCCTTGAGGATGGCGATGACGACCGAGACCCTGGTCGGCGGGATGCCGGACCCGGTACACGCGCCGCCTGCGGTCGCGTTCGACGAGGTGACGAAGGGGTAGGTGCCGTGGTCGACGTCGAGCAGGGTGGCCTGACCGGCCTCCAGGAGCACGGTCTTGCCGTCGTTGAGGGCACGCTCGAGCACCAGGGAGGTGTCGGCGACCATCGGACGCAGGCGCTCGGCATATCCGAGCAGCTCCTCCATCACCTCGTCCACCTCGACCGCGCGCCGGTTGTAGATCTTGGCGAGGACCTGGTTCTTGAGCGCCAGCGCGGCCTCGACCTTCTGGCGCAGGATCTTCTCGTCGAACAGGTCCTGCACGCGGATGCCGTTGCGGGCCATCTTGTCGGCGTACGTGGGGCCGATGCCGCGCCCGGTGGTGCCGATCTTGCGCGACCCCAGGAACCGCTCGGTGACCTTGTCGAGGACTCGGTTGTAGGGCGCGATGACGTGGGCGTTGGCACTGACCAGGAGACCCGAGGTGTCCACGCCTCGTGCCTCGAGCCCGTCGATCTCCTCGAACAGCACGGCGAGGTCCACCACGACGCCGTTGCCGATGACCGGCGTGCAGCCCGGAGTGAGGATGCCCGAGGGGAGCAGGTGCAGTGCGTACTTCTCGCGCTTGCCGTCCTGCTCGATCACGATCGTGTGACCGGCATTGTTGCCACCGTTGAACTTGACGACGTAGTCGACGTCGCCACCCATCAGGTCGGTGGCCTTGCCTTTGCCCTCGTCGCCCCACTGGGCGCCCACGAGCACGATTGCGGGCATAGCGCCGCACCTCTCCTCAACCTGGGGATCCGAACCCCCGAAGGCTACCGGTCGCCTAGAACCCGAGCTCGCGGGCGGCCGTCGGGGAGGAGTCGCGCAGGAACTGGGCGCAGCGCTGCTCCTCGTCGACCTCGCCGATCGCCCCGGCCGCCTTGGCCAGGGCAGCCAGCGCCCGCAGGAAGCCGCGGTTGGGCTCGTGCTCCCACGGAACCGGTCCCTGACCGCGCCAGCCGTTCTTGCGCAGCGAGTCCAGGGCGCGGTGGTAGCCGGTGCGCGCGTAGGCGTAGCCCTCGACCGTGCGACCGTCGGCGAGCGCGTCCTCGGCCAGCGTGGCCCAGGCCACCGACGACGTCGGGTATGCCGCTGCCACCTGGTCAGCGGCCACACCGGCCTCCAGCTTGGCGGCGGCCGGGTCCACAGGGAGGCGGGTCTCGGGGATGCCGAGGAGGTTCTCGCTCACTGGTGCGTCCCGGCGCTGCGCAGGTTCTGGCAGGCCTCGACCACGCGGGCCGCCATGCCGGCCTCGGCCTCCTTGCCCCAGGCGCGAGGGTCGTAGGCCTTCTTGTTGCCGACCTCGCCGTCGATCTTGAGGACACCGTCGTAGTTGGTGAACATGTACCCCGCCACGGGCCGGGTGAACGCGTACTGGGTATCGGTGTCGATGTTCATCTTGACGACGCCGTAGTCGACCGCGGCCGCGATCTCCTCCGGAGCCGAGCCGGAGCCTCCGTGGAACACGAGGTGGAACGGCTTGTCGTCGGCGGTGTCGAGCTCCTTGTGGACGGCCTCCTGGGCGGCCTTGAGGATCTCCGGGCGCAGCTTGACGTTGCCCGGCTTGTACACGCCGTGCACGTTGCCGAAGGTCAGGGCGGTCATGTAGTAGCCGTGCTCGCCGGTGCCGAGCGCTCGCGCCGTGGCGATGGCGTCCTGCGGCGTGGAGTAGAGCTTCTCGTCGATCTTGCCCTCGACGCCGTCCTCCTCGCCGCCGACGACGCCTACCTCGATCTCGAGGATGACGTGGGCCGCCTGGCACGCCGCGAGGAGGTCACGCGCGATCTCGAGGTTCTCGTCGAGCGGCACGGCCGAGCCGTCCCACATGTGCGACTGGAACCAGGGGTTGCCACCGGCCTTGACCCGCTCGGTGCTGGCGGCCAGCAGCGGCCGGACGAAGCCGTCGAGCTTGTCCTTGGGGCAGTGGTCGGTGTGCAGGGCGATGTTGACGTCGTACTTCTTCGCGACCTCGTGGGCATAGGCGGCGAGCGCCAGGGAGCCCGAGACCATGTCCTTGACGGTCGGCCCGGACAGGTACTCGGCTCCGCCGGTGGAGACCTGGACGATGCCGTCACTGCCCGCCTCGGCGAAGCCGCGGATCGCGGCGTTGAGCGTCTGCGAGGACGACACGTTGATCGCGGGATACGCGAAGGACCCGGCCTTCGCGCGGTCCAGCATGTCGGCATACACCTCAGGGGTGGCGATGGGCATGGGAAGTCTCCTTCGACTCGTCCGTGGCGTCGCCGCCGATCCTTCCATGCCGGTCGCCCCCGGCGACAGCCGTATCGTTTCCCTGGCACGGCGACAGTTGGTTCAGGGATGCGCTGATGGAGGAGTGGTCGGCGGCGGTCCGCTGGCCCGGGCACCCCACGAGCCCTTCTCCGACGATCGTTGGCCAGCGCGCGGCCGAGGAGCCGACGCGGGCCGCCTCACGTGGCCGGGTCGAGGACGTAGGGGGTCGTGGTGGCGACCTGGCGCAGGCCCAGCCGCTGGAGGATCGGCCGCGAGTTCGGCGAGGCGTCCACCCTGACGTGGCGCGCACCTCTGGCGAGGGCCAGGCGGGCGCGGTACCCGACGCCTGCGCGATAGAGCCCACGGCGGCGGAACTCGGGCAGTGTCGAGCCGCCCCACAGCCCGCAGAAGTCGGTCTCCCTGGTGAGCCGCACCCAGCTGGCCGTGACGACGAGCCCGTCGTCCACGCGCTCGACCAGGCACCCCTGCACGTGCGCTGGGTCGGCGGCAAGCTCTTCGAAGTGCTTGCCTGTGACCCATGACTTGTCCGTGCCCCAGACGCTCTCGTTGAAGGCCGCCACGGCCGGCAGATCCGAGGCCACGATGGCCCGCAGCCGCAGCCCCTCGGGCACCGACTGGTCGAGGTCGGCCAACACCAGGAGGTCGCCGAGCACCAGCGCCTCGACCTCCTGCCCCTCGAAGCCCGCCGCCGTCAGCCGCGAGCCCAGGTCGGCCGGCTGGTCATAGGAGTACGTCTTCCACTCCACTGGCTGCCCGCGTCGGGCGAAGAAGTCACGTTGCGCGGCGATCACGGCATCCGGGTCGTCACCCAGCCCCTCCGGGCTCTCGATCATCGCCCCACGCTGCGCGGGGTCCGGTGGGTAGTGACGGTGCACCAGGCCGTCCCGCTCGACGACGAACCCCGCCTCGGCGTCGCGGTCGGGCAGGCGGATCTGCCGGTGGAAGCTCTCGAGGAGCGGGTCACTCCTCACCTGGGTACCGTCTGACCGAAGACATGCCTGCGCACCCAGGCGTGCATGGCGACCGCGGCGGCTGCGCCCGCGTTGATGGACCGCGTCGAACCGAACTGCTCGATGTGCAGCACCGCCTCGCACGCCTCTCGCATCGGCGCCGACAGCCCCGGCCCCTCCTGGCCGAAGACGAGCACGCACTCGCGAGGGAGGTCGTAGGTCTCGAGCGGACGCGAGCCCGGCAGGTTGTCGACCCCGATGAGGGGTATGCCGGTGCCGTCCGTCCCGGCGCGCGCCGCCCACGCGACGAGGTCCCCGACCTCTGGATGGTGGTGCTCGTGCTGGTAGCGGTCGGTCACCATGGCCCCGCGACGGTTCCAGCGCCGCTTGCCCACGATGTGGAAGGCCTGGGCGTTGAAGGCGTTGGCGGTGCGGATGACCGAGCCGATGTTGAAGTCGTGCCCCCAGTTCTCGACCGCGACGTGGAAGCCGTGCCGCCTGCTGTCCAGGTCGGCCACGATGGCCTCGTGCCGCCAGTAGCGGTAGGAGTCGACCACGTTGCGCCGGTCGCCGTCGCGCAGCAGATCGGCATCCCAGTGGTCCCCGAGGGGCCATTGGCCCGGCCACGGGCCCACGCCCACCTGCTCCTCCACGGGGGTCAGCCTAGGTGCAGCCTCAGTGGCTCCTCAGGGCACCGACAGCCGAACGGCATACGCTGGACGCGTGATGCACTCCTCGAGCTCGAACTACATGGACCCCCAGTGGCTCCTGACGCACTTCGGCAACCAGTTCTTCTGGGTCAGCGCCGCCATCGTCTTCGTGGAATGCGGGCTGCTGTTTCCCCTGCTCCCCGGCGACTCGCTGCTGTTCGCGATCGGGCTGTTCATCAGCACGGGCAGCTTCAGCATGAACCTCGTCCTGGCGATGGTGCTGCTGAGTGTGGCGGCGTTCGCCGGCAACGTGATCGGCTACGAGATCGGGCGCGCGGTCGGCCGGCCGCTCTACAACCGCGACGGCCGCATCCTCAAGCGCAAGTACTTCGACGAGAGCCACGCCTTCTTCGAGAAGCACGGCGCCAAGGCCCTGGTCATCGGCCGGTTCGTGCCGGTGGTGCGCACCTTCATCACCGTGGTCGCGGGGGTCAGCCGGATGGAGCGGCGGCACTTCTTCGTCTGGAGCGCGGTCGGCGCCGTGAGCTGGGTCTGGGTGGTCACGCTGCTCGGCTACTTCCTGGGTCACGCGTTCCCCGCCCTCAAGGACCACTTGGAGCTGGCCATCCTCGCGGTGGTCGCGGTCTCGCTCATCCCCATGGTCGTCGAGGTCCTGCGCGCCCGGAGGGCCCGCCCCACGGTCGAGACCACCGCCGCCGAGCGCGCCGAGGAGGTCGGCGAGCGCCCCTGACACCTGAGCGCCCCTGACACCTGAGCGCCCCTGAGGCACGGGCGCGTACGGCCCCTGAGCGGACCGTTCGCCCGGGTCACACCACTCAGGTCGTGCCCCGCTTGGTCCAGCGGAAGGTCCTCGCGCACAGCACAAGGCCGACCAGGCACCAGGCGACCAGGACGAGGGCCGTGCGCCCCGGCTCCCAGGTGCGGGCCATCTCCTGGGTCTGCCAGTCCTCGGGATAGAACACCGACCGCATGCCCTGGGCGATCCACTTCAGCGGAAAGACCGAGGCCACCTGCTTGAGCCACACCGGCAGGTCCCTGAACGCGAAGTACACCCCCGAGATGAACTGCAGGATCAGCATCGGCGCGATCACGATCGCACCCGCCGACCGCGCTGACGAGGCCAGGGACGAGTAGGCGATCCCGAGGACGGTCCCCGTCGCGACGCCCAGCAGGTACACCCATGCGAAGGTCAGCCAGTGCGCGCCGTCGGACGGCAGCCGCACCCCGAAGGCGAGTGCCGCCAGGGCGACCAGCAGGGCGAACTGCGCCAGCGAGGTGAGCGCGACCAGCCCGACCTTGCCGAGGAAGTAGGACAGCGGCGGCATCGGGGTGGCTCGCAGGCGTTTGAGCGTGCCGTCGTCCCGCTCGGCAGACACACCGAGCGCCATCGACTGGAAGCTGGTGAGCATGACGCCCGCCGCCGCCATCCCTGGCAGGAAGAACCGCGCCGCGTTGACCTCGGACGTCCTCCCGAAGGTGCCGCCGAAGATCGTCGCGAACATCGCCAGCATGAGGATGGGGAAGACGAACGAGAAGAAGACGGCCTCCTTCTCGCGGAAGTACATCTTGAGCTCGAGGATGGTGCGGTCCCAGCCGATCGCGAGCGCGTTCATGCGACGACGTCCGTGCGCGGCTGCGCCGAGTCCGCCCCGACCTGCGCGTGGGGCGCGATGAGGGCCAGATAGGTGTCCTCGAGCGACGGCCTGGTGACCGTGAGCTTGGGGATCTCGCCCCCCAGCCGCTCAGCAAGTGAGGCCACCAGCTGGGTGGGGGTGCCGGTCCGCTCGGTATGCCGCCCGCCCGCCTGGTCCTCCCAGGTCACCGTCGCCTCGGACGAGGCCCGCCCACCCAGGTTGGCCGGAGTGTCGACCGCGAGCATCCGACCCGCCGCGATCACGCCGACCCGGTCCGCCAGGTGCTCGGCCTCGTCGAGGTAGTGGGTCGTCAGGACCATCGTGGTGCCGCCGTCGGCGAGACTGCGGATCAGGTCCCAGAAGTCACGCCTCGCCTGCGGGTCGAAGCCCGTCGTCGGCTCGTCCAGGAACAGCAGCTCGGGAGTGCCCACGATCCCGAGACCCACGTCGAGCCGCCGGCGCTGCCCACCGCTGAGCTTGCCGACCCGGTCGTCGGCCTTGTCGAGCAGGCCGACCGCGGCGAGGACCTCGTCGACGTCGCGGGGGCGGCGATAGACCTTGGCGGTACTCGCCAGCGCCTCGCGGGGCGTGATGAGGTCGAGGCCCGTGGAGGTCTGCAGGACGATGCCGATGCGGCTGCGCCACTCCAGCCCGCCTCGGACCGGGTCCCGCCCCAGCACGCTCACGTCTCCTGCGTCACGGCGCCGGAACCCCTCGAGGATCTCGACGGTCGTCGTCTTGCCCGCCCCGTTAGGTCCCAGCAGGGCGAAGATCTCACCGGCCTCGATCCGCAGGTCGATCCCGTCGACCGCCGGGCGGCCGGCATACGCCTTGCGCAGCCCCCTCATGCTGACCGGTGCGTCCACGTCTCCCTCCTAGCGCGAGAAGTCGACCTTGACCGGCTCGCGCTCCTCGCCCTCGGTTTCGAAGTACTCGGCGCGCCCGACATGGAACAGCCCCGCCACGACGTTGGAGGGCACCGTCTCGACCCGGGTGTTGAGCTGGCGGACGTTGGCGTTGTAGTAGCGGCGCGACGCGGCGATGCGGTCCTCGGTCGAGGTGAGCTCACCCTGCAGGGACAGGAAGCTTTGGTTGGCCTTGAGGTCGGGGTACGCCTCGGCGACGGCGAGCAGGCGGCCGAGGGCGGCGGAGAGCAGCCCCTCGCTCTGGGCCTGTTGCGCCGGGCTCTGGCCACCCGCCATGGCGACCGACCGCGCCTTGATGACGTCCTCGAGCGTGCCCCGCTCGTGCGCGGCATAGCCCTTGACCGTCTCGACCAGGTTGCCGATCAGGTCATGGCGCCGCTTGAGCTCGACGTCGATCTGCCGCCAGGCCTCCTGCACGAGGTTGCGCAGCCGGATCAGGCCGTTGTAGGTCCCCACCGCCCACAGCACCAGCAGCACGACCACCACGCCGATGACGATCCACGCGACCATGGGACTCCCCTGTCCTTGTGAGTGCGGTTCGATCGTAGTCGAGCACCACCGACACCCGTTTGCCCGTGCGGTCGGAGGGGCAACCGACAGCCATGCACGAGACGACGACAGACATCCCCGCACAGTCGCAGCAGTGGCCCGGCCGGACCGCCGACATGACCCCCACCCCCGACCATGGCGAGACCAGCTGGGTGGGCCGAGACCGCCTGACCGGCAAGCGGGCCCTGGTCACCGGCGGCGACTCCGGCATCGGGCGCGCGGTCGCGATCGCCTTCGCGAAGGAGGGCGCCGACCTCGCCATCTCCTACCTGCCGCAGGAGCAGGAGGACGCCGAGGAGACGAAAGCGCAGGTCGAGGCAGCCGGTCGCACGTGCCACCTCATCCCGGCCGACGTCCGCTCCTCCGAGGCGGCCAAGCGCGTCGCCGCGGAGGCGATCGAGGCGCTCGGCGGGCTCGACGTGCTGGTGAGCAACGCGGCATACCAGATGGCGCAGCCCGACCTCGAGTCGTTCCCGGACGACCAGCTCGAGCGGACGTTCCAGACCAACATGTTCGCAACCTTCTGGCTGGTGCAGGCCGTCGCGCCGCAGCTGAAGCCCGGGTCCGCGATCCTGGTCACGACCTCGATCCAGGCGTTCTCGCCGTCCGAGCCGCTGCTCGACTACGCCGCCACCAAGGCCGCCCTGAACAACTACATGGTCAACCTCGCGGCGATGCTCGGACCCAAGGGGATCCGCGTGAACGCGGTGGCGCCAGGACCCATCTGGACCCCGCTGATCCCGGCGACGTTCGACGAGGACAAGGTCAAGGGGTTCGGCAGCGACACCCCGCTCGGACGGGCCGGGCAGCCGACCGAGGTGGCGGCGGCCTACGTGTTCCTTGCCTCCGACGAGGCCAGCTACGTCTCGGGGACCGTGCTCGGCGTCACGGGGGGCAAGCCCGTCTTCTGATCGGTCCGGTGAGCTGCGAGGCGAGCGGTCAGGCCAGGCCGAGCTCGTCGAGGCCGTAGACGAAGCGGTACTCCAGACCCGCCTCGGCGAACTTCTCGGCGGCCCCCGTGGCCCGGTCGGCGATCGTCGCGACGGCGACGACCTCGGCACCGGCCTCGCGGGCTGCGGTGGCGGCCTCCAGCGGCGACGCGCCCGTGGTCGAGGTGTCCTCGACGATGACCACCCGGCGACCCTCGATGGACGGGCCCTCGATGCGCTGCTGGAGCCCGTGGGCCTTGCCGGCCTTGCGCACCACGAACGCGTCGGTGCGCTCACCGGCGGCCGCGCTCGCGTGCAGGATCGCCGTGGCCACCGGGTCTGCGCCCAGGGTGAGGCCGCCCACGGCGTCGAAGGCGAGGTCCTTGACCAGGTCGCGCATCACGATGCCCACCAACGGCGCCGCCTCGCCGTCGAGGGTGATCCGGCGCAGGTCGACGTAGTAGTCGGCCTCGCGGCCCGACGACAGGGTCACCCGGCCGTGCACGATGGCCTTGTCCTTGACGATCTCGAGCAGGCGGGCACGGGCGGCAGCGGTGTCGGTCACGGTCCGTCAGCCTACCGAGCAGGCGGTGCCGTATGCCGCGAGGTCACCTCGCGGCATACGCGTCAGGCCTTGGGGCGGTGGACCGTCCGCGCGCGCTTGCGCACGACCGACCGGGGAAGGACGCGCAGGGCGGCCACGATGGCCTTGTACTGGGGCCCGGGGACGGAGACGACCTTGCCCTTGGCGACGTCGTCGAGGCAGTCACGGACGAGCCGCTTGGCGTCGAGCCACATGAAGCCGGGCAGGCTCGACATGTTGAGGCCGGCGCGGTCATGGAACTCGGTGTGGGTGAACCCGGGGCACAGCGCCGTGGCCGTGACACCGCTCCCCGCGAGCTCGGCCGACAGTCCCTCGGTGAAGACGGTGACGAAGGACTTCTCGGCCGAGTAGGTGCCCGAGGTGATGAACGAGGCGACCGACGACACGTTGACGATCGCGCCGTGGCCGCGCCGGCGCATCGCCCCGGCGGCGGCGTGGGACAGCACGAGGACAGCCCGGCACAGCACGTCGAAGACGGCCTCCTCCTGGCTGATGTCGTTGTCGAGGAAGCGCTTCTTGAGCGAGTAGCCAGCGTTGTTGACCAGCAGGTCTACAGGCCGGGCCGGGTCGCCGAGCCGCTCCGCGACCTTGCCGGTCTCGGCCCGGTCGCTGAGGTCCGCGACGAGGATCTCCGTGTCGACGCCATAGGTGGCCTGCAGCTCGTCGGAGACGTTCTCGAGCCTCGCCCGGTCACGGGCGACCAGCACCAGATCGTGCCCCCGCTCGGCGAGCTGGTGAGCGAAGGACAGGCCGATGCCGGCCGTGGCGCCGGTGACGAGGGCAGTACTCATGGAGCCCACTGTAGGGCGGCCCCTTAGGCTTGCCGGGTGCGTATCGCGACCTGGAACGTCAACTCCATCCGCTCTCGCATCGACCGGGTCGAGGCCTGGCTGCAGCGCAGCGACGTGGATGTCCTGTTGATCCAGGAGACGAAGGCGACGGATGCGCAGTTCCCGTTCGACCGGTTGAAGGCTCTTGGGTACGAGGTCGCCCACCACGGGCTCAACCACTGGAACGGCGTGGCGATCCTCTCGCGGGTGGGGCTGAGCGACGTCGAGGCGTCGTTCGCGCAGGCTCCCGCGTGGGGCGAGCCGCCGGTCGTGGAGGCGCGCGCGCTGACGGCGACGTGCGGCGGCATACGGGTCACGTCGGTCTATGTGCCCAACGGGCGCCACATCGGCGACCCCCACATGGCCTACAAGCTGTCCTGGCTCGCCGAGCTGCGCAACCATGCCGAGCAGTGGGTGGCCAGCGGCCAGCCCGCCGCGATCATGGGCGACTGGAACATCGCGCCCCAGGACGAGGACGTCTGGTCGATGGAGTACTACCTCGACAAGAGCCACGTGTCGCCTCAGGAGCGCGCGGCCTTCCAGGCCATCCTCGACACGGGCTTCGTCGACGTGGTGCGCCCGCACACCCCCGGGCCGGGCACGTACACGTACTGGGACTACACGCGTCTGGCGTTCCAGAAGCGGCGCGGCATGCGGATTGACTTCATCCTGGGCTCACCGCCGTTCGCCGCCCGCGTGACCGGAGCCGCGATCGACCGCGAGGAGCGCAAGGGCCAGGGCGCCTCCGACCACGCTCCCGTCGTCGTCGAGCTGGAGGACTGACCATGTCCCGCACGTTCACCGTGGCCGCGCCCGACGGCGCCCTGCTCCAGGTGCAGGAGTGGCCGGCCGACCCACCCGGCGACGGGCCGACCGTCGTCCTCGAGCATGGCTGGACCCTGACCCGGGCGTCATGGCTGCCCGTCATCGAGCAGCTGGTCGAGCGCGGCCTGCGGGTCGTCGCCTACGACCAGCGCGGCCATGGCGGCTCGGGACCGCTCAGGGGACGGCCCACCGTGCGTGGACTGGGCGACGACCTCGCCGCCGTCCTCGACGTCGTGGCCCCGAGCGGGCCGGTCGTGCTCGGCGGCCACTCGATGGGTGGCATGACCGTGATGGCGTATGCCGGGCTGCACCCCGAGGAGTTCGCCTCCCGCGTCGTGGGCGTCGTGTTGGTGTCGACCTCCGCCGGCGACCTCCGGCGCACCGGGCTGCGGTCGCTCGAGGCCCGGGCCATGTGGCTCGCCTCACGGATGCCCCGAGTGGCGGCCGGGCGGCTGGTGACCACACGGAGCCAGCGGCACCTGCTGTTCGGTGCGCACCCCGACCCCGAGCACGTGCGCCTGACGCGCGACCAGGTGGCCAGCACGGCCCTACCCACCATGGGCCGGTTCTACAGCGCGCTGAGCGAGCACGACGAGGCCGAGGCCCTGGCCCAGCTGGAGGGCGTGCCGACCGTGGTGCTCGTCGGCGACCGCGACAGGCTGACCCCGCAGCGCCATGCCGAGCGCCTCGCGGAGCTCGTGCCCCACGCCGAGCTGCGGGTGTTGGAGGGCTGCGGTCACATGCTCGGCTACGAAGCCACCGACGAGGTGGTCTCGGCCCTGTGTTCAGTCGTCGAGGCGGCGCAGGCCGAGGCCCGCTGAGGCGGCCGCACCCAGCAGGGCCGCCACCGCCGCGCCGGCGAACACCGTCTGCACCTGCACCACACCGGCCGACACCAGGGCGTGGGTGTCGCCCTGGTCCGGCAGCGCGGCGACCGTGGCGTAGTAGCGGTGCAGCCCGATGGCCGTCAGCAGCGACAACCCCACGACCATGCCGACCATTCGGCACATCACGACCAGCGCGCTCGCGGTCCCCTGGGCACCGATGGGCGCCGCGGCCAGCGCGGCGTTGTTGACGGGAGCGACGGCCAGCCCCACGCCCAGACCCACGGCCAACAGGACGGCTGTCGCGCTGGGCGCGGCGAGCGTTCCCTCACCCCAGCGGCTCATGAGGAGCAGCCCCGCGCCCGCGACGCCCAGCCCGGTCAGGGCGACCAGCCCGTCCCCCAGCCGCCGCAGCGACCAGCCCCCGAGCAGGGCGCCGAGCGGCACGGCGACCAGGAAGCGCACCAGCACGAAAGCGGCGACCGTCTCGCTGGAGGTGTACGTGAGCCGCGCGAGCACCGGCACGTCGACGACGACGGCGACCAGCACGACGCCGGCGAGTGCGCTCACGACCAGGGCGACCCCGGCGCGGCTGCGGACGACCCCTCTGGCGACCAGGGGTGAGGCGGCCGTCCGGTGCCTCCACAGATAGCCCGCGAGCGCGACCGCAGCCAGGGGCAGGAGCAGCCATCCCGCCGCTCCGACAACCTGTCGCTGGGGGTCGCTCGCCGCGAAGGTCAGGACCACGCATCCCAGCGCCCCGCCCAGGAGCAGCGCGCCGGGCAGGTCCGCCCGTCGCAGCAGGGACCAGGCGCGTGGCACCGTGACCGCGAGCCAGAGCACGAGCAGCACCAGCGCCACCACGCCGATCGGCGTGGTGAGGCGGCTGGTGGAGCTGCCGAACGGCACGAACGGGACGCCCAGGGTTACGTCGGTGGCCAGTCGGTCCGGGGCGTCGAGGGCGAGTGCACCCGTCACCAGGGCCAAGGCACCGACCACCAGAGGTATGCCGCGTGGTCGCGCGAGCCGGCGCCCGCCCAGAACGGTCACCACCGCCGCGAGCACCAGGCCGGCGACGGCGTTGAGCCAGAAGATGGTCCGCCACCCAGACACGGCCAGCACCGCCGCCCCGAACACCGGGCCCAGCACGCTGCCGAGCTCCTGCACCGCGCCCACCACACCGAGCGGCATACCCCTGCGTCCGGGTGGCCAGAGGTCCGCCACCAGGGCGAGGGTCGCGGGCACCAGGCCGCCACCGCCCACGCCCTGAAGCACCCGGCCGGTGACCAGCACCGGCAGCTCCACGGCGAGGGCGGTGACCGCCGAGCCGACCACGAACATGGCCAGGCAGGCGACCAGCACGCGTTGACGGGCCACGAGATCGGCGATCCGGCCGATCAGTGGGAGCACTGCGACGTAGCCCAGCAGGAAGCCGGAGACGATGGGCGTCGCCTTCTGGAGCGCGTCGACGCTGAGGCCGACGCCGGTCATCATGTCGGTGAGCGCGAGCACGACGACGTAGGTGTCGGCCGCGGCCAGGGCGACGGCCACCGACGCGGTGGCCAGCAGTGCCCTAGGGGCGGCTGATGGCAACGGGCTGGGCCAGGGTCTTGAGGCCGACGGTGTACGTCGAGATGGACCCGGCGTAGAAGGGGCCCTTGAGGACGATGCTGCGGAGCTCACCACCGGGGTCCGTCAGCCCGTAGGTCACGTCGAACGTCCCCGAGCGGTCACCGACCACGAGCAGGTCGGCGACGGCCGCACCCGGGAGCTGGCCGGTGATCGTGTGGAGGACGTCGGAGCCCGAGCGCACCGTCGGCCCCTGGGCGAGGTGGGTGGTGAGCGGCAGGAGGCTCGTGATGCCGGTCTGCCGGTTGAAGAGCTGGGCTGGGTTGGGAGCGCCGTAGGTCTTGGGGTCGACCTTGACGTAGCCCGGCGTGAAGAACTTCATGAAGACGTCCTGGTCGACCGCGATGACGGCGACCGTGCCGGTGACCCCTGCGACCGAGGCGTTGAGCGTTCCCTTGAAGGACGGGGGCGAGAACAGGCCCGTGCCGGTGCCGCCCGAGACGCCCGACGCCGAGGCGGGGAGCCCGGAGGCCGACAGGGTGAGCGCGACGGCCGGGCTCTTCTCCAGACCGATGCGCGCGGTGGCGAGCTGTGCCGCCGGGGGCTTCTTCGCCGCCGGCGCCTTCGTCGCGCCAGAGCACCCCGCGAGCGTCAGTGCGAGCGCGCCGGCGACGGCTAGCTGCCGGAGGGCCGTGGCACGAGACATGCGCCCACCGTAGTAGCCGCGGACGCGCCGTCAGGGAAGGCGAGCCGTACCCCGCGGGCGCACCCTGAGCCACCGGTCCTGTTCCTGTCCTGCGAACCGCTCCTTGGGCCCCTCGACGGCATCAACCTCGACGGCATCAACCTCAACGCCAGCGGCTGGGTCGGCGCCGGCTGGACCCTCCCCGAGGCGGTCAGCCGGCTCGCCCGGCGAACTGATTCGACGGAGCTCCTCGGACGCCCGGGCGGACAGCGAACACTGCGCCCGCAGCAGGGTCCTCGTGATCGGCGAGTCCCTGACGGGAGGTCGTGACGTAGAGAACATCGAGGTCGGCGCCCCCGAACGCGCAGGCGCTCACCTGGCGGGCGCCGACCTCCACCACCTCGAGGAGCTCGCCAACCGGGGAGTATCGGTGCACGGCACTGCCGCCCCACAGAGCCACCCAGAGCGCCCCCTCCGAGTCGATCGTCAGTCCATCGGGCTCGGCCGCGAGGTGGTCGAGGGTGACAAGCGGGCGCCGTTCGAGAAAGCGCCCACCCTCCGCGTCGAAGCCGAACGCGTCGATCCTTCGCGTCGCGCTGTCGACGTAGAACACCTGATGGCCATCCAGCGACCAGGCCATCCCGTTGGAGATGGTCACCCCGTTCAGAACCGGGTGGACCGTCAGGTCCGTATCGAGCCGGTATACGGTGCCAGCGCCCAGACGCGCGTCGTAGGCCATCGAGCCGCAGTAGAACCGTCCTCGCGGGTCGCACGCGCCGTCGTTCATCCGAAGCCGGACATCCGCGAACGCCGGGATCAGGGGGCCTACGGCTCCGTCAGAGTCGACAAGCACGAACCCGCGCTCCACGGCGACGACCAGACCGCCGTCGCGACACGGCCGCCATGCGGCGGCTACGTCGCCCACGTGCTGGCGCCGAACCGGGACATCGAGCGTCACCACATCGCCGGCGAGCATGTCGACCAACCGCAGGACACCGGCGTCCGCATCCCACGCCGGGCCTTCGCCGTGGTGGGTGATCACCCCTGTCACCTGCTCGGCGCGTATCACCACTCCGCCCAGGTGCCGTCGGCGAGCCGCCAGGTCGGCGACCGCCAGCTATGCCCGATCTCGTCTGCACGCCGTACCGCGTTCTCGTCGACCGCGATTCCTAGCCCAGGCGCGGTGGGCCGTTCCAGGTGCCCATCGACGATCGTGAAGACGGCGGGATCGACGAGATAGTCGAGCAAGTCGGCCCCGTCGTTGTAGTGGATGCCAAGGCTCTGTTCCTGGATCAGCACGTTGGGAGTCGCGAAGTCCACTTGCACGCACGCCGCCAGAGCGATCGGGCCGAGTGGGCAGTGTGGAGCGAGCGACGCCCCGTACGTTTCGGCCAGCGCTGCGATCCGACGCACCTCGGAGATGCCGCCCGCATGGGACAGATCTGGCTGCACCACACTGACCCCCGCTTGGAGGACAGGCAGGAATTGCGCCCGCGAGAAGAGTCGTTCGCCGGTCGCAACCGGGATGCGCGACAGCGCTACTAGCTCGCCGAGCACGTGGTCCAGCTCCGGGACAAGAACCTCCTCGACGAACAGTGGCGCTGCGGGCTCGAGCAGCGGCAACAGCCGCCGGACGTTCGCCTTCGACACCCTTCCGTGGAAGTCCAACGCGAAGTCGCGGTCCGGGCCGAGCACCTCCCGCGCGACCTCGGCCCGCCGCACCGCGGCACGAGTCTCTGCTGCCGTAGCGATCGGTGCCATCGGGCCGCACAGGTTCATCTTCACTGCCGTCAGACCTGCGTGGACCTGGGCCTCGATTTGGTCGGCGACCTCTTCCGGGCTGTCTCCGCCCACCCAACCGTAGACACGGAGGCGGTCGCGCACCGGGCCGCCGAGCAACTCGTGAACAGGCGCCTCGCGGACCTTTCCGGCGATGTCCCATAGCGCCTGGTCCAAGCCCGACACGGCGCTCGACATCTCCGGCCCCCCTCGGTAGAAGCCGCCTTTGGTCATCAGCTGCCAATGATCCTCGATCCGCAACGGGTTCTCCCCGACGAGGAACTGGGCGAGCTCGTGCACCGCCGTACGCACAACGGTTGCCCGACCCTCGACGACCGGCTCGCCCCAGCCGCTGATGCCCTCGTCAGTGCTGACCTTGCAGAACAACCAGCGCGGGGCGACCTGGAAAGTCTCCACCTTTGTGATCCTCATCAGGCGTACCTCACCCCGAGGCCGCCGTCGACCGACCAGTCCGCGCCGGTGACATAGGACGCCGCTTCGGATGCGAGGAAGCACACCACCGAGGCCACCTCGTCGGGCGTTCCGATCCGGCCAAGCGGCTGAGCGGACATCACCTCGGCCTCGAAGCCAGTCCGCGCAGTGAACTGATCCTCGACCTGCGGGGTCCGGATGTAGCCAGGGCTCACACTGTTGACCCTGATCCCATACGGCGCGACCTCCAGCGCCAGGCTGCGGGTCAGGCCTACCAGTCCCGCCTTCGCTGCTGCGTAAGGGAACATCCCCTGCGCCGTAAGTCGGGCGTGCAGCGAGGCGAGGTTCACGATTGCACCCGATCGGGCGGTGACCATCGCCGGCAGCACCTCACGGGCGCAGAGCCAAGCCGCCTTGAGGTCGACGGCGAACAGCCCGTCCCAGTCGCCCTCGGTCATGGAAACTGGGTTGTAGGAGGCGTTTCTGCCGGCGTTGTTGACCAGAACTGTCGGCGCCCCGACCTGCGTGGCGAGTTGGGCCAGGGCCCTCCGAACCGACGCCGGGTCGGCGACATCACCCACCGCGGCCGCGACGCCCGGCTCGTCGACCACGGCGAGATCGATGACCCCGACCCGAGCGCCCGCGCGCAGCGCGGTGCGGGCGATCGCGGCGCCGATGCCCTGCGCTCCCCCAGTGACGACCACGACCTCACCATCGAGTAGAGCTCGCCCGCCCATACCTTCCCCTTCATAAAGTATTACAATATGATTGTTGATCATCGCATCAGCGACGCCGACCGGTCAAGACCCCCCGAAGAGGAAGAACTCCGATGAACGAAGCGACTCTCGACCTCGCCACCGTGGGCGAGGTCATGGGGCTCCTCCTCGCGCCTCCCGGCCAGACGCTGGACCGGGCCGCCAGGCTGCGCGCCTCGTATGCCGGCGCCGAGTCGACGGTCGCCGTGGGACTGGCCCGACTCGGGCACCGCGTCCACCTGACCACCCGCCTGGGCCAGGACAGCTTTGGAGCCCGGATCAGGCGTGAGCTGCGCGCGGAAGGGGTGGAGGTTTCCGCCGCCGCGGACCCCGTCCGGCCCACCGGAATCCTCCTGCGCGATGCCTCTGTCGTGCACCCGGTCACGGTTGAGTACCACCGTGTCGGTAGCGCAGCGAGCGGACTGACCCCCGACGCGCTCGACCCGGCGAAGATCGGTGGCGCTCGGCTCCTGCATATCACCGGAATCACGGCCGCTCTGTCGCCAAGCGGCTTCGAGACCATCGTGCACGCCGCCGGGATCGCGCGGGCTGCCGCCGTCCCCGTCTGCCTCGATCCGAACGTCCGGCTCCGGCTGGCCTCCCCTGAACGATGGGCGGTGATTCTGGAGCGGCTCTCCAGGCTGGCCGACATCGTGCTTACCGGTGCAGACGACGCCGCCGTCGTCACTGACGAGGATCCCGCCGCGTGGTTCCTCGATCGCGGCGCTCGTATCGTCGTGGTCAAGGACGGGGCTCGGGGCGCGCGCGAGGTCGGTCCCCAGGGCCGCCACCAGCAACCGGCGCTGGGCACGGTCCTTGCCGACCCTGTCGGAGCGGGTGATGCGTTCGCTGCTGGCTGGCTGTCGGGCTATCTGCGCGGCGAAGCTCCGCCAGAGCGACTTCGCCGAGCGGCGGTGACCGCAGCCTGTGCAATCTCCGTGCCCGGTGACGTCGACGGTCTGCCCGATGGCGCGACCTTGCAGCGGGTTCTTGACGAGCACGCCGACGTGGCGAGATGAGGAGGGCACTATGACTGCGAATGACGTCATGAGCCGCATACGCCGCAGCGGCGTTGTCGGGATCGTGCGGGCGGGCGATCCCGATACCGCTCGGGAGAAGGCCACACGACTCCAGGACGCCGGGCTACCGGTGCTCGAGATCTCCCTGACCACGCCGGGCGCGCTCGAGGTCATCCGCGCGGCAGCTGCGCGGCAGGTCGGCATCGTGGGCGCAGGCACCGTGCTCAACTCCCGCCAGGCCACACAGGTCATCGAGGCCGGCGCGCAGGTGGTGGTCACGCCGGCGTTCGACGGCGAGGTGCTCCAGGTTGCCGTCGAGAACGACGTCGCCTGCATCCCGGGCTGCCTGACTCCGACTGAGATGCTCAATGCCATGCGACTTGGGGCCCACGCGGTAAAGATCTTTCCAGCGCACCTGTGGTCGCCTGAAGCTCTAGCCGGGCTTCTCGAGGCGATGCCTGAGCTGGTGTGCGTTCCGACGGGCGGCGTCTCGCCATCGTCGGCGCCCGCTTGGATCCAGGCAGGCGCCGCCGCGGTTGGCGTCGGCTCCTCGCTCACGTCGGTCGGCGACACCCGGACTGTCGTGGATTCACTGCTCGGGTCGATTGCGGCGGTACGGTCGTCGGGATGAGTGAGCACTCGCCCGAACGTGGTCGCGGTCTGCACCAGGCGGTGGTCGACGAGCTGGGAGCCCAGATCGTCTCGGGCGCACTGGCCCCTGGCACCGTGATCACGGCCGCACTGCTCGGTGAGCGCATGGGCGTCTCCCGGACGGTCCTGCGAGAGGGGATCCGTGTGCTGGAGTCGAAGGGCCTCGTGCAACCCTGGCCGAAGACTGGGACCAGGGTCCTCGACCACACCCACTGGGACCTCCTCGATCGGGACGTGATCCGCTGGCGGGTGCGCGGTCCCGACCGTGCACGCCAGTTCGGCGAGCTCATGGACCTGCGCCGAGCGGTGGAGGCCGCGGCGGCGCGCTCCTGCTGCGACCTCGCCACCCCGGAGGAGGTCGACGCCCTGCTGGCTTGCGCGGACGAGCTGCGCCGCAGTGGCACCGCAGGTGACCTCGAGGCCTTCACCGCTGCCGACATGCGCTTTCACGCACTACTCTTGTCCGCCTCGCACAACCTCGTCTTCGACCAGCTCGCCGGGTCGTTCGCCGCGACGCTTGAGGCCCGCGCGGACCTCAAGACCCTGCCACAACACATCCACCGGGACACCCTCGACGCCCATCTCGAGGTTGCTCGCGCCATCGCCGACCGGGATCACGATCGCGCTGAGCGGGCCGTCCGTACCATCGTCGACCAGTCCCGGTCCGAGGCGCTCGACCGGCTCGGGTCCTGAGTGCGCCGATCGACCCAGGACCCGAGCCGTGCTCTCACGGCGAGCTGACTGCGAGGTCGTCGCAGTAGCCCAGAGCATTGCCACTGGGCTTGTAGCAGTACACGGTCGCACTCGTCGCCGTCGGGCCCGTCGTGAACGAGACCGATCCCATCGCATAGGTCGACGACGCCACCGGAGCCCAGACCTCACCGGCACCACCGAAGTCCTTGACCCCGATCCTGATCGGCTCGGACGGATCCACCGAACGAGCCCACCCAGACACCGTGTAGGTCGTGTTGGGCTGTACCGGCACCACCTGCTCCGCCGACGACTGGCCCGGCCCTACCTGCAGGGCGTAGCTCCCTGTCCGCGCATTCCCTGCCACGACCTGCGCCCCTCCCCACGTCGACCACATGCCCAGATCGCCAGACTCGAAGCCGCCGTTGGAGACCAACGGGGTCCACTCAGCGACAGCCAGGTCGTCGCAGTAGCCCAGAGCATTGCCACTGGGCTTGTAGCAGTACACGGTCGCACTCGTCGCCGTCGGGCCCGTCGTGAACGTGACCGATCCCCTTGCATAGGTCGGCGACGCTACCGGCGTCCAGACCTCACCGTT
>NZ_DASYGF010000040.1:0-48204 GCF_036000045.1 Pedococcus sp.
GCTGTCCTTCGCAACGCACGCGCTGTGCGAGAATGGCAGACGGACCCCGGCGCCCCGAGGCGCCATACCCGACCGACGGAGTGACACCCATGAGCAAGCGCGCCCGCAAGCGTCGCTCGCGCAAGGGCAACGCGGCCAACCACGGCCGCAAGCCCAACGCCTGAGCCCGCGCACGACGCACCACAAGGGGCGGGGACCGATCAACTGATCGGTCCCCGCCCCTTGTGTGTCGGTCGCGCCGCGACTCGCGCGGTGCCGTCGCTCAGTCCGTCAGCCTGACCTGGATCGTGGTGATCCGAGCCATGATCTGGGTCCGCAGCTCGACCGGAGCCTCCTCGCAGGCACACGAGCGCTTCACGAGCGCCTTGAGCGCCTGGTCGAGGTCGTACTCCTTCAGG
Organism: Pedococcus sp.; assembly: GCF_036000045.1. Classification (GTDB taxonomy): domain Bacteria; phylum Actinomycetota; class Actinomycetes; order Actinomycetales; family Dermatophilaceae; genus Pedococcus. The sequence continues at coordinate 399 of NZ_DASYGF010000040.1, forward strand.
CAGGGACCGCAGGCGTCGAGGTGCTGCTTGATCTTGGCGGTGTCGTCGGAGGTCATCTCTCCGTCGAGGTACTCGTAGACGCGGTGCAGGACCTCAGAGCAGTCGGAGGCGTTCGGGTCGCTGGCGCTGCTCATGAGTCCGCTCCCTGCGTGGCGAAGCCGCGCTCGGCGGCATACTCGGTGAGCAGCTCGCGCAGCTGACGGCGGCCGCGGTGCAACCGCGACATCACGGTGCCGATGGGGGTGTCCATGATCTCCGCGATCTCCTTGTACGCAAATCCCTCGACGTCTGCGAGGTAGACCGCCATCCGGAAGTCTTCGGGCAGCTCCTGGAGAGCACGCTTGACCTCGGTGTCGGGCAGGTGGTCCAGGGCCTCGGTCTCGGCCGAGCGCAGGCCGGCCGAGGTGTGCGACTCGGCGCGGGCCAGCTGGTAGTCCTCGATCTCGGAGGCGTCGGACTGCAGTGGCTCGCGCTGCCGCTTGCGGTAGGTGTTGATGTAGGTGTTGGTGAGGATGCGGTACATCCACGCCTTGAAGTTCGTCCCGGGCCGGTACTGGTGGAACGCGGCGTAAGCCTTGGCGTAGGTCTCTTGGACGAGGTCCTCGGCGTCCGCCGGGTTACGGGTCGTGCGCAGGGCGGCCGAGTAGAGCTGGTCCAGCAGGGGCATGGCCTCGCGTTCGAACCGCGCCTGCCGGTCCTCGCGGGACTCGGAGGCCACGTCGACGGTGGCGTCGGAGGCGGAGATGTCAGTCATTACCCTCCAGCCTAACGCGGGCGCACCACTGTCGACGGCGGGAGACGCAGCGCGCACGGGACGCTCGTCGGTGAGCACGGGCACAGCCTGCTCCTTCGTCCTGGACGGGTGGTGGGTGTCCTGAGATTCAACCGTGCGGCGCCGCGCCTCATTCCCCGGCCGTATGCCGCGCAGCCGCGCGGCATACGGCCCCGGCCCTGCGCGGGAAGTTTCACAGGCTCCACACAGGCTGACGTCATCGATAGTCCAGCGTCTGCGCCCACTCTGTGCACGACCAACAAAGGAGTGCACGTGCGACGGTGGGTGTCCGGCAGGAAGAAGTGGGTCCCAGCGGTGGCGGCGGTGGTGCTCGTGGCGGCCGGCGTCGGCGGCTGGGCCCTGGTGCGCCCGGGCCAGAGCCAGGCCACGACGACGACGTCGATCACGGCCACGGCGACCGTGGGGACCGTCCGTCAGACCATCGCGACGACCGGGACGCTGGCGCCGGCACAGCGGGCTGACCTCACCTTCCAGGTGTCGGGAACGGTGACGAGCGTGCCAGTGGCGGTGGGCCAGCATGTCGCCGCGGGTGCGACCCTCGCCACGGTGGGCAACACCGACCTGCGCACCTCCGTCGACCTCGCCACGGCCAGCGTCACAGCCGCCGAGGACCAGGTCACCAGTGCGGCCACGGGCACGGCGGCGCAGCAGGCATCCGCGGCTGCCCAGCTCGCGGCGGCTCGCAGCACCCTCGCGCGAGCCCAGGCCAGCCTGGCCGAAGCGACCCTCACCTCCCCCATCACAGGCACCGTCGCGGCCGTCTCGATCTCGCCTGGTGACGTGGTGAGCGGGTCGAGCAGCTCCAGCGGATCGGGCGGCTCGGGCTCGGGCTCGGGCGGCTCCGGCGCGGGCTCGGGCGTGGGGTCAGGTGGATCGGGGGGCTCGTCAGGGGCGGGCGCCAGCTCCAGCAATGCCACCAGCTCGGCACAGATCACTGTCATCTCGACCACCGCCTGGGTGGTGAACGCCTCGGTGGGTGCCTCCGACCTGGCCTCGGTGCACCCGGGCCTGCAGGTGGTCATCACGCCTGACGGCACCAACCAGCAGGTGTTCGGCACGGTGAGCTCGGTCGGCATCATGGCGAGCTCGGGCTCCGCCGGGACGGCTGCCTTCCCCGTGGTGGTCAAGGTGACCGGCAACCCGCCAGGCCTGTATGCCGGTGCCGGCGTCAGTGCCGCGATCGTCGTCAAGCAGCTGGACAACGTCCTGACCGTGCCGACCGCCGCGGTGACCTCGGACAGCAACGGCACCTACGTGACCGTGGTGAAGAACGGTCACAACACCAAGACCAAGATCGTCATCGGCACCGTGCTCGGCGGGTCGACGCAGGTCCTGTCGGGGATCAGCTCCGGCGACCAGATCCTCGTGCGGCAGCTGAGGTTCAACGGCGGGGGCGGCGGCACCACCCAGCGACTGCGCGGAACCGGCGGCGGGGGCGGCGCCGGCGGGTTCGGTGGGGGTGGCTTCGGGGGCGGTGGCTTCGGGGGCGGCGGCGGAGGCGGTGGCGGGCAGGCTCCCGCCGGCAGCGGGGGGAACGGCTGATGAACGCCACCGCCCCGGTGATCCTCAGCCTCCAGGACGTGCGGAAGACCTATGCGACCGGCGCCGTGGCCGTCGATGCCCTTCGTGGGGTGTCGATGGAGGTCGACTCGGGCGACTACGTCGCCATCATGGGTCCGTCAGGGTCCGGCAAGTCGACCCTGATGCACATCATCGGGTGCCTGGACGTGCCGACATCCGGCCGGTACGAGCTGGCCGGCCAGGACGTGAGCGGCATGAGCGAGGCCCAGCTCGCGCACGTCCGCAACGCCCAGATCGGCTTCGTCTTCCAGCAGTTCAACCTCCTGCCGACGCTCACGGCCTGGCGCAACGTCGCCCTCCCCCTCTGTTATGCCGGCGTCCCCGCGGCCCAGCGACGCGCCCGCGCCGTCACGGCCCTGGAGCGCGTCGGCCTCGCCGACCGCGTCGACCACCGCCCGGGCGAGCTGTCCGGCGGCCAGCAGCAGCGCGTGGCCATCGCCCGCGCCCTGGTGACCGACCCCTCGCTCCTGCTCGCCGACGAGCCCACCGGCAACCTCGACAGCACCTCCACCGAGGAGGTGCTGCGCCTGCTCGACGACCTGCATGACAGCGGGAGAACCATCCTGCTGATCACCCACGAGGAGGACGTCGCGCACCGCGCCCAGCGCACGCTGCGCATCCGGGACGGCGAGCTGGACCACCTGCTCCCGGCGGGAGCGCGGGAATGAGCTGGCCAGAGACGTTCCGAGCGGCCATCGAGGCCATCGGATCCCGCCGTCTGCGATCGGTGCTCACGACACTGGGCATCCTCATCGGCATCGCCGCGGTCATGCTCACGGTCGGACTCGGGCAGGGCGCGCAGAACACGGTGCGCGACCAGATCGGCAAGCTCGGCTCCAACCTGCTGATCGTCTCCCCCGGCAGCGTGACGAGCGGCACCGGCCTGCGCGGCGGTCGCGGTTCGGCCTCGACACTGACGACCCGCGACGCGGCGATGTTGAGCGACCGGTCCGTAGCTCCCGACATCTCGAGCCTGGCGCCGGTGAGCAGCGGCTCCTACTCCGTGGTCGCGGGGAGCACCAACTGGACCACCACCGTCGTCGGCACGACCACCGACTGGCCCACAGTGCGATCCCGGACGGTCGACCAGGGCCGCTTCTTCAGCAGCGCCGAGGCCGCCAACGCAGCCGAGGTGGCGGTCATCGGGACGACCACGGCCACCGAGCTCTTCGGAGGGCGCAATGCAGTCGGCCAGAGCATCAGCATCGACGGGTCGACCTTCACGGTGATCGGCGTCCTGGGCTCCGTGGGCTCGACGACGAGCGTGGACGAGGACGACCAGGTCGTCATACCCGGCACGACCTACGCAAGCCGCCTCAGCTCCTCGGGCAACGCCGCGTCGGTCAGCACGCTCTATCTCAAGGCGAGCTCGCAGGACTCGCTCTCCGCGGCATACCAGGAGGCGCACGCAGCGCTGCTTGTCTCCCACCGGGTCACGGCCGCCTCCGCGGACTTCACCATCAGCAGCCAGCAGTCGCTCGTCCAGACCGCAACGTCGACCGACCGCACGCTCACGATCCTGCTGGGCGGCATCGCGGCCATCTCCCTGCTGGTCGGCGGCATTGGCGTCATGAACATCATGCTCGTGTCCGTCACCGAGCGGATCCGGGAGATCGGCCTGCGCAAGGCTCTCGGCGCGACGCCCGGTGCGGTGCGCCGCCAGTTCCTCGCGGAGGCCAGCATCCTGGGACTGTCGGGTGGGGTCCTGGGACTTGCCCTCGGGTATGTCGGGTCGCAGGTACTCCCGCGGTTCCTCAGCCAACCGGTGTCCATCGAGCCTTGGGTCGCGGTAGGCGCGTTGCTGATCTCCCTCGCGATCGGCGTCGGCGCGGGCGTCTATCCAGCCACCCGCGCGGCCCGGCTTGCGCCGATCGATGCGCTGCGAAGCGAATGACTTTGTCTACCAATAGAACTCAGGAGCACCACGCTATGTCTCGTCTCATCCGGCCCGCTTCAGCCCTCGGTCTCGCCTGCGTCGTCGTGCTGTCCGCATGCGGAGCCGGCAGCGGCACGACCGGCGCGACGTCAGCAGGCACCACGTCGCCCACCTCGGCTGCGGGGAACGGCCAGGGGGCTGCCGGACAGGGCCGCTTCCCGGGAGTCAACGGTCTCGTCGCCGCCGTGGACGGCCACACGCTGCAGGTGCAGGGCAACGGGATACAGACGGCCGTGAACTTCACCAGCGCCACGAAGTTCACCGCCGAGCGGGCGGCCAAGCGCAGCGACGTGACGGTCGGCTCGTGCGTGATGGTGCGCAGCGGCTCCTCCGGCCAGAACGCTCCGTCCACCCCGCCGACCACCCAGGTCGCTGCCAGCGTCAGCATCACGCCGGCTGTGGCTGGGAGCTGCACTGCGGGACGCGCCGGCTCCGGAGGGGGCTTCGGCGGAGGGTTCCCCGGCAGGACGGGTGGCACGCCGCCCACCGGGCAGCGGACCGGCAGCGGTCGGTCCGGTGGCTTCCGAGGTGGCGCCTTCGGTCAGGTCACGGCCGTGACGGCGACGGGCTTCGACGTGAAGACCGCGGTCCGCAACGGTGCCGGGGCCGGGACGGCGACGCCGACCACGCGGGTGGTCCACGTGACGACGACCGCCAGCACGACCTACACCCGCACGGCGGCCGCGACCTTCACGGCGGCCGCCGTGGGTACGTGTGTGACCGCAACGGGCACCTCCGACCAGACCGGCGCCCTCACGGCACGGGTCATCAACGTCCGCCCGGCTGTCAACGGTGCATGCAGCCTGGGCTTCGGACGTCCGGCGGGGGCGACGACCAATGGCTGACGTGATGCGGGGGCGCAGGACCCGGCTGGTCGCCGGGGGTCTGGCCGTCGCGGTCGTCCTCGGCGGGAGCCTGGTCGCCCGCGCGATGGCAGCCAGCAACCCCACGAGCGGCGACCGGACGGCGCAGGCCACGCTGGGCAGCGTGGCCCAACGCCTCGACCTCACCGGAACGGTGGAGCAGGTCGACCTGAGGACGGCCAAGTTCGCGGTCCAGGGGACGGTCTCGTCGGTCGCGGTCTCGCTGGGTCAGAACGTCAGGGCGGGACAGGTGCTCGCCAGGCTCGACCCCGCCGACCTCCAGGACGCCGTCACCCAGGCACGGGCCACCTTGGCGCGCGCCCAGGAGTCCCTGGCCGCCGACGAGAGCGGCACGTCGACCGCGTCCGGGTCCGGAGCGTCCGGGTCCGGGCCTTCGGGGTCCACCTCGTCCGGGTCCGGGGCGTCCGGGGCGTCCGCGGCCGGGGCGTCCGGCACCTCCGCGTCGTCCGCACTACCGACGGTCTTCCTCGCACCAGGGACCCATACGGGCAGCACCAGTGGCGCGGGCTCGCCCACAGGTCGCGGCACCGGCCCCACCACCGGTACGGCGCCGACCTCGACGGCATCCGCGCGCCAGCAGGTCCTCAGCGCCCAGACGTCGGTGCGTTCGGCGGAGCAGGCTGCCACCGCCGCCCAGCGCCTGGCCGAGCAGGCCCTGGCCAAGGCGACCACCACGTGCGCCCCCGTTCTGGGTTCGAACGGGTCAGGCGGCCCCGGCCCCTCCCCGAGCGGCTCCCCGACCGGGTCGCCCTCCCCGACCACCTCGGTCCCGACCGGGTCTCCCACCTCCACGTCGACTCCCACCAGCACCGGCACCGGCGGCGGGGCGAGCACGCCGTCCGCCGCTCAGCTCGCAGCCTGCATCCAGGCCCTCACCGCAGTCCGCAACGCGCAGGCCGCAGTGACCACTGCTCAGGTCGCCGTGACCGCCGCGCAGAGTGGCCTCGACGCCGCACAGCGCGCCTGGGAGAAGGCGCTGACCTCGGTCTCAACCTCGACGGGCACCACCGGCTCGCGATCTGGCACCACCGGCTCCCGTTCTGCCACCGCCGGCACGTCGACCTCCCACCAGGGAACCTCGGGCTCCTCCAGCTCCCGGCTGGGTGGCACGTCCGGCACCTCGGCCCGCTCCACCGGCGGCTCATCCTCGGCGGGCTCGTCCTCGACCGGCAGTGCCGCAGCCGCGGCGGCCCGGGTCGCCTCGGACCAGGCCTCCGTCACTCAGGCGGAGCTGAGCTTGGGCAAGGCCGAGGCCAACCTGGCCGACGCCACCCTGACCGCGCCCATCTCGGGAGTGGTGGCCGCTGTGGGCCTGACTCCCGGCACGGCCTCTGGCGGCAGCATCAGCCTCATCGGCTCGGGCGGCGCCACCGTCACCGTCGAGGTGCCCGCGACGTCGATCGCCCGGGTCGCCGCCGGCGAGCAGGTCGACGTCACCCCGCCCGGTGCGCTCACTCCCGTAGCCGGCACGGTGCAGCAGGTCAGCCTCCTGCCAGCCCAGAGCAGCACCACCTCCTCGGTCACGACCTATCCGGTCGTCATCGCCGTCGCCCAGCCCACGCCCACGCTGGCGGCAGGCTCACGCGCCAGCGCCAGCATCCTGCTGGACACGGCCGACGGGGTCATCACCGTCCCGAACTCGGCGATCACCACGACATCTGCGACCACCGGCGTGGTCACCCTGGTCAGCGGAACGACCACCACCCGCACCCCGGTGACCCTTGGCGTCATCGGGGCCACCCGCACCCAGGTCGTCAAGGGCGTCAAGGTCGGCCAACACGTCCTCCTCGCTGACCCGACCCAGCCGCTGCCGACGTCGAGCAGCACGACCACCCGCTTCGGTAACGGTGGCTTCGGCGGCGCGGGCGGGTTCGGCGGTGCGGGCGGGTTCGGCGGCGCGGGCGGGTTCGGCGGCGGGCGCCGCGTCGTCAGCGGCGGGGGCGGCTGACCAGGAGCGGCTCAGCCGAGCGCGGAGAGGAAGGACCGCGCGGCATCGACCACCTCGCGGGGCTCCCTGCCGAAGCTGTGCGTGCCCTGCACCCCGACGACGTATGCCGGGTCCGGCACCACCGCCTGCACCTCGCCTGGGGTGCCGAAGGGGTCTCGCCGCCCCTGGATGACGCGGACGGGCAACCCAGCTTCTATGGGCAGCAGCAGCTCCGGTGCCCGCGAGCGCTCCGGCTGGCCGGGCGGATGCAACGGGAACGCCAGACACAGCACACCCGCCGCGTCCAGCTCGACGGCAGTACGGCACGCGACGCGCGCGCCCGCACTGCGGCCGCCGACCACCACGGGTCCGGGCAGGGCGCCACGTCCCGAGCGCAGCGAGCGCACGATCGGCACCCACGCCTCGTCCAGGGCCGGCGGTCTGCTGGCGACCTTGCGTCCCGCGAGGCGCCAGGGCTGGTCGACGAGCACCACGGCCCAGCCCAGCGACGTCATGGCCTCGGTCACCGCCACGAGGTCGCCGGTCCACCCGGTCCCTCCCGCGCCGTGTCCCAGCAGGAGGGTCGCCGTGGCGCGCGCCGGTCGATAGACCGTGGCTCGTCCCGGACCCTGTGGCGTCTCGATCTGGGTGACCCGGGTGGGCTTCACGCGGTGCCGCCGATGATCTCTCCGGTCATCGGGTCCACGACCCCGTCCAGCTCGTCCTTCCCCGCCGGCTCGACGAGCTGCGGTCCGTTGCTGCGGTTGGACGACACCGCCCGGCCCACGGGGTGAGCCTCGAACCGGCCCGGCTCGGCATACGCCAGCAGGTGCGCGACCTCGTCGCGGTCGGTCATCGTCGGGTCGAGCCAGGTGGCCCAGTCCCCGGGCTCGAGGACGAGCGGCTGCCGGTCGTGGATGCGGTCGAGTCCTGGTTCGGCGGCGGTCGTGATGATCGTGAAGGTGGTCAGCCAGGCCTCAGGGTCCTCGGGGTCGGCAATCGCGCTGTCCCGCCAGAACTCGTACAGCCCCGCGAACGCCACACTGTGCCCGTCCGCGCGGTGCATGAAGAAGGGCTGTTTGCGCGGGTTGCCCTTGGCGTCCTTGGCCACCGGCGACTTCTGCCACTCGTACCAGCCGAGCGCCGGCACCAGGCAGCGCCGGCTCAGTGCGGCTTTGGCAAAGGCGCCCTTCTCCAGGACGGACTCGGCCCTGGCGTTGATCATCCGGGCGCCGATGGCGACGTCCTTGGACCAGCTCGGCACCAGGCCCCACGTGAGCAGTCGCAGCTGGCGCTCGGGCGCCGGCTCACCGGAATACTCCTCGGTGGGCTTCCCGGACCGCGGCACCCGGCTGAGCACGACCGGAGCCTGCTTGCTCGGGGCCAGGTTGTAGTCGGGGGTGCCGGCCGGCGGCGACTGCGGGTTCTTGAGGATGCTGCGCGCCGGGTCGCCCGTGCGGTCCTGGTCGACCTCGAACTCCTCGACGAGCTCGTCGGGGTTGGCGGTGGCTGCATAACGGCCGCACATGGCGGCAAGACTACGTGGACCGGTTGAGCAGCGACGGCGCCCAGGCCATACGGTAAGAAGGAACCGACGTGTCCATCTGCTTGACAGGAGTGACCATGACGCTCGTCCGCCGCGTGGCCCGGCCCATGCTGGCCGCCATCTTCGTCGTCCAGGGTCTGGAGCAGCTGCGCCACCCGTCGGCCCTCTCCGCCAAGGTCTCGCCGCTGGCGGCCCGGCTGGGACCGCTCGGGGTCCCCAACGACCCTGAGCTGCTCGTGCGGGCCAACGGCGCGACCATGGTCGGCGGCGGCGCCCTGCTGGCCACCGGCCGCGTGCCGCGCATCGCCTCGTGGGCTCTGGCCGGGGCCCTCGTCCCCACGACGTACGTAGGCCACCCCTTCTGGGCCGAGAGCGACCCGGCGGCGAAGCGGATGCAGCGCATCTCCTTCCTCAAGAACCTCGGGCTGCTCGGCGGCCTCCTGCTGGCCGCGGTCGACACCGAGGGCCGTCCCGGCCTGGCCTATCGGGCGGGCATGGTCACCGACGCCGCCAAGCGCAACGCCCGCCGGACCCGCCGTGAGGCGAAGCGCGCCGCCCACGCGGCCCGTCGCGAGGCCAAGCTCGCTGCGACCCAGGCGCACGATGCCCTCACCTGACCCCGCGTCAGCCACCAGCGAGACCTGGGCGGCGCCCACTGCCCCTGGGCCGGTCCACGCCGAGGCGGTCCTGCCCGGTAGCAAGTCCCTCACCAACCGCTATCTCGTCCTGGCGGCCCTCTCAGGCAGCACCTCACGGCTGAGACGCCCGCTGCGCTCCCGCGACACGCTGCTCATGGCGCAGGGCCTGCGGCAGCTGGGTGCCGGCATCGACGACGCCACCTCCGACGTCGCCGGCGGCTCGGACTGGATCGTCACGCCTGCCTCCCTCCGTGGCGGCACTCGGGTCGAGTGCGGGCTGGCGGGCACGGTGATGCGCTTCCTGCCGCCCGTGGCGGCGTTGTGCGACGGGCCGGTCGAGTTCGACGGCGACCCCCAGGCGCGGGTACGACCGATGGGTCCTGTCCTGCAGGCCCTCGGCGCACTGGGTGCGCAGGTGGACGACGGAGGGCGCCGCACCCTGCCCTTCACGGTGCACGGCACCGGCCGTATGCCGGGTGGCTCGGTCACCCTCGACGCCTCCTCCTCCTCGCAGTTCGTGTCGGCGCTGCTCCTGGCCGGCGCCCGGTACGAGCAGGGGGTCACCGTCAGGCACGAGGGCCCGCCGGTCCCCTCCGAGCCGCACATCGACATGACCATCGAGACGCTGCGTGACGCCGGGGCGATCATCGACGACAGCGAGCCCGACGTGTGGCGGGTCGAGCCGTCCGAGCTCGTCGGTCTGGACGTCCTCGTCGAGCCGGACCTGTCCAACGCCGCGCCGTTCCTGGCCGCCGCCCTCGTCACCGGTGGCCGGGTCACCGTCCCGGGATGGCCGCAGCACACCACCCAGGCCGGGGACGCGATCCGGGACATCCTCGACGCCATGGGCGCCGACGTGAGCCTCGCCCGCGACGGCCTGACCGTGTCCGCATCCGGCGGCGTCTCCGGCATCGACGTCGACCTCCACGACGCCAGCGAGCTCACCCCGGTGGTGGCGGCCCTGGCGGCGCTGGCCGACTCGCCCAGCGTGATCCGGGGTGTGGCCCACATCCGTGGCCACGAGACCGACCGTCTGGCGGCGCTGGCTCGCGAGTTCGGGGCGCTGGGCGGCCTCGTCAGCGAGACGGAGGACGGTCTGCGCATCTGGCCGGCAACCCTGTCCGGGGGCCTGTTCCACACGTACGCCGACCACCGGATGGTCATGGCCGGCGCCGTGCTCGGACTGCGCGTCCCGGGCGTCCTGGTCGAGGATGTCGGCACCGTGGCCAAGACCATGCCCGACTTCGTCCCGCTCTGGGAACGCCTGCTCGTCGCCGACCGAGACGCCGCCCGCGCATGAGCCGACGCGCCTCGGACTACGACGAGAGCGACGTCCGCATCCGACCCGGCCGACGGGGGTCACGACCCCGGTCCAAGGACCGTCCGGCGCACGACGACGCCCTGCGCGGCATGGTCACGGCCGTGGACCGCGGCCGTTACACCATCCTGGTGGCAGAGGGCGTCGGCGGCGGCGACCAGCCGGAGCGGGTCGTGACCGCCATGAAGGCGCGTGAGCTGGGCCGCAGGGGAATCGTCGTCGGCGACGAGGTCGGGCTGGTGGGTGACACCAGCGGCAACCCCGACGGGCTGGCGCGGGTGGTCCGGGTCAACCCGCGTCGCTCCGTGCTGCGGCGCTCTGCCGACGACACCGACCCGGTGGAGCGCGTCATCGTCGCCAACGCAGACCAGCTCGTCATCGTCTGCGCGCTGACCAACCCCGAGCCGCGACCCAGGCTCATCGACCGGTGCCTGGTCGCGGCCTATGACGCCGGCCTGGCCCCTTTGCTGGTGCTCACCAAGGCCGATCTCCAGGACCCCGGCCCGTTCCTCGCGAGCTATGCCCCGTTGAACGTCCGCCACGTGGTGACGTCCACCGGCAGGTCGGCCTTCGAGGGACTCGAAGCGTTGTACGACCAGCTCGTGGACCGGGTCAGCGTCTTCGTCGGCCACTCGGGCGTGGGGAAGTCCACGCTGGTCAACGGGCTGGTCCCCGCCGCCGGACGGGCCACCGGCGTCGTCAACGACGTCACGGGCCGTGGGCGGCATACGTCCAGCTCTGCGGTGGCGTTGCGCCTGCCAGGGCGGCATGGATGGGTCATCGACACCCCTGGCGTGCGCTCGTTCGGGCTGGCCCACGTGGACCTCGAGCGGATCATCACGCACTTCCCCGATCTCGAACCCGGCACCGAGCGGTGCCCCCGCGGCTGCTCGCACGACGAGCCGGAGTGCGCCCTCGACGCGTGGGTCGGATCGGGTCAGGCCGGTCCAGCCGGGCCGTCCCGGCTGGAGTCCCTGCGCCGGCTGTTGCGGGCGCGCTCCGGCGAGACCGACTGACCCCACACACGGCCTCACACCAATGGCAGCTGCGCGCCAGTACGGCAGGAACTACCTACCGTTTCGACACGCAGCTGCCGTGGTGTGGGAAGACCGCTTCAGCCCAGGGTCAGGCGTCCAGGCTCTGGTCGGTCAGGTCGACCGTCTCGATGATCTCACGGGGAGCCGCGAAGTGGCAGGCCGACAGGTGGCCGCGCACACCGTCGGGTCGCACCTCCAGCAGCGGGATGTCCACCGAGCACTTGTCCTGAGCCTTGAAGCACCGCGTGTGGAACCGGCAGCCCGAGGGAGGGTTGGCCGGCGACGGCACGTCGCCGTACAGCATGATCTGCTCGCGCTTGTCGCGCAGGGTGGGGTCCGGCACGGGAACGGCTGACAGCAGCGCCTGGGTGTAAGGGTGCGTCGGACGCGCATAGATCTCGTCCTCCTCGCCCAGCTCTGCCATCTTGCCGAGGTACATGACACCCACACGGTCGGAGATGTGCCGCACCACCGACAGGTCGTGGGCGATGAACACATAGGCGAGGCCGAGCTCGTCCTGGAGCTTCTCCATCAGGTTGACGACCTGTGCCTGCACCGAGACGTCGAGCGCGGAGACCGGCTCGTCACAGATCAGCACCTTGGGGTTGAGCGCGATACCGCGAGCGATGCCGATGCGCTGCCGCTGTCCACCGGAGAACTGGTGGGGGTATCGGTTGATGTGCTCGGGGTTGAGACCCACCAGGTCGAGCAGCTCCTGCACCGCCTTGCGACGCCCCTTCTTGGGCACGACGTCCGGGTGGATGTCGAAGGGCTCGCCGACGATGTCGCCCACGGTCTTGCGGGGGTTGAGCGACGTGTAGGGGTCCTGGAAGACGATCTGGATGTCACGACGCAGGCGACGCATCGCGCGACCACGCTGGGCGAACATGTCGACGCCGTCGAACGTCACGGTGCCCGAGGTCGGCTCCTCGAGCCGCATCAGCAGGCGGCCCAGGGTCGACTTGCCACACCCCGACTCACCGACGATGCCGAGCGTCTCGCCCTTGTGGAGCTCGAAGCTGACGCCGTCGACGGCCTTGACATGCCCGACGGTGCGACGCAGGACGCCGCCCTTGATGGGGTAGTACTTGACCAGGTCGGTCGCGGTCAGAATGGCCTCAGCCATTGAGGACCTCCTCGGCAAAGTGGCAGGCGGACTCGCGCCCCGGAGCGACCTCACGCAGCGGCGGGCGCTCCGCCGTGCAGATGTCCTGGGCGAACTTGCACCGCGGGTGGAACGCACAGCCGGACGGGATGCGCATCAGGTTCGGGGGAAGCCCGCCGATGGCGGCGAGCTGCTGGCCCTTCTGGTCGAGGCGTGGGATCGACTCGAGCAGGCCCTTGGTGTAGGGGTGACCCGGCTTGCGGTAGAGGTCGAAGACATCCGCCCGCTCGACGATGCGCCCGGCGTACATGACCGCGATCTTGTCGGCCACGTCCGCCACCACACCGAGGTCGTGCGTGATGAGGATGAGCCCCATGTGGCGCTCCTCCTGGAGCTCCTGGAGCAGGGCCATGATCTGAGCCTGCACGGTGACGTCCAGGGCCGTCGTGGGCTCGTCGGCGATGAGCACCGCAGGATCGAGGGCGATGGCCATCGCGATCATGATGCGCTGGCGCATGCCGCCGGAGAACTGGTGCGGGTAGGCCCGCACCCGCTCCTTGGCCGCGGGGATCTGCACGCGCTGCATGAGCTTGACGGCCCGCTCGAGGGAGTCGGACTTGTTCATGCCGCGGTGCTTGCGGAACATCTCCGCGATCTGCCAGCCGACCGGGAACACCGGGTTGAGCGAGGACAGCGCGTCCTGGAAGACCATCGAGATCTCCGGACCCCGGGTCTTGCGGCGCTGCTCGGCCGGCATCGTGAGCAGGTCCTGCCCGCAGTAGCGGATCTGACCCTGCGGGATGACTGCCGGCGGCATGTCGAGGATGCCCATGATCGCCTGGGCGGTCACCGACTTGCCTGAGCCGGACTCGCCCAGGATCGCCAGAGTCTCGCCCTGGTAGAGGTTGAAGTCCACCCCGTTGATCGCCCGGGCGATGCCGTCAGGGGTGTGGAACTCGACGTGGAGGTTGTCCACCTCGAGGAGCAGGCCGTCCTTGGCCTCGTAGGCCGAGTCGGCAGAGGTCTTGGCCGACCTGGATGCAGTAGTCGTCATGGTGTGGGGGTCTCTCCTGCCTCAGCGGGACTTCGGGTCGAAGGCATCGCGCACCGCGTCGCCGAGCATGATGAAGGCCAGAACCGCCAGGCTCAGGAAGAGGCTGGGGAACAGCAGGATGTGCGGGGTGGTGCGCAGCGCGTCGAGGGCATCGGAGATGGCCACGCCCCACGACACCGCGGGAGGCGTCAGGCCGATGCCGAGGAAGCTCAGCGTGGCCTCGACGGAGATGAACACACCCAGGTTGATGGTCGCGACGACGATGACCGGAGCCACGGCGTTGGGCAGCACGTGAGCACGGATGATCCGCCACGGGCTCGCACCAAGGGCTCGCGCCGCCTGGACGTAGTCGTTGGGCTTGACCTGCAGGACGGCCGAGCGCATCAGCCGGGCGATGCTCGTCCAGCCGAAGATCGACAGCACCAGGACGACCTTGCCGACGACGACGAGGTAGGGGCTGTCGGCGTTGTTGGGGAACGTGGCCATGAACAGGATGCCGCCGAGCAGCAGCGGGATCGCGAAGAACACGTCCGTGATCCGCGAGACCACCGCGTCGAGCCAGCCACCGTAGTAGCCGGCGATGGTGCCCATGGCTCCGCCGACCAGTGTGGTGACCAGCGTGGTGAAGACACCCACCAGGATCGAGGCCCGAGCGCCGTAGATGGTGCGCGAGTAGATGTCGTAGCCCTGGATGTCGCGACCGAACCACGCCTTGGAGCTGGGCGTGGCCCGGGCGTCCGCGAGCACGGCGTTGTTGGGGTCGATGTGAGTGAACAGCGACGGCCACGCCGACATCAGCACGAACAGCACGATGAGGATGACCGACACCCAGAAGATCGGGTTCTTCTTCAGGGAACGCCAGGCATCGCTGCCGAGCGACCGCGCGACGTCGTCGCTCTGGGTGGGGCCGGCCTCGGCCGAGACGGCAATCGTCGATGACTCAGTCATGGCTGATCCTCGGGTCGAGCACGCCGTACAGCAGGTCGACGAGCAGGTTGACGAGCAGGAACACCAGCACGAGGATCGTCACCGTGCCCACGACGGACACGCCGTCGCGGTTGTGGATGCCCTGGAACAGGTAGCCACCGACGCCCTGGATGTTGAAGATGCGCTCGGTGACGATGGCACCACCCAGCAGGCTGCCGAAGTCGGCGCCGACGAAGGTGATGACCGGGATGAGGGAGTTCCGCAGCGCGTGGACGCCGATGGTCCGACTGCGGGTCAGTCCCTTGGCGACGGCCGTCCGGATGTAGTCAGCGCGCAGGTTCTCGACCAGGTTGGTGCGGGTCAGCCGCGCGGCATACGCGATCGAGGAGCTGCCGAGCACGAAGGCGGGCATGATCAGCTCGTAGATCGTCCCGTCCGAGGACGTGACGGGGAAGAGGTTCCACTGCACGCCGAGGTAGTACTGCATCGTCTCGCCGATGACGAACACCGGGATCGCGATGACGAAGAGCGTGCTCACCAGGACGAGGTTGTCGATGAACTTGCCCTTGCGTATGCCGGCCAGGACGCCGGCCAGGACGCCGATCGCCCCCTCGAAGATGATGGCCATCAGGGCGAGCTTGGCGGTCGTCGGGTAGCGCTGCGTCAGCTCGTCAGACACCTGCTGGCCGCGGAAGGTCGTGCCGAGGTCGCCCTTGGCCAGGTTGGTCATGTACTTGGCGTACTGGGTCGGCAGGGGGTCGTTCAGGTTGTGCTCGGCGCGAAACGAGGCCACGAAGCCCGGTGAGCACGGTCGCTCACCGCACATGCCGGCGGTCGGGTCACCCGGCAGGGCGAAGACCATGGCAAAAATGATGAACGTGGAGCCAAGCAGCACGGGGATCATCTGAAGGACTCGCCGTATGACGTACTTGTACACGTCACCTCCTCTGGGTTGGCGCCCACGGGCGGGGGTGGTCCCGGTGGCGAAGCTGGACAGAGCCTGACGGGTGCTCTACACCCGAGACGCTCATCACAACATAGTCGTACGAACAGGGAACACACACAGACCCGGGGGTGACCAGTCCGTGCGCGTCCCTGTCATTGGACAGGCCATCGGCCTGCCGGCACTGGGCCGGCAGGCCGACGACGCTGTTTTGCCAGCTCGAGGTGAGCGGGCCAGGTGACCTTACTTCAGCGAGAGGCTGGCAAGGTCGATGGTGCCGAACGCCGTGATCTTGACGTTGGTGACCTTGTTGGACCAGCCGAAGGTGGCGGTGGAGTACCACATGGGGATGACCGGCATGTCGGTCGCCAGGATGGCCTCAGCCTGCTGGTACTTGGCGTTGGCCTGGGCCGGGTCGGTCTGGGCGGCAGCCTCCTGGATGAGCTTGTCGAACGCCGGGTTGCTGTAGTCGCCGTCGTTCGAGGAAGCCTTGGTCTCGTACAGCGGAGCCAGGAAGTCCTCGATGGACGGGTAGTCCATCTGCCAACCGGTGCGGAACATGCCCTTCATCTTGTGGGCGGTGATGAGGCTGCGGAAGGTGGCGAAGTCGACGACCGGGGTCGCGACACAGTCGACGCCGAGCGCGCTCTTGATCGAGTTGCAGGTCGCCTCCGTCCACGCCTTGTGCGAGGAGTCCGCGTTGTAGGAGAGCGTCATCTTCGAGCCCTTGAAGCCACCGGCCTCGTCGAGCAGGGCCTTGGCCTTGGCCGGGTCGTAGACGCAGTACTGACCACAGGCGTTCGCCTTGTAGCCGTCAACGACCGGGGAGACCCAGCCGGTGGCGGGCACGCGGGTGTTGTTGAAGATCTGCTTGACGATCGTCTTGCGGTCGATCGCCTCGGAGATCGCCTGGCGGATCTTCGGGTTGGCGTAGTTCGGGTCGACACTCGTCGGCGCGAACGTGATCGTCTGGATGACACCGACGGGCCGCTGGCTGTTGCGGTTCGGGAGGTCGGTCTTGTACTTGTCATCGATCATGGCGCTGGTCGGGACCGAGTCGGTCACGTCGAGCTGGTTGGCGATCACGTCGTTGTAGGCGGCGTTCTCGTCCTGGTAGATCTTGAACGTCACGTTGTCGAGGTGGGCCGGCCACTTGCCTGCGTAGTCCTTGAACTTCGCGAGCTTGATCTCGGTGTTCTTGGTCCACGAGACGAACGAGAACGGACCGGCGCCGATCGGGTGCTCACCGAACGCCTTGGGGTCGGAGAAGAACGAGTCGGGCAGCGGCGCGAAAGCCGTGTAGCCCAGGCGAACCGGGAGGTTGGAGACCTTGTCGGTCGTCTTGATGGTGAAGGTGTAGTCATCCTTCACGACCAGACCGGACATCTTGTCGGTCTTCGGCTTGGTCTTGCACGCGGCGTCTGCGCACTGCGTGTCGTTGAAGCCGTCGATGGGCTGGAAGAAGTAGCTGTTCTGCTGGGCGTTCGGACCGTAGGCAGCCCAGTTCCAGGCGTCGACGAAGTTCTTGGCCTTGACCTCGGTGCCGTCCTGGAACTTGTAGCCGTGCTTGAGCGTCACGGTGAAGTTCTGGTTGTCGGTCGTCGCGATCTTGTCAGCGATGTCGTTCTCAGGGGCGCCCGTCTGAGCGTTGTAGTGGACGAGCTTGGCCGTGATGGCGTCGATGACGTTGCCGCCGCAGGTCTCGTTGGTGTTGCTGGGAACGAGCGGGTTCTGCGGGTTGCACCCGTGGACCGTGACAGAGCCGCCGGTCTTGGCAGCGGCACTCGAGCTGGAGCTGGAGCTCGAGCCGCCGTTGTTTCCGCCACACGCTGCAGCAAGCAGCGCGACTGCGGAGACACCGGCAACCAAAGCCGCCGTGCGAGCAGTTCCTCGCATTGATGTCCTCCTACTTAGGGGTCAGATCGTTCAGATGAACGTCGGTCCGAGCCACGCACCGGTTTGAGCGCAGCCCTGTAACGCCCAGGGCGTCGTGTTGTGGCACCCATGAAAGAGCACTTGCCGCGCAAACGCGACGATATGAGGCAAGCCGAGACAGAAACGTGATCGTCTTGTAGCAGGGGCGAAGAGAATTCTTCGGCCGATGTCCGTTTTGCCGCCGTATGCCGTCATTTCAGACACATGCGGCCCCTTCACCTCAGTCTCCGAGCTCCGGCGCCCGTCGATGCCGGCACCGCGCGCACGGCGCGTGGGGGGCCGCCGCGACCATCCGACGGGCTAGCGTGAGCGCGTGCCCTCCTATGACGACGACCTGCGCCTCGCCCACGTCCTGGCGGATGCCGTCGAGCGGATCACCATGTCGCGGTTCCGGGCAGAGGACCTCACGGTGGAGTCCAAGCCCGACCTGACCCTGGTCAGTGACGCGGACAAGTCGGCCGAGGAGCTCGTCCGGGCGCAGCTCAAGCGCACCCGCCCGCGCGACGCGGTCGAGGGTGAGGAGTTCGAGACGACGGGGCACGGTCCTCGTCGCTGGGTCATCGACCCGATCGACGGTACGCACAACTTCGTCCGGGGGGTCCCGGTGTGGGGCACCTTGATCTCGCTGGTCGACAACGAGACACCCGTGCTGGGGCTGGTCGCCGCTCCGGCGCTGGGCCGGCGCTGGTGGGCCGCCAACGGGTCGGGTGCGTGGTCCGGCCGCAGCCTCGCCGCGGCCAAGCGCATCCATGTCTCCAAGGTCAGCCGCATCGAGGACGCCTCGCTGTCGTACTCGAGCCTGAAGGGCTGGGGCGCCCTGGAGCGACAGGATGAGTTCCTCGACCTGGCGGACGACTGCTGGCGCACTCGCGCCTACGGCGACTTCTGGTCCTACATGCTCGTCGCCGAGGGCGCCGTCGACATCGCCGCCGAACCCGAGCTCGCCGTCTACGACATGGCCGCCCTCGTGCCCATCGTCACCGAGGCCGGGGGTCGCTTCACCTCGCTGGCGGGCAAGGACGGCCCGTGGGGCGGGAACGCGCTCGCCACCAACGGCATCCTGCATGACGAGGTGCTGGCGCGGATCGGCACGCAGGCGCGCTCCAACCACTGACGCGGTGGGTCAGGCAGGGACGACGCTCACGTCGCCCACCCCGGCGGCACGCAGGCCATCGGCATACGTGGCAGCGTCGCCCACAACCACGATCGTCCACTCCCCCGTGACCCACCGGCCATAGGCACGAGTCAGCGCAGCGGCGTCGAGCTCCTGCATGGCGAGCAGCGTCTGGGTCGTGAAGTGGGTCGTGAGGCCCTCGAGAGCGAGGTTCGCGGCCTCGTCGGCGACGGCGTCGGCCACGGCGAACCGGCCGGGCGCCGTCTTGCTCATGAAGTCGATGCCCGCGCGGACCTCTGCGTCGTCGAAGCCGTCCCTGGCGCCGTTGAGGATGCCGACGAGCAGCGCCACGGACTCGACCGTCGAGTCCGCGCGGACCGAGCCAGAGGTGAGGAACAGCCCACCCACCCGCCGCGGCCGGAAGCCCGAGCGGATCCCGTAGGTGTAGCCCTTCTCTTCGCGCAGCACCGCGTCCACCCGCGCGTTCGGTGACCCACCCACGACGAACGACAGGACCGGGTATGCCGCCCAGCCGCCCTCCGCCCGGCGGTCCGGACCGGACCAGCCGACGACCAGCTCGCTCTGGACCGACCCCGGGCGGTCGACCAGCACCACGCGTGCTGCGTCGCTCGCGCGTCGTGCGAGGGTGGGCGCAGGCGCGATCACCTGGCCGTCGGGCAGCCACGCGCCCAGGGTCGACTCGGCGAGCGCCCCGATGTCGAGGCCCGACAGGTCACCCGCCACCACCAGCGTCGCCCCGAGAGGGCCGACATGACGTCGGTGGAAACCGACGATGTCCCGCCTGGTCATGGCGCGGATCGTCTCGGGCGTGCCGGCGGTGGGACGCGAGGCGCGCTCGCCGGAGTCGTAGTGCGTGGCGAGGAACTCGCGGCCGGCCCGCTGAGGCGCCAGGGCACGCTCCTGCTCGATCTCGGCCAGGCGCGTCTTGAGGTGACGGTCCACCTCGGCCTGGGGGAAGACGGGCTCCGCGAGCGTCTGGCGGAGCAGGTCGAGCGCCTCGGGCAGCTTGGCCTTGGGGACGTCCAGCGCGACCCCCAGGCCGTTGTCACTGACGGAGGCGCCATAGGCGATCCCCTTGCGCTCCAACAGCTCGGCGAACTCCTCGGAGCTGTGCTCGGCCGTACCCTCGTCGAGCAGCCGGGACATCAAGGTCGCCACGCCCTCCACGTCGCGCGGCTCCTCGGACAGCGGGAACGGCACGACGGCGCGCACCGACACGACGTACTGGCCGGGAATGTCGTAGACGAGCAGACCGACGCCGTTGGCCAGCGTGCGACGGGCCGGCTCGGGGAAGGTCCACGGCTCCGGGGGCAGCACCGGCGGGCGCTCGATGGTGGGAACGGTGCTCATGCCGCGTCCTCCTGACGGTCGACGAGGTGGGCGACGACGACGCGGCTCGATGGCCGCAGCCACCGTGCTGCCGCGTCCTGCACCTGGCGCGCGGTGACCGATCTCAGCCGGTCGAGATAGGTGTTGACGAGGTGCGGGTCGCCGTGGAGCAGGGCGTGCTGGCTGATGAGATCCGCACGCTCCTCCTGGCTGGCCAGCGCCGAGAGCCAGCCGCGCTCCGACTGCGCCAAGGCGGACTCGAGCTCGACCTCGGTCGGGCCCTCCTGGGCCAGCCCCTCGAGCTCCTCCAGCACCGCCCGCTCGAGCGCGTCCGGGTCATGCCCTTCGGCCACGTCGATGACGACGAAGCCGAGGGACACCCCGTCGACGAAGCCCATGGCGTGGGCTTGGACGCTGTTGGCAGCCTGCTCGCGCCGGACGAGGCGCTGGACCAGGCGAGAGGTGGTCAGACCCCCGAGGACGTCGACCGCGAGCGAGGCCGCGAAGAACTCCGTGGTGTTCGCGACGGGCAGCCGGAAGGCGAGGTGCAACCGGTCGTTCGGCACGTTGCCGGGGCGGTCGACGCGAACCGGCCCCTCGATCGGCGGAAGCTGCGGCAGGGCCGTGCGGGGAGGCTCAGCGGAGGCGGGCAGAGAACCGAAGTAGCGCTCCGCGGCAGCGAACCCCTCCTCGGCCGTCAGGTCGCCGACGAGGGTGAGCACCGTGGTGTTCGGACCGTAGAACCGGCGGTAGAACGCGTGCACGTCCTCGAGGCTCGCCGCATCGAGGTCCTCCATCGAGCCGATCGTCGGGTGGTGGTAAGGATGCTCGGGCGGGAACACCGCGGCATACACCTCGATCAGGGCCTTGCCGTAGGGGACGTTGTCGTAGCGCTGACGCTTCTCCTCCTTGACCACGTCCCGCTGGTTGTCGAGGTTCGCCTGGGTGACGGCGTCGAGCAGGAACCCGTGCCGGTCGGCCTCCATCCACAGCGCCAGCTCGTAGGCGCCCTTGGGGACCGTCTCGAAGTAGTTGGTGCGGTCGAACCACGTGGTGGCGTTGAGCCGACCACCCTCGGCCATCAGCCGGGTGAAGTGCTCACCCCCTGCGACGTTGCGCGACCCCTGGAACATCAGGTGCTCGAAGAGGTGAGCGAAGCCGGTGCGGCCCGGCGACTCATGGCGAGACCCGACGTTGACCCACAGGTTGACCGTCACCACCGGAACACTGCTGTCGGGAGAGACGACCACCCTCAGGCCGTTGTCGAGGGTGCGCTCGTGGATCGGATAGTCCAGGGGCATGGCGACACCATAGGCGACCGACCCGGCACTAGAGGGTGCGTCCAGCCTCCTCGCGGGCCTGGGCCACCGACTGCGCCGAAGGCCGCTTGTCGGCGGCCACCCGGGGTAGTGAGGGCTGGTAGTCGTCGCCGAGCTTCTCGATCGCGGTGCGGGCGAACACCTGCTGCTCGGTCACGGTCCGCTCCGACCGGCCGCGTCCGACGAAGCTGACCGACCAGTGGAGCAGCGTCGTGATGCGGCTCTTGAACCCGATGATGTAGACGAGGTGCACGGCCAGCCAGAGCACCCAGGCGATGAGCCCGCTGAAGTGGAACCTGCCGATGGAGGCCACCGCGCTGAACCGCGAGATGGTGGCCATCGACCCCTTGTCGTGGTACTCGAACGGCCCCTGCTCGGGCTGGCCCGCCAGGCGTCGCTTGATCTGCTCGGCCGCGTAACGCGCGCCCTGGATGGCGACCTGCGCCACGCCGGGGTAGCCCTTGAGAGAGGCCATGTCGCCGACGACGAACACCTCCGGACGCCCCGGCAGCGTGAGGTCGTCGTTCACCTGCACGCGACCGGCTCGATCGACGGTGGCCTCCGACTGCTCGGCCAGCTGGGCGCCGAGCTCGGACGCCTGCACCCCTGCGGCCCAGACCTTGCAGACCGCCTCGATGCGGCGCGTCGAGCCGTCGGAGTCGCGGACGTCGATGCCGGTGGCGTCGACGCCGACCACCATGGCTCCGAGCTGCACCTCGACGCCCAGCTCCTTCAGCTTGGCGGTGGCCTTGGCACCGAGGTGGTCGCCGAACGCCCCGAGCACCGTCGGCGCTGCGTCCAGCAGCACGATGCGGGCCCTACGGGTGTCGATGCTGCGGAAGTCACGGGGAAGGGTGCGGCGCGACAGCTCGGCGATCTGGCCCGCCATCTCGACTCCGGTGGGGCCGGCCCCGACGACCACGAAGGTCATCAACCGCTCGATCTCCTTGGGGGTGCTCGCCAGCTCGGCCCACTCGAAGGCGTTGAAGATGCGACCCCGCAGCTCCAAGGCGTCGTCGATCGACTTCATGCCGGGGGCGAACTGGGCGAAGTGGTCGTTGCCGAAGTAGGACTGACCTGCACCGGCGGCTACCAGGAGGGTGTCGTAGCGCGTGACGGTCTCGCGGTCGAGCACCTTGGAGGTGACTGTCCTGGCCTCGAGGTCGACCGACGTGACGTTGCCCAGCAGGACGCGCGCGTTGCGCTGGCTGGCCAGCACCTCACGGGTGGCGGGCGCGATCTCGCCCTCGGACAGGATGCCGGTCGCGACCTGGTACAGCAGTGGCTGGAAGAGGTGGTGTGTCGTCTTGGCGATCAGCGTGACGTCCACATCGGCGCGCTTGAGGGCCTGGGTGCCGAAGAGGCCCCCGAATCCGGACCCGATGACGACCACCTGGTGACGGCGTGACTGGGCAACCTCGTGCGTCATGACGAAACACTCTCCTGTCCGGCAAAGCACAACCCTAGCGTGGGCGGCAAGGGTGTCGCGCGCCCGCTACGGGGTCTGGACAGTCATGGTCGGCACGGTGGTCGTGCTCGTGATGGTTCCCCGGGGAGGGGACGTGACCGGCACCCCGGCATGGACGACGGGTATGGCGCGCAACGCGACCATGCCCGGCCAGATGAGCACTCCGGCGGCCGCCGCCGCCGGTGCAACCGAGCCCTACGCACCAGTCAGGTCCCCTTCCCGGGGGAATAGTGCCTCCGACCTGGGATCTCGTACTCCAGCTGCCGCCGAAGCAGTCCAAAAGGACGAGGAGATTTCGGTCAGCAGCCCCAGAGCGCTCACGGGTCCCAGGCACCCGACAGCAACACCCTGGAGAGGCCCTCAGAACAGGCGGTCGGCCCGAGCGGCCTCGGGCTCCTCCAGGGCCAGCAGGAACCGCTTGCGATCCAGGCCGCCCGCGTAGCCCACCAGGCTGCCGTCGGAGCCGATCACGCGATGACACGGCACGATGATGCCGATGGGGTTGCGGGCGTTGGCCGACCCCACAGCCTGGCTCAGGTTGACGTCGCCCAGCGCTCGAGCCAGCTCGCCGTAGGTGCGCGTCTGGCCGTACGGGATCTCGCGCAGCAGCGCCCACACCCGCTGCTTGAACGAGTCACCGTGCGGTGCGAGCGGCACCTCGAAGGTCGTGCGCTCGCCGGCGAAGTACTCCCCCAGCTGCTCACGGACCGCCGCGAAGCCACGGTCGTCGCGCTCACCCTGGTCGGCGGATGGTGGCGCGTGCCTCTGGCTCTCCATCGTGAGCCGCACGAGGGCGCCCTCCTCGGCGACCAGGGTGAGGTCGCCGACGGGTGAGGACACCACGCTGTAGGTGGTCCGCATGCGGTGATGATGCCAGCCGGTGGTGACAGTCAGCCGAGGGGCGCGGGCACCGCACCGGCGACGCGCGCGGCATACTCGCTGGCCTCGTCCGGGGAGGCATAGGTGGTGCGCGGCCAGAAGAAGCCGCGCAGGCCGTCGCCCTTGGTGCGTGGCACCACATGGACATGCAGGTGAGGCACCGACTGCGAGACCACGTTGTTCATCGCCACGAACGAGCCTTGCGACCCGAGCCCGTCCACCATCGCCCCGGCCAGTCGCTGGGCTGCGCCCATGAGGACGGGCAGCAGCTCGCCGGGCAGGTCGACCAGCGTGGGCACGTGGATACGAGGGACGAGCAGGACGTGCCCCTTGAACACCGGCCGGGTGTCGAGGAAACCCAGGGTCAACGGCTCGTCGAGGACCACATGGGCCGGCTGCGACCCGTCGACGATCCGGCAGAAGAGGCAGTCCACGCGGGCGACTCTAGCCCCGCGAGACCGACCGCTTCGGGGGACGCGGGAGGAAGTAGCTCGTGCGCTGCTGGTACGCCTGGTAGCCGGGCCGCTCGGCCATGTGGCGCTCGAGGAGCCGCGCGCCCGTCGCGAACACCAGGAAGTAGGTCATGGCGACCGGCGAGAGGATGGTGAGCACCCCCGGCCATGCACTCGCGGCGACAAGGAAGATGCCCCACCAGACACAGGAGTCACCGAAGTAGTTGGGGTGACGGGTCCACGACCAGAGGCCCCGGTCCATCACGGTGCCCCGGTTCGAGGGGTCGGCCTTGAACGACGCGAGCTGACGGTCACCGAGCGCCTCGAACGCCAGGCCGACCGCCCACAGGAGCGCGCCGATGACGGCGACGAACGGCAGGCCGCGACCCGAGCTCGCACTCACCTGGATGGGCAAGGACACGAACCAGACCGCCAGACCCTGCACGGCGTAGACCTTGCGGACGGCGACGAGGAACGGGTCGCCCGGCTGGTCTGCGAGCATCGCGGCGTAGCGCGGGTCCTCGCCCTTCCCGGCGTTGCGCCGGTGCATGTGGGACGAGAGCCGAAGGCCCCAGGCTGCCACCAGCACCAGCATCACGAGCCTGCGCCACAGCGGTCCGTCACCCACCAGGGCGGCGACCGCGGCCACGACGACGAAGCCCAGACCCCAGGCGGTGTCGACGACGCTGACCCGCCCTTGCCGCCGGCCCTCCACCGCGGTGACGGTCATCATCAGCACCACCGCGACGAACGAAAGCCCAGTGACGGCAAGGAAGTTCGACATCATGAATGTCATGACCACGTACCTGGACGAACGGGCTCGAGCTCGGCGCGGCCCGTATCCGGACGGACCGCGAGGATCTGGTCGACCCCCATCCGGCCGTCCCGGAAGGCCATGGCCCCACCGACGAGATAGAGGCGCCACACCCGAGCGACCTCCAGACCCACCAGCTCGACCGCCGCGTCCCAGTTCGCCTCGAAAGTGTCGTGCCAGGCCTGCACCGTGCGGACATAGTGCTCCCGCAGCGCATGCACGTCGCGCACCTCCAGGCCCGAACCCTCAATGAGGGCAATGGTTTCACCGACCGGACGCATGTGCATGTCAGGCGCGATGAACCCCTCGATGAACGGACCGCCACCGGGGTACCTGCCCCGTCGCGACATCTGCTGGACGAGGACCCGACCGCCGGGACGCACCCTGTCGTGCAGGACCTGGGCATAGGTCGGGTAGTTCCCCTGGCCGACGTGCTCGCCCATCTCGAGGGAGACCACTGCGTCGAAGCCGTCGTCGGGCACGTCACGGTAGTCCTGGAGCCGGATCTCGACCCGGTCCTCGAGACCGCGTTCGCGGATCCGCGCGTCGATGAAGCGCTTCTGCTCGGCCGCGATGGTGACGCCGGTGACCTGCGCGCCGAAGTGCTCCGCGGCATACAGGCTCATAGACCCCCAGCCACACCCGATGTCGAGCAGGCGCGCACCCGGCCGCAGCCCCAGCTTGCGCCCGACGAGCTCCAGCTTGTCGCGCTGGGCGTCCTCGACGGTGTACGACGGGTCGTCCGAGCGCCAGTACGCGCAGGAGTAAGCCATCTGCGGGTCGAGGATCAGCTCGTAGAAGTCGTTGGACAGGTCGTAGTGGTGGTGGATCGCCTCGCGGTCGCGGGCGAGGCTGTGCAGTCGCCCCTTGACCACCGCCTGGCTGGCGGGAGGCGCCAGCGGTCGGCCGAGTGCGCCATGCCGAACAGCGATGCGCAGCAACGTCGCCAAGGCACCAGGCGTCGGCCGTATGCCGGCCAGCCCACGCTCACGCGCGACCTCCCACACGTGCGTCAGGGCCTCCTCGAGCGAGCCGTCCACGTCCACCTCGCCCGTGACGTACGCCTGTGCCGCGCCGAGCTCGCCCGGATGCCTGAGCAGGCGCCGCAGTGCCCGCGCCGACCTCAGCGCCACCTGGGGCGCCCCCAGCGGCCCGGCGGCGCTGCCGTCCCAGGCCGTCAGGCGCACGGGCAGGTCGCCGCCCAGGAAGGGCGCGAGCGCCTGCGCCAGCTCCGGCGCCACCCCGGTGCGCGTCTCGGACCGCGAGCTGCGGACCTGCTCCACGGCGGTCATGCCGCGGCCCGCTCGAGGGTGACCTGCTGGACGTCGAGGTAGCCGGAGCGGAAGCCCGCCCGCGAGTACTCGAGGTAGAAGTGCCACATCCGCACGAACACGTCGTCGAACCCGAGCCGGTGGACCTGAGCGAGCCCGCTGCGGAACCGCTCGTCCCACAGGCGCAGCGTCTCGGCGTAGTGCTGGCCGAAGGAGAGCCGCTCAACCACGCGCAGGCTGGTGTGCTCGGCGGTCACGTCGGTGATCGCCTCGGTCGAGGGCAGGAAGCCACCGGGGAAGATGTACTTGGTGATCCACGTGTAGGTGTACCGCGTCGCCAGCATGCGGTCGTGGGGCATCGTGATCGCCTGGATGGCCACCTTGCCACCAGGAGCCAGCACCCGGTCGATGGTCTGGAAGTACTCCTTCCAGTACTCGTGACCGACGGCCTCGATCATCTCCACCGAGACCACCGCGTCGAACTCGCCCTGGACCGCGCGGTAGTCGAGCAGCTCGACGTCCACGGCGTCCGCGAAGCCGGCCGCGGCCACGCGCTCACGGGCCAGCGCCTGCTGCTCGCTCGAGAGCGTCACGGTGAGCACTGTCGCGCCGCGCGCGGCCGCTCGGATCGCGAGCTCGCCCCAGCCGGTGCCGATCTCGAGCACGCGCGAGCCGGACGCGACCCCAGCCTGGTCGAGCATCCGCTCGATCTTGCGGGCCTGGCCGCTGGCCAGGGCCGACCACTCGGCGGGCTGGGTGGGCCGGCTCTGTTGGACGGACTCGCCGGCCACAGCGACACCGGGTCGCTGGTCGCCGTCGAACAGCGCGGACGAGTAGCTGAGAGTCTCGTCGAGGAAGGTGGCGAACAGCTCGTTGGACAGGTCGTAGTGCCGCGCGATGTTGCCACGCGTGTTGGTGGCGGTGTTGCGTTCGGTGCGTGGCGCCCGGGCGACGTAGAGGGCGCGCAGCCGCTGCAGCGGGGCGGGCACCAGGGTCGCCATCTGGGCCGCGAACACCTGGAGGAGACCGCTGAGGTCCTCGGCCTCCCAGTCGCCGGCCATGTACGACTCGCCGAACCCGATGAGGCCCTTGGCTCCCACCGCGGCGAAGAAGGCGTCCGGACGGTGGATGACCATGAGGGGTGCGCCGTCGTCGCCGCCCCCGATGAGGGCCGTGCCGCCCAGGTCGACGCGCACGGGCAGGCGGTCAGCAGCGGAGCGGAAGACCCAGCGGGCGACCCGAGCCGCGACGCTGCGTCGAGCCCGCGCCCGTGAGTCCGTCAGGTCGGGCCAGCGTGTCGAGTCGATGATGGGGCGCGCGGCGAGACCGGCGGTGGCGGTGGTCACTGGACTGCCTCCTGGGAGTGGGTGGGTCGGGGCTGGACTGGGAGTCGGCGCAGCCACAGGCGTATGCCGTGCCAGCGGATCCGGGCGGAAACGGCGAGGGGTTCGAGGGGCTGGGTGAGCGCGAGCCGCAGGACGGTCCGCGTAGTAGGCGGAAGGGCGCGTCCGGTCAGGCCGGCGACGAACGGGTCGTGGCCTGGGCGCTCGAGGACCACCTGCACCCGCAGCCGGTCGCCGGGGACCGGCACGGTGAGCCGGTAGCTGCCGGACACGTCGTGGAACGGGCTGACATACAGGGCCTTGGCGACCTCGGCGCGTCCGTCCGGGCCCGTGCGGACCAGGTAGGCGTGGCGGTCTCCGTAGGTGTTGTGCACCTCGACCACCGTGCAGACGAGCGCTCCGCCCGGCCCATGGCACCAGAAGACGGAGATGGGGTTGAACACCGCGCCGAGCACCCGCGGCATCGCCAGCATCAGGATGCGGCCGCCTTGGAGGTCGACGCCCTGGGTCTGCAGGAAGGTGTCGATGTTCTGTCGCAGGGTGCGCCGGGGGTCGCCGAGGTGGTCGCGGGACTGGAAGCGGGCCAGTGGGCTCAGCATGCCGAGCCGCGGGAGACGGTCGAGGTCCACGAGCCAGGTGTGGCTGCGGTGGTGGAAGCGGTGCACCAGGGGGTCGGTGCGGGAGTGCGACACGCTCGTCGCATAGATCCGCGTCGCGGGAGAGGCCCTCATGATGCCGCGACCTCGAGCCGCTCGTCGGCGGCGGCCACCTGCCACTTGGCCCCGAGGTGCGCGGCGGCGGCCACGCCCGAGCGCGCCCCGTCCTCGTGGAAGCCCCACCCGTGGTACGCCCCGGCGAAGGCCACGCGGGCCGAGTTCAGCTCGGGCAGACGGCGTTGCGCCGCAACGGAGTCGGGCGTGTAGAGCGGGTGCTCGTACTCCATCGTCTCGATGACGAGCCGCTGGTCGACACAGTCGATGCCGTTGAGGGTCACCAGCAGGCGAGGCCCGTCGACATCCAGCCGCTGCAGCCTCGTCATGTCGTACGTCACCAGGACGCCACCCTCGCGGCCTTCGCGCTGCCAGTAGTTCCACGAGGCGCGCGCACCGGCACTCCTGGGCAGCACCGACTCGTCGGTGTGCAGCTGGGCGACGTTCTGGGAGTATCTGATCGAGCCGAGAACCTCGCGGTGCAGCGGCGTCGCCTCGGCCAACATGGCCAGGGCCTGGTGCGGGTGGACGGCGATGACGACGGAGTCGTAGGCCTCAACCGAGTGGTCATCCTGGACCAGGACCTCCCCGTCCCGCTCGGTGACGGCGCGGACGGGCCTCCCGAGGCGGATCTCGTCGATACCGGCGGCGACGCGCTCGACATACCGCGCCGAGCCACCGGTGACCGTGCGCCAGGTGGGAGACCCGAAGACGGTGAGCATGCCGTGGTGGTCCAGGAACTCGAACAGGTACCGCGCCGGGTACTCCAGGGCCTTGTCGGGGTCACAGGACCAGACCGCCGCCACCAGGGGCTCGAGGAAGAACCGTGCGAAGTAGTCGCTGAACCGGCCGCGCCTCACGAACGACGCCAGCGTCTCGTCCGAGGCCCGGCCGCTGCGCAGCAGCCCCCTCGCCTCCCGGTGGAACCGGCGCACCTCCCCCAGCATGCGCAGGTATGCCGGGTTGGCCAGGTTGCCCGCCATGGGGAACAGTCCGCGCGCACCCTTGGCACCGGCATACTCGAGGCCCTCGTCGTCGCAGCGGACCGACATGCTCATGTCGGACTCCTGGGTCTGCACCCCGAGCTCACGGAACAGCCGGAGCAGCGTGGGGTAGGTGCGGTCGTTGTGCACGATGAAGCCGGTGTCGACCTTGACCACCCGACCGCCCACCTCGACCTCATGGGTGTCAGCGTGGCCGCCCAGCCGGCCGTCGGCCTCGTACAGCGTGACCGGTCCGTGCGCGCTCAGGACGTGAGCGGCCGTCAGTCCGGCGACTCCGCTGCCGATGACGGCGCGGCGTGGTGCGCGCATGAGTACTCCATCTGGGCTGGGTGGGCTGGGTGCAGGGACGAGAGTGGTTCGGCATGAGGGCTCGAACGGATTGGGCCGACCACACCCGACTGCCCTCGACCCCGCGATGGGGTGCTCGCAGGATCGAGGACAGCGTTTGGAGGGGCCGACAGACGTCGGAGCGGTACAGTCAATGTTCAAGGTTTGTCTAAGGTTCTTCCTCGATCATGGCGCAGATTCTGAGACTTGTCCACTGTTTGTCGAGGGTTTGACGCTACGCTGGCCCGATGTACTCCATCCGGCACGCGGCCGCCCTCACCGGGCTGCCCGTGGCGACGCTGCGCGCGTGGGAGCGCCGCTATGGTCTCGTGCAGCCCGGGCGCAGCGAGTCGGGCTACCGCATCTACGACGACCGGGACTTGCAGCTACTCAACGCCATGAAGGCGCTCGTCGCCGCCGGGTGGTCGCCGCGGCTGGCCGCCGAGCACCTCCAGGCCCCCGCTGTCGAGCTCGACGGCCGCGCGTCCGCCGAGCTCGACGGCGACCCGCGCGCCGACACATCCCTCCCCCCACAGCCGGGCGGAGTCCCCATCGACGCACTCTGCGCGGCCGGAGCCGGCCACGATGCCCTGGCTGCGGAGAGGGCGCTCGACGAGACCCTGGCGCTGGCGCCGCTCGACGCGGTGGTCGACCACTGGCTCATGCCTGCGCTGCGGCTCCTGGGCACCGGATGGCAGGACGGGCTCGTCGACGTGGCCGGTGAACACCTCGTGAGCGCCGTCGTGCAACGGCGGCTGGGCGCCGCGCTCGACGCCGCCGGACGAGCGAGCGGGGCGCCCCGCGCTCTGGTCGGGCTGGCACACGGCTCACGGCACGAGCTGGGCATCCTCGCCTTCGCGGTCGTACTGCGGCGAGCCGGGCTCGACGTGGCCTACCTCGGCGCGGACGTGCCCCCCGAGAGCTGGGTGGCCGCCACCCGCAGCCACCGGCCCGCCGTCGTGGTCCTCGCGGCGCCCACGCGCAGCGACGTGGTGCCGGTGCGCGAGACCGTCGCCGCACTGGCTGCCAGCTGCCCCGAGACGCCCGTCTACGTCGGCGGGTCGGCACAGGAGGAGGTCGGGGGCGCGGGCCGACCACTCGGCCACTCGATCCGTCGGGCAGTCGAGGACCTGAGCGCCGCGATCCCGCGACGCTGACCGGTCGGGGGCCTCGCACTTATGTGTGCGAGCGCAATCATTGCGTGATATAGCTGGTCCAGACCCACCAACCCGAAAGGCGGACCTCCATGGCTCCCCAACACCGACGTGTCATCGCCGTCACCGGCGCCTCCGGAGGCATCGGCCGTGCCACGGCCAAGGCCTTCGGGGCGCGCGGGGACACCGTCGCCCTCCTCGCCCGGGGCGAGGAGGGGCTGCGAGCGGCCTGCGCGGAGGTGGAGGCCGCCGGCGGTCGCGCCCTGGCGGTGCCCGTCGACGTGGCCGACCCGGACCAGGTCAACGAGGCGGTGCAGCGAATCGAGGATGAGCTGGGGCCCGTCGACGTGTGGGTCAACGTCGCCTTCACCTCGGTCTTCAGCCCGTTCGACCAGATCACGCCGGCCGAGTTCAAGCGGGTCACGGAGGTGAGCTACCTCGGGTACGTCTACGCCACGATGGCGATCCTGCCCCGGATGAAGTCGCGTGGCCGAGGCACGATCGTCCAGGTCGGCTCCGCCCTCGCCTATCGCGGCATACCCCTGCAGACCGCCTACTGCGGGTCCAAGCATGCGATCCAGGGCTTCCACGAGTCCCTGCGTTGCGAGCTGCTCCACGAGAAGAGCCCGGTCCACGTCACCATGGTGCAGATGCCGGCGGTCAACACCCCCCAGTTCTCGTGGGTGCTGTCCCGGTTGCCGCGGCGCCCGCAGCCGGTGCCGCCCATCTACGAGCCGGAGGTAGCAGCCCGAGGCGTGGTGTATGCCGCGGACCACCCCAAGCGTCGCGAGTACTGGGTGGGTGGCACGACGGCCATGACGCTCATCGCCAACGCGGTGGCCCCTGGCGTGCTCGACCGCTACCTGGCCAAGACCGGCTTCAGCTCCCAGCAGACCGACGAGCCGCAGCCGGCGGACGCCCCGGACAACCTCTGGGAGCCCGCCGACCGGGACCGCGACTTCGGGACGCACGGCCGGTTCGACGGGAAGTCGACCCCGCGAAGCCGCCAGCTGTGGCTGTCACAGCACCACGGCGCGCTCGGGGCCGCCGCGGCGGCCCTGTCCGCCATGGGCGGCCTCTCCTGGGCAGCCGCCCGGCGCAGCCGTTGACGAGGCGGGGCAGCCGGGTGGCCACTGTGAGTGAGGTGGTCCGGCTGGGCTACGGCGTGGCCCTGCTCGTGGACCCCGAGGGGACGGGCCGGAGGATGACGGGAGGGCCGCTCGACGCGCGGGCCACGCTGGCCGCACGGGTCCTCGGAGCTCGCCACGTCGTACAGGCTCTGGTCTCTCTCAGCCACGGCACTCGGCTCGTGCGCCGCATGGGCCAGGCCACCGACCTCCTCCATGCGGCCAGCATGGGCGCCCTGGCGGCATACGACCCCGCACGGCGACGGCAGGCGCTGACCGACGGCACGGTCGCGCTCGCCTTCGCGGCCGCGGGTCAGGTGGGAAGCCCGAGCACGTAGGCTTCCTCGCCGCGCGAGGGCTCACCCGCCGCCTCGGCAAAGGCGCCCAGCGCGGCCGCCAGGGCCTGGCGGCGGCCGGCCGGCATCTCCTCGAGCACCGACTCGATCGCCCCCCGCCGGTAGGCCATGACCCGCTCCACGATGTCCTGCCCCTGCGGGGTCAGCTTCAGGACGAGATAACGACGGTCGGCGGGGTTCTCGGCGCGCTCGACCAGCCCTGCGACGACCAGCCGCTCCACCGTCCGAGTGGCGTTGGAGGGGTGGACGCCGAGTCCCTCGGCCACCTCGCCGAGGTTCAGGCTGCCGCGGGTGGCGACCATCACCAGGACCCGGAACTGGGTGATCGACACCTCCTGCTCCACCTCGGTGATCGACCGGGCAATGATCCCGACCAGGACACGGGTCGCGCGCATGACGGCATCCGCCTGTCCCGCCGTCTCGTTCGGCCCCGTCTCTCGCACCGCCATCCCCGCAGTATGCCAGCCGTTGCGCCCTCACAACGCTTGCGAATCGAAAGATGTCGTGCCACTGTGGAAGTAGTTGCACAAACGCAACGACTGCGCCCTGGACCTAGGAGGCCGAAGTGTTCGGACGCCACAGCTCCCCGACGCCCGCTCGCGTGCCAGTGGTGCAGGGCGAGGTCGCCCACGGCATCGACCGGATGGTGCGCAACGTGCAGACCGGCCACTTCGAGCGCAGCCTCTCCGGGCTGACCGCCGTCGCGGCTCTGGTCACGGCGGCCGAGATCTACTTCGAGCACGACAAGGCCAGCTTCGGCAACCGGCTCATGTGGGCTCCGGTCCTCCTCGGGCCGGTCGGTGCGGTCGCCGGAGTCGCCGGGGTCGCGAGCCACCGTGCCGCCAAGACCGCACTCCCCATCGCCTCCGCGGCCATCGTCGCCAACGGGCTCCAGGGCACCTACCTGCACGCACGAGGGATCAGCCAGAAGCCTGGCGGCTGGTCGAACTGGCGCTACAACATGGAGATGGGGCCACCGCTGCTGGCGCCGCTGCTGGTCACCGTCGTCGGGGGAATGGGCCTGCTGGCAGCGATCCTGCGGAGGGAGCGGTGAGCCGGCGCGAACCGACCCCTCGCCTCCCCCTGGCCGGCCGGGACGAGCGATTCCCGGGGTTCGACGTCCTCGACCAGTCGTCCAGCTGGGACCCCGCCACCTCCTCGGTCGTGTTCGCCCGGCTCGGCAGGTCCCCCGCCGTCCGGTTCTTCGACGAGCACCAGGAGGCCGTTGCGACCGCCCTCTTCGACCAGCTGCTCGACCAGCGGGAGGAGCCCCGGGTGCCCGTCGTGCAGATGGTGGACGCCAGGCTTGCGGAGGCGCAGACCGACGGCTGGCACTTCGACGGTATGCCGCGAGACCAGGACGCCTGGCCGCGGACGTTGGCGTGGCTGGACCGCGACAGCGAGGAGCTCTGGGGCGTTGACTTCGCGCGGGCGGAGTGGGACGACCGCGCGCGTGTGCTGCGACAGGTCCAGCAGCTCGGCGCCGAGCCGTGGCACGACTGGCCTGCGACCCACACCTGGAGCCTGTGGACGCGCTACGCCTGTACCGCCTTCTACTCGCATCCGTACGCGTGGAACGAGATCGGGTTCGCGGGCCCGGCCTACCCGCGGGGCTACAAGAACCTCGGCATCGACCGCCGAGAGCCCTTCGAGGTGGCCGACCACCACCCCGACGACGACCCGATCCAGGAGTGGACCCGGTGAAGGACTCGGCCGTCCGCGGCCGCAACGAGTCGGCGTGGCTTCTCCCGACCTCCCCGGGCACCAACCACGGACTGCGTGAGGGGATGCGCCGATTCGCGGACCACGACGAGGTCGACCTGGTGGTGGTCGGGTGCGGTGCGGGCGGTTCGACGCTCACCCAACGGCTGGCCCGCCAGGGCTGGAGCGTCGTCGTCATGGACGCCGGCCCGTTCTGGGACCCCGAGACCGACTGGGTCAGTGACGAGGCAGGCTCGCACCACCTCTACTGGACCGAGCCGCGGGTCATCTCGGGAAACGACCCAGTTCCCTTGGGCTCCAACAACTCCGGCCGCGGGGTGGGCGGCTCGATGGTCCACTACGCCGGATACACGCCCCGCTTCCACCCGAGCGACTTCCAGACGCAGACGCTCGACGGGGTCGGCGCGGACTGGCCCTTGCGATACGAGGACCTGCGCCCCTACTACGAGGACATCGAGGGTGAGCTCCCCGTCGCCGGAGAGGACTGGCCCTGGGGCGACCCGCACAGCTACCCCCACTCACCGCATCCGGTCTCGGGCAACGGCGAGGTGTTCCAGCGCGGAGCTCTCGCAGCCGGCATCACGACCAAGGTCGGCCCGGTCGCGATCGCCAACGGCCGCTTCGGCCATCGCCCCCACTGCATCTACCGCGGCTTCTGCCTGCAGGGGTGCAAGGTCAACGCCAAAGCCTCTCCCCTGATCACCCACATCCCCGACGCACTGGCCCACGGCGCCGAGGTACGCGCCGACTCGATGGTGACCCGGGTCGAGACGGACGACCGCACCGGACTGGCCACCGGGGTGCACTACGTCCATCGGGGCACCCAGCGCTTCCAGCGAGCGCGCATGGTGGCGGTCGCCGGCTACTCGATCGAGACGCCCCGACTGCTCCTCAACTCCGCGTCCGCCCGCTTCCCCGACGGGCTGTGCAACGAGTTCGACCAGGTCGGGCGCTACCTCATGGTGCAGGGCGCACCACAGACCGCAGGGCGCTTCGAATCCGAGATCCGGATGTGGAAAGGGCCCCCGCCCGAGGTCAGCTCCGAGGAGTTCTACGAGACCGACCCGTCCGCGGCATACAAGCGGGGCTTCTCCATCCAGACCGTGTCGCCGCTTCCCATCACGTGGGCGGAGCACGTCACCGCCCAAGGCCACTGGGGATCCCAGCTGCGGGAGTACATGAGGGACTACGTCCATTGGGCCTGCCTGGGCGCGCTGTGCGAGTTCCTGCCCCAGCCCGACAACCGCGTCACCCTGGCGTCCGAGACCGACCGACACGGTATGCCGGTCGCGCACTTCTCCTACTCCCAATGCGACAACGACGGGCTGCTGATGAAGGCGGCCCAGAGCGCGATGGAGCGGATCCTGCGTGCCGCCGGGGCCCAGGAGGTCATCACCATCGACCGGTTTGCCCACCTGGTCGGCGGGGCACGAATGGCTGCAGACGAGTCGGCCGGTGTGGTCGACGCGTCCTGCCGGACGTTCGCGGTCCCCAATCTGTACATCACGGACGGCAGCGTCCTGCCGACGCAGGGCAGCGCCAACCCGGCTCTGACGATCATGGCGCTGGCCGCCCGGTCGGCGGACCTGCTGGCTCGAGGAGCCCGGAGGGGAACCCCGACCAGCCACCGGTGAACCGACGACGGCTCGCCGCGAACGAGAGGAGAGGTCATGGCTGCACAGACGGTCGCCGACTACCTGCTGGAGCGCCTGCGCGCGTGGGGGGTCCAGCACGTCTTCGGGTTCCCCGGTGACGGCATCAACGGGGTGCTGGCCGCCTTCGGCCGTGCCGACAACACCCCTCAGTTCGTGCAGTCGCGGCACGAGGAGATGTCGGCGTTCGAGGCAGTCGGCTACGCCAAGTTCGGCGGGTCGTTCGGCGTGTGCATGGCAACGTCCGGGCCCGGTGCCGTGCACCTGCTCAACGGCCTCTACGACGCCAAGCTCGACCACGTGCCCGTCGTCGCCATCGTCGGCCAGACCGCCCGCAGCGGCATGGGCGGGGCGTACCAGCAGGAGATCGACCTGCTCAGCCTGTTCAAGGACGTGGCAAGCGAGTACGTCCAGATGGTCACCGTGCCCGAGCAGCTCCCCAACGTCCTCGACCGCGCCATCCGCATCGCGCTGGCGGAACGGGCACCCACGGCCATCATCATCCCCTCCGATGTGCAGGAGCTGGAGTACTCAGCACCCACGCACGCGATGAAGATGGTGCCCTCCAGCCTCGGGATGCAGTGGCCCCGAGTCGCGCCGGACGAGGCGGGCGTCCGTCAGGCCGCCGAGATCCTGTCCAGCGGCACCAAGCCCGCCATCCTCATCGGACAGGGCGCGCGCGGGGCCGCGGCCGAGATCGAGGAGGTCGCGGAGATCCTCGGCGCCGGAGTGGCGAAGGCCCTGCTGGGCAAGGATGTCCTCTCCGACGAGCTGCCCTGGGTCACCGGCTCGATCGGGCTGCTCGGCACGCGGCCCAGCTACGAGCTGATGATGGGCTGCGACACCCTCCTGACGGTCGGGTCGAACTTCCCCTATACGCAGTTCATGCCGCCGTTCGGGCAGGCTCGGGCGGTGCAGATCGACCTCGACGGCAAGCTCGTCGGCATGCGGTACCCATACGAGCTCAACCTCGTCGGGGACGCCGCCACCACGCTGCGCGCGCTCATCCCCCACCTGCGCCGCAACGAGAGCCGCGAGTGGCGGGCCGGCATCGAGTCCAACGTGTCGGACTGGTGGGAGGCGATGGACCGAGAGGCCGAGGTCGAGGCTGAGCCGGTCAACCCGCAGCTGCTCTTCCACGCCGCCTCGGCGCAGCTGCCGAGCAATGCCATCGTGGCCGCTGACTCCGGGTCGTCAGCCAACTGGTACGCCCGGCAGCTGAAGTTCAGGGGCGACATGCGCGGCTCGCTGTCCGGAACTCTGGCGACCATGGGTCCTGGGGTTCCCTACGTCATCGGGGCCAAGTTCGCGCAGCCCGACCGCCCAGCCGTGGCCTTCGTCGGCGACGGGGCGATGCAGATGAACGGCCTGGCGGAGCTCATCACCGTCAAGCACTACTGGCAGCAGTGGTCCGACCCGAGACTGGTCGTGGCGGTGCTGCACAACAACGACCTCAACCAGGTGACCTGGGAGATGCGGGCGATGGAGGGGTCTCCCAAGTTCGCGGAGTCGCAGACCCTGCCCGACGTGGACTATGCGGCGTTCGCCGCCAGCCTGGGACTGCAGGCCATCACGGTCGACGACCCCGCCCAGCTGGAGGACGCCTGGCGGCGGGCGCTCTCGGCCGACCGGCCCACCGTCCTCGACGTCCACGTCGACCCGAACGTGCCACCGGTGCCGCCGCACGCCACGTTGGCGGAGATGAAGGCGACCGCGCGTGCGCTCATGCACGGCGACGAGGACCGATGGGGCGTGGTCAAGGAGGGCGTGAAGACCAAGGTGGCAGAGCTCCTCCCGGGATCCGACTGATGCCGGCAGGGCCGGCCTGCGTCGACACGCCGGTCGGCGAGGTGAGGGTCACGGCCTACACGGTGCCCACCGACGCACCCGAAGCGGACGGCACCATCGCCTGGGACTCCACCACGCTCGTGCTCGTCGAGGCGAGCGCCGACGGGGTCACCGGAACCGGCTGGACCTATGCCCCCAAGGCAGTCGCGCCCCTGGTCGAGGAGCTGCTGGCTCCCGTGGTCACGGGCTCGGACGCCCTCGACATCTCCAGCACGTCCCAGGCGATGTTCCGCGCACTGCGCAACGCCGGGCGCCCCGGGATGGGGTCGTATGCCGTCGGCGCCGTCGACGTCGCCCTGTGGGACCTCAAGGCGCGGCTGCTGGAGCTGCCACTGCACCGGCTGCTCGGCGCCGCTCGCGCGTCGGTGCCGGTCTATGGCAGCGGCGGTTTCACGACCTATGACGACGAGCAGCTGACGAGGCAGCTCGGTGGCTGGGTGGAGGAGGGCATCCCACGCGTCAAGATCAAGATCGGCGAGTCCTGGGGGACGAACACCTCGCGCGACCTGCACCGGATGCGCCAGGCCCGCCTGGCGGTCGGAGAGGACGTGGAGCTGTTCGTCGACGCCAACGGCGGATACCGCGCCAAGCAGGCCATCCGGGTGATGCACGAGGCGGACGAGCTGGACGTGCGGTGGTTCGAGGAGCCGGTCAGCTCCGACGACCTCGAAGGGCTCCGCGAGGTGCGACAGGCGGTGAGTGCTGACGTGACGGCGGGCGAGTACGGCAACGACATCTACTACTTCCGCCGGATGTGCCAGTCGGGGGCCGTGGACTGTCTCCAGGTCGACCTGTCGCGCTGCGGTGGCATCACCGAGTGGTTGCGCGCCGCAGCGGTGGCCGCTTCGTTCGGCCTGGAGGTGTCTGCGCACTGCGGTCCGCACCTGCACGCGCATGCCGCGGCCGCGACGCCCAACCTGCGACACATCGAGTGGTTCCATGACCACGTCCGCATCGAGTCGATGTTCTTCGACGGCGCCCTCGACCCCAGCGGCGGGAGCATCACCCCGGACTCCTCCTCGCCGGGCACCGGGCTGACGCTGCGCCGGCAGGACGTCGAGCGCTACCGCGTCCGCTGAGCGGGCGACCCTCGGCTGTTCGCCGGCACCCGGCGCCCACGGGTCGCCCGGGCGCGACTCAGGTCAGGGCAGGTGGTGGTCCAGACGCCGGAAGACCGGCCTGAGCACCGGCCACCCCGGTATCCCCCGACGCATGGCCAGGCGCCGAGCCAGCCCGAGGCCACGGCGAGCTGTCACCGCTGGGGTACGCACTCGCGCCCGCTGGCGCTCTCTCGCTCGCGCCCTCGGTCGCTCCCAGAGACGTCACCCGCTCGCGGGCGCAGGTCACTACCGTCCCGAGGTCGAGCCCGTACGTCGTATCCTCCGCCGCGGCATACGCCTCCAGGCGGCCGACGCCCCGCTCGAGCAACCGGCCGGCTCCGACGTGGTTGCCACGGGCCGCATGGGTGAGCGCGACGCAGAGCTGTGCCAGCCCCTGCCACAGGTCTCGCTCCTCGTGCGGCCCCGCCTTCCAGCGGGCCTCGAGTACCTCGTGGGCCGAGAACGGGCGCCCCTCCTCCACGAGCGCACGGGCCATCTCGATCGTCTGCTCCGGTGGCAGCGGCTCCTCGGAGACCGGCTCGACCCCGGTGGCGCCGTACGGCAACGGCCTCCCGAGCGCGTCACGCGGCCGGGCCTGACGCGCTCGACCTCCCCGGTCGCGATCGCGGCCAGAGTCGCGACCGCCGCTCACGGCAGGCGTCCTGGGAGAACCTGCCGGACCCCTCGCGTCGCCATGGCTCCAGCGTAGGCGCGTCGACCACGATGCCGACACGGTGCGATTAAGCCTCGAGGTTCTCCCCACCAGAGGGCATGGCACAGGAGAATGCCCACATGACGCTTCGGCAGGACCCAGGAAACGGCGCACCAGGCGCGCAGGCCAACCCCATCGAACGCGAGCACTACGGCGCCCAGACCCTCGCCGTGGAGCCGGGAGGGGTCGACGTGATCCCCCTCAGCTCCCGGCACGGCACCGCGCGCCAGCTGCTCTGGACGTGGACCTCGCCCAACCTGGAGTTCGCGACCATCGCCGTGGGCATCCTCGGGGTCCTGTTCTTCGGCCTGACGTTCTGGCAGTGCTTCGCGGCCATCGTGCTGGGGACGGTGCTCGGATCGGTGACACACGCCATCCTGTCGTCCTGGGGACCGGATAGCGGCATGTGCCAGATGGTCCTGAGCCGCACTGGCTTCGGCTTCTTCGGTAACGCTCTGCCTGCCGGCATCAACGCAGCCGTGGCGGGCATCGGCTGGTTCGCGGTCAACAGCATCAGCGGCGCCCTCGCCCTGCACGCTCTCCTGACCGCTCTCCCGACCAGCCTCTGTCTCGTCATCGTGGTGGCGGCGATGCTGCTCGTTGCCTTCATCGGCCACAACCTCGTGCACGCCTTCGAGCGCTACGCCCTCCCCCTGCTGGGTGTCGTGTTCGTCGTGGGAGCCGTCATCGTGTTCAGCAAGTCCCACCCGGGGCAGGCAGCACTCAGCGGCGGCCCGCCCCCGCTGGGTGGCTTCCTGCTCATGACCGGCGCAGCCTTCGGCTACGCGTGCGGGTGGAACCCCTACGCCTCCGACTACACGCGGTACCTGCGACCGGGCACCGGCCGTGCCGCCGGGACCAACGCCGGACTCGGCATCCTGGTGTCCTGCGTGCTGCTCGAGACGGCCGGCGCGGCAATGGTGTCCGCGGTCGGCAAGAGCGCCGCGCTGGACCCGGGCGTCTACACCTCCGTCATGCCGAGCGTGCTCGCCAAGCTGACGCTGCTGTGCATCGCGCTCGGTGCGATCGCTGCCAACGCCCTCAACATCTACTCGGGTGCAATGTCGTTCCTGTCATTGGGATTCTCCTTGCCCACCCACCGTGCCCGCGCCATCGTCGCCGTCGTCTTCGGTGTGGCCGGCCTCGTGCTGGCCCTCGCCGGGCTGGGTAACGCGGGCGCGAACTACGAGAGCTTCCTGCTCGTGATCTCCTACTGGATCGGCCCGTGGCTCGGGGTCGTCCTCATGGACCGCTACCTGCGCCGGGGCTCCGACATCACCGGCCTGCTCACCGACCGCACCTTCCGCAACTGGGCCGGCCCCATCGCCATGGGGGTCGGCATGGTGCTCTCGATCTGGCTGTTCTCCAACCAGCAGAAGTACACCGGCCTCGTACCGACCGCACACCCCAAGGCCGGCGACCTCACCTTCGAGGTGGGCTTCGTGATCGCCGCCGTGCTGTATGCCGTGCTGGTCAAGGTCCTCCCTGCCCGCATCGGCTCCGACACCGCCGCGCCCGCGGAAGCCGCGACGCATGGCTGACACCCGAGCCTTGGCCGACGACCTGGCACGCCTGGCCGTCGCGGTGGAGGAGGCGCGAGCCGGACTGGCCGAAGGCGGCATACCTATCGGTGCAGCGCTCTTCGGCGTGGACGGACGCCTCCTCGGTCGCGGACACAACCGGCGGGTGCAGAACGACGACCCCGCCACCCACGCCGAGACCGACGCGTTCCGCAACGCCGGGCGGCAGAGGTCCTACAGCGGCACCACCATGGTCACCACGCTGTCACCGTGCTGGTACTGCAGCGGCCTGGTGCGCCAGTTCGGCATCTCCCGCGTGGTCATCGGCGAGGCGCAGACCTTTCACGGCGGGCATGACTGGCTGGCCGAGGCCGGCGTCGAGGTCATCCTGCTCGACGACCCCGACTGCGTCTCCATGATGACGACCTTCATCGAGGAGCGGCCCGACCTCTGGAACGAGGACATCGGCGAGGGCCCCGTCGCCGAGGTCACCAGCTAGCGAGGTCAGCAGCGGGCCCGAGACCGGCTGCGGTCAGAACGCGGCCGCAGCCGGGATCACCTTCTCACCCATGAGATCGAGGGCCTCCGGGCTGGTGACGTTGGCCAGGGTGCCGTGCGCCACCTCGATGCCCAGCTCGGCCAGCTCGTGGAGGTGCTCGATCGTCTGCTCCACGTGCTCGCCGCGCGGACCGAGGTCGAAGCGCAGCTGGGCCGTCTTCTCGATGTCGTCATAGTTGCGCCCGAGCCGCTCGCAGTGCTCGCGCAGCACCTGGAGCTTGTGGCCGAGCTCAGGCGAGTCGAAGATGTTGCAGGAGTCGGCATACTGGGCCACCATCCGCAGCGTCTTCCGTTCCCCGGCGCCGCCGATGAGGATCGGCGGGTGCGGCCGGCTCAGGGACTGCGGGGAGTTCAGCGTCCGCTCGAGCCGGTAGTGCTTGCCTTCGTACGGCCCGTCGTCGTCGCTCCACATCTGAAGGCAGATCTGCAGCGCCTCCTCCAGCCGCTCGAACCGCTCGGCGGTGGAGGGGAAGAACAGGCCCAGCCCGCGCGACTCCTCCTCATTCCACGCCGCGCCGATGCCCAGCATCGCTCGGCCGCCGGAGAGCACGTCGAGGGTGGTCACAGCCTTGGCCAGCAGGCCGGGCTCGCGATAGACGACGGCGGTCACCACGGTGAGCAGCTTGAGGCGCTCGGTCTTCGCGGCCAGGTAGCCCAGCGCGGTGTAGGCCTCGAGCATCTCGTGCTCCGGCGGTCCCAGGTGCCCGATCTGCCACACATGGTCCATGACGCTGACCCGGTCGTATCCCGCGTCCTCGGCGCGTGTGGCGATCTCACCCAGGTGCCCCCTCAGGGCGGCGGCGCCGCCGTCCCAGGTGAAGTCCGCGATGTGCAGTCCCAGCTTCATGCCACTCCTCGTCAACGGTGTCCGGCCAGCAGTCCCCACCATCCTCTCCCCTAT
This sequence comes from Pedococcus sp., assembly GCF_036000045.1. Lineage (GTDB taxonomy): Bacteria > Actinomycetota > Actinomycetes > Actinomycetales > Dermatophilaceae > Pedococcus. Next base: position 42,724 of record NZ_DASYGF010000040.1, read on the forward strand.
CGGCGCGGGAAGCACGCGGTGGTCCCACGACTTTGATGCGTTCAGCGCAGCGGCGAGCCCCGGCCACCTCTGCGGTGACCGGGGCTCGCCGACCCAACGCGGTTCAGACGAGGTCGAACCGGTCCAGGTTCATGACCTTGACCCATGCTGCGACGAAGTCCTGCACGAACTTCTCGTCCGCATCGTCGCTGGCGTAGACCTCGGCAATGGCGCGCAGCTGGGAGTTGGAGCCGAAGACGAGGTCGACGGCCGTGGCGGTCCACTTCGTCTCGCCACTGGCGGCGTCCCGGATCTCGAAGGTGTTCTCCTCCGACTGCGCCGCCTTCCACTCCATGCCCGGCGCTAGCAGGTTGACGAAGAAGTCGTTGGTCAGCGCCTCGGTGCGGTCAGTGAGCACACCGTGCGGAGAGCCGCCGACGTTCGTCCCCAGTGCCCGCATTCCGCCCACCAGCACGGTCATCTCGGGGGCGGTGAGACCCAGCATGTAGGCCCGGTCGAGCAGGAGCGTCTCCGCAGGCACCTTCTCGCCGGCGCGGACGTAGTTGCGGAACCCGTCGGCCCGCGGCTCGAGCACGCTGAACGACTCGACGTCGGTCTGCTCCTGGGTGGCGTCGGTGCGGCCGGGCGTGAAGGGGACCGTGATCTCGTGGCCTGCGTTACGGGCAGCCTGCTCGACCGCGGCGACCCCGCCGAGCACGATGAGGTCGGCCAGTGAGATCCGGCGACCGCCGCTCTGCCCCTCGTTGAACTCCCGTTGGATCCGCTCGAGCATCTCGAGCGTCTCGCCGAGCTGCTCGGGCTGGTTCACCTCCCAGCCGCGCTGCGGCTCCAACCGGATCCGCGCACCGTTCGCACCACCGCGCTTGTCGGTGTTGCGGAACGACGCGGCCGACGCCCACGCCGTCGAGGCGAGCTGCGCCACCGACAGACCGGAACCGAGGAGGGTGGCCTTGAGTGCGGCGACATCGGAGTCGTCGACGAGCTCGTGGTCCACGGCCGGCAGCGGGTCCTGCCACAGCTGCGCCTCGGGCACCCACGGCCCGAGATAGCGCGAGACCGGGCCCATGTCGCGGTGCAGCAGCTTGTACCAGGCCTTCGCGAAGGCGATCGCGAACTCGTCGAGGTTCTCGTGGAAGCGGCGCGAGATCTTCTCGTATGCCGGGTCCTCACGCAGGGCAAGGTCGGTGGTCAGCATCGTGGGCCGGTGCTTGCGGTTCGGGTCGTGTGCGTCCGGCACCGTCTCGTCGGCATCCTTGGCCACCCACTGCCAGGCGCCGGCGGGGCTCTTGACGAGCTCCCACTCATGGCCGAAGAGGTTGTCGAAGAATCCACTACCCCACTGGGTCGGCGTCGAGGACCAGGTCACCTCGAGCCCGCTGGTGATGGTGTCGGCGCCCTTGCCGGTGCCGTAGGTGTTCTTCCACCCCAGGCCCTGGTGGTCGACGGGGCAGGCTTCGGGCTCAGGGCCGACGTGGTCAGCCGAGGCCGCACCGTGGGTCTTGCCGAACGAGTGTCCGCCCGCGATCAGGGCGACGGTCTCCTCGTCGTTCATCGCCATGCGCCGGAACGTCTCACGGATATCGCGAGCGGCCGCCACTGGGTCAGGGTTGCCGTTGGGCCCCTCCGGGTTCACGTAGATCAGGCCCATCTGCACCGCGCCCAGGGCGCCGGCGAGCTCACGGTCGCCGCTGTAGCGCTCGTCGCCCAGCCAGGTGTCCTCGGGGCCCCAGAAGATCTCCTCCGGCTCCCACACGTCCTCTCGGCCGAAGCCGAAGCCGAAGGTCGCGAACCCCATGGACTCCAAGGCCACATTGCCCGCGAAGACGAGCAGGTCGGCCCACGAGATCTGCTGGCCGTACTTCTTCTTGACCGGCCACAGCAGGCGACGAGCCTTGTCCAGGTTGGCGTTGTCCGGCCAGCTGTTCAGCGGCGCGAACCGCTGGGCGCCGTCGCCCGCACCGCCGCGGCCGTCCTCGATGCGGTAGGTACCCGCCGAGTGCCAGCTCATGCGGATGAAGAGGCCGCCGTAGTGCCCGAAGTCAGCGGGCCACCAGTCCTGCGAGTCGGTCATCGCCGCCGTGATGTCGCGCTTGAGTGCCTCGACGTCCAGGCTGGCGAACGCCTTCTTGTAGTCGAACGACCCGCCCAGCGGCGTGGCGCGAGACTCGTTGTGGTGCAACACCTGCAGGTTCAGCTGGTTCGGCCACCAGTCCTGGTTCGTGTGGGGCCGGGACGAGGAAGGGCTGGGCGGGGGGATTACCGGGTTTTCGCTCTCGGACACGTCGGTCGATCTCCTGTCTTGGTGTTCGGGTTCGGGGGTCTCGTCGGGTCAGCTGGGCACGGGCCGGGCGGCACACTCGGGGCACGTGCCCCAGTAGGTCACCTCGGCCTCGTCGATGGCGAAGCCGTGGTCATCGGAGGCGGTCAGGCAGGGAACGTGCCCGACCGCGCAGTCGATGTCGGCGATGATGCCGCACCTCCGGCATACGACGTGGTGGTGGTTGTCGCCCACCCGCGACTCGTAGCGCGCCACGGAGCCCGATGGCTGGATGCGCCGCACGAGGCCGCCTGCGGTGAGCGCACGCAGGACGTCGTAGACCGCCTGATGCGACACACCGGGCAGCTCCTCGCGCACGGCGCCGATGATCGAGTCGGTGTCGGCATGCGGATGCGAGTGGACCGCGGCCAGCACAGCCAGCCGTGGACGCGTCACCCGCAGAGACGACTCCCGCAGCAGCTGCTGGAAGTCGGCGGTGACAGGCACGTCGCGAGTATGCGCCATTATCTTGAGTCGATCAAGATCCGCCGGGCCCGAACAGCGGGCCGCATGCATATGCGGGGTAGCCGGCAGGGGCTCAACGGGCGGCCACGAGGGCGAGAGCATCGGCCAGCCGTCCGATGGCCATGCTGGCCAGCTCCCTCTGGCGCCCACTCACAGTCTCCGGCCCAGCCGAGCCGGCTACCTCACCCACGACGGAGCTGACCCGCTCGCGGGTGTCTGCGACGGAGGCGGCCAGCTCCCCCGACGCGGGCAGGGCACCGACCTCAGCCAGCCGACGGGCCTGGGCGGCGAGATCCGCACACGCTGCCGCGAGCTCGTGCGAGACGAGGTGGCCCTCCCACACCAGCGACGCCAGCGCCCGACCGTGGGTTCCGCAGGCGCCCAGGAGGCTGAGCCGGTGTCGGAGCCTCCCCCGGTCGACCCTGACGAGACCACCGCGCGTCACCGCGCGGAAGGTGCGCACGACCTGACGGCCCCACGCGTCCAGACCCACGCTGAGGGCGAGGAGGTCGGCGTCGGTGCCGCTGACAGCGTCGCCTCGAAGGCGAACGGCGCAGCCGTCGAGCAGGTCGGCCAGCTGTCGCAGGAACCCGGCGCGGGCGGCCCGCGCCGTCGCGCGAGTCCCGGTCGGGAGGACGAGGAACGAGACCACCACACCGATGGCCGCACCCGCCGCCGTCTCCTCGAGCCGCAGCACCAGCACGGCATCGGTGAACGTGTTGAGCAACGTGTACATCTGCCCGAGCATCAGCGTGATGAAGAAGATCATCGCGGCATACGAGATCTGCTGGAGGTAGAAGGCCAGGAAGATGCACGAGAACAGCCCGACGACCGTCGCGACCTGGTGTCCGGCGGTCAGGTGGGCCAGGCCGATCGCACCGACCAGGCCCGCCATCGTCCCGGCGACCCGGGCGATACTCCGCCGCACGGTCTCGCCGGCGTTGGAGGCGCCCGTGAAGGCGATGAACGCCGCGATGACCGCCCAGTAGTAGCGCTGGGCCGAGATCGACTCGCCGGCCACGATGGCGAGCGCGGCAGCAACCGCGGCCTGGAGCGCCTGCCGGGTCGTCAGGGCCCACCGTGACGGGGACCAGCGGGACCGACCCACGGTGTCGCCACCGATGTTCGACGCGGCCATCGCCGACCCGGGCAGGTTGCCGCCGAACAGGGTGACCACTGGTTCGAAGGGCACCTCGGCCAGGTCGAGCGGGTCGTCCGTCTGACCGGGACGCGCCGGGTCCTCGAGGTCCCCGCTCTCCCAGCGTTCGACAAGGAGCAAGAGCTCGGCGGCGGCCCACGCGAGCCTGCGGACCGCGGGGATGCTGGGACCAGGCGCGCGGTTCAGGGCGGCGACCCACTCGTGGCCGCGTGGCCCCTCGCCCCACCCCAGCGCGTGCAGCAGCTGCCGGACGTCAGCATCGACCTCGCGCGGCAGCTCGTGCCGCTGCTTGAGCCGAGCCAGCTCCACGACCGCGCCTGCCGCGTCGTCCATGGCGATCTCGATGTCCACGGCCCACCGCCGCACCTGCCCAGGCCGCAGGCCAGGGGGCAACGCACGGGAGTCGGCGAGCTGCCCGTCCATGAGCAACGCGATCTCGGACAGCTGCACCATCTGACCGCGCAGCCGCTGCCTGGGTTTCACCGCCTCGGGCTCGTCGAGGACCTCGATCATCACCGAGATGCCGGCCCGCGCCCGCGCCCGCAGTGCCTGGACCGTGCGCCGCAGCCGCACCTGCGGGTCACCCCACAAGAAGGTCAGCAGCAGCAGGCCGACCCAGACGGAGGCCACCAGGATCGCTCCCACGAGGTACGGCAGAGCCCTCAGCGGCGGGTGCAGGAACAACGCGAAGAAGAAGCCCTGCCAGGCCAGGAAACCGTAGGTGAACCAGCGTGGCCCGAACCGCCGCACCCACACCGCCACGAAGGACACCACCACGAAGGTGGTCAGGCCCAGGAGGTGATGCGCCGAAGTGACCACGCCCAGCCCTGCGCCCACCGAGGCGGCGACGGGCACACCGCCCATGGTGAGCAGCGTCGCCTGCCGCGACGGCTCGCTGACGGAGGTCGAGGCCAGCATTGCCACGATCGCCCCCATCAGGAGGGCGAGGATCGGCGGCACCCCGAGCGCCTGCGCGTACAGCTGCTCCACGAGCACCGTCGTGCCGACCGCGAGCACCGCCCGAAGCCCCTGCCGAAGCCGTCCCAGGCCGGGGTCGGAGGCGATCAGACGGTCTCGGCCGTCCCGAAGTGCCACCCGCAGCCGTGCGGTTCCCCTCGCCGGTAACGCCCTCGTCCAGCCGGTGACGGTCGCGGCGGGCTCCATGGGGACCGATCCTCCCAGAGCCCAGGTCGCCCCCGCTCGCGGGCGGTCCACCCGACCCCGCTGCCGGGGCCGGAACGAGCGCTCGGGTTTCACCTTAGGCAGGTTAGTTAGTACGCTTGAAGCAAATGACTGACATCACCTCACCCCGGTACAAATGGGTCGCCCTGTCGAACACGACGCTGGGCATCCTCATCGCGACGATCAACTCCTCGATCCTGCTCATCGCACTGCCCGACATCTTCCGCGGCCTGGGGATCAACCCCCTCGCCCCCGGCAACTCCAGCTACCTGCTGTGGCTGATGATGGGCTACCTCGTCGTCACCGCCGTGCTCGTGGTGAGCTTCGGCCGACTCGGAGACATGTACGGCCGAGTGCG
>NZ_DASYGF010000046.1:0-69303 GCF_036000045.1 Pedococcus sp.
TCAGCGCAGGTGGCCGACGGTCTCCGACTTGACCAGGCCGAGCCTCAGCGCAGCCATCACGGCAGACGCGCGGTTGTGGGCGCCGAGCTTCTCGTAGACCTTGGAGACGTGGGTCTTGACGGTGGACTCGCTCATGTAGAGGCGCTTGGCCACCGCGGCGATCGAGTCACCGGCGACGAGCCGCTCCAGGACCTCGGACTCCCGCGGTGTCAGCCTCGGCTTGTCGTTGGAGTCGCGGCGCCGCAACGCCTCCGCGAGCCCGGTCGCCATGAACGCGTCCGGAGCGACGGCCGCTCGGCGCACGGCCGCGATGACCTCGTCCGAGGGCGCTGACTTGAGGACGAGGGCCGAGGCGCCCAGGTCCAGAGCCTCGAGCAGGGTCTCGTCGTCGTTGTGCATTGTCAGCACGACGATTCCCAGGCGCGGCGATGCCTCGCGCGCGGCACGGGCGAGCACCAGGCCCGACCCGTCCGGCATCGAGACGTCGACCACCAGGACATGGATCAGGTTGTGGGCGAGCACCGTGCGTCCCTCGGCGATGCCACCGGCCTGACCGACGACGGAAAGATCGGGCTCGCTGTCGATCATGCGGCAGACGGCTTCGCGGACCAGAGTGTGATCGTCGATCACCACGACGTTGATGGTCATGCGACGACCGCCTGAGGACACGAGCGACGAAGGAGTGAGGCCCGGAAGGCCGAGGAGCAGGGCCCGATAAGTATGGTCATGACGGCTGGGGGATCCTTTCATGAGACAGCGTGGCCGATGGTGCTGCGCCGCGGGCTCGCATGCGCATGCGGACGGCCACGCCATCGCCAGCGTAGGGGGTCACGACGATCTCGGCCCCCAGGCCGTTCAGCGGGTTGGCCGCGAAGTCCCGCGGCCCCAGGGCGCTGGTGCCGTCATGGGCCATCCACAGCTCGACGCGGGGCGCCGCGACATTGAGCCGTACTTCCACTGTGGTCGAGTTGAGGGAGTGTCTCGCGTCGGACAGTACCTGCAGGAACAGGCGGTAGATCAACACCTCGGTGTGAGCCGGCAGCCGGAACCCCGTCTCGCTCAGCTGGATCCGGGTGCTGACCCCAGAGCTGGAGCCGAAGTTCTGTAGCCGGGCTCCGATCATCGCCCCCAACCCGGTGTCGGGGCGCACGGCGATGCGCAGGTCGGCGATGTGCAGCCGGAGGTCGGCCAGCACCCGGGAGACGTCCGTGCGCAGGTCGTCGAGACCCTCCGCGAGGGGCGATGCCTGGTCTCGGGCCACCCGTCTGAGAGCGTCGAGACCGAACCCGAGAGCCACCATCTCCTGGGCGATGCCGTCGTGCATCTCTCGGGCGAGCCGCTCTCGCTCCTCGAGCCCGGCCCGCTCGCGCAGGCCGGCGAAAAGCACCGACAGGTCGATGTGGGCGGAGTGCTGCCGCGCGACCTCCTCGGCTGCGGCAAGGTCATCGACCGTGAACGGCGTGACCAGGGGCCGGTCGGCGACCAGCAGCCCCAACCGCTTTCCCTTGTCGTCGTTGAGCGGCACGATGATCATCGATCTGGCCACGATATCGCCCGACCACTCCGTGAGCGTGGAGACGCCCTCGTGCCAGGACTTGGACAGCACCGAGCCCTCGTCCATGGGGTCTGGCCAGGGGGTGCGGTCCGCTCCACGGATCGCCAGAGGCACCGCCGGGTTGTCGCCGTAGCCGACCAGCACGGCGCTGCGTGCCGCCCTCATGCGGTTGGCCAGGTCCTGCAGTGCCATCTCAGCCGAGCCCGGGGCGTCGAACCCGGTGTCGAGCGTCTCGGCGAGCTCGTGCAGCCGGCGCAGGAGGAGCCCTGCCTCGGCCGCCACGTTGGGGTCGACCGGAACGGGCTCGTCCTCGAGCCGGTGCGACCAGGCACCGAGCAGCCCGAAGACCAGAGCCAGGAGGCACGCCACCAGGATGCGCTGGAGCTGGGACTGGTCGAGCGTGTTCGCCCACCACGAGACGGGCACGGCCGACACCAACCCCACGGCGAAGACGGAGAGCGCACCACGCCGTCCGAACTCCTGGCCGGCGTGAAAGGCGGGGATGAGGATCAGGAGCTTGGACCAGGAGGACACGTAGCCCATCGCCGCTCCCGCGACGAGGGCGGCGACGCAGACCAGGCCCAGCAGCTCGATCTGCCGACGCCTGGTGACACCCTCACCGCCTCGGTCCAGGGCAGTCGCGGTCAGGTCGAGTGTCGTCACGAGCAGGATCCAGGGGAGGGCCGTGACCAGGCGGTGGTCGGCCGCGGCGAACAGGGCGGTGACGACCGCCATGCCGAGGCGTAGCCGCGTTGCCATGGCAAGGCTGGGCAGCCAGCGCATGTTCGCCTCCCGTCTCATGGTCCCCGGCGTCCAGCATCGATCCACAGGCCCGCTGCAAACACTAGTCCCGTGCACAACCCTGTGCGGCCCGAATCGTCATCGACACCCCCGAGCGCTCAGCGTGGACCCATGGGGGTTGTCGTCCCGTGGCCGGCGTTGGTGCTGCGTGCAGTGGCGGCTGTGTCCGCACTCGCCGACCTGGCCTTGCCGATGAGCTGTGCCTCGTGCGGGGCGGCCGACGAGCGTCTGTGTCCGCCCTGCCTGGCCGACATGCGTGCCTGTCTGTGGGCGGATGGCCCCCGACCGGTGGCGCCCAACCCAGCTCCGACGGGCCTGCCTGTGACGTTCTCGGCCGGGCGCTACGACGGTGCTCTGTCGCGCACCGTGAGTGCCTACAAGGACGACGGGCGACGGGACTGCCGGCCAGTGTTGGGGGAGATCCTCGCCGTCAGCCTCCAGGCGGCGCTGGGGCAGCCGCCACTGGCGCACCATCTGCGCGACGGAGGCCCGGTGCTCGTGGTCCCGGTCCCGACGTCGCGCGCCGCCCGCCGGCGGCGTGGCGACGCTCCGTTGGAGGCGCTGGCGCGCGCGGCCTGTGCAGGTTTCACCACGGCGGAGGTCCGCCCCGTTGCTGTGCTGCGCCCGCGGCGTCGGGTCGAGGACCAGGCGGGCCTGAGCGCCGCCCGACGAGCGGTCAACCTCGAGCACTCGATGCAGGTGCGAGGCCGGTCCGAGATGCTGGTCGCCGGCGCGGCCTGCATCCTCGTCGATGACGTCCTCACGACCGGGGCCACCCTCGTGGAGGCGGCGCGGGCGTTGCGGTCCGGGGGCGCCCGCGAGGTCATGGCGGCCACCATCTGCGCGACCCAGCGTCGGGCAAGGGCTTCAGCCGCCCGCCCGTGACGCGCCGCGCACAGGGCCCCGCTGTCGCAATGAACGGGGGTGGTCTACCGTCGGTCTATGGCCCCCCTGGCCCTCGTGAAGCCCACGACTCCAGGGCGCCCCGGACGCGGTCCGGATGGCGCCCGGTGGCAGGGAGCGAGCCCCCGGCCCCTCATCTCAGAGGGGTGGTGCCGCAGCTGACCTGGGTCTTGCCAGCCCGCCCTTGCGCACCCATCGAAACCATGGAGGACACCGTGGAGATTGTCGTCACTGGACGCCACCTGCAGGTCTCAGATCGATTCCGGGCCCACCTCGACGAGAAGCTGGCGAAGATTCCCCAGCTCGCGCCGCGGGTGCAGCGGGTCGATGTCGTGGTCAGCCACGAGCCCAACAAGCGGCAGGCCAAGGCCTGCGAGCGGGTCGAGATCACCTGCCATGTCAAGGGGCCGGTCGTGCGGTCCGAGGCGTGTCTGGACGACAAGTACGCAGCGCTCGACGTGGCGATGGACAAGCTCATGGAGCGTCTGAGGCGGGCGCAGGACCGCAAGCGGGTGCACAAGGGCCGGCGGGCACCCGAGTCGGTCGCCACCGCCACGGCCCGGATGGCCGAGGTCGAGACCGGAAGCCTCGGCACCGAGGACCACGTCCACGGCGTCGGATCAGAGGAGGACCGGTTCGGCACTCAGGGCAACTCTCCGATCGAGATCCGAGAGAAGATCCACTCGACCGTGCCGATGGGGCTGGACCAGGCGGTCCGCGAGATGGAGCTCGTGGGCCACGACTTCTACCTCTACCACGACCAGGAGACCGGCCAGCCGAGCGTCGTCTACCGACGTCGTGGGTGGTCCTACGGCGTCATCCACCTCGACGTGGACCATGCCTCGGACCAGCTCGTCGAGCAGGTGTCCTGACCGGCGACGCCAGTCGAGGGAACGGCAACGGTGCTGGTCAGACGCGGACGACCGGAGGAGACCGGTGATCGCGAACTGGCCAGCACCCGCGCCCAGCCATGACAGTATGGGCACGTGAGCAGCGGGCGGGCCGACCAAGACGGGGTACCGACGGAGCCGATCCGCGTCGTGATCGCCGACGACCACGTGCTCTACCGCCGCGGCCTGCAGATGGTGGTCTCCCAAGAGGATGACATCGACATCGTCGGTGAGGCCGGCGACGGCAAGGAGGCGGTCGACCGCACCATCGAGCTGCTCCCGGATGTCGTTCTCATGGACGTCCGCATGCCGATGACGTCGGGCATCGAGGCCTGTCAGACCATCAAGGCGGTCGTGCCCTCGACCAAGATCATCATGCTCACGATGTCCGACGAGGAGTCCGACCTCTACGAGGCGGTCAAGGCGGGCGCCAACGGCTACCTCCTCAAGGACGTCCCCGGCGAGGAGATCGCCGCCGGTGTCCGGGCCGTCCACAGTGGGGACTCGCTGATCTCGCCGTCCATGGCGTCCAAGCTCCTGGCCGAGTTCGCGCAGATGAGCAAGCGGCAGGGGGAGCGGCCCAGCGCGGTCGGCGCCCCCCGGCTGACCGATCGCGAGCTGGAGGTGCTGCGACTCGTCGCACGCGGCATGGCCAACAAGGAGATCGCGCACGACCTGTTCATCTCGGAGAACACCGTGAAGAACCACGTCCGCAACATCCTGGAGAAGCTCCAGCTGCACTCGCGCATGGAGGCGGCGATGTATGCCGTGCGCGAGAACCTGCTCGAACCTGACGAATGAGCGCACCGGTCCCTGTGCGCCTCTCCCGGGCGCAGGCGCGCCGGATCGCGTTGGCTGCACAGGGCTTCGGGGTCCCGCGGCCGCCGGCATGGGCCGCGTCGACTCGTCACCTGCAGCGGGTCATCGACCAGGTCCAGGTCGTGCAGATCGACAGCGTCAACGTCCTGTCGCGCAGTCACTACCTGCCGTTCTTCTCGCGGCTGGGCCCCTTTGACCGGGGGTTGCTCGACCGCGCACGGGACCGCGCGCCGCGCCGGCTCGTGGAGTACTGGGCCCACGAGGCCAGCCTCATCCCGCCGACGACGTGGCCGCTGCTGGACTTCCGGATGCGGCGGGCTCGGGAGGACGCCTGGGGAGGCATGCGCCGGGTGGCCCGCGACCACCCCGAGCTCGTGGCCGCTGTCCTGGCCGAGGTCCAGGCGCGTGGCCCGCTCACCTCGCGTCAGGTCGAGGCAGCGCTTGAGCACGACCTGCCTCGGCAGCGCGACGAGTGGGGTTGGAACTGGTCGCTGACGAAGACCGCGCTCGAGCACCTGTTCTGGGCCGGGCGCATTGGCTCGTCCGGTCGCACCGCCCAGTTCGAGCGACGCTATGCCCCGCTGGAGCGCGTTCTCCCCGCGTCGGTCGCAGCGCTCGCCCTCGATCCGGACACCAGACCTCCCGACACCGAGGCGTTCAAGCGGCTGGTGATGATCGCCGCCCGGGCCCACGGTGTCGGCACCGAGCAGTGTCTTCGCGACTATTTCCGGCTCAAGCCGCACCAGGCCCGGCCCGCCCTGGAGGCCCTCGTAGCGGAGGGCAAGCTGGTCCCGGCAGCCATCGAGGGCTGGAGGCGCCCGGCATACCTGCATCCGGAGGCCCGGCGCCCCCGCGCGGTGCACGCCCAGGCGCTCCTCAGCCCGTTCGACTCGCTGGTCTGGCAGCGAGAGCGGACGGCGGCGCTGTTCGACATGGACTTCCGCCTCGAGATCTATGTCCCTGCCGCCGCCCGGGTCCACGGCTACTACGTCCTGCCGTTCCTGTTCGGCGACGAGCTCGTAGCTCGCTGCGACCTCAAGGCGGACCGGGTGGGTGGGGTCCTGCGGGTCCAGGCGGTGCACTGGGAGCCGGGGGCGCCACCGCAGGCCAAAGCCGCCCTCGACCAGGAGCTCGAGCTCATGGCCGAGTGGCTGGGGCTCCGCACCGTCGGCTAGCCGAGTGGTCCGGCACGCTACGTGCCGATGGCAGATCTGGCCGGATCTCTGCGCACGCTGTCAGGATCACGGTGTCGCCGAGCCCGCCCTGGCAGATAGGTTGCGACAGTGACATTTCCTGCCGCGACCCTGCCTGCCGCGACCCGCATCCACCGCGCCTGGTGGGTCATGGCGGTCGTACTCGCGGCTGGCGTCGCGGCCGCCGGCTTCCGGTCCTCGACCGGCGCGTTGCTGGAGCCGCTCGAGGCCGAGTTCGGCTGGTCGCGCGCCACCACCTCGGGCGCCGTGACGGCGAACCTCGTGATCTACGGCCTGACTGCTCCGTTCGCTGCCGCGCTCATGGAGCGGTTCGGCATCCGACGGGTCGTGGCGTCGGCTCTGGTCCTGGTCGCCGTGGGCTCCGGACTGACCGTAGTGATGACGGCGGCCTGGCAGCTCTGGGTGCTGTGGGGACTGGCCGTGGGCGTCGGAACGGGGGCGATGGCCCTGGTGCTCGGCGCCCTCGTGGCCAACCGCTGGTTCGTCGAGTCGCGCCGGGGTCTGGTGACGGGGGTCTTCTCGGCGGCGGGGGCCGCGGGGCAGCTCGTGTTCCTGCCAGGCATCGCCGCCCTCGCGACCGGCCCCGGTTGGCGCTATGCCGCGCTCGTCGTGACGGCCGCCGCGCTGCTCCTCGTGCCCCTCGTCCTGGTCGTGGTCCGCGACAGGCCCTCCGATGTGGGCCTGCGGCCGCTCGGAGCGGACGCTGTCGACGTCGATCTCGACAGTGACGCCGAGGCGTCGCCGGCCTCCGCCCCGGATGGCCGAGGTGCCGCGACCATGGCCATCCGCACCCTGCGAGAGTCCCTGCGCTCACGCACCTTCTGGATCCTGGTCGGCACGTTCTGGGTGTGCGGATGGTCGACGAACGGGCTCATCGGCACGCACTTCATCCCGGCAGCCCACGACCACGGGATGCCGGAGACGACGGCGGCCGGGCTGCTTGCTCTCATCGGGGTCTTCGACCTCGTGGGCACGATCGCGTCGGGTTGGCTGACAGACAAGGTCGACCCGAGGTTCCTGCTCTGTGGGTACTACGGCCTGCGCGGCCTGTCGCTGCTGTTCGTACCAGCGCTGCTCGGTCCCGCCATCGCCCCGAACCTGTTCGTCTTCATCGTGTTCTACGGGCTCGACTGGGTCGCCACGGTGCCCCCGACCATCGCCTTGTGCCGCCGTCACTTCGGCGTCCAGCGCTCCAGCGTGGTCTTCGGCTGGGTGTTCGCCTCGCACATGGTCGGCGCGGGCGTGGCCGCCTCGTATGCCGGCTGGGTCCGAACCACGACCGGCGACTACTTCACGGCCTGGCTCACCGCAGGGGGGATGTGCCTGGTCGCAGCCCTCGCCTGCCTGGCGATCACCCGCTCTCCGGAGCGCGTCGTGGACCGACCGGCGGCAGCTGGCCTCGAGGCCGAGGACCTTGACATTCATGTTTGAGTGAGGGCATGTCAGACATCTCGGTCACGGATCATCCCGAACGGCACCGGTTCGAGGCGACGGTGCAGGGCGAGCTCGCCGGGTTCGCGGTCTACCGCCTGAAGGGCGACACGGTCGCCTTCGTCCACACCGAGGTCGACCCCGCGTTCGAGGGCCGGGGCGTCGGCGGGGCGCTCGCCCGCGCGGCGCTGGATGACGTGCGAAGGCGCGGCGGGCGGGTGGTCGCGCAGTGCCCCTTCATCGCGAGGTGGATCCAGCGTCATCCGGACTACCAGGACCTGCTGGCCGCCTGAGCTGCCCGTGCCGGCATCCGCGTATGCCGCGCGGAACCGGCGGCGACGCCGGCGCGTTGCCCGTGGAGGATGGGGACCCGGCCTGACCGGGGCGTCCCCCTCTGCGGGCGGACTCGACTAACCTAGGGCGGGCCGTCGGCACAGAGGTGTCCGCACAACGTCCGACCACAGCGGGCGTTCGAGCAAAGGCGGCCGCGACCTTTCAGGAGATGCTGCGTGTCCAAGATCGTCGAGAAGCTGCTGCGTGCCGGTGAAGGCCGCATCATCAAGAAGCTCCACGGCATCGCCGCCCAGGTGAACGCCATCGAGGAGGACTTCGAGAAGCTCACCGACGCCGAGCTGCGTGCCGAGACCGACGTCTTCCGTGAGCGCCTCGCCGCTGGCGAGTCGCTCGACGACATCCTCCCCGAGGCGTTCGCAGCCGTCCGCGAGGCGAGCAAGCGCACCCTCGGCAAGCGCCACTTCGACGTCCAGCTCATGGGCGGGGCGGCCCTGCACCTGGGCAACGTCGCCGAGATGAAGACCGGTGAGGGCAAGACCCTCGTCGCGACCCTCCCGTCCTACCTCAACGCGCTCGAGGGCAAGGGCGTCCACGTGGTCACCGTCAACGACTACCTGGCGGAGTACCAGTCCGAGCTGATGGGCCGCGTGCACCGGATGCTCGGGCTCGAGACCGGCGTCATCCTCGCCTCGATGACCCCAGAGCAGCGCCGGGTCGAGTACGCCAAGGACATCACCTACGGCACCAACAACGAGTTCGGCTTCGACTACCTGCGCGACAACATGGCCTGGTCCATGGACGAGCTGGTGCAGCGCGGTCACAACTTCGCGATCGTCGACGAGGTCGACTCGATCCTCATCGACGAGGCTCGCACCCCTCTGATCATCAGTGGTCCGGCCGACGCCGCAACCAAGTGGTACACCGAGTTCTCGCGGATCGCCGACCTGTTGACCCGCGGCGAGCTCGAGTCGGGCGAGGGTGACTACGAGGTCGACGAGAAGAAGAAGACGGTCGGCGTCCTCGAAGCGGGCATCGCCAAGGTCGAGGACTACCTCGGCATCGAGAACCTCTACGAGTCCGTCAACACGCCCCTGATCGGCTACCTCAACAACGCCATCAAGGCTAAAGAGCTGTTCAAGCGCGACAAGGACTACGTCAACCTCAACGGCGAGATCCTCATCGTCGACGAGCACACGGGTCGCATGCTCGCGGGGCGCCGCTACAACGAGGGCATGCACCAGGCGATCGAGGCGAAGGAGGGCGTCGAGATCCAGAACGAGAACCAGACGCTCGCCACGATCACCCTGCAGAACTACTTCCGTATGTACGACAAGCTCTCGGGCATGACTGGCACGGCCATGACCGAGGCGGCCGAGCTCTACTCGATCTACAAGCTGGGCGTCGTGCCCATCCCGACCAACCGGCCGATGATCCGCAAGGACCAGCCGGACCTCGTCTACCGCACCGAGGAGGCGAAGTTCACCGCCGTGGTCGACGACATCGTCGAGCGCCATGCCGAGGGCCAGCCGGTGCTCGTCGGCACCGTCTCGGTCGAGAAGAGCGAGTACCTCTCCGACCAGCTGCGCCGGCGAGGCGTGCCCCACGAGGTGCTCAACGCCAAGCAGCACGAGCGCGAGGCCGCCATCGTCGCGCAGGCCGGGCGCAAGGGCGCCGTCACCGTGGCCACCAACATGGCCGGTCGAGGCACCGACATCATGCTCGGTGGCAACCCCGAGTTCATGGCAGTGGCCACGCTGAAGCAGCGTGGGCTCGATCCGGAGGAGACCCCGGAGGAGTACGAAGCGGCCTGGGACGCCGCCCTCGCCAAGGCCGAGGAGGCCGTTCAGGCCGAGCATGACGAGGTCACCGAGCTGGGCGGCCTCTACGTGCTGGGCACCGAGCGCCATGAGTCGCGGCGCATCGACAACCAGCTGCGTGGTCGCTCAGGCCGCCAGGGCGACCCGGGGGAGTCTCGCTTCTACCTGTCGCTCCAGGACGACCTGATGCGCCTGTTCAACGCGGCCATGGTCGACCGGTTCATGACGACCGCCAAGATGGACGACGACGTGCCGATCGAGTCCAAGATGGTGAGCCGGTCGATCCAGAGCGCCCAGGGGCAGGTCGAGGGCCGCAACTTCGAGATCCGCAAGAACGTCCTCAAGTACGACGACGTCCTGAACCGCCAGCGCCAGGTCATCTACGACGAGCGCCGCCGCGTCCTGGAGGGCGAGGACCTGCACGAGCAGATCCGTCACTTCGTGAACGACGTGGTCGGCGGCTATGTCGACGCCGAGACCAAGGAGGGCTTCCCCGACGACTGGGATCTCGACCGCCTGTGGTCCGCCCTCAAGACCCTGTATCCGGTCTCGGTCACCCCGGACGAGGTGGCAGCGGCCGCGGAGGGCGGTCTCACCGCCGAGGTACTGCGCGAGCAGCTCACCTCGGATGCCCACCACGCCTACGACGCGCGTGAGGCGGAGCTGGGCGAGGAGGTCATGCGCGAGGTCGAGCGGCGGGTCGTGCTGTCGGTCCTGGACCGGAAGTGGCGTGAGCACCTCTACGAGATGGACTACCTCCAGGAGGGCATCGGCCTGCGCGCCATGGCGCAGCGGGACCCGCTGGTGGAGTACCAGCGCGAGGGGTTCCAGCTGTTCGAGGCGATGAACGAGTCCATCAAGGAGGAGTCGGTCGGCTACCTGTTCAACGTGCAGGTCGATGTCGACCAGCCGGTCGCGCAGGCCCCCACTGTCCAGCCGATGAGCGTCTCGGACATGCTGGCCGGGTCCGGCGTGTCGAGTGCCGACCAGGCCACTGCCGAGGAGCAGGTCGTCACGTCGCCGGCCGCTCCCAGCCTGGCCGAGGCCGTCGCGGCCCGGCAGCAGTCAGCCGAAGACCATGCCGCCCACGACCACTCCGGCCATGACCACGCCGCCCACGAGCATGCCTCGCACGACGAGACTGCGACATCCGTGGGTCAGCAGGGAGCGGAGGCGTCCCCCACTTTCCGGGCCAAGGGCCTCGAGCAGCCGGCGCGCGCGCCGCAGCAGCTGCAGTACTCGGCGCCCGGGGAGACCGGCGAGGTCGAGCAGCGCATTGTCGCAACAGGATCGGACACGCTGACTCCCGAGCAGCTCGAAGGCGTCTCGCGCAACAGCCCATGCCCGTGTGGGTCTGGCAAGAAGTTCAAGATGTGCCACGGCAAGCCGTGACGCAAAGGTCCTGACCGCGAGGTCGTGAGGCGCCGAGGCCCTGTAGGTCATCCGACCTGCAGGGCCTCGACCCGCCATCGACCGTCGAGCCCGACGAGGCGCATGGCCAGCGCGCGCACCCGCGGTCCGTCCACGACGACTGCGCAGACTTCGGCGACGCCGTCAGCCGGCTCGCACACCCGAACGCTGCGGACCGTGGCACGGCGGTTGGCCGCCGGCCCCCTGCGGCTCGCCGGCACACCACGGCGGGTGGACACCGACGCCCTGCGCGCCACCACGGCATACACCTCGGGGGTGGTCCATCTCAGGAGCTGAGGGGCCGGTCTGGCCCCGGCCATGACCTCGACCAGACCCTGGGCGACATGTCCGGCCCACACCTGTGGGTCGGGCAGCTCGCTGCGCCTGGTGGGCTGCGCCCCGAAGAGCTGCTCGTCACTCATCAGGCTGAAGTCGACGGCCAGTGCATCCTGGATGAACGGCGAGGACCGTGGCGCCCCCGGCTCCCACGGAAGCGGCTCCGGTTCGGGGAGCACCGGGGGGCGGTGTCGTGGCGCGGGCAGGACGTGCAGCGGCACCAAGGCGGTGCGGCTCGGCGTAGCATCCCCGGCAGCCGCGCTCATCGCTGGGCTCCGGTGGTGGGACTCGAGTGTCCGTGGAGGACGTCCGGGCCCGGACGGCGCAGGATCTGTCCTGGTCGGAGCCGTCCGGGGTCCGGCCCGATGACGCGACGGTTCGCGGCGTGCCACCGCGGCCAGCTCTCGGCAATCTCGGCATCGGTGGCATCTGGGCCGAGATCGCGACGGGCCAGGTCCCACAGGGTGTCGCCGCGGCGCACGACCACCTGGGCGGGCTCCGGGGGCGGCGCGGAGGTCAGCAGGGCGGGCTTGGCATCGGCCCGCGCCATGGGCCGGATGGGCAGCCAACCGGGGGCCAGCACCTCTCCTGACGACACGGGGGCCGTGGTGCTGAAGCCCGGACCGTCGCCGTTGACAGACCCACCTGGAGCGCCGGCGACAGTGGTGAGCACCGTGGGAGTCGCTGCGCAGGCCATTCCGGGAGCGACCGCACCCACTGCGGCCACGCCGAGCAGCGCGCCGGCCAGGCGGCGGGACACCGATGGTGCCCAGGCATCCGCCACCCGTGCCGCCATGATGCCGCACCGTCCGGGCACGTGGGACAGCAGCACCGCAGCGGTCGAGAGTGCCAACCACAGGATGAGCGCCAACGCCAGACCCGCAGCCACGAGGACGAGGGCCTCGTCCGGCGTGGCGCCCGGTCGTCCGACCATCGACCACTGATGGACGGCGCTGCGGCCTAGGGCCACCCCTGCGCCCACCACCGTCAGGGCCACCGTGGCCACCGTGGCCTGGCGTCGGGCCGCCGGCCAGCCGCCTCTCCGGTGGTCGCCTGTAGGAGCGTTCGCGCGCATGTTTCCCCCTGTTAACGTGCGTTGACGTACGGAGGAATATATCAGGATTGGTTTGGTTGCCTTATCATCGGTTGGGGATAAGGTGAGGGCGCGGAAGGGCGCTGAACCGGAGTGGGGGGAGCGGTGCGCTGGGATGAGCTGTTCAGTGACCTGGAGACCCAGTGGGAGGCGCAGGTCAGGCGTGAGCTCGACGCCGAGGTGGCCGACCGCACGAGACGCGAGCGCGCCGCCATCGCGCTGGCTGACCGGCTTGCCGTTCAGGGCGGGCGGGTCGTCGGCGTGGTCCTCATCGACGGGACGCTTCTCAACGGCCAGGTCCAGGAGGTCGGGCAGGGCTGGCTGCTCCTGTCGGTGGTCACCGGCTCGTGCCTGGTCCCGGTCGCTGCAGTAGCAGGCATCACAGGGCTCGAGCGAGGGGCTGGTGTGCCCACGCCGGGACGGTCGTTCGGCTTGGGCTACGCCCTTCGGGGGCTGAGCAGGGATCGCGTCGCGGTGACCGTAGTCGATGTGTCCGGCGGCGTGTCGACCGGAACGATCGACGGGGTCGGTCGAGATTTCCTCGAACTGAGCGAGCACCCGGCTGACCTGCCCCGACGCCGCGAGAACGTCACCGGCACCCGAGCGGTGCCCTTCGCGGCGGTGGTCTTGGTGCGAGCGGCTTCGTCTCGGTGAGCGGGCCCGCGGAGCGCGCGCAGCCCGAGCGCCCCTGGCTCGTGGCTACTCGGTGCCCTGACCGAACGGATGGGCAGCCACGAAGGTCTTGGTCTCGCTGTACATGCGCTGGATGTAGCTCTCGAGCTCGGTCACCTCGACCCGCCACTGCCCTCGGCCACCGACCTTGATGGCAGCCAGCTCGCCGGAGCGCACGAGGGCGTAGGCCTGGGCCGAGGAGATGTCGAGAACCTCGGAGACCTCGGACAGTTGAATGAAGCGTTTGGACACTGAACTACCCCTGACTTCTGTGGGTGCCTTGACTGCCACCAGAAATGTTCTTGACCAACTGTTTACCATGATCGTCCATCTGCATGGGGCGGGTACGCCATTGTCCCATCCGTAGCCGTTCGGCTGAGTTGGCATCCCCTACCTGTGGATGAGGTGCCTCGCTGTGGATGAGGTCGACCCGGCTCGTGATGAGTGCGCCATGATGTCTCTGCCGGCGGGGGAGCCGGCATCGATCGCCACGAAGAGGGGGACTCGTGTCCGACCTGCCGCAGCCCTTGGCCGCCAGACTCCGTCGACCCGGCTGGCGCGACACCAGACTCGTCGTCGGCATCGTGCTGGTGCTCGGGTCGGTGGTCCTGGGTTCGACCGTGATGCGCGTGGCCGACGCGCGCTCACCGGTGTTCACCGCTCGCAGTGCACTCGTCCCCGGGCAACGGCTGACCGAGATGGACCTGGTCCGGGTGGACGTGCATCTCGGTGCGCTCACCGACCTCTACGTGGCCGCCGGCGGGGCGCTCGCACCCCACCAGGTCGTGCTTCGCGCGGTGCCAGCGGGTGAGCTCGTGCCCCGCGCGGCGGTCGGGTCGCAGGCACAGGCCGCCGTGCAGCCGTTGATGCTCATGGTCACCGCCGGTGCGGCCAGCACCCTCCAGGTCGGCTCGGAGGTCGATGTCTACGCGGACCTCCCCGCCGCGGGGGCCGGTACGGGCGCCGTCACCTTTGCCGGCCCGGAGCTGGTGCTGCGGCGAGTCGCGGTCTCGAGCCTTCCGGAGGACGGCAGCGCGCTCGGCGGCAGCACCACGGGGGACCACCCCGTGCAGGTCATGGTGCCGACTGAGCGCGTCAAGGACCTGATCGGCCAGGTCGACCGGGGCGCTCGCATCACGCTCGTCCCCGTGGCGGGCACCAGTGTCACGGTCGAGCGTTGACACGCCAAGTCGTCACTGCCATCGCCGGGCCTGCGGAGTCGGCCATGGTGGCAGCCATCGAGGCCACCGCCTCCTTTGCCGTGGTCCGGCGCTGCGCCGACCTGGCCGAGCTCCTCGCGACGGTGGCCGCCGGCCTCGGTGAGGTGGCCCTGGTCTCTGCCGACCTGCGTGCGCTCGACCGGGCCGCCCTGGCGGAGCTGGCCGCTCACGGAGTGCACGTCGCGGGAGCCATCGACCGAGACGACGAGTCGGGTGAGCGCCGACTGCGCCAGCTCGGGCTCGCGGTGGTCATCACGGCAGAGCTTGCCCCGCACGAGCTCGACGACGCGCTCGATGCCCTCTGCGCGGACGCTGCTGACCGCCCGCCCGGTGCGCTCAGTGAGTTCGGCGCTCCCACTGAGATCGGTGCGCACCTTGGATTCGGCACCCATGACAGCCCCGACGATCCCGCGACCGAGTGGGACGACCTGCCCGCACCGGGCGCTCGGGGGCGCGTGCTGGCGGTCTGGGGCCCCACGGGGGCGCCGGGCCGCAGCACGGTCGCCCTCAACCTGGCCGCCGAGCTCGCGGGCCGCTCGGCGACCCTGCTCGTCGACGCCGACACGTATGGCGCCTCGCTCGCCCAGGCGCTCGGCCTCCTCGACGAGGCGCCCGGACTCGCCGCCGCGGCCAGGGCCTCAGAGCAGGGCGCCCTGGATCTTGTCGCGCTGGCGCGACTCGCGCCTGCGGTGAGCGCGGGACTTCGGGTGCTCACCGGCATACCCCGGGCAGAGCGGTGGACGGAGCTGCGCGCGGCGTCGATGACACACGTGCTCGAGCTCGCTCGCGACCTGGCCGCTTTCGTCGTGGTGGACTGCGGGTTCGCGATCGAGGACGACGAGGAGCTGTCCTACGACACCCTCGCACCTCGACGCAACGCAGCCACCCTCACGACCCTCGCGGCTGCCGACGACCTCGTCGTCGTGGGCAGCGCCGACCCGGTGGGTCTGCAGCGGCTCGTCCGGGCGGTGCAGGACCTGCGCGCTCTCACGGCCACGGCGCCCAGAGTGGTCGTCAACCGGGTCCGGTCGACGTCCGTCGGGTCGCATCCGCAACGACGGATCAGCGAGGTGCTCGGGAGGTTTGCCGGCCTGGAGGACCTCACCTTCCTGCCGTGGGACCAAGCCAGCGTCGACGGCGCCCTCTTCGCCGGTCTGCCGCTGGCCGAGTTCGCCCCACAGTCCGAGCTCCGCTTGGCGTTCGCGACCCTCGCGGCCGGCTATGCCGGCGTCGAGAAGTCAGCGACGCGCCGCGCGCGCCGAACCCGCCGCTCGCCCGCCCGCGCGCTCAGGAGCTGAAGAGCAGCGAGAGGCCGCCCACCGTGTACAGCACCATCAGGGCCAACAGGGGCACCTGGCCGAGGACGGCCGCTCGGCGGGGAAACAGCGAGATGGCGCGCTCGTGGGCCACCACGACACCCAGCACGTGTCCCGAGATGATCGACACCACCTGGATGCCAGCGACGAGGCCGGGCGCGATGAGGGCAGGCGAGGCGCCGAGGCCGGCCGTGCCCAGCCAGTCGGCGCCGATGCCCAGTGGGTCCGACATGACAGCCAGTCCATGCGTTCCCTCCCAGACCCACAGCGACCAATAGTGGGCGATGAGATACCCGGCGGCGATGGGCAACAGCGACGGCGCGAACGCCGTGGCCACGCCGCGCCACGAGATCCCGGACAACCGCGCGGACAGCGCCGCGGCGACGCCCAGGGAGCAGGCCACGACCAGGCACATCGTCATCAGCCCGGCGGTCTCGAGCATCCGCGCGGGCACGTTCGAGGACTGCACGAAGGTGTACCAGCGGGTCTCGCCGGAGAAGCCGTCATAGGCCGTTGTCCCCAACATGACCGAGGTGACGGCCAGGAGCCCGGGGCGCGCTGCGAGCATCAGCGGGCCGTGCAAGGGGGTGCGCAGCACCCAGCGGCCGTCGGCGCGACGCCCCAGCGGGCTGAGCGACCCGTAGAGCGAGGACAGGGCGGTGAACGGGTCGCCGGTGCGCAGGTAGTCCCCCCCGAAGGTGAGGCTCAGGATGAGGTCCACCAACAGGTATGCCGCGATGGCCACTCGCAGGGTCGACAGGTTCGCGTTGTTGGGAGCGATGAGCTCGAGCCACCCGAAGGCGAGCAGTCCCGCGGCTGCCGGCCAGTACCCCGCCCGATACGTCGCTAGGGCGAAGTCGTCGTCGACCCGCCCCAGGGCCAACAGGCCGCGCCGCAGCCAGCGCACAGGGTTGACCAGCCGCCAGACCCCACCGAAGAGCATCGAGCAGAACGCCAGGCCGACCCAGAGCCACACGTAGACGACATACGGCACGGGGTTGTTGGCGGTGTCCGTGCCGGCGACCAGGGCGAGGAGCGTCCAGGCGGTGACGAGCAGGCTGAGGCCGACGAACAGCGCCCGCACCGGTGCGGAGTCAAGGGCCAGTGCCACCACTGCGGGCAGGAGCCGTCCGTCGGTGGGCCGCAGCCGCGGTGTCTTCCACAGGACCCCGAGCGCCACGAACGACACCACCAGTGCCGCTGCGGCACCGATGAGCAGGAGCGTGAAGGGCAGCGGGAGGTCCTCGCGAGACCCGATGCCGTGAGCCGGCAGCGCCGCCAGGCGCTGGAGGGTCATCTTGGTCACGAATCGGAGTCTAGGGAGCGAGTTCTGCCACCATGTGGGGGTGTCTGACCGCCTGAACTCCCTCGACGCGTCATTCCTCTATCTGGAAGAGACGACGACCCCGATGCACGTCGGGTCCGTCATGGTCTTCGACCCGCCGAGCGACGGCTTCGACTACGACCGTCTGGTCCAGCTGATCTCAACGCGCATCGCGTTCGTGCCTCGCTACCGGCAGCGGGTCAGGCAGATCCCCGGTCACGTCGCGAACCCCGTGTGGGTGGACGACGAGAACTTCGACGTGACGTACCACGTGCGTCGGTCCGCACTACCGCGACCGGGCTCGGACGAGCAGCTCCAGGAGTTCGTCGCCCGTATCCAGCCCAGGGCCCTGGACCGCAAGCGGCCTCTGTGGGAGGTCTATCTCGTGGAGGGCCTGGCAGAGGGCCGCTTCGCGATCGTCACCAAGTCCCACCATGCCCTGGTGGACGGGGTGAACGCCGTGGACATCGCCCACGTCATCGTGGACGGCGACCCTGGCGCGGAGGGCACGGTGCCCGACACCTGGCGTCCGTCGCGTGAGCCCAGCGACGTGGAGCTGCTGACCGGCGCGCTGGTCGACGCCGTTCGCCGCCCCAGTGAGATCGTCGAGAACATCCGCGGCGGCATCATCGATGTGAAGGCCATCGGCTCCCGGGTGCTGACGGCGGCCGGGGACGTCGTGTCGACCGTGGCGCGCACCGCCGCCCGCCCTGCCCCGCCTTCGCCCCTCAACGCCACCGTGGGGGAGGCACGCCGCTACATCATGATCGGTACCGACCTCGAGGACTACCGCAAGGTGCGCAGCCGCCTGACCCGTGGCAACTACGCCGACGACGTCACCATCAACGACGTGGTCCTGGCGACGATCTCGGGCGCCTTCCGGTCATGGCTGCTGACGCGCGGCGAGACGGTCCACTCCGGCACCACGCTGCGGGCCATGGTCCCGGTGAGCATCCACGACCCGGACGCGCGCCATCTCGGCAGCCGGCTCACCGCCTGCTTCATCGACCTTCCGGTGGGTGAGCCGGGGGCCTCGATGCGCCTCCACCAGATCGCCTTCGCGATGCGCCAGCAGATGGAGGGCGGGCAGGCCGTCAGTGCCGAGTCGCTCGCCGGGCTCGCCGGGTTCGCCCCGCCGACGCTGCACTCGCTGGGCGCGCGGCTCGGGTCGGCGGTGTCGCGGCGGCTGTTCAACGTCGTCATCACCAACGTGCCCGGGCCTCAGCACACCTTGTATGCCGGTGAGGCGCGGATGCTGTCGACCTATCCGGTGACCCCGCTCGCCCGGGGGCAGGCACTGTCCATCGGTCTGACCTCGTACGACGGCGGCGTCTACTACGGGCTCAACGCCGACCGGGACTCCATGCCCGACCTCGACGTCCTCGGCCAGAGCATCGTGGACTCGCTGGCGGAGCTGCTCGAGAGCAAGCGCTCGCCGAAGCGATGACCACGACGGCCAACGGACCTGGGGCCCGACGGGGCCTCGTCCTCGGTGGTGGGGGAGTGCTCGGAGCCGCGTGGATGGTCGGCGCGCTCACGGCGCTGGAGAGCCAGACGGGCCTCGACGCGCGCGAGTTCGACGCGTACGTCGGCACCTCGGCGGGCTCGGTGCTGGCTGCACTGCTGGGCGCGGGTGTGTCGGTCGCGGACCTGCTGACCCACCAGCTCGAGGGCGCCCTCGACGCCGGCCCCCTCGCGGGCTTCAGCTGGGACTACGACAAGGACAGCGGTGGTGAGCGACCTGGCCTGCCGCGCCCCGGCCTGGGGTCGCGAGAGCTGTTGCGCCGCAACGCCCGCAACCTGCGCCATCTGCCGCCTACTGCCGTCCTGTCGGCCATCCTGCCGGAGGGCCGTGGGAGTATCGAGGCCGTCGGAGCCCTCATCCGTCATGTGGTGCCGCAGGGTTGGACCGAGCGCGACGGCGTCACCGTGGTGGCCTTGGACTTCGACACCGGTGAGCGTGCTGCCTTCGGCAGGCCCGACACGCCGCCGGCCGAGCTGGCCGAGGCGGTCATGGCCTCGTGCGCCATTCCCGGGTGGTACCAGCCCATCCGCATCGGCGACCACCGTTACATCGACGGAGGAGCGTGGTCATCCACCAACCTCGACCTCATGGTCGGCCAGGGCCTGGACGAGGTCTACGTCCTGGCACCTCAGGTGAGCTTCGTCCGCGACGCTCCGCGCCACTGGCGCACCCGGGTCGAGCGACAGTGGCGCAACCGTGTCACCCTTCGGGTACTGCGCGAGCTGAGGCGCGTCCACGCCGAGGGCACGGACGTGACCGTCCTCGGCCCGGGCGAGCAGGACCTGGAGGCGATGGGTGCCAACCTGATGGACGTCACGCGTCGGCCTCAGGTGATCCAGACGTCGCTGCGCACCTCGGCCGAGGCGCTGCGCGACCCGGCTCCGCTCCCGGACCGGTCCGACTTCGAGGATGTGGGATGACCCAGACCAGGATCTACATACCGCTCAACGCCGCCGGGGTGCGTCGCCTTGCCTCGGAGCGCCAGCTCGGGGACTCGCAGGTGCATGCCTTTGCGGTGACCGGCCGCATCGAGCGAGCGGACCCGACGGGCGACGAGGAGGCGTGGGAGTATGCCGCGCTGACCGAGGCCGTGGAGGCGGCCGGGGTGCTTCGTCCGGGGCGTGGCAAGCGGGTCGTGGCCGCTGCCGATGTCGACCCGACCTGGGTGCAGGAGGGCGGGGAGAGCCCGGCCGCGGTCCTGGTCCAGTCCGCGATCCCGCTGTCTCTCGTGGTGTCGTTCCACGTCGACGAGTCTGCCGACGACGAAGGCATGGCCGACCTGCTCTGGTACGACGCGACCGAGCTCGAGGAGCTCCTCAGGCTGGTGTGACGACCGCACCGTGCTCGGCCAGCCAGGGGTCGACCAGCGCATGGTAGGTCTCGGGCACGTCGCGACGGACGCAGTGCCCCGCGTCCAGAGTCTCGATGCGCACCTGCGGGTTGGCCAACGCGTCGGCGCGGGCACGGGTGCCTGCGCCCAGCAGGGTGGACCGAGCGCCGACGATGACCAGCGTGGGCACCCTGATCCCGCGCACCAGCTGCTCCCACGGTGTCGTGAACGACGCCACCCCCAGCTCGAGGAACGCCTCATCGACCTCGGTCTTGGCGCGGGCCCAGGGCTCCAGCTCGGTGTCGGGCCAGGTCGGGTTCTCCCGTCGCCCGTCGGCCAAGGCTTCGTCGGGGTCCTCGGCAAAGCGCCGGCAGTCCGCGATGCGCTCGGCCACCACCTCGCGCGACTGGACCCGAAGCGCCGGGTCGCGCCAGGCGGGCTCCTCCAGGACTGCAGCGCGGACGAGGTCGGGATGGCGCGCGGCGAGCGCCGTGGCGATGCCTCCGCCCATGGAGTGCCCGACCAGGATGACCGGCCCGGCCGCCACCCGCCTCACGATGTCCAGGGCCGCGGCATACATCTCCTCCATGGGGTCCGGCGAGGCCAGCTGGTCTGCGGTGAACCGCGGGGACCGGCCGTGCCCCAGCAGGTCCACCCCGACCACGCGATAGCGCGGGGACCAGCGACGGACCGCGTCGGGCCAGCAGTCTCCGGAGTCGCCCAACCCATGCAGGAGGACCAGGGTCGGCGCGGTGGGATCGGTGCGGCCCGCCCAGCGATAGGCGAGGTCGGCCGCGTCGAGGGCGTTCGGCATACGTGACACCATAGGTGGGCTCTGTCCAGCGACCGCTACCGAAGCAACCCCGAGGAGCCCCGCCAGCCATGGATGCCGTCACCCAGGTACCCGTCCCCGTCAACGAGCCCGTCCTGGACTACGCGCCGGGCAGCCCCGAGCGCGCGGCGCTCGAGGTCGCACTGGTCGAGCTAGGGAGTACGAGCATCGATCTGCCTCACACCATCGCCGGCAAGCGCGTGATGGGCGCCGGGAAGAAGATCGAGGTGCGTCAGCCGCACGCGCGCCGCAAGCTCCTCGGCACGATGCGCAACGCGACGGTCGCCGACGCACAGGCGGCTGTCGACGCCGCCAAGGCCGCAGCACCGGGCTGGCGTGCGCTGTCGTTCGACGACCGCGCGGCCATCCTGCTCAAGGCGGCCGAGCTGCTCTCGGGTCCGTGGCGAGCGCATCTCAACGCGGCCACCATGCTGGGCCAGTCCAAGACCGCCTACCAGGCGGAGATCGACGCGGCGTGCGAGCTGATCGACTTCTGGAGGATCAACGTGCACTTCGCGCGCCAGATCCTCGCCGAGCAGCCGCCGCTGAACGCCAAGGGAATCTGGAACCGCACGGACCACCGTCCGCTGGAGGGGTTCGTCTACGCGGTCACACCCTTCAACTTCACCGCGATCGCCGGCAACCTGCCGACCGCTCCGGCACTGATGGGCAACACCGTGGTCTGGAAGCCGAGCCCGACGCAGCAGTTCGCGGCGCACCTCACCATGGCGCTGCTCGAGTCAGCCGGCCTGCCGCCGGGTGTCATCAACCTGGTCACCGGCGACGGCCTGAACGTCTCCAAGGTCGCCCTTGCTGACCCGGACCTGGCCGGCATCCACTTCACCGGCTCGACGCCGACGTTCCAGCATCTGTGGCAGGAGGTCGGCGCGAACCTGCCGCGCTACCGCAGCTACCCGCGCCTGGTGGGCGAGACCGGTGGCAAGGACTTCATCCTCGCCCACCCGTCCGCAGACCCGGATGTGTTGCGTACGGCCATGATTCGCGGTGCCTTCGAGTACCAGGGACAGAAGTGCTCGGCCGCATCGAGGGCCTACGTGCCCCGGTCGCTGTGGAAGAAGATCAAGGCCGATCTGGTCTCGATCACCAACGGGCTGACCCAGGGTGACGTCACTGACCTGTCCAACTTCATGGGTGCGGTCATCGACGAGCGCGCGTTCGCCAAGCACTCGGCGGCCATCGACCGCGCCCACGCCAGCAGCGGCGTCGACGTCGTCGCGGGTGGCACCTACGACTCCAGCGAGGGTTGGTTCGTGCGCCCGACGGTGCTGGAGATCGACGACCCTGCCGACGAGTCGTTCAAGACCGAGTACTTCGGCCCGATCCTGTCGGTCCACGTCTACCCCGACCGCCAGTACGACCGTGTCCTGGACCAGATGGAGTCGTTCTCGCCCTATGGGCTGACCGGCTCGATCATCGCCCAGGACCGCGTCGCCATCGCCGACGCCACCGCGCGGCTGCGGTTCGCAGCGGGCAACTTCTACATCAACGACAAGCCGACGGGCGCCGTCGTGGGTCAGCAGCCGTTCGGCGGTGGCCGGGCGTCCGGCACCAACGACAAGGCCGGCGCTGCCCAGAACCTCATGCGCTGGACCAGTGCCCGCTCGATCAAGGAGACGTTCAACCCTCCGACCGAGCACGCCTACCCGCACATGGCCACCGAGGGCTGAGCCGCAGTGCCGTATGCCGCGTGGCTGCCACGCGGCATACGGCTGGTCAGCGCTTGAGCCACTCCACGGCGGTCTGGTGCTCGATGGCGATGGCCTCCTCGATCGGATGGGCCGCAGCCTTCTCGATCTTGCCGCCGACGAGCGGAACCTTGGCCTTCAGCTCGGAGTCGAGGGTCTCGACGGTGCCGTCGCCGTTGGGCCGCAGCGCGAGGGTGCCCTTCAGCGAGATTGGGGCGCCGGTGACGCCCATCTCGACGGTGCCCTGGCGGCTGCCGTCGTCGGAGGCGGGGCCCCAGTCCTGGGTCTCGGTGACCTTGAGGGTGTCACCGACCATCGACCGAGCGAAGTCGGGCAGGTCGTCGCTGGGCAGGACGCGCTCGGTCGTGATGACCGTGCGGTCTCCGACGGTCTTGATCGAGGCGGAGTGGCGGATCGCTGCGGTGGCCGCGCACTTGGCCTCTTGGAACTTCGCGTCCGACAGGACCGCGAAGACCTCCTGCGGTGTGGCGGCGTAGTCGATCGTCGTGGCGATCTTCATGCGTCTGTCTCCTCAGGGGGGCGAAGGGGCCTGGCCAGCGTATCCGCTGGCTCGTCCGGCCGCTCAGGTCACCGTGAGCAGCACGTTCGCTCCCGGACGGAGCTGGGCTGCACGGTCGCACGAGGCCGCGTCGAGCACTGCGACCACGGGGTAGCCACCCGTCACCGGATGGTCGTCGAGGAACACGACGGGGAGGCCGCTGGGCGGGAGCTGGATGGCGCCGCGCACGATTCCGGCCGGGGGCACCTCGGTGGTGTCCGCGAAGGCGCTCCCCAGGCGCGAGCCGCCGCCCCGTGCCAGCCGCAGGGCCACGCGGTCGCTGTCGGGCGCCACCGTCCACTGGGCACAGAGCAGCTCGCGTCGGTCGAGCCGATCGGAGTCCGGCCCCCACGTGGCACGCAGCGCCACCACACCGGTGGGCAACGGTGCGACCGGAGCGACGTCGACCGTCGGCCACGCGTCGGACCACCCCACCGGCAGTCGGTCGCCCGGTGTCACCGGCTCGGGTCCCAGAGCGGCCAAGGTGTCGCGCGATCGCGAGCCGAGCACCGGAGGCACCGCGATGCCTCCGCGCACGGACAGATAGGTACGCAGGCCCTGCGCGGGGCGGCCGAGCCGCAGGACCTGTCCGTCGCGGACGAGGAAGGGGGCTCCATGGCCCACCGCCCGGCCGTCCACCTCGGCCGGAAGCGCTGCCCCCGTCAGAGCCGCGGTGAGGCTGCCGTGGGCACGCACCACGAGCTCGCCCAGCACGATCTCGAGGGCGGCCCGGTCGCCTGCCTGCCCCAGCAGCCGTGCCCCGAGCTGGTATGCCGCGTGGTCGGCTGCGCCGGAGGGGGACACGCCCAGGTGGGAGAGGCCCGGGCGCCCGGCATCCTGGACCAGCACGGGCCGCGGGGAGGCGAGCACCTCGAGCTCGGCGTAGGGAGGCCCGGTCCTAGGTGACTCGGCCTGCGGTGGCTGGGGCAGAGGTGGCCTGGGACGTGATAGCCCTGTCGGGTGGGCTCGCTCCCCATGTCGCCTCGCGGCGAAGCGGACCTCGCGACCCGGAGTCAGCAGTGCCGGTGGGTCGCGGGTGAGGTCCCACAGCGGGGTATCGGTGGTGCCGATCACCTGCCACCCACCAGGGCTCGAGCGGGGATAGATCCCGCTGAACCCATCGGCCAGGGCCACTGACCCTGCCGGGATGCGCACCCGGGGAGTGGCGCGCCGGGGGACTCTCAGACGAGGGTCGCCGCCGACGAGATACGCGAAGCCGGGCGCGAATCCCGCGAAGCCCACCCGCCAGGTCGTCCCGGTGTGGGCGTTGACGACCTCCTCGGTCGTCAGGCCGGTCAGCCGCGCCACCTCGTCAAGATCGGCGCCGGCATAGTCCACGGTGATCTCGACTCCATCGTCGGTCTCTGCGGTGTCCGGGTCACCCAGTGGCTGGGGGCCGCCGAGCCGCTGGACCACCGCGCGCAGCTCGTTCAGCCTGGAGGCGGCCGTCGCCACGACAAGGACACTCCGAGCGCCGAGCACGGCGTCCTCGAGTGCGGCTGGCCGCGAGGGACCGGTCAGCCGCAGGCGGAGGTCCGTGGCGGCGGCCAACGACAGGCACTCCACGAGCAACGCGCGCTCCCCGCAGGCCAGTAGGCGGAGGGTCATGCCGTCAGTCTGCGGCAGCGGTGAAGGCGGCCAGCCGCACGCCGGCCTGGGCAAGCGCCGAGCTGACGGCCCTGGCGATGGAGACAGCCCCGGGGCTGTCGCCGTGGACACAGAGCGAGTCGGCCTGGATGGTCACCCGGGCGCCGTCGACGGCCGTGACGTATCCGTCGACCACCAGGGTGACCATGCGCTCGGCGACGGCAGCGGGGTCGGTGAGCAGCGACCCGGCCTGTGCGCGTGGGACGAGCGAGCCGTCGGGCAGATAGCCGCGGTCGGCGAAGGCCTCGCTGACCGTGCGCAACCCGGCATCGGCTGCCCGGCGAAGCACCAGGGAGCCCGGCAGACCGACCAGCGGCAGGCCGGAGTCGACTGCGCTCACTGCCTCGACCACCGCCGCGGCCTGGGCCTCGTGCCGCGTCACCGCGTGGTAGAGGGCGCCGTGGGGCTTGACGTAGGACACGCGGGTCCCAGCCATCCGCGCCAGCGCGTCCAGGGCCCCGATCTGGTAGACGACGTCGGCGGTCAGCTCGCGCGGCTCGACATCGATGAAGCGGCGCCCGAAGCCGGCCAGGTCGCGGTAGCCGACTTGCGCGCCGACCGCGACGCCGGCTGCCGCCGCCTGGCGGCAGACCGACAGCAGCACCGACGGGTCGCCGGCGTGGAAGCCGCAGGCGACGTTGGCGCTCGTGACGACGGACAGCATGGCCTCGTCGTCGCCGAGCTGCCACCGGCCGAACGACTCGCCCACGTCGGCGTTGAGGTCGATGGTCGTCATCGCCGTAGCACCGCGCGGTGGTGCTCGAGCCGGCCCTGACCCTCGTGCAGCATCGTGAGAAGCCGCTGTCGTCGCAGCGCTACGCCGCGTAGGACGGCATCGAGCTCGGGCTGCAACGACGACCTGACAGCCTCTTGCGTGCTGACCGCTCGAGGGTCCGCGACACCCGCCACGCCCCACGCCGGGACCAGCGAGCCGTCCACCACGCGCAGGCCGGCGGATGCCGCCCGTCCGGCAAGGCGCTGGTACTGCCCCTGGAGCTCGGCCAGGTCGGTGGCGAAGTCCTGCAGGGCACGCCCGACCCGGTCGACCTCCAGGGTGGCTGCTGCGGCAGCGCGGTCGACCACCTCCATGCGGCGCCGAACCCGCAGCTCGGGGGCACCCGGTCTCGCCAGGTCAGTCTCGCCGGAGAGGGCCGAGTCGGCAGCGGCCTCGTGGGCGCGGCGCCCGGCGACACGCAGCCGGGACGCGAGCGAACGCATCGTCCCGCCGGCGTGCGAGCAGGACGCCGGGTCGCCGGGCAAGGGCTCGGTCATCGGCGCACCGGACCCCGAGGGGTCGGGCTGGGGTCGCGGGCGCCGTCCTCGCGGATCGTGTTCTGGCGGGGCAGCACCGCGAGGTCGTCGGCCAGCTCCGTTGCGGCGACATCCACGGCGGCCAGGAGATCACGCATGTCGTCGAGAGCGCGCTCAAGCACGGCCTGGACGCGCAGGTCGCCGACCTCGGGGTAGAGGAGGCGCAGCTGGTCGGCTCCGGTGCGGGAGCAGGCCGCGAGCGAGGCAAGGCTCTCGGCGCGACGGCGCAGGTCGGCAGAGCGGGCCGAGGCAGGCGGCATACCGCTCACTGTAGTGAGCGCAAGAGAACGGCCCCCGCGATACCCACAATGGGGTGCCGCGGGGGCCGCCGGAACACGGTGCAGGACCGGTCAGTACCAGTGCTTCCTGCCGCCGATGCCGTTGCCCAACATGCCGATGAGCGCGAGGATCAGGCCGATGACGAGCAGGATGATGCCGATGGTCTTCAAGATGGCGATGCTCGCCACCAGGCCGATGATCAGCAAGATCAGTCCGAGGATGATCACGTGATGCTCCTTTTCCGGTGAGGGTGTTCACCAACCAACCACAAACCGGCCGGAAAACCTAGTCTGACCTGCAGCGACACGCGTTGCGGCGCAACGCCTGGATGCGATAAGGCGCTGCATCGCCGCGACCCGTCAGGGTGTGCGCGACGCCCCGCGCGAGAGCGCTAGTCTCGGACTGGCGCACAGTGTCGTGCGCCACATGCCCTCCGCGCCCCCGCGGGCGCATGACAACACGTGAGGATGAAGTCGACAGCCATGTCTGCGTCGCTGGAGCAGTCCCGTCAGCAACTGTTGCGATCGGCCGCGGAGCTCGCGGACCAGCCGGGTGGGGGGACTGAGCAGTTCCTGCGCAGCTACTACCGGCACGTCGCCACCGAGGACCTCATGGCTCGCGGCTCCGAGGACCTTCTCGGAGCGGCCCTGTCCCATCGAGAGCTCGCGCAGAGCCGACCGGTCGGGACAGCCAAGGTCGACGTCTTCAACCCCAGCGTCGAGGAGCACGGCTGGGCCAGCGGCCACACCGTGGTGCAGATCGTCACCGACGACATGCCATTCCTGGTGGACTCCGTCACGGCCGAGCTGCTGCGCCTCGACCGCACGGTCCATCTGGTCGTCCACCCCACCATGCGGGTGCGTCGCGACGCCACCGGCGAGCTCGAGGAGCTGCTGCTCGAGGACGCTGCAGGCGACGGTGGGTTCGGCGAGGTGCGTGAGTCCTGGATGCACCTGGAGATCGACCGCGAGAGCCACCAGCACGCCCGCGACGAGGTCGCGGAGCGACTGCGCCGCGTCCTCGGCAACGTCCGCGAGTCGGTCGAGGACTGGCCCAAGATGCAGGCAATCTGCCTTCAGGTAGCTGCCGAGCTGGCCGAGCTGGCGCCGCACGGCATACCGCAGTCAGAGGTCGAGCAGGCTCAGGGACTGCTGGAGTGGCTGGCCGACAACCACTTCACCTTCCTCGGCTACCGCGAGTACCTGCTGCACCGCGGTGCCGACGCCGACCGGCTGGAGGCGCGCCACGGCACCGGGCTGGGCCTGCTGCGCTACGACCCCACCGGTGAGGGCGTCCAGCTGTCCGAGCAGGCCCGCTCCGTCGCGCGTGCCACCGAGCTGCTGATCATCACCAAGGCGAACACCCGCGCCACCGTCCACCGCAACACCTACCTCGACTACATCAGCGTCAAGCAGTTCGACGAGTCGGGGCAGGTGACCGGCGAGAAGCGCTTCCTCGGGCTCTTCACGTCCAGTGCCTACACCGAGTCCGTGACCCGGATCCCGATCGTGCGTGACAAGGTCGCGGCCATCTTCGAGCGCAGTGGCTTCCTGCCCGACTCGCACTCCGGCAAGGACCTGCTCGAGGTGCTCGAGAACTACCCGCGCGACGAGCTGTTCCAAGCGGACGAGGAGTCGCTGTTCCAGAACGCGACGGCCGTCCTCTACCTTCAGGAGCGTCGCAAGACCAAGCTGTTCCTGCGTCGCGACCGGTTCGGCCGCTTCGTCTCATGCCTGGTCTACATCCCTCGCGACCGTTACAACACTGGTGTCCGGCTCAAGATGGAATCCATTCTGCGGCAAGCGTTCTCGGGCGCGACGGTGGACTTCACGACACGCGTGTCCGAGTCCGTGCTCGCCATGCTGCACTTCGTCGTCCGCGTGCCGGCCGGTGACTCCATCCCTGACGTGGACGAGGCCGCGCTCGAGCGGCAGCTGGTCGACGCCACCCGCACCTGGGAGGAGGACCTCGGCGAGGCGGCCCGGAGCGAGCACGGGGAGGAGGCCGCTGCGCGGCTGTCCGGCCTCTACGCGCGCGCCTTTCCCGAGGCCTACAAGGAGGACTTCAGCCCGCGTGTCGGGGTCGCCGACGTCCGTCACATGGACGCGCTCGAGAGCGACGACGCGACCGGCCTGAACATGTACCAGGAGCCGGGCGCTCCGATGAACGAACGGCGTTTCAAGCTCTACCGGCGCAGCCCGCTGTCGCTCACCCAGGTGCTGCCGATGTTCACCCACATGGGTGTCGAGGTGGTCGACGAACGCCCCTACGAGATCGAGCGGGGTGACGGGGTCCGGCTGTGGGTCTACGACTTCGGGCTGCGGGTGCAGGGCGAGAAGGTCTGGACCGGCGACGGCAGCAGAGACCGCCTGCGTGAGCTCTTCCAGGAGGCGGTCGGTGCGGTCTGGAGTGGCCGGGCCGAGAGCGACGGGTTCAACGCCCTGGTTCTCGGGGCGGGCCTGACCTGGCGTCAGGTCGTCATCCTGCGCACCGTCGCAAAGTACCTGCGCCAGACCGGGTCCACGTTCTCCCAGGAGTACGTCGAGTCCGCGCTGGCCTCCAACCACGCGCTGGCCGGCAGGCTGGTGGCCCTCTTCGAGGCCCGCTTCGACCCCTCTCGGTATGCCGGTCAGCCGGGTGCCGCGCGGCAGGCCGCCGAGGACGCGGTCTGCGACGAGGTCACCGAGGGGCTCGACGCGGTGAAGAGCCTCGACCACGACCGGATCATCCGGGCGTTCCTCGGGGTCATCCGTGCCACCCTGCGCACGAACTTCTACCAGGCCGACGAGGCAGGCGACCCCAAGTCGTACGTCTCGATCAAGCTCAACCCCAAGCAGGTGCCCGACCTGCCGGCACCTCGCCCGCAGTTCGAGATCTTCGTCTACTCGCCGCGGGTCGAGGGTGTCCACCTGCGCTTCGGCCCGGTCGCCCGCGGCGGTCTGCGCTGGTCCGACCGTCGCGAGGACTTCCGCACCGAGGTCCTCGGGCTGGTCAAGGCGCAGATGGTCAAGAACGCCGTCATCGTGCCCACCGGCTCCAAGGGCGGCTTCTATGCCAAGCAGCTGCCTGACCCCTCCGTCGACCGCGACGCCTGGCTGGCCGAGGGCATCGCGTCCTACAAGGTGTTCATCTGCGGCCTGCTCGACATCACCGACAACCGCGACGGGTCGACGATCGTGCCGCCTCCCAAGGTCGTTCGTCACGACGTCGACGACCCCTATCTGGTCGTCGCCGCGGACAAGGGCACGGCGACCTTCTCCGACATCGCCAACGGCGTGGCCCAGTCCTACGGCTTCTGGCTCGACGACGCCTTCGCCTCCGGTGGCTCGGCCGGCTACGACCACAAGGCCATGGGTATCACCGCCCGTGGTGCCTGGGAGTCGGTGAAGCGGCACTTCCGCGAGATGGGCGTCGACACCCAGTCCGAGGACTTCACCGCCGTGGGCATCGGTGACATGTCGGGCGACGTCTTCGGCAACGGCATGCTGCTGTCCGAGCACATCCGACTGGTGGCCGCCTTCGACCACCGTCACATCTTCGTCGACCCCAGCCCCGTGGCGCAGACCAGCTTCGCGGAGCGCAAGCGTCTGTTCGACCTGCCACGGTCGTCCTGGGCCGACTACGACCGGTCGCTGATCAGTCCCGGAGGCGGGGTCTTCGACCGCTCGCTGAAGTCCGTCACCGTCACCCCCGAGATGCGTGAGGCACTGGGGCTGTCGGCCGGCGCGACGTCAGTGACGCCGGCCGAGCTGATGAAGTCCATCCTCCAGGCGCCCGTCGACCTGCTGTGGAACGGCGGCATCGGCACCTACGTCAAGGCGACGTCCGAGACGAGCTCGGACGTCGGCGACCGCGCCAACGACGCGATCCGCGTCGACGGCATACAGCTGCGGTGCAAGGTCGTGGGTGAGGGGGGCAACCTCGGCCTGTCGCAGCTGGGCCGTATCGAGGCCTCGCTGAACGGGGTGCGCGTCAACACCGACGCCATCGACAACTCAGCCGGCGTCGACACCTCGGACCACGAGGTCAACATCAAGATCCCGCTGACCGCGCTGGTTCGCGGCGGAGACCTCACCCTCAAGCAGCGCAACGCCCTGTTGGCCTCGATGACCGACGACGTCGCGCAACAGGTGCTGCGGGACAACTACGAGCAGAACGTCCTACTGGGCAACGCGCGCGCGCAGGAGCACCCGATGCTGCCGGTGCACCAGCGGCTCATCCACTGGCTCGAGGAGCGGGGCGACCTCGACCGCTCGCTGGAGTTCCTGCCCTCCGATGCCGAGATCGAGCGGCGTTCGCAGGCGGGGCTCGGTCTGAAGTCACCGGAGTTCTCGGTGCTCGTCGCCTACGCGAAGCTTGCCCTCAAGGAGGACCTGCTCCCGTCGGAGCTCCCGGACGACCCCTGGTTCCAGCAGACGCTCACGGACTACTTCCCTTCGGCGCTGCGCGAGCAGTACGCCGAGGACCTGGCGGGACACCCGCTGCGACGCGAGATCATCACGAACTCGGTCGTCAACTCGATGGTCAACCGCGGCGGCATCACCTTCGCCTTCCGAGCGATGGAGGAGACGGGGGCGACGCCTGAGCAGATCGCGCGTGCGTTCGTCGTGGCTCGTGAGATCTTCGACCTCCCGAGCTTCGTCCACGAGGTGGAGGCACTCGACACGGTGGTGTCCACGGACGTCCAGAGCCAGCTCTACCTGGAGTTCCGGCGGCTCATCGACCGATCGATCCGGTGGTTCCTCACGTCACGACCGTCGCGTCTGGACGTCGCCGGAGAGGTGGCGCGGTTCGGCGAGGTGGTCCGCGAGTTCGCCCCGCAGATCCCGTCGCTTCTCAAAGGCGCCGAGCTGAAGCGCTTGCAGCGCAACGTGACTGGCTATCAGAAGCACGGTGTTCCGGACGAGCTGGCCCAGCGTTCGGCGACCCTCCTCGACCAGTTCTCGCTCCTCGACATCGTCGACATCGCCACCGACACCGGTGAGCCGCCGAGCGACGTGGCCCCGTTGTACTTCCTGCTCTCCGAGCGTTTCGGCGTCGACGCGATGCTCAGCCGGGTCACCAACCTGCCACGCGACGACCGTTGGGACGCCTTGGCTCGCGGTGCCCTGCGCGACGACCTGTATGCCGTGCTCGAGAGCCTGGTGCGCTCCGTCATGGACGCGTCGACCCAAGGAGCGTCGCCGGCCCACCGCTACGAGGAATGGGCGAAGGCCAACGCCGAGTCGCTGGCGCGGGCCCGCACGGCGCTGTCAGGCATCGAGCGGCTGGACAAGCCGAACATCGCCGCGCTCTCGGTCGCCCTGCGCACCCTGCGCTCGGTGATCCGCTCCGGAGCGGCCACCTCGTGAGGTCGGCGGCCAGCCTCCCGGAGGTCGTTGCGCTGCAGCGCTTTCCCGTGAAGTCAATGGGCGGCCAGCCGCTTGATGAGGCGGCTGTCACCCTGAGCGGACTCGTGGGTGACCGGGAATGGGCGGTGTACGACCAGCACGGCAAGATCGCGAGCGGCAAGCACACGAGGCGCTTCCGCCGGATGGACCCGGTTTTCGCCCTCACCGTGCGGTGCGACGGCGCCGCCCTGCATGTGCGTCTGCCCGATGGTCGCGAGCTCCTGGCCGACGATCCGTCGACAGGGGACGCTCTGTCTGACCACTTCGGCGAGCCGGTCTCTCTCCGCCGAGAGGCCGACGTCCCTCACCAGGATGCGGCGGCACTGTCGATCGTCGGGACGGCGACGCTGATGGACATCGGACGTCACGAGGGTGACGGCCGTCCGGTGGACCCGCGCCACCTACGGGGCAACATCCTGCTTGCCACGGAGATCCCCTATGCCGAAGAGTCCTGGGTTGGCCGGGAGCTCACGGTCGGATCGTCCGTTGTACGGGTCACGGGGACCACCCAGCGCTGCCGCATGGTCGGGGTGGCGCAGGTCGGCCTCACCGGCCGTCCGGGCCTGCTGCGAACCATCAGTCATCGCCACGACCTGATGGCCGGGGTCTATGCGACCGTGGTCAGGCCCGGTCGCGTCAGGGTGGGGGACCGGGTCGCCGAGGTTGCGCATCTAGGCTGACTTCGTGCCCACGCTGCAGGAGGTCCTTCGCGTCGCCACTGACCTCGAGCCATCCGAGACGGAGTGGCTGCACCTCCTCGTCGGTGACTGGCAGCTGATCGCTGACCTGTCGTTCGCCGACCTGGTGCTGTGGGTCCCCGCTGGGATGGAGGGCTGGCTCGCCGTGGCCCATGTTCGCCCGACCACCGGCCAGATGGTCTTCTTCGAGGACGTGGTGGGACGTCGCACTCATCGAGGGCGGCAGTCCCTGTTGGACCAGGCCTACCTCGACCGGCGGATCGTGCGACAGAAGGACCCGATCTTCCGCGACGACATGCCGGTCCGCGAGGAGGCCATCCCCGTGGTCCGCAACGGTCGCTCCCTGGCGGTGCTGACACGGCATACCAATCTCGCGGCGATGCGCACGCCCAGCCGCCTGGAGCTGACCTACCAGTCGCTCGCCGACGCGCTCGCGCGGATGATCGCTGCTGGCGAGTTCCCCAACGTCTCCGCGCCGACGGGCCAGCGGCGCGGCGCGCCGCGCGTGGGGGACGGGGTGATCAGGCTGGACGTCAACGGGGTCGTGTCGTACGCGAGCCCCAACGCCCTGTCGGCCATCCATAGGCTGGGGCATGTCGGTGACGTTTTGGACGAGCTGTTCGCCAAGGTCGTCGCAGACTTGCTGCGTGACGAGTCGCCGGTCGACGAGTCCCTCGCGGTGGTCGTCACGGGCCGGGCGCCCTGGCGCACCGAGGTCAGCAGCCGTGGCGCCAGCGTCTCGATGCGCGCGATTCCCCTCACCGAGGGCGGCCAGCGGGTCGGCGCGCTGCTGCTCCTGCGCGACGTGTCGGAGCTGCGGCGACGCGAGCTGGAGCTGATCACCAAGGACGCGACCATCCGCGAGATCCACCATCGCGTCAAGAACAACCTGCAGACCGTGGCGGCGCTGCTGCGTCTGCAGGCGCGACGGCTGCCCGCCGGCGAGGCAGGTCGGGTCGCGCTCGAGGAGGCGGTGCGACGGGTGGGGGTGATCGCCCTGGTGCACGAGACCCTGAGCCAGGGGTTCAGCGAGACGGTGAACTTCGACGACATCGCCGTGCGCGGCTTGCAGGCCATCACCGAGGTGGCCAAGATCGAGCACCCGATCCGGACGAGTGTCGAGGGGTCCTTCGGACTGCTGCGGGCCGAGGACGCTACGGCTATGGCGATGATCCTCTCCGAGCTCGTCCAGAACGCCGTAGAACACGGGCTGGGGGAGTCCGAGGGAGGCACGATCACCGTGCATGCCGAGCGCAGCGCCGACGAGTCCGGCGAAGAGCTGTTGACCGTGACCATCACCGACGACGGCGCTGGTCTGCCGGATGGGTTCTCACCGGGGAGGTCCGGGCTCGGCACCCAGATCGTGCAGTCCCTGGTGCAGGACCTGCGGGGCCGGATCGTCTGGAAGGCAGCCGTCCCGCGGGGCACCGAGGCGCGGTTCGTGGCGCGGTTGCGACCCCTGGGCAGGGACGCGCCGTAGGCCACAGCTCGCGAGAACCGCGAGGGGGTCAGCTTGAGGTCAGCGTGCCTTCGCGGTCAACCGGCCTGGACAGTCAGCCTGCGCGGCGAGCGCGGGCGTTGCGACGCTTGAGCGCGCGGCGCTCGTCCTCGGACATACCGCCCCACACGCCCGCGTCCTGTCCGGACTCGATAGCCCACTTGAGGCAGACGTCGACGACCTCGCAGCGTCGGCACACAGCCTTGGCCTCCTCGATCTGGAGAATCGCTGGGCCGGTGTTCCCGATCGGGAAGAACAGCTCAGGGTCCTCGTCGAGGCAGGCAGCGCGGTCGCGCCAGTCCATGAAGATCGTGCTCCTTGTTGTGCGGGGGTTTCGCAGGAATGCGCCAAGGCTCGGGATGGGGAACCGTCGGCACACGGCGCTTCGTTGCGTACGTGCTGTACTGCTCGGGCGGTCGAACTCAGTCAGCTCAGGATGAGAGGCGACCTGTCATCGTAACGGGTGCAACCTCCACACACAGCATGAGCCAGTGCGCTGACCATTCTTATGGTGGAGGCGCACTTCTGCCAACGGGTTGCCGCGCGTTTCTGTTCCAGCCTCACAGACCGCGCCCCCCAATTGAAGGGCTACGCGCCGTGGACTCGTCGGTAACGTTGAGGGATTGGTCACATTCGCACATGCGGTGCCGGCCGACTGTCGCCAGGTCACGGCAACGTCTGGAGTGTGGGGCCCGGGAGTGCGCGTGAACGTCGCGTCCGGTCGGCGGACTACTCTGGCGGCCGTGAACGCCGACCCGATGCGACGCCTGGCGGCACTTGTCTGCGCCCTCGAGGCGGTGACGCTGCTGGCCTTCGCGGTGTACTTCGTATGGGAGCTGGTGCAGGGGAGGAGCCACGACACCACCCCTGCGGCGATGTCGGCCCTCATCCTCGTGGTGGCCGTGGGGATCGCGGTCCTGGCGCGCTCGTGGCTGCGTGGCGCCGACTGGCCGAACACCCCGACGGTGGTCTGGAACGTGCTCCTCCTTCCGGTCGCCTGGAGCCTGCTTCAAGCAGGTCGGGGCCTTGTGGGCGTGGCCGTCGGCCTGGTCGCCCTCGTCGGCGTGGTCGCTGCCGTGCGCGCTCGCACCGGTCAGCCCTGGTCCGACCGTTCCTAGATCTCACCCGCTCTCGGAGGGCGTGCCTGGGTGTGCGACCTGGAGTGTCACGGCACGTCCACGCCGAACGAGGTGACCGCGGCCCGGCGGCGCCTGTGGGTCGGCGCGCAGCCGCAGTCCGAAAAGATCCCCCTCCAGGCCCGACCGCGGGCCGAGCAGGATGCCGGTGCGCTCACGAGCCACCTCGGTGCCCACCCCGCGGTACTGGGTCACCAGGGTGGTCGCGCTCGCACCTACGACCAGGAGCCCTCCCCGGCGCTCGACCTGCCGGCTGAAATCGCGCAACAGGTCGTCGGCCCGGGTGTCGAGGAGCTCGTCCGCACAGTCGACGACCACCGCGAGGCTGGGCCACTCACGTGGCAGGTCGCCAGCGGTGAGGCAGTGTGCGTCGCTCCAGCCGACGAGCCGCCGGTCGTGGCGCAGCGCGTCCAGTGGGCCGGGACGCGGCGCGACGACCGTCACGGGTCGTCCCGCGTGCACCAGGCCCCGCGCGAGGAGGAGCAGTGCGCTGGACACCCCGCTGCCACGGGCGCCGGCCACCAGCCAGCGGCGACCGTCGGACTCCTCACGCAGGGTCAGTGGCTGCACCGCGTCGCCGCCGAGACCAACCGGCAGTCCCGCTCCGAGGTCCGGTATGGGCAGGTCCCGGGCCGCGACATGTGTCGGCAACGGGTCGAGGCGTGCGGGACCGCCGCCCGGCCCGAGCACCGCGCGCATGGCCGGTCTGGCGGGGCCGACGGCGAGCTGGACCTCGGCGCCGTCCCGGAGCACCCCACGCCCGGGCGGCGCGTCCGCGGTCAAGGCGGTGAGGGTGAGCCCGGCCAGTGCCGCATCCGCACGGTCGGGGAGCCGCAGGAGCACGCGCCG
Organism: Pedococcus sp.; assembly: GCF_036000045.1. Lineage (GTDB taxonomy): Bacteria > Actinomycetota > Actinomycetes > Actinomycetales > Dermatophilaceae > Pedococcus. Next base: position 35,856 of record NZ_DASYGF010000046.1, read on the forward strand.
AGAGATGACGGAGGCGACGCGCCCGAGCAGCAGCGAACGGTCTCCGGCAACGACCGTTGTCAACCCATGCGCCTCGCCCTGCCGAAGGAGTCCCAACAGCCGGTCCAGCAGCATGGCGTGGTCGAGTGAGCTGGCTCCGGCCCCACTGGCGAGCACGTCCCAGTCGTCGACGAGGAGCAGCAGCCGCGCTCTCTCCGAGCCCATGTCGCGTTGGCGGCTCCGGATCTCGGCCTCGAGCCGGTCGACCAACCGCTCCAGCCGGCCGAGGTCCACGACGTCGACGTGGGTCCCGCACTGGGGCAGGTCGGTGAGCCCCACCAGGCTGCCGCCGGACACGGCATACACATGGAGGCGGTCGGCCCCCAGACGGCTTGCGAGCGCCCGCGCGACGGTCTCCAGCGCCGTCGTGCGACCGCTGCTCCCGCCGCCCACGAAGGACCAGTGCCCGGGCATGGCGAGGTCGAGCTCGAACGGGGTCTGGGCGTGGAGCTCGGGTCGGTCGACCAGCCCGATCACGCAGCACTCCGGACCTGACGGGGAAGGCAATGAGGCGAGTGGCACGCACGTCGGCAGAGGCGGCAGCCAGACCGGCGGCGCCGGCGCAGCATCGAGCATCGCTGCTGCCTCGACCACTGCGCTGACGATGCGCTCGGGCGCCTCATCGCCACTGCCTTCGGCTGCGGGCCATGGCGGCTGCGTCCGGCCCCAGACCAGGTCGCGGACCCGTATGCCGGTCGGCTGGCCCGCCGCCGAGAGCCGAGCCGCGTGGAAGCCGACCAGCCCGGACCCACCCGAGCGCGCGTAGCCACGGCCCGGGACTGCCGGGTCCAGGGTCGAGGCCGCGGGGGAGTCGAGGACGTCCTGGGAGTCGGTGCCGTCGCGCACGCGCAAGGCGATCCGCAGGTTGACGTTGGCCTTGATGTCCGCGGTCACGACGCCGGCCGGCCGTTGCGTCGCCAGAACCACGTGCAGGCCCAGCGAGCGTCCCAGGGCGGCTATCGAGACGATGCCGTCGACGAACGCGGGTAGCTCCTCGGCCAGGGCGCGGAACTCGTCGATCATCACCACAAGACGCGGGAGTGTCCCTCCGGAGCGCGAATGACGTTGGTACGAGGCGAAATCCGTCACGCCCACAGAGGCGAAGAGGCGCTCACGCCGCTTGAGCTCGGCCCTCAGTGACGTCAACGCGCGTTGGGCCAGATGATCGTCGAGATCGGTGACGACGCCCGCGGTGTGGGGCAGTCGCTCACACTCGCGGAAGGCTGCCCCGCCCTTGTAGTCCACGAGAACGAACGAGAGGTCCTCGGGTCGGTGGTGCATGGCCAACGAGACCACCAGAGTGCGCAACAGCTCGGACTTGCCTGAGCCCGTGGTGCCTGCCACAAGGACATGCGGACCGTCCGCCGCGAGGTCGAGAACCCAGGGGCCCTGCGCCGTCACCCCGATGGGTGCCGCGGCACGAGGCGGCTCCTGCCACAGTGCCGCTACCACCTGTGCGTCGTCAGCGCCCGGGACCAGGCTCAGCAGGGGCACTGTCGAGGGCAGGGCGCCATCCTGCGAGGGGGTGGCGTCGCGCAGTGGTGCGAGGCCCCGGCTCAACCGGTCGGCCCACCATGCACCGACCGCGTCAGCGACGAACTGGTGGTGCTCGTGGCCCGGCACGTGCAGGCTCGGCCCGTTCGGGTCCGTGAGGTCGAGCAGGGCTCCGGTCTCGCTGGGAAGCGCCGTCGCGACGCTGTCGAGCGCCAGCGCACTGATCCCGACGGCGGAGCCGTCTTGTAGGACGGTGGACAGGCCGGGGATGGTTCGCAGCGCTGCCGCACCGTCGAGGAGTATCACGATGTGGGGCCCGTGCTCGCCGCCGTTGCCCCGCTGCTCCACGGTGCGCGCCAGTTGGTCCACCAAGGTCAGGACCAGGGCCTCGTCCTGCTGCAGGTCACCTGCGGCGGGGCCGGCGGCCAGGCCGGAGGCTCCCGAGTGGGGCACCCGGCTCAGCCACTGCCAGTCCTCTGCGCGCCGCCCTGCGGTGAGGACGACCAGCCGCAGGTCGACGGGTGAGTGCAGGGTGAGCAGCTGACCCAACACAGCCCGCGCTGCCCCCATGATGGCCGTTCGCGGACCGCAGATGGACAGCACTCCGACCGCATCGACACGGACCACACATGGAACGCCATGCACGGTGGGGGTTTCGAAGGCTGCTCCGCCGGGCGGTCCGACGACGTGCACGCCCGCTGCGGAGGTACAGGTACCGACCGCCACGGCCATCGCGTCCGGGTCGTTGCGCCGGCGTTCCCAGAGCCGGGCGCCCGGGCCCGTCGCAATGGCCAGGATCTCGGCCGGGTCGGGCGCGGCACGGCGGCGGGAACGCTGTTCGGCCACGCAGAGAGCCTCGACTCGAGCTCTGGCCTCTGCGAGGTTCCGCTCGTACTCGGCCTGTTGGGTCGCATGTCGGCGACCGCTGGAAAGGCGTTCTCCGACGAGGTTGGCCACCATCAGGATCGGGCTCATCAGGGCGAAGGCGAGAGTGACAGGGCCCAGGAAGACCGCCATGAGGAGAGCGAGGGGCAGTGGAGCCAGGGTGGTCACCCAGGGGATCCGAGGACGTGAGGCTGGTGCCGGAGCCTGCGGCAGGCTCACCGTTTCGGAGGTGGGGGACGGGAGGACCCTCGGCTGACGGTTGACCAAGCGGGTGCCGTCCGCCTGGGGGCGGGAGGCTGCCGGGACCTCGACCGCGGCCCTGAGCGCCAGCTCCGTGTGTCCGATGGTGAGGGCAGCGCCCGCGGTCCAGGAGACCGGTGTGGTCCCGACGGCAGCGCCGGCCAGCCGCGCGCCGTTGGTGGAGTGGAGGTCGCGCACCGTGACGCCGTCACCATCGGAGCGGACCTCAAGGTGGAGGCGAGAAAGCCGGTCGTCGCCGACGATGACCTCCGCCTCGGAGGAGCGTCCCACCCGATGGGCGCCTGGTGTGAGGTCGTGTGAGCGACCCGCGTCCGGACCGTGGGCGACACTCAGGACCACTGGGGGTCGTGGCCGGTGCGCTGTCTCTGCCGCCGGCCCCGAGCCCGCCGCGGACCGGGGCATCAGGGCGACCGAGGCGCCGTCGACCAAGGGTGCCGACCCGAGCGGCGCGTCGCCCGCCAGCCGCACGCCCCGAGCGGCGAGCATCAAGTCGTGGTCGCGCGCGAAGTGCAGCTCGAGAGCACGGCCGAGCTCACGTGCGGTCGTTCCCTGTGGGGCCTCGACCTCCACCTCGTGCAGCGCGGAGTCGGGCGGCAGGGCCACGGTCAGCCGAAGTCGCATCCCGAGACACTAGGAGGACCAGGGGGAGGCCGAAGGGGCCTCATCCACAGCTGTGGATGAGGCCCCGGCGTTCCTCGTCAGCGGCGTAGCCTGACCCGCCCCGGGCACGGTCAGCCGGTCAGCAGGGTCATTGGCGCCGCTCGGTCAGTTGGGTCGTCCGACCGGCGTGCCTGCGGTCTGCACGGCATACCCGGTGTAGCTCCCGGAGCCGCCCAGGTCAGGGGAGTCGTGCGAGTAGGCGATGTGCGCCCAGCCCGATTGGTCCGTGTCGACGCCGAAGTCGTCCAGAAGCTGGCGGCCGCCCGTGCACGTGACGCCACCCTCGCAGACGTCTCCGGTGTGGACGGGCATCAGCTGGGTGGTGCTCCAGCCGGTCAGGGACTGGGTGAGGTTCTGCGCGAAGTAGACGTGCCAGGTCGCGGTGGCGCCTGTCCCGGTCTCTCCGTAGTAGACGAGGTCCTCGCCCGCGCTGGTGGCGACGAGCCAGGGGAAGATCGCGCGGGGGGCGGTGCTGACCGGACCGGAGCAGTTCCACGTATCGCCGTGGTTGGTGGACGAGGCCACGTAGACGGAGGTGTCGTTGCTGACTGCGTAGAACAGGGTGCCGTTGGGCGCCACGGAGACGTTGGGGAAGTTGTGGTTCAGACCCTTGGCCCCGAAGGCGGTGGAGCAGGGGATCGGCTTGTCCGTCCAGGTGTGTCCACCGTCGGGCGACACGGCCAGGAACGCCTCGTTGTACGGCGCGCTGCTGGTCGCGCCAGGATCGGCCGAGGGCGCCACGAACGCCTGGTAGGCCCAGAATCCGCCTGTCGACGGGTTGTCGTGGTCGATGACCAGGTTGCCGAGCTCATTGTTGGTGGCCTTGTAGTCGGTGGCCGGGATCGCCTGGGCGATCTGGGTGTAGGGACCGCCGCCGGTGTCGGAACGCAGCACGTCGATGTTGCTGGTCGCCACATCGTGGAAGGTGAGCAGGCTGGTGTCGGCTCCGTATGCCGCGATCCACTCCCGGTCGTCGACCGGTAGCCCGGCCTGGACCGGGATCTGGCTGAAGGTCTTGCCGTCGTCGTTGGAGGTCGCGACGTTGACCGAGCCGAGGTTGAGGCTGGCGAGGTAGATGCGGTGAGTTCCGGCCGTCGAGAGGGCTGGCGCGAAGGCGGTGTCGACGTCGCCGCCCGCGGCGCCGATGTGGCTCACCGCGTTGGGCTGGCCGCTGTAGGTCAACCCGCAGGGGGAGGCGGCCGTGGTGCCGCCCACCTGGGTGCTCCGCCAGAACTCGCTGCCTGAGCCGACTCCGTCCTCGGACCCGAGACCGACCAGGTTCGAGCGGGAGACGTGGATGGAGGGCTCGCCCGCGGTGTTGGTGCCGCAACCGGCGGCGCCGACGCTCTGGGCTTGGGGCTGCCCTGAGGCGAACGCGTTGGGCGTCGTCGTGGTCGTCTTGCGGAGGGTGCGGGCGTGCGTGGTGGTGTGCGCCGGAGCAGCGATGGCCGGGACGGTGAGTGCCGCCCCGATCAGGCCGCTCGCGGCGACGGACAGGACGAGCGGGGTCGAGACAGCACTGCGGAACACGGGGCCTCCAGAGGGTGATGGGCGTGCGCTCGACGTGCTCAACGACACACTCGCGGATCCGCTACGCGGCAGATGTCCCGATCTGTCCGGAGCATGTCGAGCGACGGTGTGGATGGGTAGAAGCAACGCCAGTCCAATGGTGTTAGCGTTGCTATGCGCCCGGAGACGTTGGTTTAGGGGAGTTAAGGCGCATTCACGGGTTTGGGGGAGCTCATGATGGATGCCGTTGCTACGGTCGAGGCCGAGGTTCGCGAGCTGATTCGTCGAGGGGGTCTCGACCCGGCTGCCGACGCCCGGGCGCTGGACCGTCTCGTGCGCGATGCCGTCGCGGACTACGACGAGCGCTCGCTGCATGGGGGTTTGCCCGCGCTGGCTGATGTGGAGGCGGCGGTGAAGTCCGTCGTCGACACGGTGGCGGGTTTCGGGCCCCTCCAGCGCTACTTCGACGACCCTCAGGTCGAGGAGATCTGGATCAACGAGCCCTCCAAGGTGTTCGTCGCCCGGGGCGGGGTTGCCGAGCTGACCATGACCATGCTGACTGCGGACGAGGTGCGCGACCTGGTGGAGCGCATGCTCAAGACCAGCGGCCGGCGCGTGGACCTCTCGAGCCCGTTCGTCGATGCGGTCCTGCCGGATGGTTCGCGTCTGCACGTGGTCATCCCCGACATCGCTCGCAGCCACTGGATGGTCAACATCCGCAAGTTCGTCGTCCAGGCCTCCCACCTGGACGACCTGGTGGCGGTGGGCTCGCTGACGCGTCAGGCGGCCGACTTCCTCGGCGCGGCCGTGGCGGCCGGTCTCAACATCCTCGTGGCGGGCGGCACGCAGGCCGGTAAGACCACGCTGTTGAACTGCCTCAGCGCTGCCATCCCTCCCCGTGAGCGGGTCGTCACCTGCGAGGAGGTGTTCGAGCTCAAGATCCCGCTGCGCGACGTCGCGTCGATGCAGTGCCGCCAGCCCAGCCTGGAGGGGACAGGCGAGATACCTCTGCGCAGGCTGGTCACTGAGGCCCTACGCATGCGGCCGTCACGCATCATCGTCGGCGAGGTTCGGCAGGCGGAGAGCCTCGACCTCCTGATCGCCTTGAACAGCGGCCTACCGGGCATGTGCACCATCCACGCCAACAGCGCGCGGGAGGCGATCACCAAGATGTGCACCCTCCCCCTGCTCGCAGGAGAGAACATCGGCAGCCGTTTCGTCGTCCCCACGGTGGCGGCCTCGGTCGACCTGGTGGTGCTCGCGACGCTCGAGCGCGACGGCGTGCGACGCGTCCGCGAGATCGTGGCCGTGCCCGGACGCGTCGAGGGCGATGTCGTCGAGACGGCTGACCTCTTCGTCCAGCGCGACGGGGAGCTGGCCCGGGCCGACGGCTTCCCGCCCCATCCGGACCGGTTCCGCCGAGCGGGTTTCGACCTCCTGTCCCTTTTGGCGCAGGACTACAGCTCATGAGCGGGGTGGTGCTCGGCCTCCTGCTTGGTACTGGCCTGTTCTGTCTCTGGTGGTCCTGCTGGGTGCCTTCGGCGGCTGGCGCTGCGCGGCGGCTCACGGTGGGCCACGCGCTGCGCGACCAGCTGGTTCAGGCGGGGTACGAGGCGATCGGGCCCCGCGCCTTGCTGAGCGCCAGCATGCTGGCGGCGGCCCTGGTCGGAATGGTCATGCTCGCCGCGACCGACGTGCCCTCCGTAGCGGCCTGCTTCGCGCTGATGGCCGGCTATGCCCCGCTCGGGCTCGTCCGCATGCGCGCACGCCGGCGTCGAGCGAGCCTGCGAGACCTGTGGCCGGACGCGGTCGACAACATCGCGTCGGGGGTCCGCGCCGGCCTGGCCCTGCCCGAGGCGCTGAGCCAGCTGGGCCAGCGCGGGCCCGAGGAGCTGCGGCCGGCCTTCATGGCGTTCGCAGACGACTACCGTGCGTCGGGCAGGTTCAACGAGTGCCTCGACCGGCTCAAGGACCGGCTCAGCGACCCCGTCGGTGACCGGCTCGTCGAGTCCCTCCGCATTGCCAGAGAGGTCGGCGGCAGCGACCTCGGCCGGCTGTTGCGCACGTTGGCGACCTTCCTGCGCGAGGACGGCCGGACCCGGGCGGAGCTCGAGACGCGTCAGGGCTGGACCGTCAACGCTGCGCGGTTGGCGGTCGCAGCTCCGTGGGTGGTGCTCGGGATGCTGTGCACCAGACCGGAGTCGATCGCGGCGTATGCCACCGGGACCGGCACCGTGGTGCTGCTTGCCGGCGCTGCGGTGTCGGCCGCGGCGTACCGGATCATGGTCCATCTCGGGCGGCTGCCCGAGGACGAACGGGTGCTCCGGTGAGCGGCTGGGAGTCGGCGTCGTTGCGCTCCGTGTCGTGGCCCGGAGCGGCGATCGGCATGGTGTTCGCCATCGGCGTGCTCACTGCGTATGCCGGCTTGCCTCGGCGCCGTCGCGCGACGTTGAACGACCGGCTTTTGCCGTACCTGCGTGATGCTCCGCGGCCCTCCCGACTGCTCGCGACCGGGCCGGTAGGTGGGACGCATGCCTTGGCGCTGCTCGTGGGGCCGTTGGTCACCGGCCTGGCGGCGCGGATCGAGAGCACGTTGGGTGGCGCCGCGTCGGTCCACCGACGGCTGCTGCGGGCAGGCAAGGCGCCAGATGTCGACCGCTTTCGCGCCGAGCAGGTGGTGTGGGGCTCGGTGGGGACCGTCGGGGGCGTCGTCGTCGGCGCGATCCTGTGGCTGGCCCATCCCGGCTCGTTCGTCCCGCCGGTCATCCTCACCCTCTGCGGCGCCGCGGCGGGTGTGGTGGCCCGCGACCAGTGGCTGAGCCGGGACGCCACGATGCGCGAGCGCCGCATGCTGGCCGAGTTCCCGACGGTCGCCGAGCTGCTGGCGCTGGCGGTGGCCGCGGGCGAGGGGGCGGTCGGCGCGCTGGAGCGGATCTGCCGGCTGGCCAAAGGCGAGCTGGCCACCGAGCTCGGTCGTTGTCTGGCGGACGCGCGGGCTGGCGCGAACCTGCCCGACGCCCTCGGAGGACTGGCCGACCGCACGGGCCTGGTCAGTCTGGCGCGCTTCGTCGACGGCATGGTCGTGGCCGTCGAGCGCGGTACCCCGCTGGCCGAGGTGCTGCGCTCGCAGGCTCAGGACGTTCGCGAGACGGGGCGCCGCGCGGTGATGGAGGCCGGCGGCCGCAAAGAGATCACCATGATGCTCCCGGTCGTCTTCCTCGTACTGCCCGTCACCGTGCTCTTCGCCGTGTTCCCAGGCTTCGCATTCCTTCGATTCTCCGTCTGACCGGCTGTTTCACGAGAGGGGCTCCACCATGTCCATATCGAAGCGGACGCTGTCCGAGCTGGACCGCACGTTCACGACCGCCCGCTGTGCCACGACGCACGTGATGCGGCGTCTCCGGCCTCGTGGCGAGCGAGGCGATGTTCCCGGCTGGGTCCTCGTCACTCTCATGACCGCAGGGCTCGTCGCAGCCCTGTGGGCTGTCGCAGAGGGGCAGCTCACGGCGCTGTTCAGTGCCGCGCTCGCCAGTGCGCGCCGCTGACCCATGTATCACCTCACGCCGGCCAAGGCGGGTGACCGGGGCTCCGCTGTGGCCGACTTCGTCATGGTGGGCGCGCTCCTGTCTGTCGTGTTCGTGGCGCTGCTCCAGGTGGGCCTGACGCTGTATGTCCGGAACACGTTGATCTCCTGTGCGTCCGAGGGGGCACGGCTGGGCGCCCGTGCGGATGCCGATCCGGGGGAGGGCGTCGCACGGACTCGCCAGCTCATCGACTCGACGCTGTCCCGCCGCTTCGGCGAGCAGGTGACCGCTCGGGTGGTCATGGCGGACGGCGTACGCGTGCTCTCGGTCCGGGTCGTCGCGCCGTTGCCGGTCATCGGTCTCCTCGGGGCGGGCCAGCATTTCGACGTGGTCGGCCGAGCTTTCCTGGAGCGCCAGTGAGAGTGGCGCTGGGTCCGGCCTTTCGCTTGCCGCGGGCGCGTCGGCTCGCCCGATGGGGTGAGAGGGGCAGCGCCCTGGTGGAGTTCGTGTTCCTCGCTGTGCTCGTGATGGTGCCGCTGTTCTACCTCGTCATGACCCTGTCACGTCTTCAAGCCGGCGCGTATGCCGCATCGACGGCGGCGAGGGAGGCCGGCCGGGCGTTCGTCACGGCCACCTCGGATCGTGACGCAGAGGGCCGTGCGAAGGCTGCCGCGGGAATTTCATTCGCGGACCAGGGATTCCGCGATGACGAGGCACAGCTGACAGTGGGGTGTGACGGGTCGCCCTGCCTGCGTCCCGAGGGCCGCGTGTGGGTGGCGGTGCGGGTCATGGTGCCGCTGCCGCTCATCCCTTCGTTCGCCCGTGAGGTGGTCCCGCTGGCGGTGCCGGTGGCCGCGACGCATCTGGCGGTGGTCGACCGTTTCCGGGGTCGACCATGAGGGGCTGCGCCGCCTGGCGCAGTCACGGTGGAACTCGTCGACGCTGCTCCGGAGAGTCCGGTCAGGTGACGGTGCTGGCCCTCGGGTTCACGGTCATCGCGATCCTGCTGATACTCGGCACGGTGGCGGTGACCTCGCTCCAGCTCTCCCGGATGCGACTGCTCGACGCCGCGGACGGTGCGGCCCTGGACGCGGCGGACGCCTTCGACGTCGGTGCCTACCAGCGGGGCCTGGGTGGGGCCGTGGGCATCAGCCCGGCGACCGTTCAACAGGCGGCGACTGACTACCTCGCCCAACAGCCCCGTCCCGCGAGCATCCTGGCCTGGCAGGTGGCTCCCGGCACCGGCAGTCCGGACGGCCAGACGGCTGTCGTGCGGCTCGTCGGGCAAGCCGAGGTGCCGTTCGTCGGCGCCCTCCTGGCTGCCGTCGGCAGGTCCGTCACGATCACGGTCGAGTCTCGAGCAAGAGCAGCCGCGCTGTAGTCATAGCGGTGCTCGTTCTTGTGGGGATGATCATCGTCACCTCTGCGTGATGGCGAACGGTATTGGGGAGACATTCACCGCCTCTGAGACTCAGCCGCGCAGCACATGGCGCCGGTCTTGCGCGAGTAGGTATTCCAATCCTGAATGCCCCCTCCCCTTTTGCACTGCCGCCTGGCATGTTGCTGGTTGGGGAACCGACCGGTGGCACGCAGAAGGGAGCGTGTCCCCGAGTTTGGTGGGGTTCGTCACAGAAGAAGTTCACGAGGGATGCGTCATGGTCGCGGTTTCCTCGTTCGGGCCTATCGAAGGGAGGCAAGCATGGGTCGATTTCACTGGCTCGACATGGGAACGAGGCTGCCGCAAGCCGGACCATCAAGATGGTCAACGAGATGGATTCGATGGTGGGTCGCAATTCTGGGTATTGCCTGGTGCGTCCTCGCTTCTTCGACGCCGGCCAGTGCCAAGGGCGCAATCAGCGACGGAGAGGTTCGCTCCGTCGTGGCGCGCATCAATGCCAGTGGAAGAGTGAGCCCGGCTGATCGGGCCGCGCTGCTGACAAGGCCAGATGTCGCCTCTCAGATTGTGGACCCAGCGTCCGGTATGCCCAAGGAGGGTTTGGGCGCAGCATCGCCCGATGGTCCGCTCCGCCTCGCGGCAGCGACATACGCAACGCGGTCAAGCTCGGCTGGCCGCTACATTCAGTATTCCTCGATCCGCACCCGGAATTTACGATCGGGGATTCACCAACAACGCGGCGTATGCCAACCTTCCTGGACCCTGTGCTTACACGGTGACGATGCAGGCCACCTGGGAACAGTGCGTCATGAAGTATGGCTGCGTTGCTTCGGGCAACCCATTCACCCAGTTCAGGGTGTATTTCGACGGGACCTATCACATCGTGCAGAGGCAATGATATGACTACGAAGAGGGTTCTCCAGGCGCTGTCGGCCTCACTCGTCGTGACTGTCATTCTCGTGCTTGTGGTGATCGGGCTGAACCGCCCAGTCGACGAATTCGGCCTTCTTCTCATGTGCGTCCTGGTCGTTGGAGCGGGCGTATTCGCCGGTATGAAATCGAGGCAACGCCAACGAAGCTGAACCCTCCGCCGAGCCACCCGCGATTCACGAATTTCAATCTGGTGCGCCGCGTGGCATGGACCGTGCCACGCGGCGTACCCAAGCGTGGCCGGAGCCACCGACGATCGAAATGTCGCCACCCCGGCCAGGAGCGGGATGCCGTCACGGCGACGGCCGAAGAAGTAGCCCACCAGGACGGCATGGCGGTTCACACGTCCAAACCGCCGCCTGCGGGCGCCGACTACACCCGCCGAGACGGGGCCCTGTCACGCGCCAGAAGTCAACGGGGAGGGGAGCGTGCCGGCCTCACGCGGCATACCTGCGTTGTGGTCAGCGCCACCCGCCCGGCCAGGTTCACGCGCCTCTGGCCGCACTAGAGTGCAAGACGGACATCACTCACGGCGCTGGAGGCACATTTTCATGACGACACAGCCTGACCGACCGGTCTCAGTCATCGTTGCGGGCGCACGTACGCCCATGGGCCGGTTGCTCGGCTCACTCAAGGACTTCTCGGGCGCAGACCTCGGCGGCTTCGCCATCAAGGGCGCGCTCGACAAGGCCGGTGTCAGCCCCGAGCAGGTCGACTACGTGATCATGGGCCAGGTGCTCCAGGCCGGCGCGGGCCAGATCCCTGCGCGCCAGGCGGCCGCGAAGGCGGGCATCCCTATGACCGTCCCGGCCCTGACCATCAACAAGGTCTGTCTCTCCGGCATCAACGCCATCGCCATGGCCGACCAGCTGATCCGAGCCGGCGAGGTCGACGTGGTGGTCGCCGGTGGTCAGGAGTCCATGACCAACGCTCCCCACCTGCTCACCAAGTCCCGCGAGGGCTACAAGTACGGCGATGTGCCGCTGCGCGACCACATGGCCTTCGACGGCCTGTGGGACGCCTTCACCGACCAGGCCATGGGACTGCTCACCGAGCAGGCGAACTCCGGTGACCAGCAGTTCACCCGCGAGCAGCAGGACGAGTTCTCCGCGCGCAGCCACCAGCTCGCCGCTCGGGCGTGGAAGGACGGCCTGTTCGAGGACGAGGTCGTCGCGGTCTCCATCCCCCAGCGCAAGGGTGACCCGGTCGAGTTCAAGACCGACGAGGGCGTCCGCGCCGACACGACGACCGAGACGCTGGGCAAGCTGCGCCCGGCGTTCTCCAAGGACGGCACCATCACCGCCGGCTCCGCCTCCCAGATCAGCGACGGTGCCGCTGCCGTGGTCGTGATGAGCAAGGCCAAGGCGGAGGAGCTGGGCCTGACCTGGCTCGCCGAGATCGGCTCGCACGGCATGGTGGCCGGCCCCGACTCGACCCTCCAGCAGCAGCCGGCTCGCGCCATCGCCAAGGCATGCGAGCGCGAGGGCATCACCCCGGCCGACCTCGACCTGGTCGAGATCAACGAGGCGTTCGCCGCCGTCGGCCTCGCCTCGGCCAAGGAGCTCGGCATCGAGCTCGACAAGGTCAACGTCAACGGCGGCGCCATCGCGATGGGCCACCCCATCGGCATGTCCGGCGCCCGGATCGCCCTGCACCTCGCGCTCGAGCTCAAGCGTCGCGGGGGTGGCATCGGCGCTGCCGCCCTGTGCGGTGGCGGTGGCCAGGGTGACGCCCTGATCGTGCGCGTGCCCCGCTCCGAGAACGGCTGACGCTTGGCCCCCCGCACCGTCGATGTCCCTGCCCTGGTCGAGTCGGCCAGGGCAGGGTCGCCTCGCGCCGTGGCCCGCCTCATCTCGCTGGTCGAGGACGCCCACCCTGCCCTGCGCGAGGTGATGGCTGCGCTGGCACCCCACACCGGCAACGCCCACATCATCGGCGTCACCGGTAGCCCGGGGGTCGGCAAGTCCACGTCGACGAACGCCCTCGTCGCGGCATACCGGGCCCAGGGCAAGCGCATCGGCGTGCTCGCCGTGGACCCGTCCTCCCCCTTCTCCGGCGGAGCGCTGCTCGGCGACCGGGTCCGCATGCAGGACCACGCACTCGACCCTGAGGTCTACATCCGCTCCATGGCCAGCCGGGGCCACCTCGGCGGCCTGTCGTGGACGACCCCCCAGGCGCTGCGCGTGCTCGACGCCGCAGGCTGCGAGGTCATCCTCATCGAGACGGTGGGTGTCGGGCAGTCCGAGGTCGAGGTCGCGGGCCTGGCCGACACCACCATCGTGCTGCTCGCCCCGGGCATGGGCGACGGCATCCAGGCTGCCAAGGCGGGCATCCTCGAGATCGGTGACGTGTTCGTCGTCAACAAGGCCGACCGCGAGGGGGCGGATGCGACCGTCCGCGACATCCGCCACATGATCTCTCTCGGCGACCGCACCGAGCCCGGCCTCTGGCGTCCTCCCGTGGTGAAAACCGTTGCGGCACAGGGCCAAGGCGTCGACGAGGTCATCGAGGCGATCGAGAAGCACACGTCGTGGATGGAGGAGTCCGGCACCCTGCGCGACCGCCGGGTCGCTCGCGCAGGCGACGAGATCGAGTCGATCGCTCTCCAGCAGCTGCGCGCCAAGATGGGCGACCTGCGCCACGGCAACGGTGTGGACGAGCTCGCGGCCGCCGTGGTGGACGGCACGACCGACCCGTATGCCGCGGCCGACCAGATCGTCGCCGCGCTGGCCTGAGTGCCACGCTCGGGGGGAGGCTCACGGCAGGGCTGAGTGCCAAGGTGGGGGACTGCGTCGTAGGGTGATCCCCGACCCGACGAGAGGAACGCACGCGTGCATCCCCAGGTGATCGCCGGCCGCTATGAGGTGGTGCGAGCCATCGGCAGCGGTGGCATGGGCACCGTCTGGCTCGCTCGCGACACCGTGCTCGGACGCGAGGTCGCCATCAAGCGAGTCGGCGCGCTGCCGGGCGACCCTGCTGCCGCCGCCCGGGCGATGCGCGAGGCGCGGATCGCTGCCTCGCTGAACGACGTCCATGTGGTCGGGGTCTACGACATCGTCGACGAGGACGACGCCCACTGGCTCGTGATGGAGTACGTCGACGGCCAGAGCCTCGCCGAGCAGATCCGCGACGAGGGCCCGTTGCCGCCGCGCCGCGTCGCGGCCATCGGGGCAGCCGTGGCCGGCGCCTTGGCCAAGGCTCACCAGCGCGGCATCGTCCACCGTGACGTCAAGCCCGGAAACATCCTCATCACCTCGTCCGGGACCCCCAAGGTCAGCGACTTCGGCATCGCCCGAGCCCATGCGGACGACCAGCTCACCCAGACCGGGTTCATGACCGGGACTCCCAGCTACCTCTCGCCCGAGCTGGCCCGTGGCGGCGACCCGACACCGGCGTCCGACGTATGGGCCTTGGGCGCGACCCTCTACTCCGCGGTCGAGGGGGAGCCGGCCTACGAGGCGCAGGCCAACCCGCTGGCCACCTTGCAGACGATCGCCTCGGGTGCGCCACGTCCCATGGACCTCGCCGGGCCGCTCGGCGGTGCCATCGCCGCCATGATGGAGCCGGACGTGCACCGTCGCTGGGACATGGCGACTGCTGCCCAGTACCTCGGCCGCATCGCCGGCGGAGACTCCACCATGGCGTTGCCCGTCGGGGCCGCCTTTGGCGCCGGAGCCGCGGCGACCGAGGTGATCCCCGATGCCGGAGCGACGCAGGCCCTCGGCGGACCGCCCGTCGTGCCACCCTCGGAATACGACCCAGGTCCCGTCGGCCCCGGCGGGCCCTCCTCACCGGCGGGCCCTTCCGGCCAGGAGCCGCGGTCGCGGGCCGGCTGGTGGGTCCTCGGCGCGATCCTGCTGCTCCTGCTCATTGTCGGCTTGGCCTACGCGCTGTCCGGCGGGTTCGCCAGCAAGGCGCCCACCCCCGGGACGACCACCACGGTGACCTCGACGAGCACACGGACACAGACGGTCTCACCCTCGACCACGCACACGTCCAGCTCGTCGTCGTCGACCTCGACGACGTCGACGACGACGCCGCCGCCCACCACGACGACCAGCACGACGACCGCGCCGCCCAAGAGCGCGGCTCAGATGCAGGACTTCATCAAGACCTACTACCGCGACGTCACCGATGCCAACAAGCGCGACCAGACGTGGGCCGAGCTCACGCCGGCGATGCAGTCCCAGGCGGGCGGCCGGGCCGGCTACGAGGGGTTCTGGAGCACGATCTCGAAGGTGGACGTCCACGGCATGACGGCTGACCCGAAGACCGGGATCGTGACCGCTCAGCTGACCTTCCACCTGGTCACCGGCGGCACCAGCGACGAGACGCACCGGCTCGAGCTGGTGAGCGGCGGCCAACCGTACCTCATCAACAGCGACACACGGGTCTGACGGCCTGGCGCCTATCCCGTCCAGGGTTGAAGCCGGTACGAAAACCATTGGCTTCACGCGCTCCCGCGTCCCTACCGTGGTGCGCATGGAGATCCGCCCCCTCAACCGCCACGACGAGGCCGAGCTGGCGCGGTTCCACGCCGTCAGCGTCGCCGCGGAGGGGTTCGAGCGCCCGCACGCGCCCACGTGGGGGTTGCGGGAGATGTGCGTCGAGCTCACCGACGAGGACCCCACCCAGCGCACCGACGCTGTCGTCGCCGTGGACGGCGATGAGCTGGTCGGCGCCGGGATAGCCTGGTCGCCGCTGACCGACAACCGCCACATGTCGTGGCTCATGCCCTGGGTGGCGCCGGAGCACAGGCGTCAGGGGATCGGCTCGGCCGTGCTCGCGGAGCTCGTGGCGCTCGCCCAGGCGGACGGCCGCACGGATCTAGCCATGGAGACGGCCTACCCGTTCGAGTGGCGCGAGGACCACCCGTACCGCCGGTTCGCCGAGAAGAACGGCTTCCAGCTCGCCAACACCGAGATCGCCAGGGCCCGCTCCCTGCCGGTGGACGACGTCGACCTCGACGCCTTCATCGCCGAGGCGGCTGGGCACCACCCCGGCTACCGCATCGAGACCTTCGACGCACCCCTCCCCGAGGAGCTGCTGCCGTCCCTGTGTGACGCCTACAACCGGCTCGCGGTCGATGCCCCAGGCGGCGACCTGAGCTTCGAACCCGAGGCTCTGACGCCGGCTCTCGTGCGCCGCCACGAGGAGCAACGACGACGCCAGGGGCGGCGCAAGGTCACAACGCTGGCCCTCACCTCGACCGGTGAGGTCGCGGCATACAGCGAGCTCGTGGTCCCGGCCCAGGACGAGAACCTCCCCAACGTCTGGCAGTGGGGCACGCTCGTGGTCGCGGCGCACCGGGGGCATCGTCTGGGTCTGGCCATCAAGGCTCGCGGGCTGAAGGAGCTCCAGCTTCGGGTGGGGCCCGAGCGCACGCGCGTCCTCACCTGCAACGCCGAGCAGAACGGCTACATGGTGTCGATCAACGAGCGGCTCGGCTTCCGCACGGTGGAGGTGACGCCGGCCTTCCTCCTGCGGCGGCATACGGTGTAGGCATGCTCGTCGCCTTCTCCGTCGCCCCATCCGCTGCCGCCGACTCCGAAGGGTCGGTGAGCGCTGCCGTCGCTGCCGCCGTCGAGGTGGTCCGTTCCTCAGGTCTGCCCAACCGCACCGACGCCATGTTCACCACCATCGAAGGTGAGTGGGACGAGTGCATGGCCGTGGTCAAGTCTGCGGTCGACGCGGTGGCCCAGTTCGGCCCGCGCGTGAGCCTCGTGCTCAAGGCGGACATCCGTCCTGGGTATGCCGGTGAGCTCACCGCGAAGGTCGAACGGCTGGAGTCTGCGCTGCGCGAGCGGGCGTAAGCCGAGCCGCGCTGAGATGGTCCCGCCGCGGCGTGGTCCTGCCCACTAACCTGCCTTCGTGCCGAAGCCGATCCGCCTGCCGTTCGACCCGATCACCCGGGCGGCTCAGCTGTGGACGCGTCGCTGGGGGCGTACCTCCCAACCGCTGGCGATGGCGAGCGCCACGTCGATCATGCGCGTGCAACAGCTGCTGATCACCGACTACGACGCGATCGTCGGTCGCCACGGGCTGACGTTCGCGCGCTACGAGGCGTTGGTGCTGTTGGCGTTCAGCCGCGACGGCCGCCTGGGGATGAGCAAGATCGGCCAGCGCCTCATGGTGCACCCCACCAGCGCCACCAACATCATCCAGCGGCTTGATGCCCAGGGCTTCGTGCAGCGTGTCCCGAACCCCGACGACGGCCGCGGCACGCTGGCGGTCATCACCGACGCCGGTCGCGAGGCGATGGAGGCGGCCACGACAGACCTGGTCAACGCCAGGTTCGGTCTGGGCATGCTGACCGCGGCGGAGCACGAGCAGCTCTTCGACCTGCTCCGCAAGGTGCGGCTGGGGGCCAGCGACTTCCAGGCCTGAGCCTCGCGTCGTGAGCCGGACTGGAATTTACTAGGACGTCCTAGTAAATTCGGGCCTATGACCTCGAGCCCTGACTCTCAGACGACCGGTGCCGCCCGCTGGCAGGCCCGCTACGACGCCGCCCAGGCCAAGGGGCAGGTGCGCGATGCTGACTTCACCACGCTCTCGCAGATGCACGTGGAACCGGTCTACGGTCCCGCAGACGGCTCCGAGGTCCCCGAGCGGATCGGCTGGCCGGGGGAGTACCCGTTCACCCGTGGCCTGTACCCGACGGGCTACCGCGGACGGACCTGGACGATCCGTCAGTTCGCCGGCTTCGGCAACGCGGTGCAGACCAACGAGCGCTACAAGATGATCCTCGAGCGCGGCGGCGGCGGTCTGTCGGTCGCGTTCGACATGCCGACGCTCATGGGTCGCGACTCCGACGACCCCATGAGCCTGGGCGAGGTGGGCCACTGCGGTGTGGCCATCGACTCCGCCCAGGACATGGAGGTGCTGTTCAACGACCTCCCACTCGAGGACATCACGACGTCGATGACGATCAGTGGCCCGGCAGTTCCCGTCTTCTGCATGTACCTCGTCGCGGCCGAGCGCCAAGGCGTCGACCTGGGCGTGCTCAACGGCACGCTGCAGACCGACATCTTCAAGGAGTACATCGCCCAGAAGGAGTGGCTGTTCGCGCCTGAGCCGCACCTGCGCCTGATCGGCGACCTGATGGAGTACTGCGCCGAGCACATCCCGGCATACAAGCCGCTGTCCGTCTCCGGCTACCACATCCGCGAGGCCGGCTCCACGGCCGCGCAGGAGCTCGCCTTCACCCTCGCCGACGGCTTCGGCTACGTGGAGCTGGGCCTGTCCCGGGGGCTCGACATCGAGAAGTTCGCCCCCGGCCTGTCCTTCTTCTTCGACAGCCACCTCGACTTCTTCGAGGAGATCGCCAAGTTCCGCGCGGCCCGTCGCATCTGGGCGCGGTGGATGCGCGACGTCTACGGGGCGAAGACCGACAAGGCCCAGTGGCTGCGGTTCCACACCCAGACCGCCGGCGTGAGCCTGACGGCCCAGCAGCCCTACAACAACGTCGTGCGCACCGCCGTCGAGGCCCTCGCGGCCGTCCTCGGCGGCACGAACTCCTTGCACACCAACGCGCTCGACGAGACGCTGGCGCTGCCCAGCGAGCAGGCCGCCGAGATCGCCCTGCGCACCCAGCAGGTCATCATGGAGGAGACCGGCGTCGTCAACGTCGCCGACCCGCTCGGCGGTAGCTGGTACGTCGAGGCCCTGACCGACCAGATCGAGGCCGAGGCCGAGAAGATCTTCGAGACGATCAAAGCCATGGGCGAGCTGGGCAAGCCCCGCAACGCCCAGGGCGACGTCGACCACGCTGTCGGGCCCATGACGTCCGGCATCCTGCGCGGGATCGAGGACGGCTGGTTCATGTCCGAGATCGCCGAGGCCGCCTTCCAGTACCAGGTGGCGCTGGAGAAGGGCGACAAGAAGGTCGTCGGCGTCAACTGTCACACCGCCTCGATCACCCACGAGCTCGAGATCCTGCGCGTGAGCCACGAGGTCGAGCGCGAGCAGGTCGCCACGCTCAAGGGCCGCCGCAGCGCGCGGGACGAGGCGGCTGTGGCCGCCGCAGTGCGCCACTTGGTCGAGGTGGCGCGCACCGACGACAACATGGTGCCCGCCATGCTCGACGCGGTCCGGGCCGAGGCGACCCTGGGCGAGATCTGTGACGCTCTGCGCGACGAGTGGGGCGTCTACCGCGAGCCGGCGCGGTTCTGAGACGCCGCGTCGAGCGCAGCGTCCTCACGCTGCGCTCGGCGTAGCCGCGCGTAGGCGACGTCCGCCAGTAGCTCGATGAGAGCGTCCACGAAGGCGTCGTCCGGCTCGCCCGTGGCCAGCGCGCGGTGCATGACAGAGCCCACGACCACGTCGGCCAGCAGGTCCACGTCGACCATCTCCGCGCGGATCTCGCCGCGCCCGATGGCTCGCTCGACCGAGGTCGCCACCAGGGCCTGGAGCCGCGTCGACAGTGACTCACGCACCTGGCGCCCGACGCCGCCGGGGTCGCGGGCCGACTCGGCGAGCAGCGCGGCATACGCGGCTCCGATCGAGGGGTCGCGCATGAGCCGCGCCGCCTCGCCGATGCCCGCACGCATGTCCGCCGCCAACGACCCGTGGTCCTCGACATCGATCGTGTCGAAGGTCACGGCCACGGCGTGGATCGCGAGCTCGACCTTGGACGGCCACCGGCGGTAGAGCGTGCTTTTGGCCACACCGGCCTTGTGGGCCACGACCTCCATCGACATGCGTGCCACGCCCTTGTCGGCGAGCACCTGACGCGCAGCCTGGGTGATCGCCTGCTCGGTGGCCTCCTCGCGGGGCCGTCCGGGCCGGCGGGTGCGTGAGGACTTCGCTCGTAGAGTCATCACGGGCGATCATGCCATCGACCGCTTCCGCGGGCGTCGCCATCGACCCCTTTCTCATCGCTTCTCATGCGCTCCAGATTTGTCCTGGCGAGGCGGTCTGGGTCATGGTGGATGGACTGCCGGCTGCGTGGAGACCGCCCGCGCCGGCCCGCTCACGTAAGGATCTGTCCTGTGTCCAAGCTGGCCCGACCAGCCCTGCACGCGGCGCTGACCGTGGCAGGTCTGGTGCTGCTCGTCCTGGGGACGTGGTTCACCGTGCACCTCGGCGTGTCGGGAACTGCGTCGTTCCGGACGACCCCGCGAGACGGCGTCGTCGTCCTCGAGCCGTCCGTCCTCAACCGGGTGGACGGCCCGGTGACCGTCGCCGCGCGGGGCGCCCACGGGCAGCCGCTCTTCCTGGGGGTGGCCACTCCCGAGGACGCCGAGGCCATCGTGGACGGCGCCCAGCGGACGACCGTCAGTGGCCTGCGCCTCCGCGACTGGTCGCTGCGCACCTCGCATTCCGGTCACGGGCCGGCCCCGGCCCTCGGGTCGGCAGATATCTGGCGCGCTGTCGGAAGGGGTGCGGGCACCGTCCGCCTCAGTATCAGCCAGACCGCCGCCCCGGAGTCCGTGGTGGTCACCGGGCAGGACGGCGGCTCCGCCGAGCTGTCGTCGCTGACCGTCACCATGCATCGGCCGGCGTGGTTCCTCGAGTCGCTGCTCGTCGCCGTAGTCGGGCTGCTGGCCCTGGTAGCAGGAGCGTTCGGCCTCTGGCGCGCCCACTCCCCGACCTCGCGGAAGGAGTCCTGATGCGAGCGACCCTGACGAAGGCCGGCGCCGCGCTCGCGGTCACCCTCGCGGTGTCGACAGCCGCTGGGTGTGCCGCCGCCGTCGGTATCCACGACGCGCCGGGCGCCGCGCGCACCGCTGTCGCCCTGTCCCCGGAGCAGGCCGACGTCATCGCGACCCGCGTGCTGACCGATGTCGGCACCGCGACGAGCGCGCCGGCGTCCGCTGCGAAGGCGCTTCGGGCCGCGTCGATGACGGGCAGCGCGCTGACCGTGGCCACGGCCGCGGACCAGCTGGGCGTCACGAGCGCTGCCAGCCTGAACCCCGTGAACGTGCCCCCACAGCCCCGGGTGCTGGCCATCTCCCGAGGCACCGGATGGCCCCGGGTGATCCTCGTGCAGACCACCGACCCCAGTGGCGCCTCGGTGCTCAACCTGCTGTCGTCGCCCGATGTCCGCACGCCGTTCAAGCTGGCTGCGAGGGCGACCATGCACGCCGGCGCCACAGTGCCGGCCCTCGACCCGCTGACGGCCGGCTCGGCCCTGTCCGTGCCCCCGGGCGCGGTAGCGGTCGCTCCGGAGGAGCTCGTCTCGGAGTATGCGGCGAGCCTCGCCTACCCGAAGCCCCAGCCCTCTGCGCACGTGAGCACCAACGACCCGTTCTCGACCGGAGTGCAAGCCAACGCAGCCGCCCAGGCCAAGGCCTTCGGGGCGTTGGCGTCCTTGACCCGGACGCATCGGCCCCAGCCCAGCCAGACCGTGTCCATCGCG
This sequence comes from Pedococcus sp., assembly GCF_036000045.1. GTDB lineage: Bacteria > Actinomycetota > Actinomycetes > Actinomycetales > Dermatophilaceae > Pedococcus. The sequence goes on from NZ_DASYGF010000046.1 coordinate 56,914, forward strand.
CTCAAGGGCGGGGGTGCCCTGGTGTTCGCACTACTGGAGCGGACGGACGACATCACCCTCGCCTCCGGCGGCAAGTCCCTGACGCCGAGCCCGCAGTTCCAGAAGCTGGTCGGGAAGAAGACGCTCACGCAGAGCGCCGAGCTCAAGACCTACGAGACCGTCGTGTTCGCCGTGCCGCCACAGGGTCAGGCCTCCGTCGTCGCGGCCGACGAGACGCTGGTGTCGGCCAAGGGTGCCTGAGCGCCGCGGGGGACCGTGAGGGACAATCCCGTCATGACTGATCAGCCCACCACCCCTGGACTGCGTGGCGCCATCGACCTCGCCAGGCTCGGCGCGCCGTCGCGACCGCCCGCCGCCGGTCAGACCGCTACCGGCGCTGGCGCCTCGGCTGCCCGGCAGACGCCTGCAGGTGCGTCGGCTGCCGCCGTTCCGGGGCGCTCCGGCCTGGTGGTGGAGGCGAGCGACGCGACGTTCTCCGAGATCGTCAACGTCTCGGTCAGCGTGCCGCTGCTGTTGGTGCTCTGGGCCGCGCAGATCCCCGAGTCGCGTGACTACCTCGACACGGTCGCGACGGTCGCGCAGGCCTACGGCGGCCGGGTGCAGGTCGTGAGCATCGATGTCGAGGCCAACCCCGGCCTCCTGCGCGCCTTCCAGGTCCAGACCGTCCCGGTGACGATGGGGCTGATCCAGCAGCAGCCCGTGCCGCTGTTCGCCGGCCCGCAGCCCGCGGAGCAGCTGCGCCCGGTCATCGACGAGCTGTTGGCGCTCGCCGTCCAGCACGGCGTGACCGGGCGGGTCGAGCTGGGGCAGCAGCCGGAGACGGATGAGGACGACGCTTCCGAGACCGCCCTGCCGCCCCTGCACCAGCAGGCCTACGAGGCCATCGAGAGCGGCGACCTCGAGGGTGCCGCGGCGGCATACCGGCAGGCTTTGAAGGAGAACCCCGCGGACGCCGACGCCGAGCTGGGGCTTGCCCAGGTGGGACTGATGCAGCGCACCCACGACGTTGACCTGCAGACGGCGCGGGCGGCCGCCGCCGACCACCCGACCGACGTTGCCGCCCAGACCCTCGTCGCCGACCTCGACCTCCTCGGCGGCCACGTCGACGACGCCTTCCTGCGGCTCATCGACCTGGTCAAGGCGACGAGCGGCGACGAGCGCGAGCGGGCGCGCGCGCACCTGCTCGAGCTGTTCTCCGTGGTCGGTTCGCAGGACGAGCGCGTCCGCAAGGCCCGCACTGCGCTGATGAGCGCCCTGTTCTGACCAGTCCCTCTATCCTCGCGGGTATGCCTGAGGTACCCCAGATGACCAAGCCGAGCGACGAGGGCCGGGCCCGCTTCGATGCCGTGGTCGAGGAGCTCAGCGACGAGCTCGACGTCCAGCGCGCCTCGATGTTCGGGATGCCCTCGCTCAAGCGACGGGGCGGCAAGGCCTTCGCCGGGCTCTACGGCGACGACATGGTGTTCAAGCTCGACGGTCCGGCGCACGCCGAGGCGCTCGGCCTGGAGGGCGCCCACCTGTTCGAGCCCATGGCGGGGCGTCCCATGAAGGCCTGGGTGCAGGTGCCCCCCGCCCATGAGGACCGCTGGGTGGAGCTGGCCCGCGCAGCCGAGCAGGCACTCGGCTAGACCGCCCGCCTGGTGCTCCCGCGTCGGGAGGTCAGCTGCCCAGCGCCGCGCCGACGACCTCTCTGGCCTCGGCCTGCACCTGGGCGAGGTGCTCGGCCCCGCGGAACGACTCGGCATAGATCTTGTAGACGTCCTCGGTACCGGACGGCCGCGCCGCGAACCACGCGCTCTCGGTCGTGACCTTGAGCCCGCCGATGGGGGCGCCGTTGCCGGGTGCCGTGGTGAGCTTGCCGGTGATCGGCTCCCCGGCGAGGGAGTCCGCGGCGACGTCCCCGGGGGAGAGGGCGGCGAGCTTGGCCTTCTGGTCGCGGTTGGCGGGAGCGTCGATGCGCGCGTATGCCGGGTCGCCATGGTGGGCGGTGAGCCCGGCGTAGTGCTGGCTCGGGGTCTTGCCGGTCGCCGCGAGGATCTCGGAGGCCAGCAGGGCAAGGATGATGCCGTCCTTGTCGGTGGTCCAGGCGTGACCGTCGCGACGCAGGAAGGAGGCGCCCGCGGACTCCTCACCGCCGAACCCGAAGCTGCCGTCGATCAGGCCGGGGACGAACCACTTGAACCCGACCGGTACCTCGACGAGCCGTCCGCCGACCTCCGCGGCCACGCGGTCGATCATCGAGGACGACACCAGGGTCTTGCCGATGGCGGCGCCGTCGGGCCAGCCCGGCCGCGCGCCACCGAACAGGTAGCGGATGGCCACCGCGAGGAAGTGGTTGGGGTTCATCAGCCCCGCGTCGGGGGTGACGATGCCGTGGCGGTCGGCGTCGGCGTCATTCCCCGTGGCGATGTCGTACTCGTCCTTGCGCGAGATGAGCGAGGCCATGGCGGACGGCGAAGAGCAGTCCATGCGGATCTTGCCGTCCCAGTCCAGCGTCATGAACCGCCACGTCGGGTCGACGAGCGGGTTGACCACGGTGAGGTCGAGCCCGTGCCGATCGGCGATCTCGCCCCAGTACGCGACGCTGGCGCCACCGAGCGGGTCGGCGCCGATGCGTATCCCGGCGTCCTTGATGCGCTGGAGGTCGAGCACCTGCGGGAGGTCATCGACGTAGGTGCCTAGGAAGTCGTAGGGCTGAGCCTGCGCGCGGGCCCGGCTGAACGGCATACGCCGCACCTCGCCGAGCCCGGACGCGATGAGCTCGTTGGCTCTCGCGGCGATGACCTTGGTGGCGTCGCTGTCGGCGGGGCCCCCATGGGGTGGGTTGTACTTGAAACCGCCGTCGGCCGGCGGGTTGTGAGAGGGCGTGACGACGATGCCGTCGGCCAGTCCTGCGCCCGTGGTGCGGCCCTGGTTCGCCCGCAGGATGGCGTGCGACACCGCGGGCGTCGGGGTGTAGCCGTCGCGGTCGTCGACGAGCACGGTGACGTCGTTGGCCGCCAGCACCTCCAGTGCCGACGACCACGCCGGCTCGCTGAGACCGTGGGTGTCACGACCCATGAACAGCGGGCCGTCGTAGCCCTGGGACGCGCGGTAGTCGCAGATCGCCTGGGTCGTCGCCAGGATGTGCGCCTCGTTGAACGCCGTGCGCAGGCTGGAGCCGCGGTGCCCCGAGGTGCCGAACGCCACCTGCTGGTCGAGGTTCTGCGGGTCCGGCTGCAGGTTGTAGTAGGCCGTCACCAGGTGGGCGACGTCGACCAGGTCCGATGGCTGAGCCGGCTGCCCGGCACGTGGGTCGCTCATGGCTCGAGCTCCTTGGTGCCCTGTTCGACCGCGTCCTCCTCGACCGGCACGAGGTAGACCGCCGACAGCGCCGCCACCCGAACCTCCACCGAGTACGGCTGGCCGTCGGCGGGCTGCTCCTGGGCATCCAGCACGACACCGGCCTGGCTTGGCGTGCCGAACTCGTCGAACCCGCTCGTGTCGAGCAGGACCTGCCAGCGTCCGGCCCTGGGAACGCCCATTCGTAGTGGGTCCCGTGCCAGGCCACCGAAGTTCACCGCGACCGCCACCACTGGCCCCTTGCGGTCCGGGGTGCCGAACCGCAGGTAGGAGTAGGTGTTCCAGGAGGCGTCGTCGGCGTTGAGCCACTCGAACCCGGCGGCGTCGGAGTCCAGCGCCCACAGCGCGGGGTTTTCGCGGTAGACGCGGTTGAGCTCCTTGACGAGGTTGTGCACGCGGTAGTGCGCGGCGTGGTCGAGCAGCCACCAGTCGAGCCCGCGACCGTCGGCCCACTCGGCCTCCTGGGCGAACTCGGTGCCCATGAAGATCAGCTGCTTGCCGGGGTGGCTCCACAGGTAGGCGAGGAACGTGCGCACCGTCGCGAGCTGGTCGTAGCGGCTGCCCGGAATCTTGCGCAGGAGCGAGCCCTTGCCGTGGACGACCTCGTCATGGCTGATGGGCAGCAGGTAGTTCTCGCTGAAGGCGTACACGAGCGAGAAGGTCAGCAGGTTGTGGTGGTACTGCCGGTGGATCGGGTCTTCCTTGAGGTAGCGCAAGGAGTCGTTCATCCAGCCCATGTTCCACTTCAGCCCGAACCCGAGGCCGCCGGTGTCGGTGGGCTTCGTGACGCCCGGCCACGAGGTGGACTCCTCGGCGATCGTCACGATGCCCGGCACCCGCTTGTATGCCGTGGCGTTGGCCTCCTGGAGCAGGCCCACCGCCTCGAGGTTCTCGTGGCCCCCGTGGATGTTGGGGATCCACTCTCCGTCCTTGCGGGCGTAGTCGAGATAGAGCATCGAGGCGACGCCGTCGACTCGAAGCCCGTCGATGTGGAACTCCTCGAGCCAGTAGATCGCGTTGGCCACGAGGAAGTTGCGCACCTGGGAGCGGCCGAAGTCGAAGATGTAGGAACCCCATTCGGGGTGCCAGCCCTTGCGCGGGTCCGGGTGCTCGTAGAGCGGCAGGCCGTCGAAGCGGGCCAACGCCCAGGGGTCGGTGGCGAAGTGTCCGGGCACCCAGTCGAGGATCACGCCGATGCCGGCCTGGTGGAGCCGGTCGACCAGGTATCGGAAGTCATCGGGACGGCCGAACCGCGCGCTCGGGGCGTAGTAGCTGGTGACGTGGTAGCCCCAGGACGGCGGGTAGGGGTGCTCCATGACCGGCATGAGCTCGACGTGGGTGAAGCCCAGGTCCTGGACGTAGTTGACCAGGTGCTCGGCCAGGTCGCGGTAGCTGTGGTGCTGACGCCAGGAGCCGAGGTGGAGCTCGTAGACGCTCATCGGACCGGTGTGCGGGTTGGTCTGGGCCCGGCGCTGCATCCAGGCGTCGTCCTCCCAGGTGTGGCGGGAGTCGACGACCGACGAGGCGCGGCCGGGCGGCAGCTCGGTGGCGCGCGCCATCGGGTCGGCCTTCTCGCGGACCTTGCCGTCGGCGCCGCGGACGAGGAACTTGTAGAGCGTGCCGTCGCCGACGCCGGGGACGAAGAGCTCCCAGACGCCCGACTCGCCGAGCAGGCGCATCGCGTGGCTGCGGGTGTCCCAGCCGTTGAAGTCACCGGAGACGTGCACGGCCTGGGCCCGGGGCGCCCATACGGCGAACGAGGTGCCGACGACGTTCCCCATCGGACCGGGGTAATCGCGGACGTGGGCGCCCAGCACGGTCCAGAGCTGCTCGTGGCGACCCTCGCCGATCAGGTGCAGGTCGATCGGGCCCAGGGTGGGCGCGAAGCGGTACGGGTCGTCCTGCTCGTGCTCGATACCGTCGGCGTAGGTCACCCGCAGGCGGTAGTCCTGGGTCTGGGTGGCATCCCGGCGCAGGCCCCCCCAGACGCCGTCGGCCTCGTGCTGCAGCTCGACGCGCTCGCCGTCCTGGAACACCACCGCGACCGAGGACGCGAACGGGCGGTAGGCGCGGATCATGAGACCGGCCGGCTCGAGGTGATGCCCGAGCAGGTCATGGGGCTGCTGGTGTCGGCCGTCGGCCAGGGCACGGATCGCCTCGGCGGGGGTGGAGATGACCGGGACCGTCTCGGGCTCCCGCACGAGCGGGGGCTCGGTCGCCCGAGCCGTCTGGGTGCTGACCGGGGGGAGGACCTCAGGGGTGGGGAGGGAGCCGCTGTCGGAGCCGGGCCCGGCGGGGGAGTCGGAGCCGGGGTCCGGGTCGGGCAGCCCGAACGCCGGGGAGGCGGCTGCCTCTCGGGGCGCCTGCGCCTCCGGCTGCGGGGCCTCCGGCTGCTGCGCCTCGGCCTCCTGCGCCTCTGACGCTTCTGGCTTCTCCTGCTTGGGCTTCTTGCCGAACTTGGGACTCATGACAGGTCCTTCCTCGCATCGTCGAGCAGCCGAGACACGGCGTCGGTGGGGATGGTCAGCCACGTGGGGCGGTTGCGCGCCTCGTAGACGACCTCGTACAGGGCCTTGTCGAGCTGGAAGGCGATGAGCAGGGCGGCGTCCTGGCGCGGGTCGCGACCGCACTGGGCGCCGTATCCGTCGAGGAACGCCTGTTGGGCGGCGGTCACCCACGCGCGGGCGCTCTGGCCCGGGTGGGAGTGCTCCCAGGACCCCGCCGCGTAGTCGAACGACCGCAGCATGCCCGCGATGTCACGCACCGCCAGGTCCGGCCGGCCCCGCTCGGCCAGCGGCCGCAGCGGCTCGCCCTCGAAGTCGAGCAGCACCCACCCGCGGTCGGGCACGTGGAGTACCTGACCGAGGTGGTAGTCGCCGTGGATGCGCTGGAGCCGTGGCCACGGCGCGTTGACGGCGCGGTCGAACACGGCCGCGATCTGGTGCTCGTATGCCGCGAGCGCCGGCACCTCGGACGCAGCCGAGATGTAGCGCCCGCGCATGCTCGCGACCACCGCGGCGATCGCCTCGGGAGTCACCGGGTCGGTCGGCAGCACCTGGGCCAGGAGCTCGTGGACCTCGGCCGTCGCCGCACCGAGGTCGGAGGCGGCCTGGGTGAAGTCGGCCCCGGCGCCCACCGAGCGCAGGGCCACGCGCCAGGCGTCCTCGGTGCCGGGCAGGAACTCCTGTGCGAACGCGAGGTGCCCCGTGGCCACGCTGTCGTCGGGGGCCGGCCAGGTCGCGCTGACCGCACCGACCATCCTCGGGACCCGGCTGGACCCCGCCTCGGACAGTGCGCCCTGCACGGTCACGTCGGGGTTGTCGCCTGCCTGCAGGGTGCGGAACACCTTGCAGATCAACGGCTTCGGCGCGCCGTCGGAGTCGGTGCAGTCGAAGATGATCGAGGTGTTCGACTGCTCGCCCTTGAGCACCTTGGAACCGACCAGCGTGGTCTCGGCAGTCCAGCTCGGGTGCCGCTCGCCCACGACGCCCGGCTCCGCGGTGTCGGACTGCGAACCCGCCTGGGGGATCGCCTGCCCGAGCACCAGCGCCAGCAGCTGCGCCGCGTAGACAGGGTCGTGAGCGCCGTCGTAGACCCACCGACGGCCCAGGACGCTGTGCTCCATGGTGCCGACCAGCGCATGCCGGGCGCCCTCCAGAGGTGCGCCTCGGTAGGTGAGCGGCACCTGGTAGACCACGGGTTCGGAGCCCCCCTCGTCGACGACGAGAAGCGTCTCGATGCCCACCTCGCCGGCGGGGTCGTCGAGGCGCCACGACCAGAGGCGACGCAGCTTCGGCACCCGGCCCTTGGCGGCATACCAGCGTTGGGTGGACATCCAGACCGGCAGCAGCTCCAGCTTGGTCGGCGACAGCGACGCGGTCTGGTGGATCTCAGCCATGGGCCGCACCCGGCACGAGGCGGAGCCAGAAGAAGTCGCGCGAGCCCAAGGTCAGGGTGATGGTGCCGTCGTCGGCGATCTTGGGGAAGCCCTGGCCGCCGAAGAGGTCCTCGAGCCGTGCCCCCGAGAACTCCTCGGGCACCCGGATCGTGGCCGCCTGAGGTCGCGAGGACAGGTTGTTGACGCAGAGCACGGCCTCGCCGGCCGAGGACGACGAGCCGGCGCTCGGCCACTGCACCCGCAGGAACGCGAGGACGCCCTCGTTGTCGGAGGGGCAGACGTCGAACTCGCCCAGACCGAAGACGGGATGCCGCTTGCGGATCTCGAGCATCGCCCGCAGCCAGTGCAGGAGCGAGGCGCTGCTCGCCATCTGCGCCTCGACGTTGACGTTGTTGTAGTGGTAGACGAGCGAGGACACGACCGGGAGATAGAGCTTGCCGGGGTCGGCGGAGGAGAACCCGGCGTTGCGGTCGGGTGTCCACTGCATCGGGGTGCGGACGGAGTCTCGGTCGTTGAGCCAGATGTTGTCGCCCATGCCGATCTCGTCGCCGTAGTAGAGACAGGGCGAGCCCGGCAGCGAGAGCAGCAGGGCGTGGATCAGCTCGATCTCGGCGCGGCTGTTGTCGAGCAGCGGGGCAAGCCGCCGCCGGATGCCGACGTTGGCCCGCATCCGCGGGTCAGGGGCGTACCAGCCGTACATCGCCGCGCGCTGCTCCGGGGTGACCATCTCGAGGGTGAGCTCGTCGTGGTTCCGCAGGAAGGTGCCCCACTGGGTGCCGGCCGGGATCGGAGGCGTGTCGGCCATGACGTCGATGATCGGCGCCGCCTTCTCTTCGCGCAGCGAGTAGTAGAGCATCGGCATGACGGGGAAGTGGAAGCACATCTGGCACTCAGGCGTGTCCTCCGTGCCGAAGTAGTCCACGACGTCGGCGGGCGGCTGGTTGGCCTCCGCGAGCAGGATCCGGCCCGGGTACTCGGCGTCCACCATGGCTCGCAGCTTGGCGAGGAACTCGTGCGTCTTCGGGTGGTTCTCGCAGTTGTGGCCCTCCTCCTCATAGAGGTAGGGCACCGCGTCGAGACGGAAGCCGTCGATCCCCATATCCATCCAGAACCGCACGACGTCGAACATCGCGTCGTGCACCGCGGGGTTCTCGAAGTTGAGGTCCGGCTGGTGCGAGAAGAACCGGTGCCAGAAGAACTGGCGCCGGATCGGGTCGAAGGTCCAGTTGGAGACCTCGGTGTCGATGAAGATGATCCGCGCGTCGGAGTAGGGCTCGTCGGAGTCGGACCATACGTAGAAGTCACCGAAGGGGCCCTCGGGGTCGGAACGGGACGCCTGGAACCACGGATGCTGGTCGCTGGTGTGGTTCATGACGAAGTCGGTGATGATCCGGATGCCGCGGGCGTGCGCCTGCGAGACCAGCTCCTGGAAGTCGGGCAGCGTGCCGAACTCGGGGAGCACCGCGGTGTAGTCGGCGATGTCGTAGCCGCCGTCGCGCAGGGGGGACGCGTAGAACGGCGGGAGCCACAGGCAGTCGACCCCGAGCCACTGGAGGTAGTCGAGCCGGTTGATGAGTCCTGTGAAGTCGCCTGCGCCGGAGCCCTTGGAGTCGCCGAACCCGCGGACGAGCACCTCGTAGAACACCGCGGTCTTGAACCACTCCGGGTCGTGCTTCAGTCCCGGCTGGGACAGGTTGAGCCCCTGCATCAGAACCTCCTGATCGCGACGATGTGAACGGGTTCGGTCTCCGGACCGACGCGGACGTAGACGTGCTCCCCCCAATGCCACGAGGCTCCGGTGATGAGGTCCTCGGCGGCCATCCCGTCGTGCCAGTCGAGGCCCAGTGCCGGCATGTCGAGATGGATGGTGGTCTCGCGCGTGCTGTGCGGGTCGAGGTTGGCGACGACCACGACGATGTCCTCGGACAGCACCTCGCCGTCGGGTCCGGTCTCCACGCGTCGCTTGGAGAACGCCATGACGTTCTCGTCGTCCACGGGGTGGAAGGTGATGTTGCGCAGCCAGTGCAGGGACGGGTGCTCCCGGCGGATCTGGTTGAGCAGCGTGAGGTAGCCGGCCAGCGACTGCCCCTCCTTGGCGCCGCCCGGCTCGTAGTCCTCCCAGCGCCGGTTCTTGAGCTGGTACTTCTCGTTGTCGATCTGCTCCTCGACACCGGGGCGGGCCACGTGCTCCACCAGCTCGTAGCCCGCGTAGATGCCATAGGTCGGCACCAGCGTCGCAGCAAGGGCGGCGCGCAGCTTCCAGGCCGTCGGGCCGCCGAACTGCATGTAGGGGGTGAGGATGTCGTGCGTGGTGGGCCAGAACGACGGGCGCATGTAGGCCGCCGCCTCGCCAGCCAGCTCGCGGACGTACTCCTCGAGCTCCCACTTGGCGATGCGCCAGGTGTAGTAGGTGTACGACTGCTGGAACCCGGTCTTGGCCAGGGTGGCCATCATCGCCGGCTTCGTGAACGCCTCGGCGAGCCAGATGATGTGCGGGTAGTCCTTGGCCACGTCTGCGATGAGCCACTGCCAGAACTCCACCGGCTTGGTGTGGGGGTTGTCCACGCGGAACAGCGTCACGCCGTGGTCGATCCACACCTGCACGACCCTGCGCATCTCCGCATAGGCGCCCTTGGGGTCGTTGTCGAAGTTCAGCGGGTAGATGTCCTGGTACTTCTTCGGCGGGTTCTCGGCATACGCGATGGAGCCGTCGGCGCGCGTCGTGAACCACTCGGGGTGGGTCTCGACGTAGGGGTGGTCCGGGGAGCACTGGAGAGCGAGGTCCAGCGCGACCTCCATGCCCAGGCTCCTCGCCTCCGCGACGAAGTCGTCGAAGTCGTCGAAGTCGCCCAGCTCGGGGTTGATCGCGTCGTGACCGCCGTCGGGAGAGCCGATGGCGTAGGGGCTGCCCGGGTCGTCCGGGCCGGCGTCGAGGGTGTTGTTGGGCCCCTTGCGGGCCGTGGTGCCGATCGGGTGGATCGGCGTGAGGTAGACCACGTCGAAGCCCATGCGGGCGATGGCGGGGAGCCGCTTCGCCGCCGTGCGCAGGGTGCCCGACGTCCACGCTCCGGTCTCGGGGTCCTGGACCGCACCCTCGGAGCGAGGGAACATCTCGTACCAGGCGCCATACAGGGCTAGCTCGCGCTCGACGAGCAAGGGGTATGCCGTGGACGGGCTCACGAAGTCACGCAGCGGTCGCGCGGCCAGCTCGGCCTTGACGGTGGGGTCCGTGCCGGCGTGCAGCCGCGCGAGAGGGGGCCGGTGCGCGTCGCGCAGTGCGGTCGCGGCATCGCGTAGGACGGCGGCCTGCGCCGGGGTGCGGTCCACCTCGTCGACGGCGCGGTCGAGGATCTTCGCGCCCTCCTCGAGCATGAGGTCGGCGTCGATCCCCGCGGTCACCTTGATCGTGGCGTCGTGGTCCCAGCTGCCGTAGGGGTCTGACCAGCCCTCGACGCGGTAGGACCACAGTCCCTCCGCGTCGGCGGCGACCACGGCCTCCCAGGTGTTCAGCCCCGGGTTCGTGCACGTCATCGACCGGACGTGCTCATCGCCCTCGGGGTCGGTGAGCACGACGGACGCGTTCACCGCGTCATGACCCTCACGGAAGACCGTCGCAGTGATGGTGAACTCCTCGCCGACGACGGACTTGGCGGGGCGTGCCCCGCAGTCCACGGTGGGGCTCACCTGTTGGACGGGTATGCGGCCGATGGGAGTCTGTGGTGGGTCACTGGTGGGAGCGGGTGCCCCCGTGGGGCGGCTGCCGGTGCTGGCTGCGCTCGGCGCGTCAGGGGTCTCGGGCGGGGTTCCCGGGGGGGTCGCAGTCACGCGGACGACGCTACTCGGTCTGGCGGTCCTCGCACCTCTCGGCCGTCTCACGCTGCGGATTCGTGAAATTCGCTGAAAGTCCTGCAAGAAACCGTCAAGGATGGGGTCGGGAGGCCGTAGGATGCCACCCGTGAAGGCCATCCGACGCTTCAGCGTCCGTACTGTTCTGCCCGAGCCCATTGCAGCGCTCGGCGACCTGGCCAGCAACCTTCGCTGGTCCTGGCACCCGCCCACGCGTGATCTCTTCCAGCGGATCGACCCCGATCGCTGGAAGAAGGTCCGCAAGGACCCGGTGCGCCTCCTGTCCGCCCTCTCGCCGCAGGAACTGGCCGATCTGGCCGCCGACGGCGACTTCGTCTCGGCGGTGGCCGCGGCCAAGGCGGACCTCGACACCTATCTCACCGAGCCCCGCTGGTTCCAGGCGTGGGCCGAGGGAGTCGAGGGAGGCGCACCCAAGGCGATCGCCTACTTCAGCCCCGAGTTCGGCATCACCGAGGCGCTGCCGCAGTACTCCGGCGGCCTCGGCATCCTCGCGGGCGACCACCTCAAGACAGCCTCCGACCTGGGAGTTCCCATCGTCGGCGTCGGCCTGTTCTACAAGACCGGCTACTTCAAGCAGAGCCTCAACCGTGATGGCTGGCAGCAGGAGACCTACCCCGTCCTGGACCCCGACGGCCTGCCGCTCAGCCTCATTCGCGAGGAGGACGGCACCCCGTCGGTCATCACGCTGGCCCTGCCGGGTAGCCGCGAGCTGCACGCCCACGTGTGGAAGGCCCAGGTGGGCCGCGTTCCGCTGCTGCTCCTCGACTCCGACGTGCCCGGCAACGACGACGCCGCCCGCAACATCACCAACCGCCTGTACGGCGGCGGCGGCGAGCAGCGACTCCAGCAGGAGATGCTGCTCGGCATCGGCGGCGTGCGTGCCCTGCGTCTCTGGTCGCGCCTCACCGGCGCGCCGGACCCGGACGTCTACCACACCAACGAGGGCCACGCCGGCTTCCTCGGGGTCGAGCGCATCCGCGAGATCACCGCGAGCAACGGCCTGACCTTCGACGAGGCCCTCGAGGCGGTGCGGGCGGCGACCGTGTTCACCACGCACACGCCTGTGCCCGCAGGCATCGACCGCTTCGGCGCCGACCTCATCGAGCTGCACTTCGGCGGCGACCAGGCCGTGGCGGGCGTGCCCGTCGACAAGCTCCACAGCCTCGGTGCCGAGGACTACCCGGGCGGACAGCCCGGCATGTTCAACATGGCGGTCATGGGCCTGCGCCTCGGTGGCCGCGCCAACGGCGTGTCCAAGCTGCACGGTGTCGTCAGCCGCGAGA
>NZ_DASYGF010000074.1:0-11601 GCF_036000045.1 Pedococcus sp.
GGTCCCGTCCGGCCAAACGGTCACGTACCCCGAAGACTTCGGATACACCACGGTCACGTTCAACACCACCGCCGAGACGCCCGAGGCGGGCACCCCACCGCGGCCCAGCACGCTCAGGTGCACCACACCACCCGACGGCACAGGACCCCGCCCACCCAGGCTGGATCGGGTGTCAAGCAACCGCGCCGGCGCCAACGAGGCGAACGCTCCCGCCGCCGACGGCTGCGCAGACGTGGCGGTCATGGTCGCAGGGGCCACCGCCGTAACACCTGAAGCCTGCGCCCCCACCGGAGCCAAACCCCCGCCCACCACCACACCGGCAGCCACCACACCGACCACGCGACGCGCAGCGCGAGTCAACCGGAACATTCAGATGCCCTTCTACCCTGACGAAACAAGCCCCAAGCCCGGCACGACGCCGACCCCACCCGCAGACTTTCCCTTGACCGCAAACAATGCGCACCCACCCGTGCAGACGTCGCGGGAAGCCCACTCAAAACCGGGAACCTAACAGCACTAAACCCCCATTCGCAGCAAAACCCCGATACACCTCAAATCGCGCCTATCATGCTGGGGACGGAAAGCCGGGCTCGGAGCCGGTCGCGTCAATTCGCCGCCTGCGGGGGGACACGCTGAGGACCTTGTGAGCCTGTTGCGCTCGGTCTATGCCTCCGCCGTGCTCGACCGCCTGGTCGCCTCGTCACCCGTGGTGCGGTTGTCCCTGCCGCCGACACATCGCGAGCGGGTAGTGCCACTGTCGGTGGAACAGGTCGTGGCCCTCTCCGAGGCGATGCCGCGACGTAACCGCGGCAGCTCGCACCCGGCCAATAGGTCCGGCAGCGCCCGAAGACTCGGCGCTCGACCAGGACGGCGCCTCTCCCCTGCGTGATGGCCGAAGCGTTATCGGTCGACCTCGCGGAGTTCGCGCCGGGTGCTCACGGCACGCCGTACCGGTATGAGTACTACGGGACGCGCATCCTCTCGGTGGCCGTCGCAACAGCCGGCCTACCCGCTTCAACCACTACCCACGACCTGCGTCAGGGTCGCCCGCCTGCGGTGATGGCGGTGTACTAGACGTTGAAGCGGAACTCCACTACGTCGCCGTCCGCCATCACGTACTCCTTGCCCTCCATGCGCACCTTGCCCGCCGCCTTGGCGGCCGCCATGGAACCCGCAGCCACCAGGTCGTCGAACGAGACGATCTCCGCCTTGATGAAACCCCGCTGGAAGTCGGTGTGGATCACCCCGGCGGCCTGCGGAGCCGTCCAGCCCTGCCCGATGGTCCAGGCCCGCGACTCCTTGGGGCCGGCGGTCAGGTAGGTCTGCAGGCCGAGGGTGTGGAAGCCAGTGCGCGCCAGCTGGTCCAGACCGGACTCGGTAGCCCCGAACGACTCCAGCAGCTCCATGGCCTCGGCCGGCTCCATGTCCATGAGGTCCATCTCGAGCTTGGCGTTGAGGAACACCGCGTCGGCGGGCGCCACGAGCTCACGCAGCGAGGCGTGCAGCTCGGCGTCGGAGAGCTGGTCCTCGTCGAGGTTGAACACGTAGATGAACGGCTTGGTCGTCAGCAGCCCCAGCCCCTTCGCCTCGGCGAGGTCGACCCCCGCAGCGGCGCCCGCGGCATACAGGGTGTGGCCCTCCTCGAGGACCTTCTGGGCGGCGACCGCGTTATCGAGCAGCGGCTTGGACTCCTTCTTGATCCGCGCTTCCTTCTCCAGGCGCGGGACAGCCTTCTCCAGGGTCTGGAGGTCGGCCAGGATCAGCTCGGTGTGGATGGTCTCGATGTCGGACGCCGGCGAGACCTTGCCGTCGACGTGGACGACGTCGCCGTCCTCGAAGGCTCGGACGACCTGACAGATCGCGTCGGCCTCGCGGATGTTCGCGAGGAACTTGTTGCCGAGCCCCTCCCCCACGGAGGCGCCCCGCACGATGCCGGCAATGTCGACGAACGACACCGTGGCGGGCAGGATGCGCTCGGATCCGAAGATCTCCGCGAGCGCCCCGAGGCGTGCGTCAGGCAGCGGGACCACCCCGACGTTGGGCTCGATCGTCGCGAACGGGTAGTTCGCGGCGAGGACGTTGTTCTTGGTCAGGGCGTTGAACATCGTGGACTTGCCGACATTGGGCAGCCCGACGATTCCGATAGTGAGAGCCACAAGGCCGACAGTCTACCGTTGCGGCGCAGAAGCCCTCGCCAGCTGACGGGACAGCGCGACCAGGCGTCCCTCGCTGTCCCACACCTCGGCGTCCTCCTCCATGAAGCCGCCGGTGAGCGTGCGGTTGGTGAGGCTGACCCGCAACCAGCCCGGCGCGGGGCGAGCCCGCACATGGGCCGTCAGCTCGAGCGTGGGCGTCCATCCGGGCAGGCCGAGCTCGAAGGCGACCGGCGGGAGCGCATCGACGGCCAACAGGAGCAGCAGTGGGTCCGGCTCGCGCCCGTCCGCCATCCGCAGCCAGCCGCGGATGACCCCATTGCCGGAGGGCCTCCCCATCGCCCAGCCGGTCGTCGCCGGGTCCAGGCGCAGGTCGAGGCGCTCGAGCAGGGACGCGTGCTTGAGGAAGCTCGGAGGGGCCTGGGCCGCGGCGAGACAGTCCTCCGGGGGCGGCAGCTGCGGTGGCACCGCAGTGGTGGTCACGTCGCCGTCGACTGCGGCCAGGTCGCCGTAGGTGGCGAGCACCCGGAACCGCTCGACCGGCTCACCGTCCTTGTCCTGGTACAGCGATGCCTGCCCGGTGGACACCGCGCGGCCACGTCGCACCACGGAGGTGCGGACGGTCGCCGGTCCCGGCTCCCCCGGCGTGAGGTAGTACGCGCTGATGGCGAGGGGGTCAGGGTGTCCGGGCCGGTCGCCCTCGGCGGCGAACTCCTGCGACAGCGCCCGTCCAGCGACCGCCAGCAGGAGGCCACCGTTGATACCGCCGCCGATCCGCCAGCCCTCACCGAGCTCCCCGTCGTAGGCCCCCGGCTCACCCTCGCGCGCCGTCACTGCCGAACCCGTATCGAACTCGCTGCTCACCGGGCCAGTCTGGCCTACGGGGTCCCAGCCAGGCGGCATACGTGGCCCGCCTCACCTCACAGCGCCGGGAGCCCGTCCTCGAGGTATGCCGTGGGGCCGGCGTGCGTGGACAGGAACGCGAGCAGCCGCTGGTTGTAGGGGGCGACGTGCCGCTCCCACTCCTCCTCGGCCGCGAAGTGGACGGCGCGAATCTCCCTGCGCTGCAGCGTGCTTCGTACCAGGAGTTCCTCGTCGGCGAAGCCGAGGTCGAAGACGAACACGGTGGCGTCCGCCCAACCGCGCCACGGAGGGAGCCAGTTGACCGCGAGCAGGCTGCGGACCTCGACATCGAGCCCCAGCTCCTCGCGTACCTCCCGCGTCACGCACTGGGCCGGCGACTCCAACGGGTCCACGACCCCTCCCGGGAGGTCCCACTCGGCCTTGTAGGTGAGCTCGCAGAGCAGGACTCGCCCGAAAGCGTCCCGCAGGACGCCCTGGGCTATCGCGCGCTTGGTCGGCAGCGAGGAGTTCAGCAGGGCGATGAAGCCCTCTCGGCTCTCCGGGGGGTGGTCGTCGCGCAGGCGAGCCAGGACCATCGTGTCGCGCCGGGCTCCTGCGGCCACCAGGGCACCGCGCGCAATGCCCTCCTTGAGCAGACCTGCCCGCAGCGCGGCCCGCACGCCGTCACGGTCGGCGTCCTCCACCCGGGCCTCGATGCGGTGCAGCCCGCGACACTCGAATCCCCAGGCGATCGCCAGCCGGAGCGCGCGTTCGACGACGCCCACGCCGCGGTACTCGGGAAGGACGGTCCACAGCAGGTCGCCGTCGCCCAGGCCGTCGTCGAGCAGCTCGACCCGTCCGACCTGCTCGCCCTGCCACCGCACGACGAAGGAGACTTCGTCGGCGTCGGCGTCGGCGTCGGCGTCACCGGCCATGGGCACGAGAGCGACGTCTCCGTCGCTCAGCACCAGCTCGTCGGGCTCTTCGGGCATGTCCAGACGCTATCGGGGACCGCCTGTCGGTGTCGGCTGGCATGGTCAGCGCCATGGAACTCGTCGTGACACTGCTCGTCGGTCTGCTGGTGGGTCTGGGCGTTGGCGCCTACGTGGGCCGCTGGGCGGCGTGGGCGTCCTCGGCCGCGTCGCTGGCTGCCGCCCGCACCGAGGCCGACGTGCTGCGCGAGCGGGTGGTCGACCTGGAGGCGGCCGTGGCCGACGACGCCCAGACCGCGGCGGCGCTGGCCCCTTTGCGTGAGGCGCTCGGCCGGGTCGAGCAGCAGGTGGGCGTCCTCGAGCGCGACCGCACCAGCCAGTTCGCCGCCCTCGAGACGACGATCGCGGCGGTGCGCGAGTCCACGACCGCGCTGGGGCGCCAGACCCAGTCGCTCGCCGGGTCGCTCAACTCCTCGACCGTCCGGGGCGCCTGGGGCGAGGTGCAGCTGCGCCGCGTGCTCGAGCACGCCGGGTTGCTGGCGCGGTGCGACTTCGACGAGCAGGTGAGCCGGGTGAGCCGGCATCAGCGGCAGGTGCGCCCTGACGTCGTCGTGAGACTGCCCGGCGACAAGTACCTCGTGGTCGACTCCAAGGCTCCGATGGGCGCCTTCCTCGCCGCACAGGCCGACGACCTGCCCGGCTCCGAGCGCACCCGGCTGCTGCGTGACCATGCCGCCTCGCTCAAGGCCCACGTGGTGTCGCTGGCGGCCAAGGACTACTGGTCGGCGTTCGAGAGCTCACCCGAGATGGTGGTGTGCTTCGTCCCCAGCGACGCCATGCTGGCTGCAGCGCTGGGCAGCGACCCTGCCCTGCACGAGGAGGCCATGGCCCGGCGCGTCGTCCTGGTCGGTCCTGGGTCCCTCCTGGCGCTGCTGCGGACCGTCGCGTTCACCTGGCAGCAGGACGCCCTGACGGCGCACGCCCAGGAGGTCATGCGGCTCGGTCGCGACCTCTACGAACGGCTGGGCACTTTGGGGTCGCACACCACCCGGATGGGCACCGCACTGCAGCGCTCGGTCGAGGCCTACAACCAGATGGTGGGGGCCCTGGAGTCCCGCGTGCTGGTCTCGGCCAGGCGGATGCACGAGGCCGGAGTGGTCGAACAGCCGCTGCCGGCACCCCAGCCGGTGGAGGTGGGCCCCCGAGTCCTGACGGCCATGGAGCTGATCGAGGCTGCGACCGCAGAGGAGGCTCGGCCGGAGCTCGATCTCCCGGCGGATAGGACCGTGCCTGCGACGCGCACCGGCCTTGGCCGCGCCGACGCGGCGAGCTAGGGCAGCCCTAGTGGAGCGAGCCGGCTTCCTCGAAGGCCGCGTCGTGGCGCATCTTGTCCGACAGCCCTCGCGCCTTGAGGTCCCTACGGATCTCGTTCGGCAGCGCGAAGAGCAGGCTCTCCTCCGCAGCCGTGACCGCCGCGACGTCCTCGTAGCCCCGCTGGGCGAGATAGGTCAGCACGTCCCTGACCAGCACCTCGGGGACGGACGCCCCAGAGGTCACGCCGACGGTCGACACCCCGTCGAGCCAGGACTCCTCAATCTCGTCGGCATAGTCCACGAGATGTCCGGCCCTGGCGCCGTGCTCCAGCGCGACCTCGACGAGACGCACGGAGTTCGAGGAGTTGCGAGAGCCGACCACGATCATCAGGTCGGTGTCGGGCGCCATCTGCTTCACCGCGAGCTGGCGGTTCTGGGTGGCGTAGCAGATGTCGTCACTCGGCGGGTCCTGCAGCGCAGGGAAGCGCTCGCGGAGCCGGCGCACGGTCTCCATGGTCTCGTCCACCGACAGCGTGGTCTGCGAGAGCCACACCACCTTGTCGGGGTCGCGCACCGTGACGTTCACCACGTCGTCGGGACCATCGACGAGGGTGATGTGCTCCGGCGCCTCCCCCGAGGTGCCGACGACCTCCTCGTGCCCCTCGTGGCCGATCAACAGGATGTCGTAGTCGTCGCTCGCGAACCGCACGGCCTCGCGGTGCACCTTGGTGACCAGGGGACACGTGGCGTCGATGGTCTTCAGGCTCAGCGCCTTGGCCTCCTCGTGCACGACCGGTGCCACGCCATGCGCCGAGAAGATCACCGTCGCGCCCTCGGGTACCTCGTCGGTCTCCTCCACGAACACCGCACCGCGCTTCTCCAGCGTCGTCACGACATGCTTGTTGTGCACGATCTCCTTGCGGACGTACACCGGAGGCCCATAGAGCTCCAGGGCCTTCTCCACCGTCACGACGGCTCGGTCGACGCCCGCGCAGTACCCCCGCGGAGCGGCCAGCAGCACGCGCTTGGTCGGCTCAGTCATGCCCCCATCGTAAGTTGCCCGGCAGTCCCGACCCAATCGGTGCTGCGAGCAGCCGGACCCGACCTCATAGAGTGAGCCCGTGAGCGGCCCCGACCAGCGATCCTCGCTACCCGAGCGGGCGGCCGACACGACCGCGGAGCAGCCGTGGCCGGTGCGCCTGCTCAGCATGAAGATCGCCGACTACGTCGAGAAGATGTCCGTCCTCTGGGTCGAGGGCCAGGTCGTCCAGCTGACCCGCCGCCCCGGTCAGCGCACGGCATACCTCACCCTGCGGGACCCGGATGTCGACATGTCGCTGTCCGTCGCGATCCAGACCAACGCACTGGACGCCATGGCCGCACCGCTGGCCCAGGGGGTCCGGGTGGTCCTGCAGGCCAAGCCGGTGTTCTGGACCCAGCGCGGCTCCCTCATGCTCGACGCTCGGCAGATCCGCCCGGTCGGCGTGGGTGAGCTCCTGGCCCGGGTCGAGCACCTCAAGCGGACCCTCGCCTCCGAAGGACTCTTCGATGCCGAACGCAAGCGCCCGCTGCCGTTCCTGCCCCGCACGGTCGGCCTCATCTGCGGGCGAGCGGGCGCCGCCGAGAAGGACGTCGTCGAGAACGCCCGCCGACGCTGGCCCACGGTGCGCTTCGCGATCCGCGAGGTGGCCGTGCAGGGCAGCAGTGCGGTGCAGGAGGTGATGGCGGCCCTCGACGAGCTCGACCGCATCGAGGACATCGACGTCATCGTCATCGCGCGGGGTGGGGGCTCGGTCGAGGACCTCCTGCCGTTCAGCAACGAGGCCCTGGTGCGAGCCGTCGCTGCCGCACGGACGCCGGTCGTCTCCGCGATCGGCCACGACGTCGACACTCCCCTGCTCGACCACGTCGCCGACTGGCGGGCCTCCACGCCGACGGATGCCGGCAAGGCCGTGGTGCCCGACGCGCGCGCCGAGCAGCGCGGCATCCGCCAGTCCCGGGACCGGGCTCGCCGCGCCCTGCGCTCGCGTGTCGAGGGTGAGCGCCGCCAGCTGGTGGCCATCCGGTCGCGTCCGGTGATGGCGCACCCGGGCGCCATGATCGAGGCTCGGCGCCAGGAGCTCGAGGCCCTGACCGACCGCGCCCACCGCCGCGCCCTGGCCACCGTGCATCGCGCGGCCGACCAGATCGGCCACCTGCGGGCGCAGGTCCGTTCGCTGTCCCCGCAGTCCACCCTGGAGCGGGGGTATGCCGTGGTGCAGCACCGCGACGGCCGCGTCGTCAGCGACCAGGCCGAGGTGGCAGTGGACGAGCTGCTGCGCATCCGAGTGGCACGTGGCGACTTCGCCGCCCGTGTCGTGGGCCTGCCCTAGGGTGGCAGCCATGGCGGTCTCCAAGCAGGTGTCGGAGCAGGTGTCGGAGCAGGGCGAGGACGCGACCACCGATGACGACGTGAGCAGCCTGTCCTACGAGCAGGCGCGCGACGAGCTGATCTCGATCGTCGCGGCCCTCGAGGGTGGCCAGCTGGGCCTCGAGGAGAGCATGCGCCTGTGGCGTCGCGGTGAGGCGCTCGCGGCGCACTGCAGCACCTGGCTCGACGGCGCCGAGGCGGCCCTCACCGAGGGCGACGAGACCTGACGAGACCGACGAGGGTCAGCTCTTGGGCACGGGTCGCAGCGACGCGGCGAAGGTCGACAGCTCCTGGAAGGTGCCCGTGCCCGTGACGATCGTCGTGAGCTGTCCGGGGGCAGTCGGCAGCGCGACGAGGCTGTTCTGGACCTTGCCGCCGCGGACGTAGGTCTTCCAGGTCCGGCCACCGACGACGAGCTGCCCGGTCACGCCGGCGCGGTTGGTCTGGGCGGCGATCCACTCGGCGTCGGGGTCCTTGGTCTGCTCGAGGGCCACGTAGTTGCCCGTCGGCGACTGATAACCGGCATGCCAGGTCATGTAGCCGCCGGTCGACCGCACGTAGCGCACGCTCGTGGCCTTCCAGCCGTCCGGCAGCCCCACCGGCCGGTCGATCGGCCACCCGCTCTCCTTGGCGATCTCCACCGAGGCATCGGTGACGTCGACCGGTGGCTGGGAGACGCTGTTCACGCGGGGCACGATCGCGATGAGCGCTGCGACGATGACCCCGACGACGAGCAGCGAACGCAACATGTTCGCGGCTGATCCGTTGGCGTAGGAACTGCGGGGTGCCGGGGTGCTCACCCCCCTATGGTCCCCGACGGATACCGCTGGGCGCCAACCGCCCCCGCCACCGATAGGCTCGGGGCCTCTGATCAGGCCACCTCACCCACCGAAGCGTGAAGGATCGACCGCATGTCCGAGCAGCACCTCCCCTCCTCCCTGCGCGTGGGAGTCGAGGCCCCCGACCGCAACCTCGCCCTCGAGCTCGTCCGCGTCACCGAGGCCGCCGCCATGGCCGGCGGTCGCTGGGTCGGCCGTGGCGACAAGAACGGCGCGGACGGAGCGGCCGTCGCGGCGATGCGCACGCTGATCTCCACGGTCTCCATGAAGGGCGTCGTCGTCATCGGCGAGGGCGAGAAGGACGACGCACCCATGCTCTTCAACGGCGAGGAGGTCGGGGACGGCAACGGCCCGGAGTGCGATGTCGCCGTCGACCCCATCGACGGCACCACGCTGACGGCCAAGGGGCAGTCCAACGCCGTGTCCGTTCTGGCGGTCGCCGACCGCGGCAGCATGTACGACCCCTCGGCCGTGTTCTACATGGACAAGCTCGTGACCGGGCCCGAGGCGGCCGACGTCGTCGACATCCGCCTGCCGGTCGCCGAGAACATCAAGCGGGTGGCCAAGGCCAAGCACCAGACCGTCGAGGACGTCACCGTCGTCATGCTCGACCGCCCACGTCACCAGAAGCTCGCCTCCGAGGTCCGGGACGCCGGGGCCCGCCTGCGCTTCATCTCCGACGGCGACGTCGCCGGGGCGATCATGGCGGCCCGCGACGACACCGGCATCGACCTGCTGCTGGGCATCGGCGGCACCCCGGAGGGCATCATCACGGCCTGCGCGATCAAGTGCACCGGCGGCGTGATCCAGGGGCGGCTCTGGCCCCAGGACGACGACGAGCGTCAGCGGGCGATCGACGCGGGGCACGACCTGGACCGGGTGCTCTCCACCGACGACCTGGTGCGCGGTGAGAACTGCTTCTTCGTCGCCACGGGCATCACCGACGGCGAGCTGCTTCGAGGCGTCCGCTACCGCGCCGGTGGCGTCACGACCCACTCGCTCGTCATGCGGTCCAAGTCGGGCACCATCCGGCTCATCGAGAGCCATCACCAGCTGTCCAAGCTGCGGGCCTACTCCTCCATCGACTTCGACCATGCGGACCCGTCGGGCGCGGCGTCGTGACCGGCCGCCTCCTGGTCGTGGGCGAGGCCCTGGTCGACATCGTCAGGGACTCCAACGGCGAGCAGTCCGAGCATGTCGGTGGCAGCCCCGCGAACGTCGCCGTCGGCCTGGCCCGCCTCGACCACCACGTCGACTTCGCCTGCTGCCTGGGGCGCGACGAGCGCGGCGAGCGCATCGCCGCCCACCTGCGGCGTCATGGCGTCACGGTCCTGCCCGAGAGCTTCGGCGACCGTTCCACCTCCACGGCCATGGCCTCGCTCGACAGCGACGGCGCCGCGACCTACGAGTTCGACCTGCACTGGGACCTGCCCCTGCTGACCCTGCCGGCGGGCACGGTCCATCTCCACACCGGCTCGATCGGCGCCGTCCTGCAGCCCGGCGCCCATCACGTCGGACAGGCCATCCGGGCGCTGCGCGAGACCGGCACCGTCTCCTACGACCCCAACATCCGCCCCGGCATCATGGGGTCGCTCGACGTGGTGCGCGCTCAGGTCGAGGAGCTCGTGGGGCTCAGTGACGTGGTGAAGGCCAGCGAGGACGACCTCGCCCTGCTGTATGCCGACGAGCCGGTCGAGCAGGTGATGGCCCGCTGGGTGGGGCTCGGGGCCGCGTTCACCGTGGTCACGCTGGGGGCCGACGGTGTGGTCTTCCGGGTGGCCGGCGACGAGACGACGGGGCGGGCGCCGACGAGGGCCGAGCGCGTCGTCGACACGGTCGGGGCGGGCGACTCGTTCATGGCCGGGCTGCTGTCCGGCCTGGCCGTCGCCGGTCTGCTGGGCGGACCCGCTGCACGCGCGGCTTTGCGGCAGGCGACACTGGAGGACGTCGAGCCCGCCGTGGCCCGCGGGTTGTCCACCAGCGGTGTCACCGTCGGCAGGGCCGGGGCGTACGCCCCCAGCCTCGACGAGCTCTAGACGCACCTCGGCACGAGCCCGTGAGCCTGCCCGAACGAAGGAGTACCAGGAGTTCCATGACCGACATCGACCGTGAGTCCGGTTTCGCCTACGAGGACCTGCTGCCGATCGGTCCGGACCAGACCCGGTACCGCCTCCTGTCGACCGACGGCGTGTCGACCGTCGAGGGCCCGGGCGGCCGGACCTTCCTCCAGGTCGACCCCGAGGCGCTGCGGCTCCTGACGGAGACGGCGATGCACGACATCGCCCACTACCTGCGCCCGGCCCATCTCACCCAGCTGCGGCGGATCATCGACGACCCGGATGCCTCCAACAACGACAAGTTCGTCGCGCTCGACCTGCTCAAGAACGCCAACATCGCGGCCGGTGGCGTGCTGCCGATGTGCCAGGACACGGGCACCGCCATTGTGATGGCGAAGAAAGCCGAAGGTGTCCTGACTGGCGGTCGCGACGAAGAAGCGCTGGCTCACGGCATCTACGACGCGTACACCAGGTTGAACCTGAGATACAGCCAGCTCGCCCCGCTCACCATGTGGGAGGAGCGAAACACCGGCTCCAATTTGCCCGCGCAGATCGAGGTCTATGCGACCCCGGCCCAGGCGGACCCGGAATACTCCTTTCTGTTCATGGCCAAGGGCGGCGGATCGGCGAACAAGTCGTTCCTCTTCCAGGAGACCAAGGCCCGGCTAAATCCGACCGCGATGCTCGAATTCCTCGACGAACGTCTGCGCGCGCTCGGTACGGCGGCGTGCCCGCCGTACCACTTGGCAATCGTGGTTGGCGGTACGTCGGCGGAGTACGCGCTCAAGGTCGCAAAGTACGCCTCCGCGAAGTACCTCGACGACCTCCCCACAACGGGATCGATGTCGGGGCACGCGTTCCGCGATCCGGAGCTGGAGGGTCAAGTTCTCGCAATGACCCGAAGTTTCGGAATCGGTGCGCAATTCGGTGGAAAGTACTTCTGCCACGACGTTCGCGTGGTCCGGCTTCCCAGGCACGGCGCCTCGTGCCCGGTCGCGATCGCTGTTTCCTGCTCTGCCGACCGGCAAGCGCTTGCCAAGATCACCGCAGGCGG
>NZ_DASYGF010000086.1:0-7343 GCF_036000045.1 Pedococcus sp.
AGGGCGCACGAGCCCACGCGGCGGTGGGGCGACAGGCGCTGGACACACTGCCGCAGGGGAATCACCTCGTGCACGGCCGCCACAGCGTCCTCGGCGCTCGCCCGGCTGCCGAACGGGCCGATGTAGCTGGCGCCGTCGCCGCGGACCTCGCGCACGATGGACAGTCGGGGAAAGGCCTCGACGGTCAGCTTGACCCAGCTGGCTCGCTCGGGCGACTTGGACCGGCGGTTGTAGGGCGGCTTGTGCTCCGCGATCAGCCGCAGCTCGCGCACCTCGGCCTCCAGGGTCGTCGCGCAGACCACCGGGGTGACGCGCTCGGCCAGCCGCACCATCTCGGCCATCCGCGTGCGGTGCTCGGAGGCGGTGAAGTACTGGCGGACCCGAGCCCGGATGTTGATCGAGGTGCCGACGTAGAGCACGCGCCCCTGACCGTCCTTGAACAGGTAGACGCCCGGCTCGCTGGGTAGGTCGTCGGCCAGGTAGCGCTTGCGCCGCTGGGCAGGAGTGACCCGGGAGGTGTAGCTGGACAGCTCCTCGAGGGTGTGCACGCCCAGGCTGCCGACCCGCTCGATGAGAGCGTGCAGGACGTCGACGGTGGCCCGCGCGTCGTGCAGCGCCCGGTGGTCGGGGGTCGTGGGAGAGCCGAAGAGCATCGCGAGGGTCGAGAGCTTGTGGTTGCGGGCCTCGTCTCGGGTGACGAGCGCCCGAGCCAGGTGGACCGTGTCGAGGACGCCGAACCGCGGCCACTCGATGCCCTGCGCGGCGCAGGCGGCCTTGAGGAAGCCGATGTCGAACCCGGCGTTGTGGGCCACGAGGACCGAGCCCTGGGCGAACTCGAGGAATGCCGGCAACGCGGACTCGATGCGCGGCGCCTGAGCCACCATCGAGGTCGTGATGCCGGTCAACGTCTGGATGAAGGCCGGGATCGGCAGGTGGGGGTTGACCAGGGTCTGGAACTCGCCCAGCAGCTCGCCGGCGCGCACCTTGACCGCGCCGATCTCGGTAATCGCCGAGTCGGCAGGGCTGCCGCCGGTGGTCTCGAGGTCGACGACGACGAAGGTGACGTCGGCCAGCGCCGTCCCCAGGTCGTCGAGCGTGCCTTGGACCATCTGCATGCCCCAGACGGTAGGACGCAGGGGTGACAGCCCCCGGCAGGCACACCGAGTCGGGGGTGACTGTCGGTGGCGGCACCTAGCGTGATGGGCAGGTCGAGAGACGACAGATCGGCTGCCGGGCCCACCGCCTGGCACGACATCCGGGAAGAGAGGTGATCGTCATGATCATCGACTGTCAGAGCTGTCCGGTGCGTGAGCTGCACTGCGACGACTGCATGGTGACGGCGCTGCTCGCGCCACAGGGCTCGATGCTGCCCCTGGACCCGGCTGAGCGTGCGGCCGTGGGCCGTCTCCTCGGTGCCGGTCTGGTGAGCGCGAACGAGGCCGCCACGGCGACGGCCCGGCGGGAGCCCTGGGCGGCGCATGTTCGCGCTGTGGGGTGAGACGCGCTCTTCTACGATGGCGGGGTGCGCAGGGACCCGAGCCGGCTGATGATGCAGCCCCTGAGCGGACTGCGGCGCACCTGCGCCGCAGTGCTCGCCGTCGTTGCAGTCGGGCTGGGGGCCGGGTCGTGCTCGGGCGGCAGCTCGACCGGCCCCAGCGCCACCTCGGCCGCAACAACGCCCTCGACGTCCGCCGCGACCCGGCAGAACGCCGCCGATCCCTCGGCGGGGCGCGAGGACGCGCTCGCCGCCCTGTTGGCCCGACGTGCCACCGCCCTGCGGACCCGCGACCTGGCGGGCTTCCTTGCCACGCTGGACGACCCGACCTCGGGTTTCGGACTGCGTCAGCGCGCGCTCTTCGACGCCGTCTCCAAGCTCCCGTTGGCGGCCTTCTCCTACGGCACGCCGCAGCCCGCGCCGGCCCTGGGCGCCGCTCGAGTCGCCGAGATCGGCCCGCAGGCGTGGGTGTCGAAGGTGTCCGGCAGCTACGAGCTCGCAGGCTTCGACACGAACCCCCGCAGCTTCGAGGCGTACTTCACCGTGGTGCACCGGGCGGCGGGCTGGAGGCTGGCTGACGACAGCGACGGCGGCACCCAGCCCCAGATCTGGGACATCCCCAGCTTCACCGTGCTGCGCAGCCGCACCACACTGGTCGTGGGCGAAGGACCCGCCAGCAGGCTGCGCCCCTATCTCGCCTTGGGCGACACGGCGGTGCCGCGCGTCAGCCGAGTCTGGGGCACGCGATGGAACGCCCATGTCGTGCTCGTCGTCCCGGGGACCATCGCCCAGCTGGGCGAGCAGCTCAGCCAGGACCCGGCCAGCCTCGCGCAGGTGGCCGCCGTGACCGACGGGCCGTTCGATGCGACCGGTCGGGCCGGCGCCGACCGCATCTTCGTCAACCCCCATGCGTTCGCCGGCCTGCAACCCCGCGGACAACAGGTCGTGGTGACACACGAGTCCACCCACGTGGCCATCCGCTCGACCACTGACCGGCCGGTGCCGCTGTGGCTGTCCGAGGGGATGGCCGACTTCGTGGGCTACCGGGACGCCGGTGCCAGTCGCCAGCAGGTCGCCTCCGCCCTGCTGCAGCGCGTCCGCTCCGGCCACGGGCCCACGGCCCTCCCGTCGGCCGCGGACTTCGACCCCTCACGAACGACCATCGCCCCGAGCTACAACGCCGCCTGGTTGGCGGTGAACCGCATCGTTGACCGGTTCGGACTGCCGGCTCTGGTCCGCTTCTATCGCACGGCCGCGACCTCGCCCGATCCCTCCGCCCCCGCCGGCGATCCCGAGGCGAACACCGCTGCGGCCTTCGTGTCCGTGTTGCACGTCTCCGAGGCCTCCTTCACGCAGGACTGGCTGGCCTATCTGCGGCACCTGGCCGCATCGTGAGGGACACCACGACGAGCGCCCCCACCAGCCAGAACTGGTTGTAGAACGCCTGCTTGTTGACGAGGTTCGCGACCATCAGCATGAGCGCCAGCCACCGGAGCGTCTCGGCCAGCGACGGCTGGCGGCGCCACACCGTCCAGGCGATGGCTCCCAGGGCCGCCGCCACCACGAGTCCGGTGACGTAGAACGGCAAGGTCACCCCGAAGGTG
Organism: Pedococcus sp.; assembly: GCF_036000045.1. GTDB lineage: Bacteria > Actinomycetota > Actinomycetes > Actinomycetales > Dermatophilaceae > Pedococcus. Next base: position 3,100 of record NZ_DASYGF010000086.1, read on the forward strand.
TTGAGCGCCAGCAGGTAGACGGTGTTGGCGAACCGGATGGGGTGGAACGACACCAGCAGCGTGATCGTGTCGTGGATGAAGTCGCGCGGGCTGGCGAGGAACCACGGAGCCATCAGGGCGCCGGCCAGTGCACCGGTCGCGAGGGTGCGCCGCCATCCGAAGGGCCGCCACACCAGCAGGATCGGCAGCAGCAGGGCGAAGTGCTGCTTACTCGCACAGGCCAGCGCCAGCGGGACGACCGCCCACCAAGGGCTGCGCCGCACGAGCACGGCCCACCAGACGACGGCGGCGAGGAGCAGTGGCTCGGTCCAGGCCTGGTCGACCTGGGTCAACGTGCCTGGCGCGAGCAGGAGCAGCGCGGTCGCCGCCGAGGCGGTCCAGACCCAGCTGCCGCGATCCGACCACCCCCCGCCCTCCCGGTCGTCGTCGACGCTACCTGCCAACAGGCACACGCCGGCCACCCCGACGAGGGTCCAGAAGCCAAGGGCCCAGCGGACGTCACCGAAGAGCCAGCGGCCCGGCGCCAGCAGCACCTCGGTCCACGGGAGATAGGTGAACGCGTCCTTGATCCCTGGCGAGCCGACCCAGGTCATGGCATAGAAGTTCTCTCCGCGCAGCATCCCGTCCGCCGCCTGCTGCAGCGTGACCCAGACGTCGATCCGGGGCCGGGGGGAGGAGATGACCGCCGTGGTGACGCAGGCGACATACGCGAGGACAGCCGTGACTCCGGCGGCCATGGGCACCGACGCACCACCACGCCCGCGGGCTGTCAGCAGGAGAGCGCTGAGGAGAGCGCCCGCCACGAGCACCGTGGTCGCCACGGCCAGGCCGGTCGGCGCGAGATAGCTGAACAAGGGCACCGCCAGCGTGGCGAGTGCCGAGCCCGCAAGCATGAGCAGCACTGCCGGCGCGGTGAGCTGGACGCGCCAGCCGCGCCACTGCCACAGCGCCAGTGCGACCGCAGTCACCACGAGCACGGCGACGATGAGCACCTTGTAGCGCACCACGCTCCACTGCAGAGCCGTGAAGAACACCAGCCAGACGACGCCGAACCCCACCGCCATCAGCGACGACGGGGCACGCAGGCATGCGGAGGAGCTGCTGGACAGCGAGGTGGGGGCGCCGACGGGCATGCCTAGACCGTAGAGGTCACTCCTTGGCCCCTGCGTAGAGGGCCTCGACCTGGTCGTGGAAGTCCTTCATGACGATGTTCCGCTTGAGCTTCAGGCTCGGAGTGAGGTAGCCGTTCTCCTCGGTGAAGTCGCCCTCGAGCACGGCGAACTTACGGATCGCCTCGGCCCTGGAGACCGCCTTGTTGGCGTCGTCGACGGCCCGCTGGAGCTCGGCGAGCACGGTCGGGTTCGTGCGGGCCTGGGCGAGCGGTACCTCGGGTATGCCGTTGTTCTTGGCCCAGCCGGGGTACATCTCGTCGTCGAGAGTGATCAGCGCCGCGATGAAGGGCTTCTGGTCACCCACGACGATGCACTGTGAGACCAACGGGTGAGCGCGCAGGCGGTCCTCGAGCACGGCTGGGGCGACGTTCTTGCCTCCCGCAGTGACGAGCAGCTCCTTCTTGCGCCCGGTGATCTTGAGGTAGCCGTCCTCGTCGAGCTCGCCGATGTCGCCGGTGTGGAACCAGCCGTCCTGCATCGCGCCGGCGGTGGCCTCGGTGTTGTTGTGGTAGCTGGCGAAGACGTTGTTACCGCGGATGAGGACCTCGCCGTCGTCGGCGATGCGGATGCCGACACCGGGCAACGGAGCTCCGACGGTGCCGATCTTGACCCGGTCGGGCACGTTGACGGTGGCCGGAGCCGTGGTCTCGGTCAGCCCGTAGCCCTCGAGCACGGTCACGCCGATCCCGCGGAAGAAGTGGCCGAGCCTCGTGCCGAGGGGGGCGCCCCCGGACACGGCATACATGACCTGGCCGCCCATGGCGGCGCGCAGCTTGCTGTAGACGAGCCGGTCGAAGACCGCATGCTTGACCTTCAGGCCCAGGCTGGGGCCACCGGTGTCCTGGGCGCTCGACCAGGCGATGGCCGTGTCAGCAGCAGTGGCGAAGATCTTGCCCTTGCCGTCGGCCGTGGCCTTGGCCTCCGCGGAGTTGTAGATCTTCTCGAAGACGCGCGGCACGGACAGGATGAAGGTCGGCTTGAAGTCGGCGAAGTCCGCGAGCAGGTTCTTGATGTCCGCGCTGTGGCCCATCTTGGCCTCGCCCGCGACGCACAGCACCTGGATGAACCGCGCGAACACGTGCGCCAACGGCAGGAACAGCAGGGTCGAGGCCCCCTCGGCCTGGACCACGGACTCGAGCTTGGCGAGGGCGTTGTCGGCCAGCGCCATGAAGTTGTCGTGGGTCAGCAGGACACCCTTGGGGCGGCCGGTGGTGCCGGAGGTGTAGATGATCGTCGCCACCGAGGAACGGTTGACGTCACGGGTCGCGGCGGCGAGCTCCTCGTCGGTGACCGCGGCACCCTCCGACTTCAGCTGGTCGATGGCACCGCCGTCGATCTGCCAGACGTGCTTGAGCCCCGCAAGCTGGTCGCGGTGCTCGTCCAGGGCGGCCAGGTGAGCGGGCGTCTCGAGCATGATCGCGCTGGCGCCGGAGTCGGCGACGATCCAGCTGACCTGCTCGGCTGAGGACGTCTCGTAGATCGGGACGGTCACCGCGCCGGCAGCCCAGATCGCGAAGTCGGTCAGCGTCCACTCGTAACGGGTCTTGCACATCAGCGCGACGCGGTCCCCGGGCCGGATGCCCGCGGCGATCATGCCCTTCGCGACGGCTCGGACGTCATCGTTGAACTGGCCGGCCGTCACCTCGACCCAGCGCCCACCCTCCTTGCGCGAGAACGCGATCGACGACGGGTTGGTCGCCGCGTTGCGAGCGGGGAGGTCGGCCAGACTGCCCTCGGTCGTGGGTGCGACGAGTGGGGGCGCGACGTGTTCCTGCACGGAGTCTCCTTTGACGAAGGCGGGTGCCTCCGCAGATCCTACCGAGGAGTATCTTGACGAGGCGAGGACGCGGCCTAACTCACACGGCCCCACGAGGCCCAGGTCAGACGGTCATAGGGCGAGCGACCAGACGACCGCACCGACCGGACGACCCCACCGAGGACACCGAGGACACGGCGATCAAGCAACACCGCAGGGCAGGTGCCCGGGTCGACATCGTCGACGAGACGTTCATCCGGGCCGCCCCGGAGGCGATCCGGCCGCCCTTCTCCGATCCCCGATGGGTGGGCCAGGTGTGGCCGCACCTGCGGCTCGCGACGGTGCGCGACCGGGGGACCAAGGGTGTGCGGTGGGCCGTGACCGGCCAGCTCGAGGGCGAGATGGAGGTGTGGATCGAGCCGTTCCGGGACGGCGCGATCGTGCACCACTACGTGCGCGGCTACCGCGGTGCACGCGCGCCCAGAGACGTGACCACGCGGCATACGTTGCGGTGGAAGCGGGCCGTGCACGCGCTCAAGGACCGACTCGAAGGGGATTCGTCGTTTTAGCGCGCCAGCGCTGTAACCTTCGGCGCATGGCAGAGCGCACCGAGTCCAGCATCGACATCGCGGCTGCCCCCGGCGAGGTGCTGGACGTCATCGCCGACTTCGAGAGCTACCCGGAGTGGGCGACCGAGGTGAAGAAGGTCGTGGTCCTGACTGAGGAGGGCGACGGCTGGGCCGACCAGGTGCAGTTCACCCTCGATGCCGGCGCGATCAAGGACACCTACACCCTCGACTACGAGTGGGACGTCCACGAGGACGGCACGGGCGTCGTGTCGTGGCGGCTGGTCGAGGCCACGGTCCTCAAGGCCATGAACGGCTCCTACACGTTGGTCGCCAAGGGGGACGACGCCACCACCGTGACCTACCGGCTGGCTGTCGACGTGAAGATCCCGATGCTCGGCATGCTCAAGCGCAAGGCCGAGAAGGTCATCGTGGACACCGCGCTCCAGGAGCTCAAGAAGCGCGTCGAGGCCTGAGCGCGTCCCGGGCGCCGGTCTGCCATGCGTGTACTCCTGTTCACCGGCAAGGGCGGTGTCGGCAAGACAACGACCGCGGCGGCGACCGCGGTCCACGCCGCGCGGGCCGGCACGAAGACGCTCGTGATGTCCACCGACGCGGCGCACTCCCTCGGTGACGCCCTCGGCGTCGACCTGACCCCGCCGCGCGGGGGTGAGCAGCCGGTCCGCGAGGTGGAGTCCGGCCTCTACGCCTTGCAGGTCAGCGCCTCCTCCTCGGCCCGCACCTCCTGGC
>NZ_DASYGF010000041.1:0-1576 GCF_036000045.1 Pedococcus sp.
GGGGGACGCGTGCCCTCTTTGCCAAACCCTGAACAACTTTGGGGCGTTCGCGACTTTTGTGGCCATAACCGGCTCCGAGATGGCTCGTTGGCCCAGTGGGTGGCCACGCCGGTCCCCCTCCCCCGAACGAAGGGCCCCTCGTGATCTCCGACAAGTCCAGAACCACGATGTTCCCGCGGGCCGGCCGCGCCCTGGCTGTCCTCGGCGCCGTCGCTCTGGCCGCGGCACTCGTGCCGACCGCCGCCCAGGCCTCAGGTCTGGGTGCCCCTGACTCCTCAGACGTCCTCAGCCACCCCTACCGGCACGGCGTCGTGCCGACTACCACGGCCGCTGTGCCCAATCTGGGCCTGAACAACCTGCGCTATGGCGGAGGGACCAGCGGTGTCGGCGTGACCACCGGCGCCCCCAAGGTCTACCTCGTGTTCTGGGGCTCGCAGTGGGGGACGCAGGGCTCCGACGCGAAGGGCAACGCCACCTTCACCGGTGACCCGCAGAACACGGCGCCGATCTTGCAAGGCTTCTTCAAGGGCTTGGGCACGAGCGGAGAGTCGTGGTCAGGTGTCATGACGCAGTACTGCGAGGGCGTGGCGTCGGGGAGCACGAGCTGCCCCAGCGGATCCACGCATGTCGGGTACCCCACCGGTGGGGCGCTGGCCGGCGTGTGGGCGGACCCCTCCGCGGCCGCCCCGGCGCAGGCGACCGGGAACCAGATCGGCGCCGAGGCAGTCAAGGCCGCAGGCCACTTCGGCAACACCACGGCTGCCTCCAACCGCAACGTCCAGTACGTCGTGCTCTCGCCCACGGGCACTCACCCCGACGGGTTCAACACGACGACGTCGCAGTTCTGCGCTTGGCATGACTACACCGGTGACACCAGCCTGTCCGGCGGAGCGCCGAGCTCGCCGTACGGCGCGCTGGCCTTCACCAACGAGCCGTACGTCACCGACATGGGCTCGAGCTGTGGCTCGAACTTCGTCAACGCCGGCTCCGGCGGAGTCACCGATGGGGTGACGATCGTGGAGGGCCACGAGTACGCCGAGACGATCACCGACCAGTTCCCCGCCGGCGGTTGGACCGACCTGACCGGCTACGAGAACGGTGACAAGTGCGCGTGGATCTCCTCTGGTCAGGGCGCGTCGCAGAACATCACGCTCAGCACCGGGAGCTACCCGGTGCAGTCGACCTGGGCCAACGACTTCAACGGCGGCCAGGGCGGGTGCGAGGTCACCCACCCCACGGTCAGCTGACTCGGCTGGTCCTCACGAGCAGATCCCGTGCCCCGCGCAGCCTGCTGCGCGGGGCACGGCCGTGAGCGCGACGTCGACTCCGACGGCGCTCGCGCCGCAGGTCCCACAGGTAGTGGTCGAAGTCGACCTCCATGGGGTGCCGCGCCCAGGCATGGAACTGCCGCTTGTTCCTGGCGTGGTCGACGACCACTGGGCGCGTAGCTCGCCCGGAGCCGGGGCGGCATACCGGCTCGCGAGGACGTCCGCGACCCAGGCGCCCTGAGCCTCGCCCACCCAGGGCCCCGTCGAGATTTCGACGAGCGGTCCGGCGCGAGTCGCGATATAACGAC
>NZ_DASYGF010000053.1:0-3821 GCF_036000045.1 Pedococcus sp.
GCCAGCTTCTCCGGCTGCACGGCCCGCAGCAGCGGCAGCAGGTCGTCGAAGACCTTCTCCAGCTCGATCGCCACCGACGTCTTGTCCTGCCCGATCACCGCACCGTCGCGGATTGGTGTCGCCGCATTCCCTGCCTGCGGCGACACCAGGTCCACGAACCGCTCACCGAACAACGTCTTGGGCAACAACCGCGCCGTCACATCTGCCGGGATCAGTGGGGCCATCGCCGGGTCGAGCGCCAGGTCCAGTCGGGCGCCGTTCCCGGTCGTCTCGATCGAGCGCACCTCGCCGACGATGAGCCCCCGCAGCTTCACATCGGACGCCGTCTGCAGCTGCGACCCGATCCGGTCGGTCAGCAACGTCACGTGCACGACATCGGTGAAGCGCTTCTGGAACGAGGCGATGGACAGGGCGATGAGCAGGGCGACGACAGCGATGAAGCCCACGCCGTAGGCATGGTTGCCCAGGCGCGACATGATGCCGTCGGTTGGTGCGTCGGCCATGGGTTATCCCGCGATCCGCACTGTCGTGGTGGCGCCCCAGACGGCGAGGGAGAAGAAGAAGTCGACGATGTTGATGGCCACGATCGAGGTCCGGACCGCCTTGCCGACAGCCACCCCGACCCCGGCCGGGCCACCCGAGGCGTTGTAGCCGTAGTAGCAGTGGATGAGGATGATGACGACCGCGAACACCATCACCTTGAGGAACGAGTAGAGGACGTCGATGGGCGGCAGGAACAGGTGGAAGTAGTGGTCGTAGGTGCCTGCTGACTGTCCGAAGTAGTGCACGACGATGAACCGTGTGGCCCCGTAGGACGACAGCAGGCCCAGCACGTAGAGGGGGACCACCGCGACGAACCCGGCGATCATGCGCGTGGTCACCAGGAACGGCAGTGACGGGATGCCCATGACCTCCAGGGCGTCGACCTCCTCGGAGATCCGCATGGCGCCCAGCTGGGCGGTGAAGCCACAGCCGACGGTGGCCGCGAGCGCCAGACCGGCGACCAGTGGGGCGATCTCACGAGTGTTGAGGTAGGCCGAGACGAAGCCGGTGAACGCGCCGGTGCCCAGCTGGTTGAGCGAGGAGTAGCCCTGCAGGCCCACCTGGCTGCCGGTGAAGAAGGCGAGGAACGCGATGACGCCGACCGTGCCGCCGATCACCGACAGGGCGCCAGATCCGAGGGAGACCTCGGCCAGCAGCCGGATGACCTCCTTCTTGTAGCGGCGGATGGTGCGGCCGCTCCACGCGAGGGAGCGCACGTAGAACCGCATCTGCTCGCCGAGGCTGTCGAGCGCCTCGACGGGCCGGCCGGCGAGGTCGAGAACCTTGCTCATACGGGCACCTCCTCAGATCTTCTGGGGGACGACTTGGAAGTAGACGGCACTGACGACGAAGTTGATGACGAACAGGAACATGAAGGTGATGACCACGCTCTGGTTCACCGCGTCACCCACGCCCTTGGGACCGCCACCTGCCGTGAGGCCCTTGTAGGCGGCCACCACGGCAGCGATGAACCCGAAGATCAGGGCCTTGACCTCACTGGTCCACAGGTCGGCCAGCTGGGCCAGCGCAGTGAACGAGGCGATGTAGGCACCGGGCGTGCCGCCTTGGATGATGACGTTGAAGAAGTAGCCACCGGCGACTCCGACGACCGACACGAGGCCGTTGAGCAGCACCGAGACGACCATCGCGGCGAGAACACGCGGGACGACGAGCCGCTGGATCGGGCTGATGCCCAGGACCTCCATGGCGTCGATCTCCTCGCGGATCTTGCGGGAGCCGAGGTCGGCACAGATCGCCGAGCCGCCGGCGCCTGCGATGAGCAGCGCGGTGACGATGGGCGAGGCCTCACGGACGACCGCGAGGACCGAGGCCGCACCGGTGAAGGACTGCGCGCCGAGCTGACGGGTCAGCGTGCCGAGCTGGAGGGCGATGACCGCGCCGAAGGGGATCGAGACCAGCGCGGTCGGGACGATCGTGACCGAGGCGATGAACCAGCACTGCTGGATGAACTCCTTGGTCTGGAACGGCCGGCGCGGCAGGGCGCGCATCGTGTCGAGCACGAGGGCGAACAGCGACCCGCTCTGTCTCAGGGCTCCGACGGCTGGGTTCTTCATGACGCCGCCTCGGGGACGGAGTCAGCCCCGGACTCGGCGATGACGGTGGTGGGCTCACTGTCGGCCGGCGGTGTGTTGACCACGCCGGGCACCCCGGCCCTGCCGGACAGGAACGACCCGGGAGGCGGGGTGACGCCGTTGAGGCGGCACCACTCCCCTGCCGGGCGCTCGGAGCGCCGCGGCGTGCCGTCGCTCGTCTTGAGCTGGAGGGCGATCGGCGGCAGCGGCGGCAGCTCCTGGCCCTGCTCGGAGGCGAGCTCGTCGGCGTCCTTCTCCTCGGACATGCCGATGGGGCCGATCGTCTGGGCGTTGAGGAACTGGCGGACCACCGGCTCCTCCGAGCTGAGCAGCATCTCGCGCGGGCCGAACATGGCTAGGTGCCGGTGGTACAGCAGGCCGATGTTGTCGGGAACCGTCCGGGCCGTGTTGATGTCGTGCGTGACGATGAGGAACGTCGCGTCGATCTGGGCGTTGAGGTCGATGAAGAGCTGGTTGATGTACGAGGTGCGCACGGGGTCCAGGCCCGAGTCGGGCTCGTCGATGAGCAGGATCTCCGGGTCGAGCACGAGGGCGCGGGCCAGTCCGGCCCGCTTGCGCATCCCACCCGAGATCTCTCCGGGGAGCTTGCTCTCGGCGCCGGTCAGGCCGACGAGGTCCATCTTCTCCAGGACGATGCGCTTGATCTCGGACTCGGACTTCTTGGTGTGCTCGCGCAACGGGAACGCCACGTTGTCGTAGAGGTTCATCGAGCCGAACAGGGCGCCGTCCTGGAAGAGGACACCGAAGAGCTTGCGTACCTCGTAGAGGTCGTGCTCGCGAAGCCGGGTCAGGTCGCGGTCCTGGATCCAGATGGACCCCGAGTCCGGCTTGAGCAGACCCACGAGCGTCTTGAGGAAGACGGACTTGCCCGTGCCCGAGGGGCCGAGCATGACGGAGATCTCGCCGGCCGGGAGGGTGAGCGTGACGTCGTTCCAGATGACCTGGGACCCGAACCGCTTGGTCAGGCCCTCGACCTTGATCTCAACGCCCACTGCTCACCTCGTCGTGAAAGTTAACTGCCCGCGAGAGGGCCCCGGTTCGTTCGGGATAACGACCGGTCGACCACGAGGTTACGGTCCGGTAGCCCCGGGCGCCTCTCCAGAGCGCGGACACGCCGCCCGGCACACGCCGAAGCGGGCCCGACCAGAGGTCGGACCCGCTTCGTGCAGTGCACTCGCTCCCCGCGCCCGTGGGCGGAGGAGGCTCAGGTCACTTGAGGGTGACGGTGGCCCCGGCGCCCTCAAGGGCCTCCTTGGCCTTGTCCGCGGCAGCCTTGTCGACCTTCTCCAGGACGGCCTTGGGGGCACCGTCCACGAGGTCCTTGGCTTCCTTCAGGCCGAGGGAGGTCAGCGCGCGGACCTCCTTGATGACCTGGATCTTCTTGTCGCCAGCGGCCTCGAGGACCACGTCGAACTCGTCCTGCTCCTCGACAGCAGCGGCGTCGCCGCCAGCCGGGGCGCCGGCCGCAGCAACGGCCACGGGGGCAGCAGCGGTGACGTTGAAGGTGTCCTCGAACTGCTTCACGAACTCAGAGAGCTCGATGAGGGTCATCTCCTTGAAGGCCTCAAGGAGCTCGTCGGTGGAGAGCTTCGCCATGATGGGCGTCCTTTCTGTTCTTACTACTTGTATGCCGTGAGTGGCGGTTTGGTGGGTGAGCTGGGCCTC
>NZ_DASYGF010000080.1:0-12370 GCF_036000045.1 Pedococcus sp.
CGGCGTCGCTCATGAGCGTGCCCTGGGGCGTGTGGGTGTCGCTGGACGGCTCGAAGACTGCCGACGGTTCTGTGGTCATCGTGTTCCCCAGTTGTAGTGCTGTTTGTTGAGTTTCAGATAGACGAACGTCTCGGTGGTCAGAACGCCCGGGAGGACCCGGATCTGCTTGGTGAGCAGCCGGAGCAGCTGGTCGTCGTCCTCGCACACCACCTCGACGAGCAGGTCGAAGCTGCCCGCCGTGGTGACGACGTAGTCGACCTCCGGCATCCGCGTGAGGGCCTCACCGACGGGGGTGAGATCGCCGTCCACTCGGATGCCGATCATCGCCTGACGGCGAAAGCCCACCTGGAGCGGGTCGGTGACGGCCACGATCTGCATGACCCCCGAGTCGAGCAGCCGCTGAACCCGTTGCCGGACGGCGGCCTCCGAGAGGCCCACCCGCTTGGCGATGGTGGCGTACGACTGACGACCGTCCTCCTGGAGCTGCTCGATGATCGCCTTCGACACGTCGTCGAGACGAACCTCTGCAGAGTTGTTGGAAGCGCGGGTCACGCCGCCATGGTGGCCCTCACGGTCGCTCGACGCAAGTCCTGACGCCACGGAATTAGTGGCCTCCGGGTCAAATCGATGTTGCTTTCGGCAGATGAGTGGGAAGAACCTATTGAAATCCGCTGTCAGAGCGTTACAGTTCCTGACACCGGAATCCGTAGCACACAGATCGAAATCCTGGAGTACCCGTGACCTCGTCCCCCCGCCAGCTGCGCAACTTCGTCGACGGCGGGTACGCCGATCCACGGACCGATGTGACCTCCGAGGTCGTGAGCCCGGTCACCGGGCAGGTGGTGGCCCAAGCGCCGGTGTCGTCCGAGGCCGACGTGGACCACGCGTATGCCGCGGCCAGCAAGGCCTTCGAGGAGTGGGGGCAGACCACACCGAGCGAGCGCCAGCAGGCGCTGCTGAAGTTCGCCGACGCCATCGAGTCGCGCGCCGACGAGTTCGTCAAGCTCGAGGCGGAGAACACCGGCAAGCCGTATGCCCTCACCGCGAGCGAAGAACTCCCACCGATGGTCGACCAGCTTCGGTTCTTCGCCGGGGCGGCTCGGGTGCTCGAAGGTCGGGCGGCCGGGGAGTACATGAAGGGCCACACGAGCTGGGTCCGCCGTGAGCCGATCGGCGTCGTGGGGCAGGTGACCCCCTGGAACTACCCGATGATGATGGCCATCTGGAAGATCGGTCCGGCCCTGGCGGCCGGCAACACCATCGTCCTGAAGCCGGCCGACACCACGCCCGAGACAACGCTGCTCATGGCCGAGATCGCCTCCGAGTTCCTGCCGGCCGGCACCTTCAACGTCGTCACCGGGGACCGCGAGACAGGCCGTGCGGTCGTCGAGCACCAGACCCCGGCCTTGGTGGCCATCACCGGTTCGGTTCGAGCGGGTGTGGAGGTGGCCCGCAGCGCCAGCCGGGACGTCAAGCGGGTCCACCTCGAACTGGGGGGCAAGGCGCCCGTCGTGGTCTTCGACGACGCCGACATCGAGGCCGCGGTGGAGGGCATCGCCACGGCTGGGTACTTCAACGCTGGCCAGGACTGCACGGCAGCCACTCGCGTGCTGGCGGCGCCGGGCATCCATGACGACTTCGTGGCGGCGCTGGGGGAGTACGCCAAGAACTCGGCCAAGGTCGGGCTGCCGGACGACGAGGACGCGCTCCTCGGTCCGGTGAACAACCGCAACCAGCTCGAGCGGGTCCAGGGGTTCCTGTCCCGGCTGCCCGACCACGCCTCCGTGGCGGCCGGCGGCCACCGCCTCACCGGGCTCGGTGACGGCTTCTACCTCGAGCCGACGGTGCTGTCCGGTCTCCGGCAGGACGACGAGGCGATCCAGGACGAGATCTTCGGCCCGGTCATCACGGTGCAGCGCTTCACCGACGAGCAGGAGGCGATCCGCTGGGCCAACGGCGTCGAGTACGGACTGGCCTCCAGCGTCTGGACCAAGGACTTCGGTCGAGCAATGCGGATGTCCAAGGCGCTGGACTTCGGGTGCGTGTGGATCAACACCCATATCCCGATCGTCGCCGAGATGCCGCACGGTGGGTTCAAGAAGTCCGGCTACGGCAAGGACCTGTCCATGTACGGCTTCGAGGACTACACCCGCATCAAGCACGTCATGGCCAACATCGACAGCTAGGCGTGCTGCACCCGTCGACAGTCTGACCCATCGGTAGTGCCCACCCATCAGTGTCAAGGAAGGACCATCGCATGAGCGTTCACGAGGCGGCCCCGCGCGCGGGCGTCATCGAGCCACCTGAGAGCAAAGGCCTCAAGGTCGGCGCCCTGGGCCTCGTCGGAAGCATCGTGGTCGGAATGGCCTCGACCGCGCCGGCATACTCGCTGGCCGCGACACTGGGCTTCATCGTCGCTGGTGGGGCTGGCCTCAAGGCGCCGGCGATCATGCTGTTGGCCTTTGTGCCGATGTACTTCATCGCGGTGGCCTACAAGGAGCTGAACGAGGCGGAGCCGGACTGCGGCACGACCTTCACCTGGGCCACCCGGGCGTTCGGACCCATCGTGGGGTGGATGGGCGGCTGGGGCATCATCATCGCCGACATCATCGTCATGGCGAACCTGGCCCAGATCGCCGGCTCGTACTCCTTCACGCTGGCCAACGAGCTGGGCCTGCACAACACCCTCGACCAGAGCACCTTCTGGTCGACCGTGGCCGGCCTGCTGTGGATCGCGATCATGACCTACATCTGCTACCGCGGGATCGAGGTATCGGCGCGGCTGCAGTACGCCCTGCTGTCCATCGAGGTCGTCACCCTGGTGATCTTCGCGGCTGTCGCCCTCTACAAGGTGTATGCCGGCATCTCGCCGACCGGCTCGGTGCACCCGTCGCTGTCGTGGCTGTGGCCCAGTGGCATGTCCATGTCGGTCATCGCCTCCACGGTCCTGCTCGGTGTCTTCATCTACTGGGGCTGGGACACCGCAGTCGCCACCAACGAGGAGGCTGACGACCCGGGTCGTACGCCCGGTCGCGCGGCAGTCATCTCCACCGTCCTGCTCCTGGTCACCTATGTCCTGGTCAGCGTGGCCACCGTCGCGTTCGCTGGCACTGGCGACAAGGGCATCGGCCTGGGCAACGCAAACAACGCCGCGGACGTGTTCACCGCCATCGGCCCGACGCTGTATGGCACCAGCACGCTGGGTCACATCGGCCTCGCCCTGCTCGCGGTCTCGATCCTGACCTCGGCGTCCGCGTCGACCCAGACCACCATCCTGCCCACCGCGCGGACGGCCCTGTCCATGGCGGCATACAAGGCCATTCCCACGCGCTTCGCGCGCATCCACCCGCGGTACCTGACGCCGACCTGGTCGACCATCGGTATGGGCGTCGTGTCGGCGGCCTTCTACCTGCTGATGACCTGGGTCAGCCCCAGCATCCTGTCCGCGCTGATCGGTGCCATCGGCCTGCAGATCGCCTTCTACTACGGCCTCACCGGTATCGCCTGCGCCTGGTTCTACCGGCACAGCCTCACGGACTCGGCGCGCCACCTGGTGATGCGCGGGGTCATCCCGCTCGTGGGTGGGGTGTTCCTGTTCGTGATGTTCGTCTACGCGCTCAAGACCTACTGGGACCCGGCGTACCTCACGGACGCCGACGGCAAGAACGTCACGATCGCGGGTATCGGTGCCGTGGCCGTGGTCGGAGTCGTCTCGCTGCTGGCCGGGTTCATCTTCCTAGCGTGGCAGCGGGCCGTGGCCCCGGCGTACTTCCGTGGCGAGACCCTGCCGGTGCGCAGCCACGCCGACCTGGTGCTCGCGGGGCAGCTCCCACCGGCGCCGGGCCACATCGCGCTACCCGACTCGCGCGAAGCCACGGTGATCGCACCTGACTTGTCCAACCTGCCCCCTGGCGCTACGGCGGTCGACCCGGTCACGGGCACCGTGCACCGGCGCGACGACCATACCCAGGAGTCCTGATCGTGCGAATCCTCATGATCGGCGCCGGCGGCGTCGGTGATGCCGCTGCGCGCATCGCTGTCGAACGCGACTTCTTCGAGCAGCTCGTCGTCGCCGACTACGACCTGGCTCGGGCCGAGGCCACCGTCGCGGCTGCGGCAGCCAGGAGGGAGGGCGAGTCGCGCTTGCTCGCTGCCCAGGTGGACGCCTCGGACGAGGCGGCCGTCACGGCTCTGGCCCGCGAACACGGCTCGACCCACGTGCTGAATGCGGTGGACCCGCGGTTCGTCATGCCGATCTTCCGGGGTGCGCTCGCTGCCGGCGCCGGTTACCTCGACATGGCGATGAGCCTGTCGCGGCCCCACCCCGCGGAGCCGTATGCGAAGGCGCACGTCAAGCTGGGCGACGAGCAGCTGGCCATGGCGGGGGAGTGGGAGCAGTCCGGTCAGCTGGCCTTGCTGGGTATCGGGGTCGAGCCGGGGTTGTCCGATGTCTTCGCGAGGTATGCCGCGGACCACCTCTTCTCGCACATCGACGAGCTGGGCACGCGGGACGGTGCCAACCTGGCGGTCTACGACGAGGACGGCAACGAGACCTTCGCCCCTGGGTTCTCGATGTGGACGATCATCGAGGAGTGCCTCAACCCGCCCGTGGTGTGGGAGCGGGCCAGGGCCGAGGCCGCTGACGGCGACATCGAGGCCGGCTTCTTCACCCTGCCGCCCTTCAGCGAGCCAGAGGTCTTCGAGTTCCCCGAAGGCATCGGCCCGGTGGAGTGCGTGCACGTGGAGCACGAGGAGGTCCTCCTCATGCCGCGCTGGCTGGACGCGGACCGCGTCACGTTCAAGTACGGGCTGGGTGACGAGCTGATCACCATCCTGCGGACACTGCATACCCTGGGGCTGGACCGGACGGACCCGGTGACCGTCAAGGGTGTCTCGGTCTCACCGCGCGATGTCGTCGCGGCCGTCCTCCCGGACCCCGCGACGATCGGGCCCCGCATGCGCGGCAAGACCTGCGCGGGGGTGCTCGTCACCGGCACGGGCAAGGATGGGCAGCCCCGGACCACGTACCTGTACCACGTCGTCGACAACGAGGAGACGATGCGCGAGTACGGCGCTCAGTGCGTCGTCTGGCAGACCGCGGTGAACCCGGTGGTGGCTCTTGAGCTCATCGCGACCGGCGTCTGGAAGGGTGCCGGCGTGATGGGGCCCGAGGCCTTCGACGCGGTGCCGTTCCTGGACCTCCTCAAGGCGCCCAAGCCCGGTGGCTTCGGCTCGCCATGGGGCGCCGAGGAGAGGTGACCCACTCCTTCGCGGACAACGCGTCGGTCGGCCCGTCCGGGCGGACACTGGAGGAGGCGGTCGTCACCGGGCGAACGTACCCAGGCAGGATGTGATGCCATGACGCGATACGGGCAGCAGTACGGCCCCGACTTCACCTTCCTCGGCGTGGACCGCTGCGACCTCGACGACGAGAGCACGTATGCCGGTGCCGACGTCGTCGTGGTCGGCGCCCCGTTCGACGGCGGCACGTCCCACCGCCCCGGCACGCGGTTCGGTCCGCAGGCCATCCGGATGACCGACTACCTGCCGCACGACGGCTCACGACCCTCGCTGGCGCTGCGGACGGACGGCCTCGTCGACCTGCGCGTCGTCGACGCCGGTGACGTCGAGATGTACTCGGGGGACATCGAGGTCGCGCTGCCCGCACTGGAGGCGGCCGTTGAGAAGGTCGCTCGAGCGGGGGCGATCCCGGTCGTCCTGGGTGGCGACCACTCCATCGCCTTCCCCGACGCCAAGGGGGTGGCGAACGTCCTCGGCCACGGCCGCGTGTCGATGATCCACTTCGACGCCCACGCCGACACCGGCGACATCGAGTTCGGGTCACTCTGGGGCCACGGGCAGCCGATGCGGCGCCTCATCGAGTCGGGTGCCCTGCGTGGCGACCGGTTCCTCCAGGTGGGCCTGCGGGGCTACTGGCCGCCACCCGAGACGCTGGACTGGATGGCCGGGCAGCAGATGCGCTCATTCGAGATGACCGAGATCGTCCACCGGGGGCTCGACGAGTGCCTGAGCGAGGCCTTTGCGATCGCGACCGACGAGTGTGAGGGTGTCTTCCTGTCGGTCGACATCGACGTCTGCGACCCGGGTCATGCGCCCGGCACCGGCACGCCGGAGCCGGGCGGCCTCTCGGCCAGACAGCTGCTCGACGCCGTGCGGCGGATCTGCTTGGAGCTGCCCGTGGTGGGCATGGACGTCGTCGAGGTGAGCCCGCCCTACGACCACGCCGACATCACCGCGGCGCTGGCCAACCGCGTCGTACTCGAAGCCCTGTCGGCCATCGCACGACGGCGGCAGGACGAGCGCGACGGCACCCGCTGGGACCCTGCGCAGCCGCTCCTGGCAGGCCGCTCAGGCGCCATACCCCAAGGCCAGGGCTCTTCGGCCCAGGCTCCCCACCACCACACCCATGAGACGCACACGCACCACGGAGGTACCCACTGATGGCCGTCAACCAGAAGTCACTCGTCGAGTCCGTTCCCAAGGGGCTGTTCATCGGGGGTGAATGGCGCGCGGCCAGCACCGGGGCGACCCTCGCGGTCGAGGACCCGTCCAGCGGAGCCACCCTCGCCCATGTCGCGGACGCGTCCGTCGCCGACGGCCGGGCCGCTCTCGACGCCGCCGTCGCCGCGCAGGCCGGCTGGGCCAGCACCCCACCGCGCGACCGCGGCGAGATCCTCCGGGCCGCGTTCGAGCGGATCACCGAGCGCGCTGAGGAGTTCGCGACTCTCATGACGCTCGAGATGGGCAAGACCCTCGCCGAGTCGCGTGGTGAGGTGACCTACGGCGCGGAGTTCTTCCGCTGGTTCTCCGAGGAGGCCGTGCGCATCCACGGCCGGTGGTCCACCGCGCCCAACGGCGCCACGCGGCTGCTGACCATGAAGAAGCCGGTCGGGCCCACCCTGATGATCACGCCCTGGAACTTCCCCCTCGCCATGGGCACCCGCAAGATCGGCCCGGCCATCGCCGCCGGCTGCACGATGGTCATCAAGCCCGCCAGCCAGACGCCGCTGACCATGCTGGCGCTCGCCGAGCTGCTCCGTGAGTGCGGCCTGCCCGCCGGGGTGCTCAACGTCGTCACCACCACCCACACCGGCGACGTCATGGAGCCCCTGATCCGTGACGAGCGGCTCCGCAAGCTCACCTTCACGGGGTCCACCGGCGTCGGGAAGCGCCTCGTCGAGCAGTCGGCCGAGCGGCTGCTGCGCGTGTCGATGGAGCTGGGCGGCAACGCACCGTTCCTCGTCTTCGAGGACGCCGACCTCGACCGCGCCGTCGAGGGCGCGATGCTCGCGAAGATGCGCAACATCGGCGAGGCCTGCACGGCTGCCAACCGGTTCTTCGTCCACGAGAGCGTGGCCGACGAGTTCGCCGAGCGGTTCGCCAAGCGGATGGGGGCGCTGACGCTGGGCAAGGGCACCAAGAAGGGCGTGGACGTCGGACCTCTCATCGACGCCAAGGCCCGTGACGGCGTGAGCGAGCTCGTCGAGGACGCGCGCAGCCAGGGCGGCACACTGCTCACCGGTGGGTCGCAGGTCAAGGGACGCGGCTACTTCTTCGAGCCGACCGTCATCACCGACGTCCCCATGTCCGCCCGCGTCATGCGTGAGGAGATCTTCGGCCCGGTCGCCCCGATCTCGGTCTTCCGCACGGAGCAGGAGGCCATCGAGCGCGCCAACGGCACCGAGTACGGCCTGGCCTCCTATGTCTTCACCAGCGACCTCGCCCGGGTGATCCGGGTCAGCGAGGCGCTGGAGTTCGGGATGATCGGCATCAACCAGGGCGTCATCTCGAACCCGGCAGCGCCGTTCGGCGGAGTGAAGGCGTCGGGCTTCGGGCGTGAGGGCGGCTTCGAGGGCATTGAGGAGTACCTCGAGACGACGTATGTCGGGATCGCCCCGTAGCGTCCGCGTCCTTCGGCCGGACCCGGGGGGTCCGAACGGATGAACCTGGCCGACTTCCCTTTCGTTGCAGGGATGGTCGGGTTTAGATCGGTGGCATGACCGGCATTGCCGAGGAGACGTCCGCTGTACTCAGCTCGTTTCGCAGCGCTCCACGGCTGCGCTCGCTGACGGACGTCCTGCTCGAGACGGACGGCAAGCTGCGCCAAGGCATGTCCGCGGGGGCGCGGGTGTGGCCCACCGGCTTCAGCGCGCTCGACCACGCCCTCTCCGGAGGCTTCCGGTCCGGTGAGCTGATCCTGATCGGCGGACCGCAGGGCCTGGGCAAGACGGCCATGGCCCTGCAGATGCTGCGCAACACCGTCGAGGCCAAGCGGTCGGCGGTGCTGTTCTCGTACGAACACGACGCGCACAGCATCCTCGAACGGCTCATCGCCATCGAGGCCGCCGCGATCGCCGGCACCGACGCCATCACCCTGAGCAAGATCCGGCAGGCGTTCGAGGCCCGGCACAGCCGGGCGCGGAGCCTCCAGGACCGGTTGGAGGGCACCTGCGGCGGTGTCGAGGCGGTCCAGGCGCTGGAGCGCTACGGCGACCGTCTGCACGTGCACACCTCCAGTGGCATCCACACCACGCTGGAGGAGATCCGGTCGGCGATCGCGGAGGCCACGGACAGCGACGGGGTGCCTCCGCTCGTCCTCGTCGACTACCTGCAGAAGGTTCCCGTTCCGGCTGCGACCGGGTCGGAGGAGGAGCGGGTCGCCAGGGTCGTCGAACGGCTCAAGGACCTGGCTCTCGAGCTCGGCGTGCCTGTGGTCGCCATCGTCGCGGCCGAGAAGGGCAGCCTCGTCGCGGGGCGGCGGATGCGGGTCAACGACCTGCGGGGATCCTCCGCGCTGGCCTACGAGCCGGACGTCGTGCTGATGCTCAACGACAAGTACGACATCGTCGCCAAGCACCACCTCGTCTACCATCTGGGCAACGCCGAGCGATTCCGGCAATGGGTGGTCCTGTCGATCGAGAAGAACCGCAACGGCGCCGACCACCTGGAGCTGGAGTTCCAGAAGCGGTTCGAGCAGGGACGGTTCGAGCCTGAGGGCAGGGTGGTCGAGGAGCAGCTCATCGAGGAGCGCGTCTTCCGGGACTAGCCCAGGGGCCGGCCGGGAGAACGAGGTGCGGCAGGGAGCAGGGGGTGGGGCTCGGGTGGCGTGGGACACTGGGACAGTGACTTCCCCACGCACCGTGGCCGTTCTCGGGTCCACCGGCTCCATCGGCACCCAGGCGTTGGAGGTCATCGCCCGCCACCCCGACCGCTTCCGCGTCACCGCTCTCGCCGCAGGTGCGAACCTCGACCTCCTCGCCGAGCAGGCCGTCGCCTTCGACGTCGACCTCGTAGCCCTGGCGACGGGCAGCGCCGAGTCCGTCGCCGAGGCGATCGGTGCGTATGCCGCGCGCGCCGGCCGCGCGGCATACCGTCCGGAGGTCGTCGTGGGGCCTGAGGCGGCGGTCCTGGCCGCGCAGGCCGGGGCCGACGTGGTCCTCAACGGCATCACCGGGTCGATCGGCCTGCGGCCGACCCTGGCGGCGCTCGCCCAGGGGTCCGTGCTGGCGCTGGCCAACAAGGAGTCCCTGATCGTCGGAGGCCCGCTGGTCAAGGCGGTGGCGCGGCCGGGCCAGATCGTGCCGGTGGACTCTGAGCACTCGGCGATCGCGCAGAGCCTGCGCGGGGGCCGCGCCGAGGAGGTCTCCCGGCTCATCCTGACGGCCAGCGGCGGCCCGTTCCGCGGGCGCACCCGCGAGTCCCTGCGGGCCGTGACCCCGGCCGAGGCCCTGGCGCACCCCAACTTCTCGATGGGCCGGGTCGTCACCACCAACTCCGCCACCCTGGTCAACAAGGGCCTCGAGGTGATCGAGGCGCATCTGCTGTTCGACGTACCGTTCGACCGGATCGAGGTCGTCGTGCACCCGCAGCAGCTCATCCACTCGATGGTCGAGTTCGTCGACGGCTCGACCATCGCCCAGGCCGGGCCTCCCCGCATGCTCGTGCCGATCGCCCTGGGGCTGTCGTGGCCCGACCGGCTGGGCGACGTCGACGTGCCGGTCGACTGGACCCGCGCGCAGACCTGGGAGTTCGAGCCGCTCGACGACGAGGCCTTCCCGGCCGTGCGCCTGGCCCGCCAGGTCGGCCTGGCCGCAGGAACCTATCCAGCGGTCTACAACGCCGCCAACGAGGTCGCGGTCGACGCCTTCCACGACGGTCACCTGGGGTTCGTCGACATCGTGGGGACGGTGGAGCGTGTCGTCGCCGAACATGGCGCCGCCGACACCGGGAGCGAAACGGGTGCCCTGACCGTTGACGAGGTGATGCGGGCCGACACGTGGGCCCGTGCGAGAGCTCGGAAGGTGCTGGGACTGCCCGCCACCGACGACGACCCCACCCTGACCGGAGGCCCCGCATGACGGTTCTGTTCTACGTCCTGGGCGTGCTCGCGGTGGCGCTCGGCATCGGCCTCTCGATCGGCCTGCACGAGATCGGGCACCTGGTGCCCGCCAAGACCTTCGGCGTCAAGGTGACCCAGTACATGGTCGGCTTCGGGCCCACGGTCTGGTCGCGCCGACGCGGTGAGACCGAGTACGGCATCAAGGCGATCCCGCTCGGCGGCTACATCCGGATGATCGGCATGTTCCCGCCGCGCCCCGGCGACCGCGAGGGGACGCTGCGGGTCTCCAGCACCGGCCGCTTCTCCCAGCTGGCGGACGAGGCGCGCAAGGCCAGCCTCGAGGAGATCGAGCCGGGCGACCACGCGCGAGCCTTCTACCGGCTGTCCGTGCCGAAGAAGGTCGTCGTCATGATGGGCGGCCCCCTGATGAACCTCCTCATCGCGGTCGTCCTGCTCACCGGGCTGGTCACGCTCTACGGCGTCCAGACGGTCCAGCCGGGGGCGGTCGTGGCGGCGGTCAACGAGTGCGTGGTGCCCGCCAGCCAGGCCACGAGCACGACGGTCTGTGGCGCCACCACCCCGAAGACCCCGGCCTACCTCGCGGGCATCCGGCCCGGTGACAAGCTCGTCTCGGTCGACGGCACGGCGATCCAGCGCCCGGCCGACGTCGGCACCCTGATCCGGCCCCGGGTCGGCCGCGCCACCCAGCTCGTCGTCGAGCGCGACGGCCATCGGCTGACCCTCACGGCGACGCCGATCCGCAACCAGGTGCAGCAGGTGGGCCGTGACGGCGCCCCGCTCGTGGACGCGCAGGGCAAGCCCGTCGTCGTCGAGGCCGGCTTCCTCGGTGTGAGCACCGGCCCGCCGGTGGCCGTCGTCCGCCAGCCGCTCAGTGTTGTGCCTTCGGTGGTCGGTCGCGGTCTCTCGCAGACGGCAGGTGTCCTCCTGCACATCCCCCAGAAGATGGCGGGTGTCGCCCAGGCGGCCTTCGGTTCGGGACCGCGCGACCCGCAGAGCCCGATCTCCGTGGTCGGCGTCGGCCGCATCGCGGGGGAGGCGAGTGCGGGCAAGATCGCCGGAGTGGGCGGGCAGTCGGGCATGGCACTGTGGGCGTTCCTCCTCGAGCTCCTCGCCTCCTTGAACCTCGCGCTGTTCGTGTTCAACCTCATCCCGCTGCTCCCGCTCGACGGCGGCCACGTGGCCGGTGCACTCTGGGAGGCGCTCAAGCGGGGCGTGGCGCGCCTGCTGCACCGCCCCGACCCCGGATACGTCGACGTCGCCAAGGCGCTGCCGGTGGCCTATGCCGTGTCCACCGTCCTCATCGTGATGTCGGTCCTGCTGATCTATGCCGACCTCGTCAACCCCGTGAAGCTCGGCGGCTGAGGCGGCCCGCGTCACCCCTCATCGCCCGCTGGGAGATACTTCGACCATGAGTGTTTCGCTTGGTATGCCGTCCGCCCCTGCCCCCGTGCTCGCGCCTCGTCGCAAGACGCGCAAGATCAAGGTCGGCAAGGTGGAGGTCGGCGGCGACGCACCCATCTCCGTCCAGTCCATGTGCACGACGCCGACCACGGACATCAACGCGACGCTCCAGCAGATCGCCGAGCTGACCGCATCGGGCTGTGACATCGTGCGCGTGGCCTGCCCCAGCCAGGACGACGCCGACGCGCTGCCGGCGATCGCCCGCAAGTCGAGCATCCCGGTGATCGCCGACATCCACTTCCAGCCCAAGTACGTCTTCGCCGCAATCGACGCGGGCTGCGCGGCGGTCCGGGTGAACCCGGGCAACATCAAGAAGTTCGACGACAAGGTCGGCGAGATCGCCCGAGCCGCCAAGGACGCCGGCATCCCGATCCGGATCGGCGTGAACGCCGGATCCCTCGACAAGCGGCTGCTCGCCAAGTACGGCAAGGCCACGCCGGAGGCGCTGGTCGAGTCGGCGCTCTGGGAGTGCTCGCTGTTCGAGGAGCACGACTTCCGCGACATCAAGATCTCGGTCAAGCACAACGA
>NZ_DASYGF010000002.1:0-29245 GCF_036000045.1 Pedococcus sp.
GAGGCGGATCCCCAAGGGGATGGCCCCGATGCGGCCCTTCCACAGGGGTCGACCAGCCCACCGAGGGGTTCGGAGGTCATCCGTGACAGTGGCGTCATGCCCGGCCGCGTCCATGACCTGCCTCAGCCCTTCCTTGCGGCGGAGATCTCGCAAGCGTCCATCACGCACCGGGCCCTGACCGGAGCGGTAGGGCGCGGAGAGGTCCTCCGTCTGGCCCGAGGGGTGTATGCCGCCTCGGCGCCGTGGTCACAGCTCTCGCCCCGAGCGCAGCACACCGCGCTCGCGCGGGCTGCCGCGAGGGCGTTTCCCGAAGCGACGCTCAGCCATCGCAGTGCCGGATTACTGCTAGGCCTACCGCACCCCCGGGGGCGGCTGGGGCCTCCGCGAATGACCCTTCGTGATGATGACAGAACGAGCAGGGCGAAGGCCTGGGTGCAGTTCCACCGAGGTGAGACGCCCCCTGCCCACATTCAGGTCAGTGACGTGCGGCTGACCACGCCGGCGCGCACCGTGATCGACTGCTTCCGAGAGGAACGGTTTCCCGATGGTCTCGCGATCGCAGACGGGGCGGTCCGCCAGGGCCTGGTGACCGTGACCGAGCTGGTCGAGATGCGTCACCACGAGCGGCGTTGGCCCGGCGTCGCCAAGGCGGCACGCGGCATACCTGTCATCGACGGGCGCCGCGAGAGCTGGCTCGAGTCCTACTCGGCCGGCGTCTTCGTCCAACGTAAGATCCCGGTCGGCGTGCCTCAGGTGATCGTGCTCGACTGGGCTGGCGAGTTCGTGGCGCGGGTGGACGCGGCATGGCCCGAGCGGGGGATGGTGGGCGAGGCCGATGGCCGGGGGAAGTATCTCGGTGAGTTCGCCGATGGGTTCGGCCGAGAGCCCGAGGACGTCGCGCGACGAGTGATCGCCGCAGCGCAGCGGGAGACCCGGCTCCGCGACCTCGGCCTGCAGGTCGTCCGATGGGACACGGCCGAGATCGTCTCGAGCCCGGATCGGGTCGTCAGACGTTGGCAGCATGCCGAATGGGCGGCGGATCCGGGGCGGGTGCGTGCGCAGTTCGTCTGCGTATGCCACCGCACCGCCCTCACCGATTGCCCTCAATCCACCTCTTGATTGCCCTGCACGAGCGAAACCGGTGGATTCAGGGCAATAAGTCGGGGAGGGGGAGGGGGAAGGTCAGCCGAAGCGGCCGGAGATGTAGTCCTCCGTGGCCTTCACGCTGGGGTTGTTGAAGATCCGCTGCGTGTCGTCCACCTCGACCAGCTTGCCGGGCTTGCCGGTCGCCGCGAGGTTGAAGAACGCCGTCCGGTCCGACACCCGCGCGGCCTGCTGCATGTTGTGGGTGACGATGACGATCGTGTACTTGCTCTTCAGCTCACCGATGAGGTCCTCGATGGCCAGGGTCGAGATGGGGTCGAGCGCGGAGCAGGGCTCGTCCATCAGCAGCACCTGCGGCTCCACGGCGATAGCCCGGGCGATGCACAGCCGCTGCTGCTGGCCACCGGAGAGACCCGCCCCGGGCTTGCTGAGCCGGTCCTTGACCTCGGTCCACAGGTTGGCGCCCTTGAGAGACTTCTCGACGACCTCGTCGAGCTTCTTCTTCCCCTTGACGCCGTTGAGCCGCAGACCCGCTGCGACGTTGTCGTAGATCGACATCGTCGGGAACGGGTTGGGACGCTGGAACACCATGCCCACGGTCCGGCGCACCGCCACCGGGTCGACCCCCGAGGCGTACAGGTCCTGGTCGTCGAGCATGACCTTGCCCTCGACGCGGCCGCCCGGGATGACCTCGTGCATGCGGTTGAGCGTCCGCAGGAAGGTCGACTTACCACAGCCCGACGGGCCGATGAACGCGGTCACCGAGCGGGGCTCCACCGTCAGCGTCACGCCTTCGACGGCCTTGAAGGCGCCGTAGTAGACGTTGAGGTCGCTCACGTCGATTCGCTTGGCCATGGTCGTGGTTCGTCCTTCGGGGTATGCCGGGTGGCCCGGTCTACTTCTTCACGGAGCCGAAGCGCGCGATGAGGCGGCCGGCGAGGTTGAGCAGGAGCACCAGGAGGATCAGCGTCAGGGCAGCTGCCCACACCCGGTCGACCGCGGGCTGGAGGCTCTCGGTGCGGTCCTGGTTGATCATGGTCGGCAGGGTGGGGATCAGGCCGCCGAACAGGTCTGTCGCGATCGACTTGGTGTAGGGCCCGAGGATCAGCAGCGGCGCCGTCTCGCCCATGACCCGGGCCAGCCCCAGCAGGACTCCGGTGATGATGCCGGAGAACGCCGTCGGCAGCACGACGCGCATGATCGTCTTCCATTTCGGCACACCCAAGGCGTAGGCCGCCTCACGCAGCTCGTTGGGCACGAGCTTGAGCATCTCCTCGGTCGACCGTACGACGACCGGGATCATCAACAGCACGAGCGACAGGCAGACCGCGAAGCCCACGCGCTGGAAGTGGAAGGTCGTCACCCACACGGCATAGATGAACAACCCGGCGATGATCGAGGGGATGCCGGTCAGGATGTCGACCATGAACGACACCGCGCGGGCGAACCGGCTCGCACGGCCGTACTCGACCAGGTAGATCGCCGTCATGACCCCGATCGGCACGGAGATCAGGGCGGTCACGAAGCCTTCGATGAGCGTGCCCTGGATCGCGTGGACCGCGCCGCCGCCGACGTGGCGGGCGGTGATGCCCTTCTGGGAGTTGGTCCACCACTGGGCCTGCAGCAGCAGGTGGTAGCCCTGCGAGAAGACGCTCCACAGGATCCAGGCCAGGGGCACGAGAGCCACGAGGAAGGCCGCCCACATGACGACCCGGGCGAGCAGGTCCTTGAGCTCGCGTCCGCGGGCGGGGTGACCGAGTGCGGGCGGGAAGTGGTCCGCCGGGGACGCCGGACCGCGAGACGACGAGACGCTGGTGTCTACGGCGCTCATTCGGAGAAGGCCTTCCTGCGCTCGATGACGATCCGGGCGATCGCGTTGACCACGAACGTGAGGATGAACAGCACCAGGCCGGCGGCGATGAAGGCACCAGCCTTCTGGGGGTTGTCGAACTCGGCGGCGTTGTTGGCGATGCGTGAGGCGAAGGTCTCTCCACCGTTGAGCAGTGACCACGACCAGGGGGTGCCGTCGGCGAGGGACGACACGATGATGGTGACCGCGATCGTCTCTCCGAGGGCGCGGCCGAGAGCCAGCATCGAGGCCGAGATGACACCTGGGCGCCCGAACGGCAGCACCGCCGTCCGGATCATCTCCCACTTGGTCGCCCCGAGCGCCAGCGCGCCCTCCTTGTGGGTCACCGGCGTCTGCGCGAACACCTCGCGCGACAGGGCCGTGACGATGGGCAGCACCATGATCGACAGGACGATGCCGATGAACAGGATCGTGCCGAACCCGCTCACGCTCGTCGCGGAGAACAGCGGCAGGTGCCCGAGCTTGGACTGTAGGAAGTCCTGCACCGGCTGGTACGCGGGCCCGAGCGTCCGCAGGCCCCACAGGCCGTAGACGATCGAGGGCACGGCGGCCAGCAGGTCGACCAGGGTCGCTGCGGGCTTCGCGAGCCACCGCGGCGCGTACTGGGTGATGAACAGGGCGACCGCCACCCCGACCGGGACCGCGATCAGCATGGCGATCAGCGAGGTCACGACGGTCGTCCACAGCAGCTCGGTGATGCCGAAGCGCAGCTGGGGACCGTCGACCGACCACTCACGAGAGGTGAGGAAGTTGACGTGGTCGTTCTTCAGCGCCGGCACAGCCTGCCACAGCAGGAAGACGCCGACCAGGGTGACCATGGCGACGACCAGCACGCCGGCACCTTTGGCCGTTCCCCCGAAGATGCGGTCGCCGAGCCGTCCGGTGCCTGCCTGGTCCCCGCCGAGCGGGGAGCCGCCGGAGGGCCCAGGCAGCTCGTCAGCGAGGGACACGCCGGTCACGGAGCTCAACGTTGCGCCTCTCGGGTGCGTGGATCTAGAGGACTGCGTGGATCTAAGGACAAGGAGTATGCCGGGGAGCCGGCGCAAAGCCAGCCCCCCGGCATACCGGGTGGGTCAGGAGAGCGCGGCGATGGCCGCGTCCACCTTGGTGCGGATGCTGTCCGGCAGGGGAGCGTAGCCGACCTGCTCGAGTGACTTCTGGGTGTCGGCCGAGGCGAAGTGCTTCAGGAAGGCCTTGGTGAGGGCCGTCTTGGCAGCGTCCTTGCCCTTGGAGCAGACGATCTCGTAGGTCACCAGGAGGATCGGGTAGGCGCCGGGCTCCTTGGTGGCGTAGTTGAGCTTGAGGCTCAGGTCGTTGCCCATGCCGACCACCTTGGCGGCTGCGACGGCCTTGCTGACCGAGTCGCCGGTCAGGGTAACGGGGCCGGCGCCGTTGTCGATCTGGGCGATGCCGAGGTTGTTGTCCTTCGCGTACGACCACTCGGCGTAGGTGATGCCGCCCTCGGTGGCCTTCACTGCAGCGGCCACGCCTGCGGTCTGCGCCTTGCCCTGGCCCTTACCGGTCCACTTCTTGCCAGGCGCGGCGGTCCAGGCCATCGGAGCCGCTGCGTGCATGTACTTGGTGAAGTTCTCCGTGGTGCCTGACTCGTCAGAGCGGAAGAACACCTTGATCGGCTCGCTCGGCAGCGTGACGCCCGGGTTGAGCTTGGCGATCGACGGGTCGTTCCAGGTGGTCACCTTGCCGTTGAAGATGTTGGCGATGACCTCGGGGCCCAGCACGAGCTTGCTGACACCCTTGAGGTTGTAGGAGACCGCGATCGGGCCGGTGACCATGGGCAGGTCCCAGGCAGGCGAGCCGCACGCCTTGGCCGCCTCGGTGGCCTCCACCTTGCCGGCCACGGGAACCGTCTTGAGCGCCGAGTCGGAGCCGGCGAAGTCGACCTGGCCGCCGATGAACTGCTTGATGCCCGCGCCGGAGCCGGTCGGGTTGTAGTTGACGGTCGTGCCCTGGCACTGGTCCTGGAACGAGGAGATGGCCTCTTCGATGGCGTTCTTCTGCGCCGAGGAGCCCTCGGCGTTCAGGGTGCCGCCGCCGGTGGGGCAGTCCGAGGACGTGGTCGCACTGGACGACGCACTGCCGGACGCGCTGCTCGAGGCGCTGCCCGAGCCGCCCGCGCTCGAGCCGGCGTTGTTGTTGGAACCGCACGCGGTCAGGGCAAGGGAGCCGACCAGGGCGACGCTCGCCAACAGGCCAAGACGCTGGATCTTCACGGTGTTCAAACCTCTCCACAGGGGGGAATCGGGGCAATCAAAGGGGCGGGCGGACTGCCCGACGATGCGAAGGTAGGCAGCCCGGATGACACGGTGGCCCGTGGTGGGTGAACGGAAGGTGAACGCCAGCCAGACATTCGCCCAACCGGCGCCGTCGTCGTGGCGAGCGCCACGTGAACGACCCCCCAGCGGACGGTCAAGGTCCGGTCAGTAACTGATCAGGGAAGGTGCCTCTCCACGGCCACGACCCGCGCCTCCGCGCCGCTGCCGGCCAGGTGGGCGACGAGCGCCTCACCCTTGGCCATCTTGCAGTCCGCCGCCTCGCTGAGCACGGCCTTCACCTCGGGCCCGACGGGCTCCCTCTCCCTGTCGTCGACGAGCTGGGCCAGGTCGGCGAGCAGGTCGGGGATGAGCGGGCCATGGCTGCACAGCGCCGTCGGGGTCCCCCGCTCGACCAGGCGCCGCAGGTGCCGGATGGCGCGCACCGGGTCCTCGGCATACCCCTCCTCGCTGAGGCCGCCCTTGGGACGGACCGGCAGGCCGGTCATGGCGGCATAGGGCCGCAGGGTGTCGCTGCACCGCACCGACGGTGAGCTCACCAACCTCGTCACGCCGTATGCCGCGAGCAGGGGAGCCAGCTCGCGGGCCCGAGCGCGGCCGCCTGGGCTCAGGGGGCGCAGCGAGTCATCCTCTGACCATGAGCCGCGTCCCGTGGCGTGGGCATGCCGGATGACCACCAGGGGCCAGGTGGTCAGGGTGCCTGCCTTGTCGGCGCGCACCACCGCCCTGAGCTGGTCCCGGTCGCGGGCGTAGTCGAGCCGGTCGGAGGCGGCCACCACGTCGAGCCAGCGGACCTCGTCGACCTCGTTGCGCAGCCGCCCGGCGGGCTTGCGAGCCTCGGCTGCCCAGTATCGGACCTCCTTGGTGGCCGGCTGGCCCTCACCGTCGAGCACCGTGTACTCGGCACCGGGCAGAGGCCGGCCCAGGGTCACCTCGAGAGCGGTCTCCTCGTGGGTCTCCCGGACCGCAGCCACGGGCCACTGCTCGCCGGGGTCGAGCTTGCCCTTGGCCCACGACCAGTCGTCGTACCGCGGGCGGTGAACAAGGGCGACTTCGAGCTGGCCGCGCCGGCGTCGCCAGGGCACCGTGCCCGAGGCGGGGATGGGCGAGCTCAACGCCGACGTGCCTTGCGGCGACGCTTGCCGTGGATCTCGATCATGGTGGCCTGCAGGTCAGCGAGCGGCTCGCCCTCGGCGTCGAGGTGCACCCGCGTCCACCGGCCGTCGCTGCTCAGCCGCCAGTGCGAGTAGTCACCGCTCATCCCCCTGGCCAGCAGGGACTGCAGGTCGGCCACGTGCCGCGGCTCGCTGAGCCTGACGAGGGCCTCCACGCGCCGGTCGAGGTTGCGGTGCATCATGTCAGCGCTGCCGATGTAGACCTCGGGCTCGTCGCCCGCTCCGAACAGGAACACGCGTGAGTGCTCGAGGAACCGGCCCAGGATCGAGTGGACCTCGATGTTCTCGGAGAGGCCCTCGGCACCCGGGCGCAGGGCGCAGATGCCCCGGACCCAGATGTCGACGTGCACCCCGGCCTGCGAGGCGCGGTAGAGCGCGTCGATGATCTCCTCGTCGACGATGGAGTTCACCTTGAGCTGCACGAGCCCCTCGCCACCCGCCTCGACCTTGGCGATCTCGCCCTCGATGCCCTCGATGAGCCCGCTGCGCACGGACCGGGGCGCGACCAGCAGTCGCTTGAACTTGCTGCGGGGGGCGTAGCCAGAGAGCTGGTTGAACAGCCGTGCCACGTCCTCGCCGACCTGGGAGTCGGAGGTGAGCAGCCCGAAGTCCTCGTAGAGGCGCGCCGTCTTGCCGTTGTAGTTGCCGGTGCCGATGTGGCAGTAGCGCCGCAGCGTCCCGTCGTTCTCCTGGCGGACGACCATGCAGAGCTTGGCATGGGTCTTCAGGCCGACGATCCCGTAGACGACGTGCACGCCTGCATGCTCGAGCTTGCGGGCCCACGAGATGTTGTTCTGCTCGTCGAACCGCGCCTTGATCTCGACGATCGCCAGGACCTGCTTGCCGGCCTCGGCCGCGTCGACGAGGGCGTCGATGATGGGCGAGTCGCCGCTGGTGCGGTAGAGCGTCTGCTTGATCGCCAGCACGTTCGGGTCGGCCGCGGCCTGCTCGATGAACGCCTGCACGGAGGTCGAGAACGAGTCGTACGGGTGCTGGAGCAGTACGTCCTTGTCGCGGATCACGGAGAGGATGTCGGACGCCTTGGAGGACTCGGCCGGCGCCAGGTCAGGATGGGACATGCCACGGAACGCGGGGTACCGCAGGTCCGACCGCTCCAGGTCGGCCACGAGGTTGAGGCCACGCAGGTCCAGCGGTGCGGGCAGCCGATAGACCTCGCTCTCGCTGACGCCGAGCTCGCGGACCAGCATGTCGAGGACGTGGTCGTCCATGGCCTCGTCGACCTCGAGGCGGACCGGTGGTCCGAACCGGCGGCGGGTCAGCTCCTTCTCCAATGCGGTCAGGAGGTTCTCGGCGTCGTCCTCCTCCACCTCGAGGTCCTCGTTGCGCGTCACCCGGAAGGTGAAGTGCTCATGGACCTCCATGCCCGGGAAGAGGAGGTCGAGGTGTGCGGCGATGACGTCCTCGAGCGGCACGAAGCGGGTGCTGAACAGGTCGATCGTGGTCGGCTCACCGGGCTCGGGCTCGATATGCAGCAGCCGGGGCAACAAGGGTGGCACCTTGACCCTGGCGAAGTGCTCCTTGCCGGTCTTGGGGTTGAGCAGCAGGACGGCGAGGTTGAGCGAGAGCCCGGAGATGTAGGGGAAGGGGTGGGCCGGGTCGACGGCCAACGGCGTCAGAACGGGGAAGACGCGCTCGGCGAACTGCTGGGACTGCACGGCCCGCTCGTCGTCGCTGAGCTCGTCCCATCGCACGATCTCGATGCCCTCGGCCTCGAGCGCGGGCTGGACCTTCTCCTTGTAGACGGCGGTCTGCATGCTCTGGAGCTCGTGGGCGACCAGCGAGATCTGCTCGAGCACCTCCCGCGGCTCCAGGCCCGAGGCCGACCGCACGGCCAGACCTGTGGCGATGCGGCGCTTGAGCCCCGCGACCCGGACCATGAAGAACTCGTCGAGGTTGGAGGTGAAGATCGCGAGGAACCTGGCGCGCTCCAGCAACGGGATCGAGTCGTCGGCCGCGAGCTGCAGGACGCGCTCGTTGAACTGCAGCCACGAGATCTCGCGGTCGAGGAACCGGTCCGCGGGCAGCCCGTCGACCACTTCGGCGCCACCGGCCGGGACCACTCTCATGAACCGGCCGTTGGACGCCCGCGGCTGTGCGCTGGCGATCGATACCTCCTGCCCGGGCAGGTCTGCATCGGGGGTCGTGTCGAGCGGCGAGCGCGACGTCACACTCATGAGGTCATCCTGCCGGGACTAGGTGAACGGGATGCGAATACATCACATCGACCATGATGCTGCGGAAACCGAGTCCCGTGTAGGTCCGTACCGCTGCGCGGTTGTCGCCGTCGACGTAGAGCACCACCTCGGGCAGCCCCAGCCGGGCCAGGTGGGCGAGGCCGAGGGCGGTGACGGGGCGCCCCAGCCCGCGACCCTGGTATGCCGGGTGCACCCCGACGACGTACACCTCGCCGGCGGTGCGGGAGGGGTCCAGGGAGGACAGCTGCTCGGGGTCGACCTTGGTCCAGTGGAAAGCAGCGACCCGGCCCGGCGCCTCGCGCGTCTCGACGATGATGAGGCCCTCGGGGTCGAACCAGCCCTGGGCCATCCGCTCCGCGAGGTCCGCCAGCCCCAGCCGACCCTGCTCGGGGTGGTGCGCGAACGCTGCCGCGTTGGTCTCCAGCCAGGCCTGCTCGTCGCGTCCGGGCTCGAACGTCCGGGCCCAGAAGCCGTCGGGCAGGGCGACCCGATCGGGGGCCAGGTCGTCGGTCGACAGGGGCCGCGCCATCTTGTGCAGCTCCCGGGCGACCTCCCAGCCGGCGCTCGCCGCCAGTGCCCGGGCCGGGGCCAGGTTGCCGTGCGCCCACACTCGCGCACCCGGCGCCTGCATGGCCACGGCGTCGAGCAACGCCCTGCCGACCCCGTGGCGGCGGTGGTCGGGGTCGACCACGAGCTCTGCGGACGCCTCGTCGTCGACCACCGCGACCTGGGCGTAGCCCGCGAGGGTGTCATCGGCATACGCGAGCAGGTGCTGGACGCGACCGACGGCGTCGAGCCACAGCAGGGCCTGCTCCGACAGCGCCCCCATGCCGTCGAGTGCGCGAGCGCGCGCCTCGAGGCCGCGCACCTGCATCGCGGTGTCGGGCGTCAGGACCGTGCGGCGGCTCAGCATGGGGACAGGCACGCCCAGCATTGGACCACGCCGACGGGCGAGGCGCGCCCGGGTCAGGCTTGGACCGGGGTGTCCTCGGCAGGCACGAAGCGGTAGCCGACGTTGCGCACGGTGCCGATCAGCACCTCGTGCTCGGACCCGAGCTTGGCGCGCAGGCGCCGCACGTGGACGTCCACAGTGCGCGTGCCCCCGTAGTAGTCGTAGCCCCAGACCTCCTGCAGCAGCTGGGCCCGGCTGAACACCCGGCCCGGGTGCTGGGCAAGGTACTTGAGGAGCTCGAACTCCTTATAGGTCAGGTCGAGGAGCCGGCCGCGGACCCGCGCCGAGTAGGTCGCCTCGTCGATGGTGACGTCGCCCGAGGTGATCTGGACGTCCTCGGCCTCGGGCTCACCCTGGAGCCGCCCCGCCGCGAGCCGCAGCCGGGCCTCGACCTCGGCGGGCCCGGCCGACTCGAGCAGGACCTCGTCGACCCCCCACTCCGCGGTGAGGCCGGCCATGCCGCCCTCGGTGAGGATGGCGACCAGGGGGACCGACATGCCGGACACACGCAGCACGCGACACAGCGAACGGGCCACCGCGAGGTCGCGGCGCGCGTCGAGGAGCACGGCGTCACAGGTGGGTGCGTCGACCAGCGCCGTGGGCTCGGCGGGGATGACGCGAACGTGGTGGCTCAGCAGGCCCAGCGCCGGCAACACCTCGGCGCTGGGCGCCAGGGAGTTGGTGAGCAGGAGCAGACGGGCCATGCACAGGAAGGATACGGTGCCCGTGATGGACACGCGCGGAAGAACACATCATGAGACCGTCGTCTCAGCATGCGCCCACCTCCCGAGGGCCTCGTATGCCGGGTGAGCAGGGTGCCGTCACGGTCCGCTACTGGGCGGGGGCGAGGGCGGCCGCCGGCGTGGACGAGGAGGCCCTCCCAGGCTGCCCCACGGTCGCCGATGCGGCGGCGACCGTGGTCGGGCTTCATCCCGCATTGAGCGCGATCGTGCCCGTGAGCACCTGGCTGCTGGACGGGCGAGCCGCGCCACCGGACACCGCCCTGGCTCCGGGGGCGGTCCTGGAGGTCCTGCCCCCCTTCGCCGGTGGGTGATGGGAGGATGCGGGCTGTGTCGGACCTCCCGGACCAGGCGTCCAGCCCCGCGGTACCACCACCCACGCGCCGTGAGCGGCGCGCCGGGGCCTCGGTGCGTACGCCGCGTCGCATCTACCCGCCGGGGCCTCTCACCGTGCTCGCCACCGTCGCCTATGCCGCCCTCATTGCCCTGACCGGGTTCGCCGGCGCCGAGCTCGTGGCACTGGCGGTCGTCCTCGGTGGCCTCGTCCTGGCGTGGGGCTGGCCCGTCCTGCTGAACCTGCCCAGCCCGCGGGGCAGCACGGGGGTGCTGGCCACCGGCACCCTGCTGATGGCCGCCGCCGTCGTCCTGACCCGGCGGGACCCGTTCCTCGCCTGGGTGCCGGCGGCCCTGGCTGTGTCGGTCGTCATCGCCTTCCTCCACCAGCTGATGCGGCGAGACGGACGGCCCCGCCTGACCGAGTCCGTGGCCGGCACGACCACCGGCCTGGCGATCATCTCCTCCGGTGTGGCGCTGGCCCCCCTGCCCCACGTCCTGGGCGGTGGAGCCGCACTCGCGGCCGCCATGGCCGGGCTAGGGGTGGGTGCGCTGGCCGACCCCTTGATCGGGGTGAAGCGGCTGCGTCAGTGGGCGCTCCCGATCGGCATGGTGCTCGGGGGCCTGGCAGCGCTGGCAGTCGGGCTCGTGGCAGGTGAGGCGCAGACCGCCGCGATGGTGCTGCTCGGCCTCATGGCCGCAGGCGTCTCGCACGCCTGCCGGCGCATCATGGCGGTACTGCCCTCGGCCGGGTCGGCCCGTGCTCAGCTCGCCATGTCGGCGTCCTCGTCGATGGTGATCGGTGTCGTGGTCTACGGCGTGGTCCGGCACTTCGTCGCCTGAGGCCGCACCTCAGTAGACGAGGGAGCGTGCGCTCGGCGCCATGACCTCCTCGACGAAGGCCGCCGCCCCGCGGATCTGTACGCCCTCGACGAGGTCCCGTTCGGTCAGCTCCCGGCGTGCCGCGCACTGACCACACACCGTGACACGGCCCTCGGCCAGCACAGCGTCGCGCAGCTCGGTCAGCGGCGCGGCATACGGCAGGTCCAGCTCGACGCGCCCGGGTACCGCCAGCCACGTCGCTTCCCCGGTCAGCCACAGGCTGACCTCGACCCCGCCGGCCACGGCGGTCGCGGCAACCGTCAACGCCTGGTTGAGGCGCTCGGGAGCCTCGACGCCACAGGTGACCTTGACGACCAGGAGAGCGCGCTGTTCGGACATGGGCACAGGCTACGATCTGGGCCGTGCACACGTTCTTCCTGACCCTGCTCGTCCTCACCGCCGTCGTGGTGACCTGGTTCGCCGCGTTCGTGGTCTACCGCCTGGTGAAGACGCCGCGCTGATGGTCTTCCATCTCGACACCGACCTGCCCCGCGAGCTGGCGCCCCTGGCCTGGCTGGTCGGCCGCTGGGAGGGCGCGGGAGTGGTGGGTTACCCCACGATCGAGTCCGTGCACTTCGGCCAGGAGGTCGAGGTCACCCATGACGGGCGCCCGTTCCTCGAATGGCAGAGCCGCACCTGGCTGCTGGACGACGCCGGCGCCAAGGTCCGGCCGCTGGCCACCGAGGTGGGCTTCTGGCGCCCCGTCGAGGAGGGGCAGGTCGAGCTGCTGCTGGCGCATCCGAGCGGCATCGTCGAGCTCTACTACGGCACTGCCGAGCCCGCCAAGATCGAGCTCCGCACCGACAGTGTGCTGCGCAGTCCGTACGCCAAGGAGTACAACGCCGGCTCCCGGTTGTACGGCCTGGTGAACTCCAACCTCATGTGGGCCATGGACATGGCCGCCGTCGGCCAGTCGCTGCAGAGCCACGTGTCGGCTGAGCTCAAGCGCGTCGCGTAGGCCTGGGGTGAGCAATCCGGGCCGAGTCCTGATGGTCTGCACCGGCAACATCTGCCGCTCACCGTTCCTTGAGCGCGCCCTCCAGTCCGAGCTCGACCGCTCCTGGGGAGCCGGTGCCGTCGAGGTGCGCAGTGCCGGAACGGGTGCCCTGGTGGGGTCGTCGATGGAGCCGGCGGCCAGGAGCCTGCTCGAGAGCAACGGATACTCCGCCGAGGGGTTCGTCGCGCGCCAGCTCCACGCCGAGCTGGTGGCGGAGGCGGATCTCGTCCTGACCGCGACGCGAGCACACCGAGGCAAGGTCGCGGCCTTGCACCCGAAGGCCCTGCAGTACGTCTTCTCGTTTCGCGAGTTCGCCGACCTCGTAGTGCCTTTGGGCGACGGCTTGCCCGACGCAGGCGCTGCGATGGGGACGGGCGAGGCCGCCGACCACCTGCGCACGGTTGTCATGGCCGCCAAGGCCCAGCGCGGGACACGCGCGCCCTTGCGCGATGATGACGCCGACATCGTGGATCCTTATCGACAACCACAGGTCGTCTTCGACCGCATGGCGACGCAGATCATGGAGGCCCTGCCCATCGTGGCCAGGGCATTGGGGAGGGCCTGATGGGCTTGGTCACCGAACGAGCCGGTGTGGTGGGCCTTGCCGCGTTCCTCGCGATCGACGTCGTCCTGGTCGCGCTGGCCATGGGCAGCACCCACAGCGCCGGTAGTGCGGCGACCGGCGCCGGCCCGGTGGGCGCCGCAGTCACCACCACCACCACCGGCGCCCCGGCCACCGCAGCGACGTCGCCCGGCACCGGCTCGACGGTGCGCGTCGACGTCGCGCCGGTGTCGGTGGGCCTGTTCGCCCTCGACCAGAAGACGGCCGTGCGGTTCACGGTCGGCAGCTGCGACAAGGGCGGGTCTGCCGTGGAGGTCACCCAGGACGGGGGTGCCACCTGGACGTCTCGCCCTGCGCCGTTCCAGACCGTCGTGCGGCTGCGTGTCCGGCCCGACAGGTCCCTGTTCGCCGTCGGTGCCGACCAGGGTGGCGGCTGTGTCCCCTCGATCCGTCACGCGTCGAGTCTGTCGGGTTCGTGGGGGAGTACCAGTCGGGCTGCGGGCGTCTGGTTCCGTGACCCGCGGAGCGCCGCGACGGTGGGCCTGCCCGTCGGCGGTACCGGCAAGCCGTGCCCCGGCGGCGCCGTGACGGACCTGTCGATGATCGACGCGGGTGCGGCGGCCCTGTGCGACTCGGGCGAGGTGCTCGTGAGCCAGTCCGGGTCCTCGTGGCAGAGCGCGGGCTCGGTGGCCGGGGGCCTCGCCGTGGCGGTCGACAGCAAGAGTCAGCCGTATGCCGTGGTCACGGGCATCGCGGCCTGTCGCGGTCTGGCCGTGGTGCGGCCGGCGGCGCCGGCGACGGTGATCGGCTGCGTGGCTATGGACCTGAGCAGGGTGACGCCGGGTTCGGTCGCCCTGAGTGTGGCGGCTGACGGCGGCTGGCTGCGCGTGGGGTCGACCGTCTATCGGTCGGACGCCACGCTCGGCACCTGGACGACCGCCTGACGCGCGAGAGGTCGGGGCCTGGTCAGGGCGTGTGCGTCTGGTCCGTGTAGGTGCTCATCTGGTCGTTCTGCAGGGCCTCCCCGAGGGCCTGCATGCCCGGCTCGTCGACGATGTCGATCGACCCGCCGTTCGGAGCCGTCCCGAACCCCGTGAACGGCGCGGTCACGAAGGCGATGTCCGAGCTGCGCAGGTTACGCATCGAGAATGCCTCGGACCGCATGTCCGCCACCGAGAAGCCGTTGTCGACCGCCAGGTTCTTGGTGCCGGCATCGACGAAACGGGCGAGCGTGACCGGGTTCGTCAGGACCGACCTGCTCAGGGACTTGAGCAGGAGCGCCTTGATGAAGGCCTGCTGACGCCTGCCGCGCGAGATGTCACCCTCGCTCAGCGCGTGACGCTCGCGGACAAAGGCGAGGGCCTCGGCGCCGTCCATGTGCTGGTAGCCCTTGTGGTACTTGTAGGCGGTGCTGCTGCCCGGCTCCTCGACGTAGACGTCGACGCCGCCGACGGCGTCCGTCATCTTCTGGAACCCGTCGAAGCCCAGGACCGCGACGTGGTCGATGGGCACGCCGATGAGGTTCTGCAGCGTCTCCACGAGCAGAGGCGCCCCGCCATAGGCGAATGCGGCGTTGATCTTGTCCTTGGCGTGCCCGGGCACGCTCACGTAGAGGTCGCGCGGGAAGTGCACCAGCGTGACGGTCTTGCGGTCTGCGGCGACGTGCATGAGCACGATGACGTCGGACCGGCCCTCGGCCACCGTGGTGCGGGAGTCCGAGCCGATGATGAGGATGTTCTGGGCGTCCTTGGCTGCAGCCTTGCGCGCCGGTGGTGCGGCGGCGCCGCTGACCCCCGGGGTGGGCAGCAGCGACTGGTGCTTCACGTTGGCCGTGAGCGTGTGGTTGAGGAACAGCAGGTATGCCGCCACGACCCCGACCAGGAGCAGGAGCAGCAGGGCGAGCGCCATCGCTACGACACGACGCACCCTCCACCCTTTGCGGCGCGGGCGGGTCGGCGTCTCCTCGAAGGTATCCAGCACCCGGCCAGTGTAGGGATGGCCGACCTTGGAGGCGGCTGAACGACCGTAGAGTGGGGTGATGCACGACGTCGGCGAGCAGCTGCGGGCGCGCGGACGCCGGATGACGTCGCAGCGGCAGCGAGTTCTGGACGCCGTGAGACGGCTGGCTCACGCGACTCCCGAGGAGGTCGTCGCCGCCGTCGCCTCCGACGGTGGGCCGCCCCTGGCGCCGTCGACCGTCTATCGCGCCCTCGACGCTCTCGAGGAGCTGGCGGTGGTGAGCCACACCCACCTGGACCATCGGGCTCCGAGCTTTCACCTGGCCGAGCATGCCGACCACATCCATCTCGTCTGTCGCGACTGCGGGCGGGTCGAGCAATGCCCGTCCGAGCTCGCTGACGGCTTCGCCGGGAATGTTCTGCGCGTCAACGGCTTTGTTGCTGACGTGACTCATATGGCAATTCACGGACGATGCAGCTCATGCGCGACCCGTTAGGGGCTTCGGCGACCGCCGAGCCCACTGCCCCCCTCGAGCGACCGGCACCCTCCCCGCTCCTGGGCCGTCCCGGAGCCGTCGAAGGCGACGGTGCCGACGCGACGGTCGCCGCGCACTACGGCGACCCGATGCGCGAGCAGCGACTCCTGACCGAGGGGCTCGCGGTGGTGGACCTCTCCCACCGTGGTGTTGTCACGGTCACGGGCCCGGACCGGCTGTCCTGGCTGCACTCGCTCACGACCCAGCAGCTGACTGGGCTGGGGCCCCGTGCGTCCACCGAGTCGCTGGTCCTCAGCCCCAAGGGGCACATCGAGCACGACCTCCATGTCGTGGACGACGGAGAGGCGACGTGGGTGACCACCGAACCGGGCGATGCCGCACCGCTGACGGCCTGGCTGAACTCGATGCGGTTCATGCTCCGGGTCGAGGTGACCGACCGCTCCGGCGACTGGGCGGTCATCGGCGAGGCCAATGCGCAGGAGTCACACCCCGGTGAGCCGCTGGCCTGGCGGGATCCCTGGCCGGGCCTCGTGGGTGACACCGCGGCCTACGGGCCCGTGGAGGGGCACCCCGCGCAAGGGCGGGCCTGGCGTGAGGTGCTCGTGCCGCGCGCGCAGCTGGAGGAGGCGGTCGGGGACCGCGACCTGGCAGGCAGCTGGGCCAGCGAGGCCCTGCGCGTGGCCGCGTGGCGCCCGCGGCTCGGGTTCGAGACCGACCACCGCACGATCCCCCACGAGGTCGACTGGCTGCGCACCGCCGTGCACCTGCACAAGGGTTGCTACCGCGGCCAGGAGACCGTCGCCAGGGTCCACAACCTCGGCCGGCCTCCCCGACGCCTGGTGTTCCTCCACCTCGACGGTTCCGGCCACACGCTTCCAGCCGTGGGCGCGGCCGTGACGCTGGGCGAGCGTCCGGTCGGACACCTGACGTCGGTGTCTCGCCACTTCGAGGACGGGCCCATCGCCTTGGCGCTGGTCAAGCGAAACGTCCCCACGGACGAGCAGCTCGACATCGGGGGCGTCAGCGCCGCCCAGGTGGCGGTCGTCGCGCCCTAGGGGCCCCAGCCTGCTCGTCGAGCAGTAGGCACTCGTGCCGCTCAGAGGGCGGCGGACTGACGCTCTCTCGAACGGCCCTTGCGGGACGGCTCGGCGGCCTGCGGAGCGTAACCCTCGCGGTAGTAGTAGCTCTCGGCGTGGGCCCCGTGGGTGGGGTTCCGGTTCACCACGATGCCCATGACGTCGCCCTTGACACTGCGCAGTGCCTCGATCGAGCGGGTGAGCTGCTCCTTGTTGACGACGCCGCACCCCGCGACGACGACCGTGCCGCCGGTGAGCGTGCTCAACACCGTGGCGTCGGTGACGGGCAGCACGGGGGGCGCGTCGATGATGACGTAGTCGAACATCTTCTCCAGCGTGGTGATCAGTGAGGCCATCGTCTCGGAGCCCAGGAGCTCGCTCGGGTTCGGGGGGATCTGGCCGGCCCCCAGCACCTGAAGGCTGGTGTCTCCGAACGGCTGGAGC
Organism: Pedococcus sp.; assembly: GCF_036000045.1. Taxonomy (GTDB): domain Bacteria; phylum Actinomycetota; class Actinomycetes; order Actinomycetales; family Dermatophilaceae; genus Pedococcus. Next base: position 17,098 of record NZ_DASYGF010000002.1, read on the forward strand.
ACGTCGGCGAGCTCGGCCTGCCCGATGAGGACGTTGGTGAGGCCCACCGAGCCCTCCAGGCCCATGTAGCGCAGCAGGCGCGGTCGACGCAGGTCGCCCTCGATGGCGCAGACCCGAGCACCGGCCGCGGCCATGCTGATGGCGAGGTTGGCAGCCGTGGTGGTCTTGCCCTCGCCGGGCAGCGACGAGGTGAAGACGATGGAGCGGGGGTGGTTGGCCACGTCCACGAACTGCAGGTTGGTCCGCAGGGAACGGAACGCCTCCGCCCGCGGGCCGTGGGGATCGGACTGGACGATCAAGGGGTGCTTCTGCCCGTCGGGGTCGTAGGCGATGGTGCCGATGACCGTCTCGTCGGTCGTCTCCTTGACGTCACGCTCGCTCTTGACCGAGGTGTCCAGGGAGTCCCGAAGCAGCGCTGCGCCGAGTCCGACCAGCAGCCCCAGGACGACGCCCAGGGCGATGTTGCGTGTCGGCTTGGGACTCGTCGGCGCCGAGGGCACGGACGGAGGGGTGACGACCGAGACCTTGACCGGGCTCGGGCTGCTGTCGGACACCCGCTCGAGGTCGATCACACTGCGAGAGAACTGCTTGCCGACCGCGCTGGCGATCGCGGTCGCGAGCTGAGGGTTGGGGTCGTCCACCATGACGTCGATGAGCACGGTGTCGAGCGGGACGCTGGCTGTCACTCGCTGACCCAGCGCCTCGGCGGTGGTGTTGAGGTGGAGGTCGCGGATCACAGGGTCGAGCACGGTGGGCGTGGTGATGAGGTCCGAGTACGACTTCACCCGCTGCTGCGTGAAGGTGTTGCCCTGGAGCAGGGCGGTGGTGTCCGAACCGCTTGAGGTCGAGACGAACAGCTGGGTGTGCGCCTCGTAGACCTTGGGGCTGGTGATCGTGTAGAGGGCCGCCAGGGCCACCATCAGCAGCGTGGCCACAGTGATGGTGCGCCAGCGCTTGCGCATCACCCGGAGGTAGTCGTGAAGGTTCACGGTCTCGCTTTCACTCGATGTCCCACCGGCCGCGGTGGGGCGGCCTGGGCCTTGACGCCCAGGCCAGTGTTCCATAGCCCGCGCTGAGTGCCCGTTGAGAGCGACTGCCATGATGACGCCATGGCCATGACTCCGGGCACCTTGATCACGGTCGCGCCCACCGGCGCCGAGCTCGCCAAGTCGGACTTTCCCCACCTTCCGACGACCCTCGACGAGCTGGTCGAGACGGCGACGTCCTGCGAACGTGCGGGGGCGTCCATGATCCATCTGCACATCCGCGACGCCGACCACCGGCCCACGCTGGACGCGAGCTACCTCAAGGCGGCCGTCCAAGCCCTGCGCGAGCAGACGTCGCTGGTGATCCAGCTGTCCACCGGCGGCAGCGTGCACGACCCGCTCGACCAGCGCCTCACGGTGCTCGACGCCGAGCCGGACGCATGCAGCCTGACCTGCGGCACGACGAACTTCGGTGACGACGTCTTCCTCAACCCCTACGGCTTCATGTCCGACCTCTACGTGCAGGCTCAGGAGCGCGAGGTCGTGCCCGAGTTCGAGCTGTTCGACCTGGGCCACGTCGCCTCCCTGGCGCGCCTGATCGACGCCCACGGCCTGCCCTTCGGGGGCAAGGTGCACGTCGACTTCGTGACGGGAGTTCCGGGGGGTATGCCGGGCACTCCCGCTGCGCTCCTCGCCGGAGTCGCGATGCTTCCCACGGAGGTGACGTCGTGGGCGGCCACGGGCATCGGCCGCAGCCACCTGCCCATCGTGGCGACCGCCCTCGCCGCTGGCGGACATCTGCGCGTGGGGATGGAGGACAACGTCGTCTTCGCCCGGGGCGTCCCAGTCGAGCACAACTCCCAGCTGGTCGAGCGGGCGGCCACGCTCGCGGAGCTGATGCAGCGGCCGGCCATGTCGACCGACGCTGCCCGCGCTGTCCTGGGGGTCAAGGACCGCCGCCGCGCCTGACCATGGGTCTTTGATGGGTCTGGGTGTCCTGGCAGCCCAGACCCATCAAAGACCGGGTGACAGGGGGCGCTGTTCACCGTGTGACCAGCAACACGCTGCCCGCAGTTTGCGTTTTGCTAACTGCGGCAAGCATGATGGAGACATGAGCCGCCTCCCGCTGGGTCCCCTCAGCGGTAACAACCTGGGTGACTACCTGCGTGAGCAGCGTCAGTCCGCCCGGCTGTCGCTGCGCCAGCTCTCAGAGCTGGCCGGCATCTCCAACCCCTACCTGTCCCAGATCGAACGCGGCCTGAAGAAGCCGAGTGCCGAGATCCTCCAACAGCTCGCCAAGGGCCTGGAGGTTTCGGCCGAGTCGCTCTACGTCAGGGCCGGAATCCTCGACGAGCGTCACGGGCACGACGACCACCCGCTCGACACCAGGGCGGTCATCGAGGCCGACCCGAGGCTCACGGCGCGCCAGAAGGGCGCGCTCCTGGACATCTACGACTCGTTCGTCGGTCCACCGAAGGGCGCCGCACCAAAGGGTGCGGCCGCCAAACCGGTCAAGACCACCGCAGCGGCCAAGACGACCGCATCGGCCAAGACCACCAAAGCCCCTCGCAAATAAGGAGAGATCCCATGGCACTCGTTGCCGACATCCGCAAGACCGTCACAGACACCACCCCCGTGTTCGCTGCGGTGGGACTGACCGACCTGGCCGTCGAGAAGGTCCGCGACGCCCGGGTCCGAGCGGCAGCCGTGCGTGGTGAGCTCGAGCCCACCAAGCTGCAGAACAAGGCGCAGGCTCGGGTCGCCGAGGTGGCCGAGCAGGGCAAGGAGCTGCCGGCGCTGGCCCTCAACCGCAGCATCGAGCTGGCCGGTCGGGCGCAGGAGTCCTACGAGTCGGTCGCCGCCCGCGGCGAGCGTCTCGTCCACCGGATCCGCACCCAGAAGGCCACCAAGGACCTCATCGCCCAGGCCGAGGCCACCGTGTCGCTGGGCAAGGGCGCTGTCACGACGGCCCGCCGGTCCGCCAGCGAGATCCAGCGCTCCGCCAAGGCCACGCTGACCACCGGCCGTCGCGAGGCCGCTCGCGCGACCGAGACGGTCGCCGGCACGGTCATCGACGACACGCTGACCGCGTCGTCTGAGGTCAAGAAGTCCGCTGCCCGCACCCGCACCGCTGCCAAGCGGACCGCGACGACGACCAAGAAGTCGGCCCGCACCACCAAGTCCGCGTCCAAGCGCGCGACCACGGCGGCCAAGACGACTGCGAAGACCGCCGAGAAGGCCACCACGGCCGCTGCCGACAAGGTCGGCGACTGACCTTCCCCGCACAGGCCCCGACGGCCCCCTCCCCACCAGGAGGGGGCCGTCGGCGTCGCTAGGGTGGGCGGGTGACCACGCGGCATACGACCACCCCGCCCGCCCTCGACCAGGCTCCCGTGCTCGCCCACTACGTGCGCAGCGGCTTCGTCGAGTCCGCGCACCGCGCCTCCGTGGTCGCCACCTCGTCCGACGGCGCCCACCTGCTGGCGCTCGGTGCCGTCGACGACCCGGTGTTCCCCCGGTCCTCGAACAAGCCGCTGCAGACCGTGGCCATGGTCCGGTCAGGCCTGCGTATGCCGGCCGAGCACCTTGCGCTGGCCTCGGCCAGCCACTCGGGTGAGGACTTCCACGTGTCGGGGGTCCGCGCGATGCTCGCCTCGGCGGGGCTGTCTGAGGCCGACCTCCAGAACACCCCGGACTACCCGGTCGACGAGCAGTCGCGCGAGGCGGTCATCCGCGCGGGCGGCCGCAAGCTGCCGATCACCCAGAACTGCTCCGGCAAGCACGCGGCGATGCTCGCGACGTGTGTCGTCAACGGCTGGGACACCGCCACCTACCGTGAGCCGCAGCATCCCCTCCAGCAGGCCATCGCACAGACCCTCTCCGAGCTCACCGGCGACCCGATCGGCGCCGTCGCGGTCGACGGGTGCGGCGCCCCGGTCATGGCGGTCACTCTCGCCGGACTGGCACGCTCCTTCGGGCGGCTGGCCAGCGCCCAGCCCGGCACCGCCGAGGCCGAGGTCGCCGACGCGATCCGCGCCCACCCCGACTACCTCGGCGGCACCGGACGCGATGTCACCGCCCTGATCGCCCAGACGCCCGGCCTGGTCGCCAAGGACGGGGCGGAGTCGGTCTATGCCGTGGGCCTGGCCGACGGTCGTGGCGTCGCGCTCAAGGTCGCGGACGGCTATCCCCGCGCCAAGCCGGTGATCCTGGCCGCCGTGCTGCGCAGGCTGGGCGTGGAGTCGGGCGCGCTGGCCCAGCTCGAGAGCTCCCCGGTGCTGGGCCACGGCGAGCCGGTCGGCGCCATCGTGGCCGTCAACATCTGACGGGCCATGCGCGCTGTTCTCCAGCGGGTGACTCGAGCTGCGGTCCTCGTCGACGGCGAGGTCGTCGGCGAGCTCGACCGACCCGGTCTGGTGGCCCTCGTCGGCGTGACCCACGCCGATGGCCAGGAGCAGGTCGACGCCATGGTCCGCAAGGTCAGCGAGCTGCGCATCCTGCACGACGAGCGCTCGGTCCTCGACGAGGGTGCTCCGGTCCTGGTCGTCAGCCAGTTCACGCTCTATGCCGACGTGCGCAAGGGCCGGCGGCCGTCGTGGAACAACGCCGCACCGGCCGCGCTGGCCGAGCCACTGGTCGACGCGCTCGTGGCGGGGCTGCGCGAGCGGGGTGTCGAGGTGAGAACGGGTCGCTTCGGCGCGTTGATGCAGGTGGACCTCGTCAACGACGGGCCGGTGACTCTGGTCGTGGACGTCTGAGCCTTACGCTGTGCACATGGTCTCCGCACTCGGCTCCGCACAGGGCATCGTGATCCTGCTGCTTTCGCTGGCCGCGTTCGCGGCCGAGGTGTTCGCGCTGGTCGACGCGATGCGCACCCGTCCAGACGCGTTCGTCGCCGCGGGCAAGCGCACCAAGAAGTTCTGGGGGATCGTCAACGGTCTGGCCACCGTGCTCGGCTTCGTGTCGATCGGCCAACCATGGTTCTTCTCGATCGGCATCTTCGCCATCGTCGGAGCGGGGATCTATCTGGCCGACGTGCGGCCCGCCCTTCGTCAGGTCCGGGGCACCGGCGGGGGCCAGCACATGGGACCCTATGGCCCATGGTGAACCAGACGGGGAAGACGACCGACGTGACCGAGATCGCTGACCCGCGCGAGGGCATCTTCACGGTGGAGCGCCCGTGGGGAAACTTCCAGCAGTTCGCCTCCAACGAGCAGGTGACGGTCAAGATCATCACCGTGAACCCCGGGCACCGGCTCTCGTTGCAGACCCATGACCACCGGGGTGAGTTCTGGCAGGTTCTGGACTCGCCCATCGAGGTCACCGTCGACGGCCGCACGTGGAGCGCGCAGCCCGGTGAGGCCGTCTGGGTGCCCTGTCACGCGCAGCACCGGATGGCGAACAAGGGCGAGCAGCCGGGGCGGCTGCTCGAGATTGCTTTCGGCGACTTCGACGAGGCCGACATCGTGCGCCTCGACGACGACTACGCCCGCTGACCGTCAGGGCCGTCGCCGGCCTCGAGGTCTCTCGGCGCCACGGCGCTCCAGGCAACGGTGATCTCCCCGAGCCGCCATCGCGCAGGTCCGTCGAGCAGCGGCCACCCGTCGCTGCGCAGTGTCGCGGCGGTCGCCAGGAACCGCTGCCGCACTCCGAAGCTCGCGTGCGCGGCAGCATGCGCCCAAGCGCGGTCCACGGCACTGACCCATCGGTGCACGGGCTCGCCCGGGACGTTGCGATGGATCAGCGCCTTGGGCAGCCGCTCGGCGATCTCCGAGGGTGTGGTCAGGCCACGCAGCCGCCAGGACAGCGTCAGCGAGCGCGGCCCGGAGCGGTCCACCGCGATCCAGGAGCTCAGCCGGCCGAGCTCGTCACAGGTGCCATCCACGAGCAGCCCCTGTGGCGCCAGCCGGTCCTGCACGGTGGCCCAGGCGGCGGCCACCTCGGGCTCGGCATACTGACGAAGGACGTTGAAGGCGCGCACCACCGTCGCCTGCCGGGCGCCCGGCAGCGGCACCTCGAAGCCGCCCAAGGCGAAGGTGAGCCCCTCCCTCTCCAGTGGCCTCGCGCGGGCGACCCGATCGGGCTCGATCTCGATGCCGACCACCTCGACGTCAGGACGCACCCGGCGCAGCCGCTCGTGCAGCTCGACGGCGGTGACCGGCGACGCGCCGAAGCCCAGGTCGACGACAACGGGGGGCTGCTCGCTCTGGGTGAGGCGCCAGGCCTGGGGTCCGGCGAGCCAACGGTCGACGCGCCGGAGGCGGTTGGGGTTGGTGGTCCCACGGGTGATGGTGCCCACCGGCCGCTGTCCCGCCACGGTGGCAGCCTACGCGGGCCGTGAGACGTAGGGTTGGGGCGTGATCTGGCGAAAGGGCGACCTCGGTCGCACCCTGCGCGGTCGCGACGTCAGTCGCAGCATGGTCGCCCTGGTCACCTCCCTCAGCGCGCTGGCACTGCTCGGTGTCGCGACGCGGGCGCCGGCGTGGTTCGGCCACGACGAGGGCTTATCCGGGGTGGCGCCGGGGCTGCTCTCGGTCACCGCCGAGGCGCGTGGCGTGGCCACCCTCGGCGGTGGGGTGACGGTGTCGCTCTATGGCGACGGGATGCGGATCTACCGGGACAGCGACCTGCTCCTGCAGACCGTCATCGGTGGCTCGATCCTGTCGGCGGTCCAGGGCCAGGTGAGCGTGAGCGGCACCGACACCCGCGAGCACGTCCAGCGACAGATGGACAACCTCACCGTCGACGAGCTCGTCTTCCTGCCGGGTCGCGCGACCTACTTCGGCTACCTCTACGACGCCCAGCTGCGCCTGCCGGTCACGATCGAGATCGAGCTGGCTGGCTCGGTGATCCGGATCGGCGCATCGGTCAACGGTGCCGACGCCGTGGTCTGGCACCTGGACCGCGAGACCCGCTCGATCGGCATACCGCCCGCATTGAACCCGGTCATCCTGCGTGGCCACGCCGCGTGGGTGGCACCGGACACCCCCGATGGCCGCGCTGCGTTCAGTACGGTCCTCGGAACCGATGTCGGAGCAGGGCCTCAGCAGGTCGCCCGAGGGGTGGACCTGCGGTCGGCGGGTCGCACGGACGTGCACGTCTGGAGCGGCTCCGGCTATCTGACCGTCTCGTCGCAGGCCCGTCACCTGCCCAGCCCCACCAACACCACCACCTCCTAGCCCGCCCTCGCGGCGTGGCAGACTCGCGGTATGGCCTGCGACCGCATCGAACGCGTCGCCATGCTCAGCGTCCACACCTCGCCCCTCGAGCAGCCGGGCACCGGTGATGCGGGTGGCATGAACGTCTACGTCGTCGAGGTCGCCCACCAGCTGGCCCGACGCGGCGTCGCGGTCGAGATCTTCACGCGGACCACCACCACCGAGCTCCCACCCACTGTCGAGCTGGAGCCTGGGGTCCTGGTCCGTCACGTCACGGCCGGGCCCTACGAAGGCCTCGGCAAGCAGGACCTCCCCGGCCAGCTGTGCGCGTTCGCCGCGGGCGTCATGCGCACGGGGGCCCACGAGGCTGAGGGGCATTACAGCCTCGTCCACTCGCACTACTGGCTCTCCGGTCAGGTCGGGTGGCTGGCAGCCGACCGCTGGCAGGTGCCGCTGGTGCACACCATGCACACCATGGCCCGGGTGAAGAACCTCCACCTCGCTGAGGGCGACACGCCCGAGCCGGCCGGCCGCGAGATCGGTGAGGTCCAGGTGGTGGAGGCTGCCGACCGGCTCATCGCGAACACCCTCGGCGAGCGCCACGAGCTGATCGACCTCTATGCCGCCGACCCCGAAAAGGTGGTGGTGGTTCCTCCCGGGGTGGACCTGTCGCTGTTCTCGCCTGGTGACCGGCGAGAGGCTCGGTCCGCGGTAGGGCTTCCACTGGAGGCCAAGGTGCTGCTGTTCGTCGGGCGCCTCCAGCCCCTTAAAGCGCCCGACGTGCTCCTCAGGGCCGGCGCGGAGCTCCTCGCCCGCCATCCGGACTGGCAGGGGAGCCTCGTCATCGCCGTCGTCGGCGGCCCCTCCGGATCCGGCCTCGAGCACCCGCAGGCCTTGCAGGATCTCGCCGATGGCCTCGGTATCGCCCCTCAGGTGCGGTTCGTCCCGCCGGTGGCCCGAACCGAGCTGGCCCAGTGGTATCGCGCCGCCGACCTCGTGGTCGTGCCGTCGTACTCCGAGTCCTTCGGTCTGGTTGCCGTCGAGGCCCAGGCGTGCGGCACCCCGGTTGTCGCCGCGCGCGTGGGCGGCCTCCCGACCGCGGTGGGCGAGGCCGGGGTCCTGGTCGACGGTCACGACCCGCGCGGGTGGGCCGACACCGTCGACGACCTGCTCCATGACCCCCAGCGCCTCGACAAGCTCTCGTCGATGGCGGTCGAGCATGCCGCCCTGTTCGGGTGGGACAACACCGCAGACCGCCTCTACGAGGTGTACGTCGAGGCCTGCCGCGTCCGGGCCCGCGCCACCGACACCCCTTCGCCGAACGGCTCGCTCGTCGGCATCCCTGCCGCGGTGACGCCGTGAGCGACCTGCAGGAGATCGTCGAGGACTACCTCCGGGGCGCCGACATCGAGTGGGAGCGCGGTGCGCGGGACGGCGAGCTCGTCCTGACGCTGCCCGGGGAGAAGAAGCTCAAGACGGTGGTGTCGCTCGTGGCGTCCCCCGAATGGCTGTCGGTGTCCGCCTTCGTGATCCGCAACCCGGACGAGAACCACGAGACCTTCTACCGCTACCTGCTTCGCAAGAACCTCCGGCTGCCCGGTCTCGCGTATGCCGTGGACGGCTCCGGTGACGTCTACGTCGCGGGGCGGCTGCCCGCTGCAGCCGTCGACGCGGCATACCTCGACCAGCTCCTCGGGGTGCTGCTGGAGGCGGCGGACGCCCACTTCAACGAGCTGCTCGCCATCGGCTTCCTCTCCTCGATGCGCAAGGAGTGGGACTGGCGGGTGTCGCGCGGTGAGTCGCTGCGCAACCTCGAGGCCTTCCGTTCGCTGCTGGTACGAGACGGTGACCCGGAGCCTGAGACGGCTCAGTAGGCTGGCGCGCATGGCCTACACCCTGATCCTGCTCCGTCACGGGCACTCCGACTGGAACGCCAAGAACCTCTTCACCGGGTGGGTCGACGTCGACCTCAACGACCAGGGTCGTGAGGAGGCCGTCAACGGTGGGCGGCTGCTCAAGGACCAGGGCGTCCTGCCCACGGTGGTGCACACCTCCGTCCTCCGTCGAGCGATCACCACCGCCAACCTCGCGCTCGACGCCGCGGACCGGCACTGGATCCCGGTGCGGCGCGACTGGAGGCTCAACGAGCGCCACTATGGCGCTCTCCAGGGGCTCGACAAGGCGGCCACCCGCGAGAAGTACGGCGACGAGCAGTTCATGCTGTGGCGCCGGTCGTTCGACACCCCGCCGCCGCCCATCGAGCCGGGCAGCGAGTTCGACCAGAGCGGCGACCCCCGCTACGCCGGCATCGAGGTGCCGCGGACCGAGTGCCTCAAGGACGTCATCGCCCGGATGATGCCCTACTGGGAGGGCGCCATCCAGGACGACCTGCGCGCCGGTGAGACCGTGCTCGTCACAGCCCACGGCAACAGCCTGCGCGCCCTGGTCAAGCACCTCGACCAGATCAGCGACGAGGACATCGCCGGGCTGAACATCCCCACCGGCCAGCCGCTGGTCTACACCCTCGGCGACGACTTCATGCCGTCCGAGCCGGCGCGGTACCTCGACCCCGAGGCCGCTGCCGAGGCCGCCGCAGCGGTAGCCAACCAGGGTCGCTGAGCGGCGGCCAACCAGGGTCGCTGAGCGGTCAGCTCAGGTCGGCCAGACCGTCTTCCTGCTCCTCGTGGTCCTCGGCGACATCCCACTCGCCGGTGACCAGATAGACCACGCGGTGCGCGACCGAGACGGCGTGGTCGGCGAAGCGCTCGTAGTAGCGGCCGACCAGCGTCATGTCGACGGCCGCCTCGGTGCCGTGCTTCCAGGTCCCGTCGATGAGGTGGGCGAACAGCGTGCGGTGCAGCTCGTCCATCGCGTCGTCGTCGCGCTCGAGCGTCTTGGCGTCGTCCACGTCCTTGGCGGCGATGACGGAGCCGCACTTGGCGACGATCCGCTCGGCGACCTGGCCCATCTGCAGGATGGTGGCCCGGATGTCGGCCGGCACGGCGGAGTCGGGGTACCGCAGGCGCGCGACCTTGGCGACGTGGCGGGCGAGGTCGCCCATGCGCTCGAGATCGGCGCTCATTCGCATGGACGTGACGACCATGCGCAGGTCGGTGGCCACGGGCTGCTGGCGAGCGAGCAGGTCGACGGACAAGGCGTCGAGCCGCTCACGCAGACGGTCGAGCTCCTTGTCGGCCTCGATGACCGACTCGGCGATCTGGATGTCCGCGTCGAGCAGCGCCGTCGTCGCCCGGGACATGGCCGACCCGGCGAGGCGCGTCATCTCGACCAGCCCGTCGGAGATCGTGTCGAGGTCCTCATGAAAGGCGTCGCGCATTGCTTCCTTCGGGGGGTGTGGGCGCGTGGTGGGCGCCGTTGCTCGTGCGAGCCGAGGCTCCCACGAGGCGATGAACGGTGGGGTGGACTGAGGTGAACATCTGGAGACGTCCCCGCAGGAGAGTGCCCGAGGTGGCCCAGGGGCGTCTACTCCGTTGCGTACATTTGACCATGTGGATGCCACCAGCGCAGCGGTCCTGGCCGGGTTCGCCGGCCTGCTGACCGGTGCACTGGCTGTCATCGCGGTCCGCTACTCCGAGCGTCAGCAGCGGCACATCCCCGAGTCGCCCGCCGCCTCGCCCCTGCCTGCCGGGGTCGCCGATGTCCTCGCCGTGCTGCGCTCCGGAGCGATCGTCGTCGACTCGGCCGACGCGGTGATCAACAACTCGCCCTCGGCGGTGGCCTACGGGCTGGTGCGCGGCCACGACCTCGTGCACGCCGAGCTGCGCCACCTCGCCAGGCAGGTCCGCCGCGACGGTGTGATCCGGGAGGCCCAGCTCGAGCTGGCCCGTGGTCCGCTCGGGCAGGGGCGGGCGATCATGCAGGCGCGGGTCGCCCCGCTGGGCAGCAGCCACGTCCTGCTCCTGGTGGAGGACCACACCCAGGCCCGGCGGGTCGAGGAGGTGCGGCGCGACTTCGTCGCCAACGTGAGCCATGAGCTCAAGACACCGGTCGGAGGTCTGGGCCTGCTCGCCGAGGCGATCCTCGACGCCAAGGACGACCCTGAGGCGGTCGCCCGGTTCGCCAGCCGGATGCAGGTCGAGAGCCACCGGCTCGCCCAGCTGGTCAAGGAGATCGTCGACCTGTCGCGCCTGCAGGTGGCCGACACCCTGCACGAGCCTCGGCTCGTCGACGTGACTGCCGCCGTCCGCGAGGCCATCGACTACTCCCGGGTGGGGGCCGACGCCAAGCAGATCGAGATCGCCGAGGCGTGCGCGCCCGACCTCAAGGTGTTCGGTGACGAGGACCTGCTCGTCACTGCCGTGCGCAACCTGGTGGGCAACGCCATCGCCTACTCGGAGCCTGGTGGTCGCGTCGCCGTCGGGGGCCGGCTGGCCGGCCAGATGGTCGAGGTGACCGTGGCCGACCAGGGTCACGGGATCGCGGAGTCGGAGCAGCAGCGCATCTTCGAGCGCTTCTACCGGGTTGACGCCGCGCGCTCGCGGGCCACCGGCGGCACCGGGCTCGGACTGGCGATCGTCAAGCACATCTGCGCCAACCACGGCGGCGACGTGACGGTGTGGAGCGAGGAGGGCCGGGGGTCGACCTTCACCATCCGTCTGCCCGCGGCGGCCGACCGCAGCACTGCCCCGACGCACGAGCCCAGCAGCGGGACATCGGAGCCGGCCACGGCCCCGAGCGCCGCGGCATACGTCCCGTCCGCACCCCAAGGAGATCACCGAGCATGACGCGCATCCTGGTTGTCGAGGACGAGGTGTCGTTCTCCGACCCACTCTCCTATCTGCTGCGCAAAGAGGGCTACGAGGTGGCTGTGGCAGAGACCGGCCCTGAGGCGCTCGCCGACTTCGACCGCGCGGGCGCCGATCTCGTGCTGCTCGACCTGATGCTGCCCGGCCTCTCCGGCACGGAGGTATGCCGAGCCTTGCGGCAACGCTCCAACGTGCCGGTGATCATGCTCACCGCCAAGGACAGCGAGATCGACAAGGT
>NZ_DASYGF010000003.1:0-29986 GCF_036000045.1 Pedococcus sp.
CCTCGGCGGGGCACTCTGACGAAGCGCGGCTAGCGGCGTTCGGTCACGTCCGCCACCTGCGCTCCCAGGGCCCGGACCACCTCGTCGGCTGAGACGGTCGCGGCGACACCGTGAGCGCCCGCGCCGATCGAGACGAGTCGACCGGTGATGCTGCCATCCGCGACGACGGGCCACTGCCGGGTCGACCCGAACGGCGTGATCGTCCCGCGCTCATAGCCCGTGACGTCACGAGCGGTCTCGGCGTCGGGCATCGACAGTCTGCTGACGCCGAGGAGGGAGCGCAGCTTCGGCCACGCGATCTCCCGGTCACCTGGCACGAGGACGAAGAGGTAGTCGTCGTCGCCGCGTCGCACGACCAGCGTCTTGACAATGTCGGCGGGGTGGACGCCGCGGGCGGCCGCGGCCTCCTCGAGCGAGCCCACGCGGCCGTGCCGGGTCAGGGAGTAGTCGACGCCGATGGCGTCCAGGGCTGCGACGGCGCGCTCTTCGCCGGGGGGGTGGTCCACCCTGACACCCTAGGCGCTCCGGCCGGGCGTGGGTCTCCGATCCGAGACACCATTGGGCGTTCACCGGGTCCCACGGGGCGGCCGCGGGTGTGCAATGGTCTGGTTGCACGAACCGCGTGAGAGAGGGCACCGTGAGCTTCGAGTCGATGTGGGACGACCTGCAGCCCGTGGGACGCAGCGCAGCCACCGGGGGGTACCGACGTTTCGCGTGGACCCGCGAGGACCACGACCTGCGTGAGTGGTTCGCCGGCGAGTGCAAGCGACGGGGCCTCGACCTCACCGAGGACCGGATGGGCAACCAGTGGGCGTGGTGGGGCGACCCCGACGAGGCCGTCCGCCGCGGAGCCAAGGGCGTCGTCACGGGGTCCCACCTCGACAGCGTGCCCGATGGTGGAGCGTTCGACGGGCCCCTTGGTGTCGTCAGCGCGCTCGCCGCCCTCGATGCCTTGCGCGACAAAGGCTTCCAGCCATTGCGGCCGGTGGGCGTGGTCAACTTCGTCGACGAGGAGGGGGCACGCTTCGGCGTCGCCTGCGCGGGGTCACGGGTGATCACCGGAGCCATGACGGCAGAGCGGGCCCGCGGCCTCGCCGATGCCGAGGGCGTCACCATGGCCGACGCGCTCGCCCAGGCAGGGCGGGACCCCCACGATCTCGGCCGCGACGACGAGACGGTCGGTCGCATCGGCGCCTTCGTCGAGCTGCACGTCGAGCAGGGCCGTGGCCTCGTCGACCTCAACCACTCGGTGGCTGTCGGGTCCGAGATCTGGCCGCACGGCCGGTGGCGCCTCGACTTCACCGGTGAGGCCAACCATGCCGGGACGACCCGCCTCGAGGACCGTCACGACGCCATGCTGGGTTATGCCGGTGCCGTGCTCGCGGCGCGTCAGGCGGCCGTGACGCACGGTTGCGTCGCGACGATCGGCAAGGTGGCGGTGGTGCCCGGCGGGGTCAATGCCATCCCGAGCGCCGTGACCGGCTGGCTCGATGCCCGTGGTGCGGACGCCGAGGCAGTGCGCCGGGCCGTGGCCGACGTCGGCGCCCTCGTCGAGCGGTCGGGTGGCCGGGTCGTCGAGGAGTCCTGGACGCCGTCGACCGCCTTCGACGAGGACCTGGCCACCCGCCTGCGGACCCGGCTCGGCGGCATACCGGCCCTGGGCACCGGCGCCGGACACGACGCGGGCATCCTCGCCAACGCCGGCGTCCCCACGGCCATGCTGTTCGTCCGCAACCCCACAGGCGTCTCGCACTCGCCGGCCGAGCACGCGGAGCTCGCTGACTGCCTTGAGGGCGTGGTCGCGCTGACGAGCGTCCTCGAGGATCTCGCGGGGCTGGTCCGATGAGCTGGTACTGGGCGGAGCACGCGTGGCTGCCGTCCGGGCTGGCCCACGACGTCCGGCTCGAGGTGGTCGGCGACCGGTTCGGGGCCCTGCACCCGCGCCAGCGGCCCCAACCTGGCGACGAGGTGCTGCGGGGCGTCGTACTCCCCGGCTTCGCCAACGCGCACAGCCACGCCTTCCACCGGGCCCTGCGGGGGCGCACCCACGGCGACGGGGGCAACTTCTGGACGTGGCGCGAGCAGATGTATGCCGTGACACGCCAGCTCGACCCCGACCGTTACTTCACGCTGGCCCGCGCCGTCTATGCCGAGATGGCCCTGGCCGGGATCACCGCGGTGGGCGAGTTCCACTATGTCCATCACGACCTCGACGGCCGGCCCTATGCCGACCCCAATGCCATGGGGCACGCGCTGGTCGAGGCGGCCCGAGAGGCGGGGGTCCGGCTGACCCTGCTCGACACCTGCTATCTCACCGGCGGACTCACGGGTGACGGGCACCTGCCGCTGGACGCGGTGCAGCGCCGGTTCGCCGACCGTGACGTCGACGCCTGGGCCGCCCGCGTGGCCGCGCTCGAGCCCGACGCCACGACGCGGATCGGTGCCGCAGTGCACTCCGTCCGCGCCGTGCCTCGGGACCAGCTCGGGCCCATGGCAGAGGTGACTCGCGGGCGCGTCGTGCACGCGCACGTCAGCGAGCAGCCCGCCGAGAACCTCGCCGCCCAGATGTTCTACGGAGCGACGCCCACCGCTCTCCTGGGCGAAGCGGGCTTCCTCGGCGACCGGTTCTCGGCCGTCCACGCCACCCATCTCAGCGACGCCGACATCGGGCTGCTCGGTGCCGCGCACACGACCGCCTGCTTCTGCCCGACGACCGAGCGCGACCTGGCCGACGGCATCGGCCCGGCGCGCTCCTTGGTTGCCGCCGGGGTCCGGCTGTCGTTGGGGTCGGACCAGAACGCCGTGATCGACCCGTTCGAGGAGATGCGGGGACTGGAGATGCACGAGCGTCTGGTGAGCAACGAGCGCGGCCGTTTCACCCCCGACGAGCTGGTCCGCGCCGCCACCGTCGACGGGCACCACAGCCTGGGCTGGGACCAGGTGGGCCAGCTCGCCGAGGGCCAGGGCGCCGACTTCGTCGTCGTGCGGGCTGACACGGTCAACACTGCGGGCACCAAGCCGGGCCAGGTCATCTACTGCGCCACCAGGGCCGACGTCGACCGAGTGGTCGTCGCCGGCCGCGTGGTCGTCGAGGACGGCCACCATGAGCTCGGCGACGTCGCAGCCCAGCTCGGCAAGGCCCTCGCCGACGTCCGGGAGCACCATTGAGCAGCGTCGTCGTCACCTCCATCGGGGAGCTCGTCACCTGTGACGACAGCACGCCCGACCGGCTCGGCATCCAGCAGGACGCGGCGGTCGTCGTCGAGGACGGCTATGTCGCGTGGGTGGGTCCGGCGTCGCAGGCTCCGGCCGCTGACCGACAGGTCGATGTAGGCGGCCGGGCCGTGCTGCCCGGCTTCGTCGACTCGCATGCGCACCTGGTGTTCGCCGGGGACCGCGGGGAGGAGTTCGCGGCGCGGATGGCCGGGCAGGCCTACGACGGTGGCGGCATCGGGGTCTCCGTCGCTGCCACCCGTGCGGCCGACGACGACACCTTGCGCGCCCTCGTGGCCGGCCGCGTCGCGGAGATGCGCGCCCAGGGCACGACCACCGTCGAGATCAAGAGCGGTTACGGCCTCACGGTCGACGACGAGGTCCGCGCCCTGCGTATCGCCTCCGAGCTCACCCAGGAGACCACCTTCCTGGGGGCGCACGTGGTGCCGAGCGAGTATGCCGCGGACCGCGCGGCATACCTCGACCTCGTCACCGGGCGCATGCTGACGGCCGCCGCACCCTACGCCCGCTGGGTCGACGTGTTCTGCGAACCCGCGTCCGCCCACGCCTTCACCGGTGAGGAGGCGCGGGTCGTCCTCGAGGCGGGTCGTGAGGCGGGTCTCGGGCTGCGCGTGCACGGCAACCAGCTCGACCACGGACCTGGTGTGCAGCTCGCCGTCGAGCTCGGCGCCGCAAGTGTCGACCACTGCACGTACCTGTCCGACCAGGACATCGCCGCCCTGGCCGGTGCCTCCGACGCCACCGTCGCCACGCTGCTGCCGGGCGTCGAGTTCTCGACCCGCTCGCCGTACCCCGATGCCGGGGCGCTGCTGCGGGCAGGCGTCTCGATCGCGCTCGCCACCGACTGCAACCCAGGCACGTGCTACTCCTCGTCAATGCCTTTCGTCATCGCGCTGGCGGTGCGGGAGATGGGTCTGACGCCCGCCCAGGCGGTCTATGCCGCGACCGTCGGGTCAGCGAAGTCGCTGCGCCGCAACGACATCGGCCGCATCGCCCTCGGGGCCCAGGGCGACCTCACCGTGCTTGAGGCGCCGTCCTACGTGCACCTGTCGTACCGCGCCGGCGTGCCCATCGCCAGCGCGCTCGACCTCGATGACGTGGCGTCATAGGAGACCGAGGACGGCGCCGAGTCGATGGCTGCTCGCTTTGGCCACTCGCCGAGGCCCTCATGGACTGTTGGGGAACAGTCGACCGCCACACTCGCTGCCTCAACGGCCGAGGTCTGGGCGTGCCACGGTCATCCCGACCCGCCGCACAGCGCGTTCGTCAGCGGTGGCGCCATCGTCTTTGATGCCTACCAAAACTGCTCGGACAGCTACGACTCCCAGCAAGTGTGTGTGCAGTGGTGGTCCCTGGACTTACTTCGGAGCAGGCACGGCCATCAGCCGGACAGCACGCGGGGCCTTGACCTCACCATGACGGTGGAGGCCAACTCCGCGGGTTGGGTGATCAGCAAGACCGTGCGCAGCCGCGAGGGCGTGATCGATGCGGTGGAAGTCCTCGAGTTCACCCATGGGTCGACCGGTTCACCACCCATGGACGTCACCCCAGACACGTTCGACGACAGGGGTGCCCGTCCGTCGTGGCGAATGGGGAGCTGACGCGGGAGGCCGGGTCTGCGGCCTATCTCAGGCGTCGCCCTCGAGCATGGCCTTGGGCAGGTGACCGGACGACTTCTCGTAGTAGCTGGCCGCCTTGCGGGTCGCGATGGTCCGCGCCGCACCCGTCGCCAGGCCGGTGAGCGCGGCGAACAGCACCGCGTCCTTCCACGGCGTGCGCGGGTCGCGAGGGTCGACGACGGCGTCGCGCCCTGCGGACTTCCAGACCTGGGTGACGACCTTGTTGGCGACGACCCCAGCCAGGATCGCCCCGCCGGTACCCATGATCCGCCAGACCAGTGCGCCCATCTCAGTCCTCCAGAGTTGCCGTGAGCCGTGGCTCCACCCTGCCACATCCCAGGAGTAGTGTTCGACGCGTAACGACAGGGGAGCGCGCGAGCGCTGAGAGTGCGGGCGACCGCAGACCCTCACACCTGATCCGGTTCGCACCGGCGTAGGGAGTCGAGTTCTCAAGCACCTGTCGGGCGGTCGCGCCCCCTGTGCGACCACCCGGCCGGGGCTTCCCCGAGGTATCCACCGGATTCCACGGGAGATGAAAGATGAGCACCACCAACACCCCGGCCGCCTCGGCCGGAACCACGCCGGCGCCTCGCCGGCGCAGCATCCGCGCGACCAGCCCGCTGCTGGGCTGGCGCACCGTCGACATCCTGACCGTCGCGTTCCTCGGCGCGGCGTTCGGTATCGCCTACTGGGGTTGGGGGCTGGCGTACACCGCGCCCGCCACCGCCCTGGGCAACCTCTTCCCGCCGCTCCAGGGCATCACCGGTGGCCCCTGGCTGATGGCCGGTGTCGTCGGAGGGCTCGTCGTCCGGCGACCCGGCGCCGCCCTGGCCTGTGAGGTCATCGCCGCGCTCGTCGAGATGCTCCCGGGCAACCAGTGGGGATTCACCTCGCTGGTCTCCGGCATTCTCCAAGGGGCCGGCGCTGAGATCGCTTTCCTCGTGCTGGGCTACGGCGCCTTCGGGATCGGAGCCGCGCTCCTGGCCGGCGCCCTCTCTGCCCCGCTCGAGGCGGTCTACGAGTGGTTCGTCTACTGGACCGACTGGGGCATGGCCTACAAGGTCGTCTACGGCCTCATCCTCACCGTCTCCGGTGCAGTCATCGCCGGTGGGCTCGGCTGGGGGGTCACCAAGGCGCTGGCCAAGGCGGGTGCTCTCAACGCCTTCCCGCCGGGCCAGGAGGCCCGGGAGTCCACCCCTGTCTGAGGGCGCGGGGGCGGCGGGCCACGTCGAGGTGCGGGGACTGACCTGGCGGCCGTTCGGCCGTCGTGACCCGGTCATCCCCGGCCTCGACCTCGACATCCCGCCCGGGCAGCGCGTCCTGCTCGTCGGCCCGAGCGGCTCCGGCAAGTCCACGCTTCTGCGTGGGCTGGCCGGCGTCCTCGAGGTCGCCGACTCCGGCGAGCGCAGCGGGACCGTGCTCATCGACGGCGCCGAGCCCGGAGCGCGCGCCGGCAGCGTGGGCCTCGTCCTCCAGGAACCTGGGGCGGGCGTGGTGTCGGCGACCATCGGCCGCGATGTGGCCTTCGGCCTGGAGAACATCGGTATGCCGCGCCCGGCCATGCCCGCGCGCGTCGCCGCTGCCCTGGCCGCGGTCCGCCTCACCATGCCGCAGGACACCCCGACCCACGCGTTATCCGGGGGTGAGCAGCAGCGCCTGGCCCTGGCCGGCGCCATGGCTCTCGAGCCTGCAGTGCTGCTGCTCGACGAGCCGACCGCGATGCTGGATCCCGAGAACGCCGCGTCCGTCAGAGCGAGTGTCGGCGAGGTCGTGCGCGCCCGGGGACTGACGACGGTCGTCGTGGAGCACCGGCTGGGACCGTGGGTCGACTTCGCCGACCGGCTGGTCGTGCTCGACCACTGCGGTCACGTCGTGGCCGACGGGGACCCGATGACGATCCTGCACGAGCATGGTGCGGAGCTCGCCGCCCAGGGGATCTGGGTCCCGGGGTTGCCCGACCCCGAGCCACGCGGCATACCCCACCACGTCTTCGGGCCACCGCGCCTCGGCGCCAACGTCGTGGCGCTCGATGCTGCCGACGTGACGGTCCACCGCGTGGTGCGGCGCCTGGACGGGTCGGTCCGGCGGACGGCGGCGGTGGACGGCCAGTGGTTCCAGGCGCGAGCAGGGCAGCTGCACGGGCTCGTGGGGCCCAGCGGCTCGGGCAAGTCGACCCTCCTGCTGGCGCTCGCCGGCCTCATCGACCGCGACGAGGGCGCGGTGCGCGTCCACCCGGAGCTCGCGGCCGACGGCTCCCGCGACCCGCGCGACTGGTCCACCATCGAGCTGGCCCGGGTGCTGGCGTGGGTGCCGCAGTGGGCCAGCTCGACGATCGTCGCGCGCACCGTGCTGGACGAGGTGATGACCACCTCGCGGGCGGTCGGGCTCGTCGAGTCCGAGGCGCTCACCCGCGCGCAGCTGCTACTGGACATCCTCGGGCTCGGTGACCTGCACAGCGCCGACCCCCGGCACCTCTCCGGTGGAGAGCAGCGCCGCCTCGCGATGGCCGCCGCCGTCGTGCACCAGCCTGCCGTCCTGCTCGCCGATGAGGCGACCGTGGGGCAGGACCGGCTCACCTGGGCAGCCGTGATGGGGGTCGTGGAGTCGCTGCGTGACGCCGGCTCGGCCGTGGTGCTGACCACCCACGACGACGCCGTGGTGGCGAGGGCCGACACCGTCACGTCGATGATGCGGCCCGCTCAGCCCCCCGAGCCGCCGGCTCCACGCCGGCCGCTGGTCGCCCGCTGTGGGCCACTGTCTCTCCTGGCCGCCGCCGCGCTGGCCATCCCCGCAGGCATCGTCTCGCCGCACTGGCGCACCAGCCTGGGGGTCCTTGCCGTCGAGCTCGTGCTCGCGATGCTCGGCCTCTGGGCGCCCGGGGAGGGCCACCCGCCGCGCCGCACGCGGGCAGTCACCGTCCGTCTTCTGCCCGGCCTTCTCGGCGTGGCCTCGGTCGCCTGGTCCACGTGGCTCTTGGGGTCGCACGACCGCGAGCTCGCCGCGGTCGGCGGCCTGCGGGTGCTGATCATCGTGTTCCCCTCAGCGGTGCTGATCCAGTACGTCGACGCCGACGCGCTCGGCGACCACCTCGCGCAGCTCCTGCGACTGCCCCCTCGGCCGGTCGTCGCGCTCGCCGCCGCACTCCAGCGGGTCCACATCTTCGGCGACCTGTGGTCCGAGACGGCCCGGGCCCGGCGGATCCGCGGGGTCGGCGCCACCCTGCGCTCCCCGGCGTCCGTGCTGGCCGAGGTCGGCGCCCTCACGATCGGCATCCTGGTGCGTTCCCTCCAAGCCGCTGCCGAGCTCTCCGTGGCGATGGATGCTCGGGGCTTCGCGACGGCATACGCAAGGTCGTGGGCGGCTCCCGCCCCCTGGCGCCGCCGGGACACCCTGGTCGTGATGGCGTCCGCCCTGCCGTTGACGGTGGCCTGGCTCGCGTAGCCCCTTGTGCGGCACCGGCCCGCGGAGCAAGGTGACCTCATGAACCGTCTCAACGAGGCTGACGGGCCCAGGTCGCCGGAGGCGATCCGGAACGTCGTGATGGTGGGGTCGAGCGGCGCCGGCAAGACGGCGCTGTTCGAGAAGCTGGTGGCGGCCCGGGTTCCGGGCCGCCGCTCTCGTGAGGGGGCCATCACGCCGACCCTCACGCTCACCGTCGCCGACCTGCCGACGGGGTCGGTGACGGTCAACCTGCTCGACACCCCGGGACATGCTGACTTCGTGGGTGAGGTGCGGGCCGGGCTCCGGGCAGCGGATGCCGCCCTGTTCGTCGTCTCCGCCGCCGAGGGCGTCGACGAGCCGACACGGCTGCTGTGGAGGGAGTGCGACGTCCTCGGTATGCCGCGTGCCGTGGCCATCACGCGCCTGGAGCAGGCACGGGCGGACTTCGACGGCACCGTTGCCGCGTGCAAGCGAGCCTTCGGTGACGCCGAGCCGCTCGCGCTGCCGCTGGTCGAGGGAGGCGTCGTCGTCGGGCTGATGAACCTGCTGCGCAGGACCGTGACGGAGTACCGGGACGGTGAGCCCGATGACCGGGAGCCGACCGCCGACGAGGGCGAGCTCATCGATGCCCAACGTGGAGACCTCATCGAGGCGGTCATCGAGGAGTCGGAGGACGAGTCCCTGCTCGAGGGCTATCTCGGTGGCGAGGACGTCGACACCGAAGCAGTGGCCAAGGACCTTCGCCTGGCCATCGCCACCGCCCGTTTCTTCCCGATCCTGCCCACCCACGCGCCTGGTGGCGTCGGAGTGGAGTCGCTGCTGGAGCTGTTCGAGCACGGGTTCCCATCACCGGCGGGCGCGTCGATCCCCCGGGTGTTCACCCCGGCGGGAGGCGACTTCGGAGCGGTCGCCTGCGACCCGGACGGCCCCCTGGTCGCCGAGATCATCCGCACCACCACCGACCCGTTCGTGGGGAGGCAGTCGCTCGTGCGGGTCTTCTCCGGCACGCTGCGCCCTGACGAGCCGGTCCACATCTCCGGGCACCTGCAGCACTTCGCGGCCCACCTCGTGGAGGAGCACGCCGACCACGACACCGACGACGAGCGGGTCGGCCCACTCGCCTCCCCGTCGGGGGAGGACAGCCGGGCGGTCTCGGCCGCGGTGGCGGGCGACATCGTCCTCGTGAGCAAGCTGGCCGGAGCCGAGACCTCGGACACGCTCTCGCACAAGGACCGCCCGGCCCTGGTGGAGCCGTGGCTGCTGCCGAACCCGCTGCTCCCCGTGGCCGTGCATGCCAAGTCCAAGGGCGACGAGGACAAGCTGGGGAGTGCCTTGCAGCGGCTCGTCGCCGAGGACGTCACCATGCGGCTGGAGCACAACGCGGAGACGCATCAGCTGGTCCTCTGGGCGATGGGTCCCGCCCATGTGGACCAGCTGATCTCGGCCCTCGAGCAGCGGTACCACGTGGCCGTCGAGGTCGAGCCGGTCCGGACGTCGCTGCGCGAGACGTTCGTGCGCCCGACCTCCGTGCAGGGCCGGCTGGTGAAACAGTCCGGTGGGCATGGGCAGTACGCCGTCTGCCAGCTGGAGATCGAGCCGCTGGAGCGGGGCGCGGGGATCGAGTTCGTCGACAAGGTGGTCGGGGGCGCGGTGCCCCGTCAGTACATCCCCTCGGTCGAGAAGGGCGCCCGCACCCAGCTCGAGAAGGGTGTGCTCGCGGGATACCCGGTGGTCGACGTGCGCGTGACGCTGGTGGACGGCAAGGCGCACTCGGTGGACTCCTCCGACATGGCGTTCCAGACCGCGGCCGGGATGGCCCTGCGGGAGGCGGCGAACGACACGACGGTCTCGATGCTGGAGCCCGTGGACGAGGTACGTATCGAGGTCTCGGACGACGCGGTCGGCAGCGTGCTGGCGGACCTGCGCGGGCGCCGGGGGCAGGTGCACGGGACGGCTCCCGCCGACGTCGAGGGGCGGACGACGATCATGGCCGAGGTGCCGGCCCACGAGCTGTCGAGGTATCCGGTGGACCTTCGTTCGGTCTCGCACGGCACGGGCACCTTCACCCGGCGGTTCGTGCGCTACGACTACATGCCGCCCGCCTTGGCGCGTGAGGTCACCGCCCGCTGACGTGGGGCACTGTGCCTCAGCCTCGACACCCGGTGGCGACGGCGAGGGCCGCGCAGATCTCGCTCATCCTGGCGTCACCGAGCCGGCCGATGCGATCCACCAAGAGCGCTACAGAGACGTTCTCGACCGAGTCGAGGCTGACGAAGCACGGCCGCGGGACCGGGTCGATGCCGGGATGCAGCTCGACCTGGGTCGGGAGTCCGCGAACCGTCGTCGTGCACGGGCCGATGATCGCGTGCCGGCGACCGGCGATGGCCGTGTCGCGGGACAGGACGACCGCGGGTCGGCGCCCGACCCCTGGGAGCTCGCACCACCACACCTCGCCGCGCTGTGGCAGTGAGCTCATCGGCGGTCGGCCGCCCGTGCAGCGTCGCTCCAGGATGCGAGGTCGCCCCAGGCGTCCGGTTCATCGATCGGGTGTTCCGCATAAGCCTTGGCGTAGGCCGCATCAATCTCTGCCTCGCGGTGCTGCGCAAGGTAGGCGGTGAGCGCTGCCTCGAGGAGGGACGCGTCCGTGCGGTCTCCGTGGACAGCCCGCGCTCGCTCGAGCAGGGCGGTGTCCACGGTCGTGCTCAGTCGGGCCTTGGTCATGCCATCATTATGCCACGATAATGCCATGACCTCAGCAGGGGCCGCCGGGATCAGCCGAGCAGGGCGGCAGGAGTCTCCACCCGGCCGCGGCGTGCGAGGTATCCGTGCCAGAGCAGTCGTGCCGCGGTGGAGCGATGGGGCCGCCAGCGCTCGCCGATCACCTCGAGTGCGGAGGCGTCAGGCGCGACGGCCAGGCCGAGGGCCTCGGCGGCGGCGACCTGGAGGGCGCGGTCACCGACCGGCCACAGGTCCGGGCGACCGAGGCAGGCCAGCAGATAGACGTCGGCGGTCCACGGCCCCACCCCGGGCAACGCGACCAGCGCTCGCCGAGCCGCCTGGTCGTCGAGCTCGGCCAGGCCGGCGAGGTCGAGTGCGCCGGTCTCCACGGCGACCGCCAGCGCGCGCAGGTAGCGGTCCTTCTGCCGCGAGACCCCGTCGAGCCGCAGCTCCTCGGGCGTCGTGGCCAGGAGTGCCGCGGGCGTCATGGCTCCGGTGCGGGCGACGACCTTGCGGTATGCCGCCGCCGCGGAGGCGAGCGACACCTGCTGCTCGAGGATGAGCAGGACCAGGCTGGGGAACCCGGCGGGGCGCCGCCACAGGACCGGTATGCCGTGCTCGGTCACCACCCGGGCCAGGTCGCCATCGCGGGCGACGAGATCCGCCACCGTCTCGGCGAACAGCGCGTCATCCACGGTCGCGACCTTATCCGCGACCCGGGAACAATCCGATGCCGACCAAAGTTGAGCGGAGTGAACGCAAGTTTGGCGCCCTCGATTTGCCACGCGGCATACCGGCTCCTAACTTGAGTGCAGGCAACTCAACTCGAGCACTACAGGAGACATCACCATGGCACGTGCGGTCGGCATCGACCTCGGCACCACCAACTCGGCCGTCGCAGTCCTCGAAGGCGGCGAGCCCACCATCATCGCCAACGCGGAGGGCGGTCGCACCACCCCGTCCGTCGTCGCGTTCTCCAAGGGAGGCGAGGTCCTGGTCGGCGAGATCGCCAAGCGTCAGGCCGTCACCAACGTCGACCGGACCATCCGCTCGGTCAAGCGCCACATCGGCACCGACTGGAAGTCGCCGGAGATCGACGGCAAGACCTACACGGCTCAGGAGATCAGCGCCCGCATCCTCCAGAAGCTCAAGCGCGACGCCGAGGCCTACCTCGGTGAGGACGTCACCGACGCGGTGATCACCGTCCCCGCGTACTTCGACGACCACGAGCGCCAGGCCACCAAGGAGGCCGGTGAGATCGCGGGTCTCAACGTCCTGCGCATCATCAACGAGCCCACCGCCGCGGCCCTCGCGTACGGCCTCGACAAGGGCAAGGAGGACGAGCTCATCCTCGTCTTCGACCTCGGTGGTGGCACCTTCGACGTGTCCCTCCTTGAGGTCGGCAAGGACCCCGAGGACGGCTTCTCCACCATCCAGGTGCGCGCCACCTCCGGTGACAACCAGCTCGGTGGTGACGACTGGGACGAGCGCATCGTCAAGCACCTGCTCACCACGGTCCGCAACACCTCGGGCGTCGACCTGTCCAAGGACAAGATCGCCATGCAGCGTCTGCGCGACGCCGCCGAGCAGGCCAAGAAGGAGCTGTCGTCCTCGACCAGCACCAACGTCAGCCTGCAGTACCTCTCGATGTCCGAGAACGGCCCGATCCACCTCGAGGAGACCATCAGCCGCGCGCAGTTCGAGCAGCTGACCAAGGACCTGCTCGACCGCACCAAGCAGCCGTTCCACAACGTCATCAAGGACGCGGGCATCTCCCTGTCCGACATCGACCACGTGGTCCTCGTCGGTGGCTCGACCCGCATGCCCGCCGTCTCGGCTCTGGTCAAGGAGCTCACGGGTGGGAAGGAGCCCAACAAGGGCGTCAACCCCGACGAGGTCGTGGCCGTGGGCGCCAGCCTTCAGGCCGGTGTCCTCAAGGGCGAGCGCAAGGACGTCCTGCTCATCGACGTCACGCCGCTGAGCCTGGGTATCGAGACCAAGGGTGGGCTGTTCACCAAGCTCATCGAGCGCAACACCGCGATCCCGACGAAGCGCTCTGAGGTGTTCTCGACCGCTGAGGACAACCAGCCCAGCGTGCTGATCCAGGTGTTCCAGGGTGAGCGCGAGATCGCCCAGCACAACAAGCAGCTCGGCACCTTCGAGCTCACCGGCATCGCGCCCGCGCCGCGTGGCGTGCCGCAGATCGAGGTCACCTTCGACATCGACGCCAACGGCATCGTCAACGTGTCCGCCAAGGACCGTGGCACCGGCCAGGAGCAGAAGATCACGATCTCCGGTGGCTCGGCCCTCGCCAAGGAGGACATCGAGCGGATGATCAAGGAGGCCGAGGCCCACGCGGAGGAGGACCGCCAGCGCCGCGAGGAGACCGAGGCCCGCAACACCGCCGAGCAGCTCGTCTACTCGACCGAGAAGTTCCTCGCCGACAACGGCGACAAGATCCCGGCCGACGGCCGCGCTGATGTCGACGCCGCCCTCGAGGACCTCAAGTCGGCCCTCAAGGCAGACTCGGGCGTCAGTGCCGAGGACATCGCGAAGAAGAGCGCGAAGCTGTCCGAGGAGTCCCAGAAGGTGGGCACGGCGATGTATGCCGCCGCCTCCGAGGCGGATGCCGCGTCCGGTGAGGGCGAGGGCGCGCACGCCGGCGGATCGACCGGGGGTGCGGCGCATGACGACGTCGTGGATGCCGAGGTCGTCGAGGACGACGAGGACGCCAAGTGACCGAGCAGAGCCCCTCTGCCAACGAGCCCGAGGTGGTGGTGGGTGAGGCTTCCGAGCCCACCACCGCCTCGGCGGCAAGCGAGCCCGCCTCGGCGGTGGACGCTCAGCCGAGCCAGGATGCCGAGGTGGGGGCCGAGCAGGTGCAGGCCGAGCAGGAGGCGGTCGCCGACCAGCAGCCCGCTGCGGACCGCGACCTGGCTGCCGAGCGGCTTGCCGACCTGCAGCGTCTGCAGGCCGAGTACGTCAACTACAAGCGTCGCGTCGACCGTGACCGGGCTCTCGTCCAGGAGCGCGCCGCACAGTCGGTCATCGAGGCGCTCCTGCCGGTGCTCGACGACATCCACGGTGCGCGCGAGCACGGAGACCTCGTCGACGGCCCGTTCGCGGCGATCGCCGACAAGCTCGAGGGCGTGCTCGCCAAGTTCGGGCTCGAGCGCTACGGCGAGCCCGGCGAGGAGTTCGACCCCAACCGGCACGAGGCCCTCATGCACACCGCGTGGCCGCAGGACGGCTCGGTGTCCTCGGCCGGCTCGACCACCGTGGTCCAGGTGCTCCAGCCGGGCTACCGGGCCGGCGAGCAGATCCTTCGGGCGGCGCGTGTCGCCGTGGCCGACCCCGAGTGACGGCGGCATCATCACGCCAGGCGTCGACCGGACACGAACACGACGCATCGACCTGAGAGGAGGACGCCGACATGGCTAGTCAGGACTGGTTCGAGAAGGACTTCTACGCGATTCTCGGCGTCCCCCAGGATGCCGACGACGCCGCGATCAAGAAGGCATACCGCAAGCTGGCGCGCACCTACCACCCCGACCAGAACCCTGGCGACGCCTCGGCCGAGCAGCGGTTCAAGGAGATCGGCGAGGCGCACTCGGTGCTGTCCGACGCCGAGCAGCGTCGGGAGTACGACGCCGTGCGCCAGATGGCGCGCGGTGGCGCGCGCTTCACCGCGGGCGGCCCGGGCGGCGGCACCGGGGGCTTCGAGGACGTCTTCTCCTCCATGTTCGGCGGAGGGGGAGGCGGGGGCACCCGCGTCCGTTACTCGACCGGCGGCGCGCAGCCTGACCTCGAGGACATCCTCGGCGGGATGTTCGGCGGAGGCGGCTCGCCCTACGGCGGTTTCGGCGGCACTCGGGGGCCGCGCAAGGGAGCCGACCTCACCGCCCGGACGACACTGTCCTTCCGTGACGCCGTCAACGGTGCCACCGTCACGCTCGGCACCGCCGACGGTGGCCAGATCACGACGCGGATTCCCGCTGGGGTCAAGGACGGCCAGAAGATCCGGCTGCGCGGCAAGGGCCAGCCTGGCGATGCCGGAGCCCCTGCCGGCGACCTCCTGCTGACCGTGAGCGTCGAGCCCCACCCTGTGTTCGGGCGCGACGGCGACAACCTCACGGTCGAGCTGCCGGTGACCTTCGCCGAGGCGGTGCTGGGCGCGACCGTGTCCGTCCCCACCCTCGACGGGAAGCCGGTCAAGGTGCGCATCGCCCCAGGGACGCCCAGCGGGCGCGTTCTGCGGGTCAAGGGTCGCGGCGTGCCCAAGCGCGACAAGGCCGGCGACCTGCTCGTCACGGTCAACGTCGTGGTGCCGCAGCGTCTCTCCGACGAGGCGAAGGCTGCAGTCGAGGCGCTGCAGGCTCACGACGAGGGCTACGACCCGCGGGCGCCGCTGTTCGCCGAGGCGCAGCGGTGAGTGCCGACGACGTCCGGGGCGTGTCGCCTCAGGACGACGACCCGGTCTTCGTCATCTCGGCGGCGGCGACCCTGGCCGGAATGCACGCACAGACCTTGCGCCAGTACGACCGCCTCGGCCTGGTGACGCCGTCACGCACCCGCGGCGGCGGTCGGCGGTACTCCGCCCGTGACGTGGAGCAGCTCCGTGAGGTGCAGCGGCTCTCCCAGGAGGGTGTCAGCCTCGCGGGCATCCAGCGCATCATGGAGCTCGAGAACCACGTCAGCGCGTTGCGCGCCCGCGTCCTCGAGCTGACTGACGAGCTCCAGCAGGCTCGCGACGCAGCCCAGTACCGCCGTCCGGACACCTCGCGGGTCTTCGCCGTCGCGCCCACCGGTGACGTCGTGGCGCTGCGGGCAGGCCAGCGCCCTCGGGTGACCCGCAACCAGGCCCTTGTGGTCTGGCGTCCGCACTCCTGAGCAACCCATGCCCCACCCTTCGACGACCCGTATGCCGCGTGGCCCAGCCACGCGGCATACTCGCGTTATGACTGAGCACCTGATGGTCTTCCCCGAGAAGGAGACCGCCGAGGAGATCGCTGCCGAACTGGCCCACGAGGGGTTCAGCGAGGTGCGGGTGGTGCGCGAGGCGCTGGCTGGCGAGGACGACTCCGAGGACCATGAGTGGGCGGTCTACGTCGTCGAGGAGATGGTGGCCGACGAGTCCGGACCCGTCGAGGGCGGCCTGCGCGACCGGTTCTCGGCGCTGGCCGAGGAGCACGGCGGCTGGTACGACCCCGAGCCCGCGCCCGAGCTCCTCTGAGGCGCTCCCGCTCCGCTGGAGGTCCAAAGTTGAGTGGAATAGACTCAATTTTGGGGTCGTTGACCCTGAGGACCACCCCCGACCACAGGAGACCAGTCCCGCATGGAGCTCAAGCCCACCACCAAGGTGGGGGAGGCGCTGGCCCTCGCGCAGCGTGAGGCGCAGGGCAGCGGCAACCCCGAGATCACCCCGGCCCACCTCGCCCTCGTGCTCGCCCAGCAGCCCGACACGACGACGCCCGCGCTGCTGACTGCCGGCGGGACGTCGGCCGAGGCCGTCGCGGCCGCCGCACGGCACACCCTCGGCTCGCTGCCCCGCACCTCGGGCAGCTCGGTGCAGCCCCCGGGCCTCGGCCAGCAGGCGCTCGCGGTGCTGCAGCATGCCCAGACCCTGATGCAGGCCATGGGCGACACGCACCTGTCCACCGACGTCCTGCTGCTCGCCCTGGTCGAGAAGGGCGCGATCAGCGCCGACGCCAAGGCGATCGAGGCGCAGATCCCCGTGCTGCGCGGTGGCCACAAGGTGACCTCCGAGGACCCGCAGGCCACCTCCGAGGCCCTGGAGAAGTACGGCACCGACCTGACCCAGGCCGCACGTGACGGCAAGCTGGACCCGGTCATCGGCCGTGACTCCGAGATCCGCCGGGTCGTTCAGGTGCTGTCGCGCCGAACCAAGAACAACCCCGTCCTCATCGGCGAGCCCGGCGTCGGGAAGACCGCCGTCGTCGAGGGGCTGGCGCAGCGCATCGTCGACGGTGACGTGCCGGAGTCGCTGCGCGACAAGCGGCTCATCAGCCTCGACCTCGGCGCCATGGTCGCCGGTGCGAAGTACCGCGGCGAGTTCGAGGAGCGGCTCAAGGCCGTCCTCGAGGAGATCAAGGACAGCAACGGCCAGATCGTCACGTTCATCGACGAGCTGCACACCGTCGTCGGGGCCGGCGCCACCGGCGAGAGCGCCATGGATGCCGGCAACATGCTCAAGCCGCTGCTCGCGCGCGGCGAGCTCCGCCTCGTCGGCGCGACCACCCTCGACGAGTACCGCCAGCACATCGAGAAGGACGCCGCCCTCGAGCGCCGCTTCCAGCAGGTCTTCGTCGGGGAGCCCTCTGTCGAGGACACCATCGCCATCCTGCGCGGGCTCAAGGAGCGCTACGAGGCGCACCACAAGGTCGAGATCGAGGACTCCGCGCTGGTCGCGGCCGCCGCGCTGTCCGACCGCTACATCACCGGGCGCCAGCTGCCCGACAAGGCCATCGACCTCGTCGACGAGGCGGCGTCGCGGCTGCGCATGGAGATCGACTCCTCGCCCGTCGAGATCGACGAGCTGCGCCGCGCCGTCGACCGGCTCCGGATGGAGGAGCTGCACCTCGAGCGCGAGACCGACGACGCCTCCGTCGAACGGCTCGAACGGCTGCGCCAGGACCTCGCCGACAAGTCCGAGCAGCTCGCCGCCCTCAACGCCCGCTGGGAGGCCGAGAAGTCCGGCCTGAACCGCGTCGGCGAGCTCAAGGCCCGGATCGACGACCTGCGCACGCAGGCGGACCGGCTCCAGCGCGAGGGCGACTACGAGAAGGCGTCGCGCCTGCTCTACGGCGAGATCCCCGAGCTGGAGAAGCAGCTCGCGGCGGCCAACGCCCAGGAGCAGCAGGCAGCCACGCTCGACCAGGACCTCATGGTCAAGGAGCGGGTGGGCGCGGAGGACATCGCCGAGGTCATCAGCGCCTGGACCGGCATCCCGGCCGGGCGTCTGCTCCAGGGCGAGACCGAGAAGCTGCTCACCATGGAGTCGATCATCGGTGCGCGGCTGATCGGCCAGGAGCGGGCCGTGCAGGCGGTCAGCGACGCGGTGCGCCGCTCGCGCGCGGGTCTGGCCGACCCCAACCGGCCGACCGGGTCGTTCCTGTTCCTCGGCCCGACCGGCGTGGGCAAGACCGAGCTCGCCAAGAGCCTGGCCGACTTCCTCTTCGACGACGAGCGCGCGATGGTGCGCATCGACATGAGCGAGTACTCAGAGCGGCACGCCGTGGCGCGGCTCATCGGCGCTCCACCCGGCTACGTCGGCTACGAGGAGGGCGGTCAGCTCACCGAGGCGGTGCGGCGCCGGCCCTACTCGGTCGTCCTGCTGGACGAGGTCGAGAAGGCCCACCCCGAGACCTTTGACATCCTCCTGCAGGTGCTCGACGACGGTCGGCTGACCGATGGCCAAGGCCGCACCGTGGACTTCCGCAACGTCATCCTGGTCATGACCAGCAACCTCGGCAGCCAGTTCCTCGTCGACCCGACGCTGGACGAGACGGCCAAGCGTGACGCCGTGATGTCCGTGGTGCGGGCGAGCTTCAAGCCCGAGTTCCTCAACCGGCTCGACGAGGTCGTCATCTTCGACGCCCTCACCTCCAGCGAGCTGGCCCACATCGTCGAGCTGCAGGTCCGCGAGCTCGCCTCGCGCCTGCGCGACCGGCGGATCACCCTCGAGGTGACCGACGCGGCACGGGAGTGGCTGGCCATCACCGGCTATGACCCGGCATACGGGGCGCGGCCGTTGCGCCGCCTGGTCCAGAAGGAGATCGGCGACCGGCTCGCCAAGGCGGTCCTCTCCGGGGCCGTGCATGACGGCGAGCGGGTGGTCGTGGACCTCGATGTCGAGGCCGACGCTCTAGTGGTGGAGCCGGGCGCGGGCGTACACACTGGCACGCATGCATAGTGCCTCCAGCGCCTCCGGTGCCTCCAGAGACTCCAGCGGCTCCGGCGGTTCCCTAGGACTCGACCGGCGGCCGGACGGCGTCAGCGACGCCACGGTCGAGGCGGCCGGCAAGGTCAGTGAGGCGTTCGAGTGCATCGAGCAGGTGCGCGGCAGCCTGTATGCCGCGCACCGCCTCACCGGCACGGCCGACCTTGCGCTCGGGGAGGCAGTCGAGCTCCTGCGGAAGGCCGGCCATGACGAGCTCGCCGACACGGTCGACCGCGAGATGGTGGGGCGCAACGTACTGCCGGGGCGCTGGACGTTCCAGCTGGTGGAGGAGTTCGACGACGGGTACTACGCGGACTTCCAGCGCATCGAACGACTCGTGCGCGACCAGCTGATGGGTGGCCGTCGGCACGTCTTCGAGGCAGAGATGAAGTCAGCCCGCCGCACTCCTGGCCTCCCCGGTCACGAGCCGACCCCGAATGACGTGCGCTAGCCATGCGGGTCACCGAGACCAGCGACCAGTGGTGGAAGACGGCCGTCTTCTACTGCCTGCACGTCGACACGTACTACGACAGCAACGGCGATGGCGTTGGCGACCTGGGTGGGCTGGCAGAGCGCATCGACTACCTCGCAGAGCTGGGGGTCACCTGCATCTGGCTGATGCCCATCTACCCGACGCCCGGCCGGGACGACGGGTACGACGTGACCGACTTCTACGGCATCGACCCCCGCGTCGGTCACCACGGCCAGTTCGTGGAGATCATCCGCACGGCGAAGGACCGCGGCCTGCGGGTCATTGTCGACGCGGTCATCAACCACACGAGCGACCAGCACCCGTGGTTCAAGGCCGCGCGCCGCAGCGTCGACAACCCGTTCCATGACTACTACGTCTGGCGCTCGGACACCCCGCCCGACACCAGCGACCAGGTGGCCTTCCCCGACGTGGAGAACAGCATCTGGGCCAAGGACGAGAAGCTGGGCCAGTGGTACCTGCACCACTTCTACTCCTACCAACCGGATCTGAACGTCGCGAACCCCAAGGTCCGTGACGAGATCGACCGGATGCTCGGGTTCTGGCTGCAGCTCGGGGTCGACGGCTTCCGCATGGATGCCGTGCCGTACTTCGTCGACGACGTGGAGACACGTGCCGAGAGCAAGGACCACCCGGAGGTGCCTGCCGACCCGCACCAGCACCTGCGGGACCTGCGGGCGTTCGTCAACCGCCGCAAGGGCAACGCCATGCTGCTGGGCGAGGTGAACGTCCCCCACGACCAACAGCTGAAGTACTTCGGCGGCCAAGCCGGCGACGAGCTGCACATGATGTTCGACTTCATCGGGATGCAGAACGTCTACCTGTCCATGGCCCGGCGCGATGTCCGTCCGCTCGCCGCAGCCCTGGTCGACCGGCCCCCGATCCACCCCACCTGCCAGTGGGCGACCTTCCTGCGCAACCACGACGAGCTCACCCTCGACAAGCTCACGGACGAGGAGCGGCAGGAGGTCTTCGCCGCCTTCGGTCCGGAGCCGCAGGAGCAGATCTACGGCCGCGGGCTCAAGCGGCGCCTGCCCACGATGCTGGGTGGCGACCCTCGCCGTATCCGGATGGCCTACAGCCTGCTGTTCACCCTCCCCGGCACGCCGACCCTGTTCTACGGCGAGGAGATCGGCATGGGAGAGGACCTCGCAGCCGAGGGTCGGATGGCCGTGCGCACGCCGATGCAGTGGACCAGCGGTCGCAACGGCGGCTTCTCCACGGCGCGACCCAGCCGGCTCGTGCAACGGCTGACGCCAGGCGGATACGGCCCCGAACATGTCAACGTGGCCGACCAGCGACGCGACCCCGACTCGTTGTGGAGCTTCATGCACAAGCTGATCAGGGCCTACCGCGCCTGCCCCGAGCTGGGCTGGGGCCAGTTCGAGGTGCTCGAGCAGCCGCACCACCAGGTGCTGGCCCACCGGTCGTTCACCGACGAGGCCTCCGTCGTGGCCCTACACAACTTCGGGCCGGAGCCGGTGACGGTCGAGCTGACGCTCGCGCAGGGCTGCGTGGACCTGGTGGACCTGCTGGGGCTGGATGACCTCTCCACCGACGACCAGGGACGCGTGACCGTGGCGCTGGAGGGCTACGGCTTCCTCTGGCTCAGGGTGCACCCGCCGGGTACGGCTCGCCTGCCCTGACTCCGCCGACACTCTGACCTTCATTGGCGCCGACGACCTGGGCGACGCCGTTGACACCGGTCAGCTGCTCCGAGACCGCATCATCGCTGCACCGCATCGGTCACACGCTCACGTACCGCCAGCGTCGGGTCGAGATAGACCTGATCGAGCGCGTGCTGGGCGCCACCTTGTGCGGCGGCCACCAGGCCGAGGCGGGAGCCGACCAGGCAGGCTTCGCTCCCAGGCGTTGTCCAGCGCTGCGCCAACGCGGCCCCCACAGGCTCCAGGAGGTACTTGCCCGCGAACCCGAAGTACCCGCCAAGGATGACCGCGCGCGGGTTGAGGGTGTCGGTCAGGATAGAGAGGCCGGCCACGAGGTCGTCAGCGAGACGTGCGAGGGCTGCTCGTACCCGCAGGTCACCGTCGTCTGCGCGGCGCAACAGCTCGCGGATCCGGTCGTCGAGGCGGACCGCTCTGTTCCGCGCGGGGTCGCCCTCGACCGTCGCTCGCCGAAGGAAGGCGAGCAGCCCGACCTGCGTCTCCCAGCAGCCAACTCGCCCGCAACTGCAAGGAGTTCTGGCCGGGTCGAAAGGGAGATGCCCCACGTCGCCGGCGAAACCTGACCAACCGCGCACGAGCTCGCCGTCAGCGATGATCCCGGCTCCGGTCCCGATGTCCCCAGTCAGGTACAACACGTCGCGTAGCGCGTGATCGGAGAGGTGAGCGAACTCTGCGATCGCAGCCATCTTGGCGTCGTTCTCGACGTGGATCGAGGCCGGGTCGAGGTCAGTGCGATCGGCGAGGCCGTCGCGGACCCCGATGCCACGCCAGCCGATGTTCGGCGCGAAACGCGCCAGGCCCTCGTCAAGGTCGATCACGCCGGGGACGGCTACGCCGGTCGCAACGATAGTGACCCCGCGAGCGTCAAGGACGCGGTGGGCCCCCGCTACCAGGCCGGCGAGCTCGTCGAGCACCTGGTCCGGTGTGAGCTGGTCCACCTCCAGCGGCAGCACCTCCTCGTGCAGCACGTTGCTTTGGAGGTCCAGCGCCACCAGGGCGAGGTACTCCACGTGGACTGCAAGGCCGAGGCCACAGATCCGTGTGCCGTCCAGTTCGACTGTCACCCCGGGACGGCCGACCGCCCCCTGCCGGGAGATCTCGCTCTCTTGGGCGAGGCCGCGTTCGATCAGCTCCACGACAAGGCTTGAGACGGTTGCCTTCGCGAGGCCGGTCTCGACCGCCAGCTGGGCGCGAGAGCGCCCACCCTGAGCGCGCAGGTGATGGAGGACGAGAGACATGTTGGCCCCGCGGATGTGCGCATGACCGGTTGCGCCGCGCGACCGCGTCAGCGAAGGCGGGGGGGTTGCGTCTCTCTGGACGGAGGTCATCGCGTCGAGGGTCACTCTCGGGGCCGGGACTTTCGTGATCAACAAGCATTGACTTTAGCAGACATTAGTTCGTATGGTACCCGAACTAACTGTCCACTGCGAAGAAGGTTGGATCGAGATGTCGTCTTTCCGTGTCGTACGGCTGGTCGCGACCGCCGGCGTGCTGGTGTCCGCGCTCGCTGTTGCGGGGTGCAGCGCCCACGCCGAGAAGGGGTCAGCGGACGGCAAGTCTGGGCCGATCAGGATCACCTACCTCCACCGACTTCCCGACGGCGCCGGAATGACCAAGGTGGCCGATCTCGTCGCGGTCTGGAACCGAGAGCACCCCGATATCCAGGTGACGGCGACGAAGTTCGACGGGAAGGCCGCAGAGATGCAGCCGAAGCTCGAGGCAGACGTACAAGCTGGGACTGCACCCTGCCTGGCCCAAGTCGGGTACGCCGACCTGCCGGCGCTCTACAGCAAGGGCATGCTTGTAGACGTAACGAAGCAGGCCGCCAAGTACCGCCAAAACTTCGCTCCAGGCGCGTTCTCGCTGATGAGCCTTGGCGGGGTGACCGTCGGGCTACCGCAGGACACTGGCCCGCTGGTCTACTACTACAACAAATCCGCCTTCGAAGCTCTCGGCCTGAGTGTCCCGACAACGCTGGCCGAGTTCACGGCGACTGCACAGAAGGCTGCTGCTAAGGGCCGCTTCATCGGCGACTTCGAGGCCGACGAGGCCCCCAACTGGCTCTCCGCGCAGGCAGCAGCCGCGGGCGCCTCTTGGTACTCCGCCCAAGGTCAGGCTTGGAAGGTCAATGTCGACGATGCCGCGTCCGCCACGGTTGCCTCCTTCTGGCAGCACCTTATGGACACCAAGAGCGTGCTCGTGGAGAACAGGTGGGGTGACGGCTTCAAGGCCGCACTCGTCAACCAGAGGCTCATCGGCACGATCGGTGCCGCGTGGGAGGCTCCGCTTCTAGCCAGCGATATGGCCGGCACCAAGAATGTGGGGCAGTGGGCCGTCGCACAGCTGCCCGCGTTCGACAAGACCGCGATGACAGGACCCGACGGTGGGTCTGGCGTGGCCGTGCTCAAGGGATGCCCGCACGTTGACCAGGCGATGGCGTTCGACAACTGGTTCAACAGCCAGATCGACGGCCTCGTCTCACAAGGCCTTGTCGTGGCCGCAAGGGGCACCATGACGACCCCACCTGTCATTGGTCACTTCTTCGGCGGCCAAGACGTCTTCGCCGCGTTGTCGACTGCGAACCAGCACCTGAGCCCGCACTTCGGCTACATCCCGACCTTCCCGGCCGTGTCGGCTGACATCGCCAAGGCGGCCAGCCAGGCGGCCAACGGCGGCGCCACGGTCGCCCAGGTCTTCCGCGTCACTCAGGAGAGCTCGGTGAAGTCGCTCAAGGACGCTGGCCTCCCAGTCAGTCAGTAGCCACGTCGGCCCTCGGTCGAAACCGTCCGACCGAGGGCCCCACTTTGGAGGGAGACCAGGTGCAGAGATCGCACCAGGCGCGTACTGGATGGTTGTTCCTGCTGCCCTTCGCAGCCTTCTTCGCATTGTCTTTCCTGATCCCTATCGGCATGTCGGTTCGGGCCTCGTTCTACCGTGACCGCCCCGTCGGGGGAGGCCTTTACGCAGGCGGCAAGACAGCCGAGGCCTTCGCGGGTTTCGGCAACTACGAGGCGGCGCTGCACCGACAGGAGTTCTGGGCAGGGCTTGGGCGCGTGGTGCTCCTGGGGGCGTTTCAGATCCCGGTGATGATCGGTGCCGCACTCACGGTCGCGCTGATCATCGACTCAGGGTTGATCCGGCGCCCGACGCTGTTCCGGCTGGGAGTCTTCCTCCCTTATGCCGTCCCTGGCGTCGTCGCGGCGTTGGTCTGGACGTACATCTACAGTCCTGAGCTCTCACCCATCAACCAAGCACTCGGCCACCTCGGGACTACGGTCGACTTCTTCGCCCCGCGAACGGTGCTCGTGTCGATCGCCAACATGACCACCTGGACGTTCACTGGCTACAACATGTTGGTCTTCCTTGCCGCGCTTCAGGCGATCCCGCGCGAGCTGTACGAAGCGGCCAAGATGGACGGGGCCTCGGAGTGGGACGTGGTGCGCAGGGTCAAGGTGCCTCTCGTGGGCCGCGCGATGCTGCTCGCCATCCTGTTGTCGATCATCGGCACAATCCAGCTGTTCAACGAACCCACGGTGATGGCGGCCGTCAACCCGTCGATGGGGCATGCCTACACGCCGATGATGATGGCCTACAACACGATGACCGGCGCGCTGTCTCCCTCAGGCGCAGGCCCGGCATCGGCACTCTCGATCCTGATGGCGCTGGTGGCGGCCGGGCTGGCGTTCGCGTACACACTGATCCAGCGTCGGAGCCTGGCATGAGCAGCCGTACCGCGAACCTGGAGCTGCCTCGTTCAATGATGCCGTCACGCCGGGCTCAAGTCGTGGCGCTCTGCGTTCTGCTCGTCGCATTGCTGTACTTTCTTGGGCCGATCTACTGGCTGCTCGTCTCCAGCACCAAGACGAATCCCGAGCTGATCGGCGGCAGCGGGCTGCTCCCGCGCGGAAGCGTGCTCGCGAACTACCGCGCGTTGATGGCCTGGACCCAGGGCCAGTTCTGGCGCTGGGTGTTGAACTCGGTTCTGTACTCCGCGGCCGCGGGCGCGATCGGCACCCTCTTGTCAGTCAGCGCTGGGTATGCCCTGGCCAAGTTTCGGTTGCCGGGCCGGGGCGCCGTGCAGCTGGCCATCCTGGCTGGCCTCCTACTGCCGGTCTCGCTACTGACGGTGCCGCTCTACTTGCTCTTCCTCAACATCGGCCTGGTGAACACTCCGTGGGCGGTGATCATCCCGTCGTGTGTCAGCCCGTTCGGGGTCTTCCTCGGACGAATCTATGTGGAGTCCAGCGTCCCCGAGGAGCTGCTCGAGGCAGCTCGTCTCGATGGTGCTGGCGAAACCCGCATCTTCCTTGCCATCGTGCTGCGGCTCCTCGCGCCGGCCATGGTGACGATCTTCCTGTTCATCTTCGTGGCGACCTGGAACAACTTCCTGCTGCCACTGATGATGATCAGCTCCACCGAACTCAAGCCCGTCACACTCGGGCTCTACGGGATGATGAGCTACTTCGATCCGCGCTACGGCTCTGTGCTTCTCGGGTCATTCCTCGGCGTTCTTCCGTTGATCGCCCTCTTCCTGGGGCTTCAGCGGTACTGGCAGGCGGGTCTGACCAGCGGGAGCCTCAAGTGACCAGCCCACTGCTCCACGTCGACGGGGACCGGTTCGTGCTTGGGGGGCGCCCCCACCAGATCATCTCCGGAGGTATCCACTACTTCCGGATCCACCCGGACCTGTGGGAGGACCGGCTGTGCCGCGTCCGGGCGATGGGGCTCAACACGGTCGAGACCTACGTCGCGTGGAACGTGCACGAACGGCGCCCCGGCCGCTTCGACTTCACCCGGGAGCGAGACTTCCCTCGGTTCGTCTCGCTTGCCGGTGACCTCGGCCTCGATGTGATCCTCCGGCCGGGCCCCTACATCTGCGCGGAATGGGACTTCGGAGGCCTTCCGGCCTGGCTCATGCGCGATCCGAGCGCCCGCCTGCGCTGTGCCGATGAGACCTTTCTACGCGCTGTAGACGAGTGGTTCGACGCTCTCGTGCCCGTGGTCCTTCCACTCCTGCGCTCCCAAGGTGGCCCAGTAGTGGCCGTCCAGATTGAGAACGAGTACGGGTCCTATGGCGATGACCATGCCTACCTCGACCACTGCCGCAACGCGTTGGTCGAGCGAGGGGTCGATGTCCTCCTCCTCACCTCGGACGGTCCAGACTCCGACTACCTCGCCAGTGGGACGCTGCCCGATGTCCTCGCCACTGCGAACTTCGGTAGCCGTCCCGCGGCAGCTTTCGCGTCGCTGCGCGCCGCGATGCCCACTGGACCCCTGATGTGCATGGAGTTCTGGAATGGGTGGTTCGACCACTGGGGCGAACGGCACCACATCCGCGACCCGCACGATGCGGCTACCGTGCTCGACGAGATGCTCGCTTCGGGCGCGAGCGTCAACCTTTACATGGCACATGGCGGCACCAACCCGGGTCTCTGGAACGGCGCCAACGTCACCGATGACGGCCGCTACGAACCGACCGTCACCAGCTACGACTACGACGCCCCAGTGTCTGAGTCCGGGGATCTCACGCCCAAGTTCTACGCATTCCGTAAGGTCATCGGACGGTACGTACCTTTGCCAACGGACCCGCTGCCTGCCCCACCACCGAGGGTTGCGCCCGCCACGGCAGCGATGACGGGTTGGGCCCGGTTGACCGACAGCCTCAACGCCTTCGGTACTGAGCCGATCCGAACCCCGATGCCGATGTCGATGGAAGAACTTGGTCAGGACCACGGCCTGGTGCTCTATCGCGGCTCCGCCCTGGTGCCACCAGGTGGTGCAGACCTCGTGCTCGACGGCCTCGCCGATCGCGCGATAGTCCTCGCAGATGGCACGCCCGTCGGTTCTGTGAGCCGCAACGACCCCCGCACCTCGGTCGAGCTCCAGCCACGCAGAGATGGGCAACGAACGAGCATCGAGCTGGTCGTTGAGAACCAGGGACGGGTCAACTACGGACCTCGCATGGGGGAGCGGAAGGGCCTGGTCGCGGCTCGCCTCGGTCAGCGTCTGGTTCATGGCTGGCAGAACCTCGCGCTCCCCGTGGACGCCGACGGTCTCACCGAACGGATCCGCTTCGGCCGGCGTCCGCCGGAGGAGACGCCGGTCTTTGCTCATGCTGTTCTCCACATCCCCGAGCCAGCTGACGGGTTCCTTGCCCTGCCGGGATGGGCCAAGGGTTTCCTCTGGCTCAACGGCGTGCTCCTGGGCCGCTACTGGGAGATTGGCCCTCAGGAAACGGTGTATGCACCGGCACCACTTTGGCGTACCGGTGAGAACTCCGTCGTCGTCCTCGAACTCGAGCGTTCCGGGACGCACGTCGAGCTGCGCGACGTAGCGATTCTGGGATGAGTCGTCGCGGACCAACGACGGCGAGCTTGCTGATGGTGATCGTCGGGGCATCGCTCAGCATGCTCGGCGCGTGCGCTGCTGACGTCGCGGCGCCAAGAGTCCCTGTCCTCACGGGCGGCGCGGCACCGGTCGTCGAGGTCGCTGGAACCGCGATGCCCAGCAAGGGGCAGGCCCTTCTCTTGTCGTTCCTCGACTTGGGGCCCTCCGCTGGCGCAGCGTCCCGCAGCCAGCTCGCCGTAGTGAAGAGCATGGCAACTCAGTACAGCCGGGCCGGACTGTCTATCGCGGTGGTCGACACCTCGGGCCTTTCCCAAGAGCAACTGGTG
The DNA here is from genome assembly GCF_036000045.1 of Pedococcus sp. Lineage (GTDB taxonomy): Bacteria > Actinomycetota > Actinomycetes > Actinomycetales > Dermatophilaceae > Pedococcus. The sequence continues at coordinate 27,822 of NZ_DASYGF010000003.1, forward strand.
AATGTTGGTTACGACTGGGACCTCCACTACCCGGACCTGCACCTTCTACCGCTGAGCGACGCCAAGGGGCTGGTCCGCCTCTATCAGCCAAAGGTTCCCGACACCACGCTGATCGCCCCGGACGGGACGGTGCAGGCGCGCTGGCAAGGAGTCGTCGTCCCAGCCCAGGCACTCGCACCGCCCCTCAAGAGACTCCAGAGCCCGTAACGACGATCGCAAGGAGAACAAGGATGTTCCGACGACTGATACAGATCCTGTTCGCAGGTGTCTTCATGGTTCCTGCTGCTGGCACGTTCATCGCCACGCCAGCAGCGATGGCGGCAAACAGCACCTTCTATATCGACTGCTCCGCCGGCGCCAACGGCTCCGGCACCGCCGACTCGCCGTGGAACGACCTGGCCACGGTCGACGCGTATACCTTCGCTCCGGGGGACCAGATCCTGCTCAAGCGCGGAACGACGTGCGTCGGAGTCCTCCATCCTCTCGGTTCTGGGGCGGCAGGTGCACCGATCGTCGTGGACGCCTACGGCACAGGTCCCAAGCCGATCGTCGCCGGCAACGGCGCCCCGGATGCGGTGCGACTTCACAACCAGCAGTACTGGGAGCTGCGGGACCTCGAAGTGACCAACCATGGCGCGACCGTTGCCAACCGGCGAGGCGTCTACATCACACTCCAAGACATCGGCACCGGCTCGTACTACCGGCTGACCAACCTCACTGTGCACGACGTCAACGGGGACAACACCAAGGACCTCGGGGGCAGCGCTGGCATCGACTTCGACGTACTCGGCACCCAGGTCCCGACCCGGTTCTCCGACGTCGTCGTGGACGGGAACGACGTGTACTCCGTCGACCGGAGCGGAATCAACATGTCGACCACCTGGAAGTGCCGGCCGTCGATGGGGTGGGACGGGTGTCCGGTCCACACCACCAACTACTACCCCTGGCAAGGCGTGGCCGTGCGTAACAACACCGTCCACGACACCGGCGGCGACGGCATCGTCATGCAGTACACCGAGAACGGGATCAACGAGTACAACGTTGCCTACGACATCAACATGCGCGCCGGCAACAACAATGCCGGAATCTGGGCGTGGAACGCCGACGGCGTGACCTTCCAGTACAACGAGGTGTACCGCGTGCGACGGCCGGCCGGCGTCACCGACGGCATGGCCTTCGACGTCGACTACGGCACTGACCGGACGGTGTACCAGTACAACTACAGCCACGACAACGAAGGGGGGATGCTCCTGCTGTGCGGGTGTGGGGGCGCGTCAGCCAACGCGGTGATCCGCTACAACGTGAGCCAGAACGACCAGTCCCGCATCATCATGGGAGCCGGTGCGACGAACGCCAGCTTCTACAACAACACGATTTACCTAGGGCCGGCGTCGACGACCAAGATCCTGGAGGAGTACTCAGGCAACACCTACATCACGCTCTCGAACAACATCATCGTCAACCAGGGGTCGGGTGGATACACCTATGCGAGCACTGCGGACTTGGGGCATTACACCTGGGACCACAACATCCTCTACGGCAACCACCCGGGTGGACCCAGCGGCCAGCTGACGGTCGACCCGCAGCTGACCAATCCCGGGACGGGGACCAGCCGGACGACCCTCGGGGGTTATCAGCTCGCCGCCAGCTCGCCGGCGATCGGCGCGGGCCGGGTCATCGCCAACAATGGCGGCGCTGACTTCTGGGGCGATCCGGTGCCGCAGCAGTGCACTCCGGACATTGGTGCCGACCAGCGCTCCACGCCGAACGACGACGTGTGCGGGATCGTGCGCAACCATGGCTTCGAGTCAGGCGCTCTGGGGCCGTGGTCGTCGTGGCAGGGGGCGCAGGTCGTGGCAGGGAACGCGCGGACAGGGAGCTACGCGCTGCAGGTGGGGCCGGGCCAGTCGTCTGCGGAGCAGGTCGTGCAGGTGCAGCCCAACACGACCTACATGGTGTCTGGATGGGCTCGTTCGGTGGATCCGTCCGAGCCGATCAGGATCGGGGTCAAGAACTTCGGTGGCAACGGTGAGGTCTGGACGCCGGTAGCGTCGCCGACCTATGCAAGGGGATCGGTCACGTTCACGACGGGCCCGACGGCGACGAGTGCGACCGTGTACTGCTACAAGCCCAGTGGCAATGCTCTGGGCTACTGCGACGACCTG
>NZ_DASYGF010000022.1:0-1754 GCF_036000045.1 Pedococcus sp.
GGGGCGGCGTCTTCGGCGACCAAGCCTTCGCCGCCGCGATGATCGACCGCGTCGTCCACCACGCCGACGTCCTGACCCTCAAAGGCGCCAGCTACCGGCTCCCCAACCGCGGCTCGACACCCTGCCCAGCATCAGAACCCAAGACACGGCACACTAGAACCACGAACCGGTGGCCTCGTTTTCGAGCGTCGCATCGGCCTCAAATTCGAGCGTTGCCGACAAGTGCAACCATCCATCCGCCTGCGCCTAATCGATCCGTGGGATCCTTGACGCACGAGTCCCTACCCAGGCGGTCCAATAGCCCGCCTCGCGGATCATTCGGTCAGCCGCCTTCGCGAGGGCTCCACGGTCGCGGCGACCTCGGCATGCCGGCGATCCGCTCCACTGGGCGGCAGGACGATCCCTCGCGCCGGATTTTCCGGTAAAGGCCGACGCCAACCCGGCACCGCGTGGTACCGCATCGCCCCGGCGAGCAACGAGGGAGCCCTGCGGGCGCGGATCGGCGCACAGCTTAACGCGACCAATGCCCCCACCCTTAATGGGGCTCTTCGCCGTTGAGTGTGGGGTGAGCGCGGCGCGCCGAACGGCTGGGTGAGGCTGGGGATGGGTCGAGGTCCCCGAAGATCAGAGGACTTCTACCTCGTCTGATCTCAAGGACCTCGACGTTGAGCGAGCCTACGTTGTGCTGCCGTGCGGATGGTGGCTACTGCGACCGGTGTGACCTGCTGGTGGGCCTGAACAGCCTGCATGTGACGGCGGTGGAGCGTGACGACGGCGGCGGCTTGACCGTCACCGTGGAGTCCGCGGCGGCGCCGATGGGGTGCCGGTCGTGCGGGGTCGTGGCCCACGCCCACGGCCGGGTCGAAGTGTGGCTGGTTGACGCGCCGGCGATGGGCCGGCCGGTGCGGATCCGCTGGCTCAAGCGCCGCTGGCTGTGCTCCGACCCGGGCTGCCCGGTCCGCTCGTTCGTCGAGCAGGACGAACAGATCGCCGCGCCGAGAGCGAGGCTGACGACCCGAGCCTGTTGGTGGGCAATCGAACAGATCCGCCGCGAGCACGCCTCCGTCAACGGGATCAGACGTCAACTCGGCACCGGGTGGCGCACCGTGTGGGAGGCGATCCTCCCGCTACTGGAGGCAGCCGATGCTGACGCGAGCCGCTTCACCGGGGTGGCCATCCTGGGCGTGGATGAGCACGTGTGGCATCACGTGTCGACCAAGCCAATCGAGGACGGCGGCCGCGGTCCGAAGGAGTTGACCGGCATGGTCGACCTGACCCGAGACGCCAACGGCCACACCAAGGCCCGGCTGCTCGACCTGGTCCCCGGCCGGTCCGGCGAAACCTACCGACGTTGGCTGGAACAGCGCGGTGAAGCGTTCAAAGCCGGCGTCGAGATCGCCACCCTCGACCCGTTCCACGGGTACAAGAACGCGATCGACGACCAGCTGCAGGACGCCCGCTCAGTGCTCGACGCGTTCCACGTCGTCAAGCTGGCTACCCAGGTCGTCGACGACGTGCGCCGTCGGGTGCAGCAGGACATCCACGGCCACCGCGGCCGCAAAGACGACCCGCTGTACCGGATCCGGAACATCCTGCGCGCCGGCGAAGAACACCTAACCGACCGTCAACGCGCCCGGCTCGAGACCGCGTTCACCGCTCGGCAGGAGCACCTCGAAGTCGAGCTTGCCTGGCGGTGCGCCCAGCAGGTCCGAGCCGCCTACCACCAGCCCACCCACGCCGCCGGCCGAGCCGTA
>NZ_DASYGF010000078.1:0-18500 GCF_036000045.1 Pedococcus sp.
AGATCGCCGCTCCGGGCGCGCGCCAGCGCAGCGTGAAGAACTACTTCGGGCTGATCCTGCTGCTCGAGTTCTTCATGGTCGGCGTCTTCACCGCCACCGACGTCTTCCTGTTCTACGTCTTCTTCGAGGCGATGCTGGTCCCGATGTACTTCATCATCGGCAGCTTCGGCGGCCCCCGCCGCCAGTACGCCGCGATGAAGTTCTTCCTGTACTCGCTCGTCGGCGGCCTGCTGATGCTGGCGAGCGTCATCGGCCTGTACGTGACGACGGGATCGCGCAGCTTCGCCATCACCGACCTCATCGGTCACGTCCCGGACGGCGCGACGCAGAAGTGGCTCTTCCTCGGCTTCTTCATCGCGTTCGCGATCAAGGCGCCGTTGGTGCCGTTCCACACCTGGCTGCCCGACGCCGGCGCCGAGGCCCCGGCCGGCGGCGCGGCGCTGCTCGTCGGCGTGCTCGACAAGGTCGGCACGTTCGGGATGATCCGGTTCTGCCTGCAGCTCTTCCCCGAGGCCAGCAAGTGGGCCACCCCGGTGGTGCTCGTCCTCGCGGTGATCTCGATCCTCTATGGCGCGCTGCTGGCGATCGGGCAGACCGACATCATGCGGCTGATCGCCTATACATCCGTCAGCCACTTCGGCTTCATCGTGCTCGGCATCTTCGCGCTGACGACCACGGGTGGCGCGGGCTCGACGCTCTACATGCTCAACCATGGCTTCTCGACGGCGGCGCTGTTCCTCATCGGCGCCATGCTCGTGGCGCGGCGGGGCAGCAAGCGGATCCCGGACTTCGGTGGCTGGCAGCGCGTGACGCCCGGTCTGGCCGGTGTCTTCCTGGTGGCCGGCCTGTCGGGTCTGGCGCTCCCGGGTCTGAGCTCGTTCGTCTCGGAGTTCCTCGTGCTGGTCGGGACCTTCCAGCGCTACAAGGCGGTGGCGATCATCTCGACCGCCGGCATCGTCCTCGCGGCGCTCTACATCCTGCTGATGTACAAGCGCATGATGACCGGCCCGCGGCCCGACCTCGAGGCCGCCGGTGAGCGGGTCCTTGACATCACGCTGCGCGAGAAGCTCGTCGTCGCACCGCTGATCGCGGCGTTCCTCGTCCTCGGGTTCTATCCCAAGCCGGTCCTGGACGTGCTCAACCCCGCGGTCGCCACGACCCTGAAGTACGTCGGAGTCTCCGACCCGGCGCCTGCTGTCCCCACCACCGCTGACGGGAGCGCCAAGTGATGCCCGCCGTGACAGCCACGCTCGCTGATCCGAGCCTGGTCCCGCACTTCGTCGCCCTGCCGGCGGCGCTGCCGAACGCCCTGAGTGCTGCCACCGGGTTCCAGGTCGCCGACGTGAAGTACGGCGCGATCGCCCCGATGCTCATCGTCGTCGGTGCGGCCATGATCGGTGTCCTGGTGGAGGCCTTCGCGCCCCGACGGCTGCGCCACACCATCCAGGTGTCCATCGCCCTCGTGGGCCTGCTGGCGGCGTTCCTCGTGCTCGTGCTCGTCTCGACCCGATCCGCGAACCAGGGTGGCACCCTGCGTGAGGCCGTCATCATCGACGGGCCCGCGCTGTTCCTCCAGGGCGCACTGCTGCTCATGTCGATCCTGGGCGTGCTCACCATGGCTGAGAAGTTCGGGGGCCAGGGGGCAGACGCGTTCACCCCCATGGGTGCGGCGATCCCCGGCTCCCCGCACGAGGCCGCTGCGTTGCGGGCCGGCCTGGCGACGAGCGAGGTCTTCCCGCTGACGATGTTCGCGGTGCTCGGCATGATGCTGTTCCCGGCAGCCGGTGACCTGTTGACGATGTTCGTGGCGCTCGAGGTGCTCTCGCTGCCGCTGTACCTGCTGTCCGGTCTGGCGCGCCGCCGCCGACTGCTGTCGCAGGAGGCCTCCCTCAAGTACTTCCTCCTCGGTGCCTTCAGCTCGGCGTTCTTCCTGTTCGGCGCGGCTCTGCTGTACGGCTATGCAGGGTCGATCTACCTGTCCGACATCGCGAAGGCGATCAACACGGCCTCGGGGACCATGGAGGGACTGCTGCTGCCCGGCGTCCTGTTCGTGCTCATCGGCCTGCTGTTCAAGGTCGGCGCCGTCCCGTTCCACTCCTGGACTCCCGACGTCTACCAGGGCGCGCCGACTCCGGTCACCGGCTTCATGGCGGCCTGCACCAAGGTGGCCGCCTTCGGGGCGATCCTGCGGTTCGTCTACGTCGGCGTGCAGGCGAGCCGCTGGGACTGGCGCGCGGGTGTGATCGCCGTGGCCGCCCTGACCATGGTGGTCGGGTCCGTGCTGTCGGTGACCCAGACGGACGTCAAGCGGCTGCTCGCCTACTCCTCGATCGCGCACGCCGGGTTCATCCTGGTGGCGGTCCTCGCCTTCGACGTCACCGGCGTCACGGGCACCATGTTCTACCTCGTGGCCTACGGCTTCATGACGATCGCGGCCTTCGCCGTCGTCGCCATGGTGCGCCAGGGCGGCTCCGAGGCATCCCACCTCTCGCAGTGGGCCGGGCTCGGCCGTAACCATCCGGTCGTGGCCGGCGTCTTCGCCTTCCTGCTGCTCGCCTTTGCGGGGATCCCCCTGACCTCGGGCTTCGCCGCGAAGTATGCCGCGTTCGCGCCGGCCGTCAGCTTCGGCGGGCGCTCCGGGGTGGCCCTCGTGATCATCGGTGTGCTCTCGAGCATGGTGACGGCGTTCGTCTATGTCCGCCTGATCGTCCTGATGTACTTCACCGAGCCGCCGGCCGGTGAGCCGGTCGTGGCTCAGGTGGCCTCCCCGCTGAGCACGGTCGCCATCACGGTGGGCACCCTGGTCACGCTCGTGCTCGGGGTGATGCCCTCTCAGGTGCTCGACCTCGCGCAGCGGTCGTCGGTCTTCCTGCTCAGATGAGCGCGCGACCACCGGTCCTGGTCCTGCCCTCCACGTCGGAGGAGCTGGCCCACCGCCTCGAGGTCGGCCTGACCGACGTCGACGCACTGTTGCGTCGCAAGGTGGACCACGACGACCCCTTCATCGCCGAGGCCAACACCCACCTCATCGATGCCGGGGGCAAGCGGTTCCGGCCGCTGCTCACCCTGCTGGCGGCCGAGCTGGGCAGTGGCGCCAACGCCGACGTGGTCGCCGCAGCGGCCGGTGTCGAGCTGACCCATGTCGCCTCGCTGTGTCACGACGACGTCATGGACGAGGCCACGGTGCGCCGTGGCGCGGCCAGCGCGAACGCCCGGTACGGCAACTCCACTGCGATCCTCGTCGGGGACATGCTGTTCGGTACGGCCTCGTCGATCATCGCCGACCTGGGCGCCGAGGCGGTGAAGATCCAGGCGGAGACCTTCGTGCGGCTGTGCGCGGGCCAGATCCGCGACGACCGCCCGACGCCGTCCGGCGAGGAGCCGGTGGCCTACTACCTGCGGGTGCTGGCCGACAAGACTGGCGTGCTCATCGCCACGGCCGCTCGCTACGGCGCGATGTTCTCCGGCTGCGACGCAGCCACGGTGGAGACGATGCGCGAGTACGGCGAGCGTCTCGGGATGGCTTTCCAGCTGGCCGACGACCTGATCGATGTCGCATCGGATGCCGAGGACAGCGGCAAGACGCCCGGGACCGACCTTCGCGAGGGCAAGGCCACCCTTCCCGTCCTCTACGCCCTCGCCTCGGCGGACCCGGCCGACGCCACCCTCCAGGAGCTGTTGCGGTCCGACCTGCGCGCCGACGAGGCCAGGCTGGCCCAGGCGTTGGAGCTGCTTCGCGCGAACCCGGCGATGGAGCGGGCCCGCCAGCACACCGCGGACGTGGCCCGTCAGGCCCAGTCGGCCCTGGACCCCCTGCCTGACAGTGACGCCAAGACGGCGCTGATGGCTCTGGCCACCAGCGTCGTCAACCGCGTCGGCTGACCCCGTAGCTCCGCAGCGAGTCGACGGTCAGCACGGCCAGGGCGACCCACACGATCCCGAAGCCGACCCAGCGCTGGGCCGACATGTGCTCGTGGAGCAGCAGCACCCCGCACAGGAGCTGCAGCACCGGCGTGATGAACTGCAGCAGGCCGATCGTGACCAGTGGCACGCGTCGAGCCGCTGCGGCAAAGAACAGCAGGGGCGTCGCGGTGAGCACGCCGGCGAGCACCAGGAGTGCGGTGTGCCAGGCCCCGTCGGTGGTGAAGGTCGTGTCGCCACGCAGCGTGAGCACTCCGAGGAGCACCACGGCGATGGGGGTGAGCACCAGCGTCTCGGCGGTCAGTGAGTGCAGTGCCTCCAGGCTGACGCCGACCTTCTTCTTGACCAGGCCGTAGCCCCCGAAGGTGCACGCCAGGGAGACCGCGATGAGCGGCACCGACCCGGCCGCGACGCTCAGATAGACCGCGGCCAGCGCGCCGATGGCCACGGCCGCCCACTGGAGGGGACGAAGCCGTTCACGCAGCACCAGCACTCCGAGTGCCACGGTCACCACGGGGTTGAGGAAGTAGCCGAGGGCTGCCTCGGTGGTGTGCCCGCCCAGCACGGCCGCCACGTAGATCACCCAGTTCGCGGCGATCAGGAGTGCGGCAACCGTGACGCCGAGGACCAGGCGGGGCCGGTCCCTCAACAGCCTTAGCCAGCGCAGGTCGCGCCGCAGCAGCAGCACGACCGCGCACAGCAGCACGGTCCACAGGATCCGATGGCTCAGGATCTCCCAGGCGCCGGCGGGCCGCAGTGCGGCGAAGTACAGCGGGAACAGGCCCCAGATGCCATAGGCCAGGAGCCCGTATACCGCGCCTCGCCTCTGCTCGTCGCGCTCCACGTCAGGCGTCGGCGCGCGAGGGGAAGGGCGGCGTGCTCATGCCACGACCCAGGTGTCACGACCCCGGATCAGGGCGTCGAGGTCGTCGTCCGTGGGCCGGCCGCCTGCGGTGTCGACGGCTGCGGCCACCTGCGCCCGAACCAGGTCGTCGTAGGTGGGCCGGTCGACGTTGCGGAAGATGCCCATCGGCACGTGCGTCATCTCGGGGGAGTCGAGCCGGGACAGGGCGAACGCCTGGGTGCAGTCCTCGGCGGAGACGTCGTGGACCACCACCTCGCGGCCCTCGCTCTGGGCCTGCGGTACGAACTCCATCGCCCCGGCGGCGCCGCGCACCAGCACCTGACGGTCGCTCTCACCTCCGACCTGGACAGGCTGGCCGTCGGCGAGGTGGACGATCCGTGCCTCCTGCTCCGTGCGGTCCTTGATCAGGTCGAACGCGCCGTCGTTGAAGATCGGGCAGTTCTGGTAGATCTCGACCAGCGACGTCCCGCGGTGCTCGGCGGCCGCACGCAGGATCTCGGTGAGGTGCTTGCGGTCGGAGTCCATGGTCCGCGCCACGAAGGTCGCCTCGGCGCCCAGCGCCAGGGACACGGGGTTGAACGGGTGGTCGACCGAGCCCATGGGAGTCGACTTGGTGACCTTGCCCATCTCCGACGTGGGCGAGTACTGACCCTTGGTCAGGCCGTAGATCTGGTTGTTGAACAACAGGATCGTGAGGTTGACGTTGCGTCGCAGGGCGTGGATCAGGTGGTTGCCGCCGATCGACAGGGCGTCGCCGTCACCGGTGACGACCCACACGGACAGGTCGGCGCGGCTCGTCGCGAGGCCTGTCGCGATGGCGGGCGCCCGGCCGTGGATCGAGTGCATGCCGTAGGTGTCGAGGTAGTAGGGGAAGCGCGAGGAGCACCCGATACCCGAGACGAACACGATGTTCTCGCGCCTGAGGCCGAGCTCGGGCAGGAAGCCCTGGACGGCCGCCAGGATCGCGTAGTCGCCACAGCCGGGGCACCAGCGCACCTCCTGGTCGGAGGTGAACTCGCGCTTGGTCTGTGCCGGCGCGTCCTCGGCCAGGTGCGGGACCTGGGCGGTGCCGCCGGGAGCCCCCGTGGACGGCATACCGAGGTCTGTGGTGACGCGGGGAGAAGTGGTCATGCGCGCACCTCCGAGTGAGCGGTCTCGTGAGCCGGCGCGGCGAGCGCCACGATGGCGTCGGCGAGCTCCACGGTGGTGAACGGCAGCCCGCGCACCTGGGTGAAGGAGTGGACGTCGACGAGGTACTTGGCGCGCAGGAGCATCGCGAGCTGGCCCATGTTCATCTCGGGGACCAGCACCCGGTCGTAGCGCCGCAGGACCTCACCGGTGTTGGCGGGGAAGGGGTTGAGGTGGCGCAGATGAGCCCGGGCGACCGGCGCTCCGGTGTTGCGGACGCTGCGGACCGCCGCCGCGATGGGGCCGTAGGTCGACCCCCACCCGAGGACCAGCACGGTTGCCTCGCCGCTAGGGTCGTCGACCTCCAGGTCGCCGATGGTGTCGGCGATGCGCTCGACCTTGGCCGCACGCAGCCGCGTCATGAGGTCGTGGTTGTCGGGGTCGTAGGAGATGTTGCCCGTGACGTTGGCCTTCTCGATGCCGCCGACGCGGTGCTCGAGGCCTGGCGTGCCCGGGACGGCCCACGGGCGGGCCAGTGTGGCGTCGTCGCGCTTGTACGGGTGGAACACCGGCTGGCCCTTGGCGTCGGTGTCGTTGGGCTCGGTCGCGAACTGGACCGTCAGGTCGGGCAGGTCGGCCACTGACCGGATCGCCCACGGCTCGGAGCCGTTGGCGAGGTAGCCGTCGGAGAGCAGGAACACAGGCGTCCGGTAGGCCGTGGCGATGCGGACCGCCTCGATGGCGGCGTCGAAGCAGTCGGCCGGCGACCGCGGGGCGACGATGGGGACGGGAGACTCGCCGTTGCGGCCGAACATCGCCTGGAGCAGGTCGGACTGCTCGGTCTTGGTGGGCAGGCCCGTCGAGGGGCCACCGCGCTGCACGTCGACGATGACCAGTGGCAGCTCGAGGGAGACGGCCAGCCCGATGGTCTCGGACTTGAGGGCGACGCCGGGGCCCGAGGTCGTGGTCACGCCGATGGCGCCGCCGAAGGATGCGCCGAGGGCAGCGCCGATGCCGGCGATCTCGTCCTCGGCCTGCAGCGTCGTCACGCCGTAGCGCTTGAGCCCGGCGAGCGTGTGCAGGATGTCGGAAGCGGGGGTGATGGGGTAGGAGCCCAGCACGACGGGGATGCCGGCGCGATGCGACGCGCTCACGAGTCCCAGTGCGAGCGCCGCGTTGCCGGTGATGTTGCGGTAGGTGCCGGCGGGCATCGGGGCCGGGGCGATCTCGTAGGAGACGGCGAAGTCCTCGGTCGTCTCGCCATAGTGGAGACCCGCGCGCAGGGCGGCCAGGTTGGCGGCGAGGATGTCGGGCCGGGCGCCGAACTTCTTCTTCAGGAAGGACTCGGTGCCGGTCGTCGGCCGGTGGTACATCCACGACAGCAGGCCGAGCGCGAACATGTTCTTGGCGCGCTCCTTGTCCTTGCGGGACAGGCTGTCGAACTCGGCGAGCGCCTCGACGGTGATGGACGTGAGCGCGACCGGGTGCAGGTGCCAGGAGTCGAGGCTGCCGTCCGCGAGGGGGTTGTCGGTGTAGCCCACCTTGGCGAGGTTGCGCTTGGTGAACTCGTCGGTGTTGGCGATGATCGTCGCGCCCCGGGGCAGGTCGCGCAGGTTGGCCTTGAGAGCCGCGGGGTTCATGGCGACGAGCACGTCGGGTGCGTCCCCGGGGGTGAGCACGTCGTGGTCGGCGAAGTGCAGCTGGAAGCTCGATACGCCTGGCAGGGTGCCCTGGGGTGCCCGGATCTCGGCCGGGAAGTTGGGCAGCGTCGAGAGGTCGTTGCCGAGGGCAGCCGTCTCGGAGGTGAAGCGGTCACCTGTCAGCTGCATGCCGTCGCCCGAGTCGCCGGCGAACCTGATCACGACACGGTCGAGCTTCTGAACGGACTTGCTGCTCATGGGCGTTTCGGCCACCTGTTCATCGGCATTTCTCTGGTGCGCTGGCTACTTCTTGCGTCACTTCCATGGTATGCCGCAGCCTCAACGAACTCGGGCTGCACCCGTATTCCGGACAGCGTGCGTTGATGGGGGGTCGGTCAGGCTGCGCGGGGGTAGCTGTGGCGGTCGGCGGGCCAGGTGGTGTCTGAACGCGTGGTGGGTGGCGCACTGCTGTCCGCCTCGATGGGGCGCACCGGTCGGCGCAGCGGTGGGCCCGGGCCCGCAGCGCCGCGCGACCGTCTCGACCGCCGAACGCGGCGCGTATGACTTATCCCCAGACGCGCACGTCGGCCAAACGAGTGGGGCTCAGCACGGACGGACCCTGGAACGGTTCGCCCTGCCGGAGCCTCGGAAGCCTGCCAGACTCCCGTCATGCTTCGGCTCGACGACATGTGGATCTGGGACTCGTGGGTCGCCGACGACGGCGACCGCTACCACCTCTTCTTCCTCCAGGCGCCGCGCGCGCTCGAGGACCCGGCCCGGCGGCATACGGCCGCGCGGGTGGGGCACGCGACGTCAGTTGACCTGGTTACCTGGGACTACCTGGGCGAATGCTTCGGCCCGGCCGACACCGGGTTCGACGACCTGGCCATCTGGACGGGCTCGGTCACCCGTGTGGGCAGCGAGTGGCGGTTCTTCTACACGGCGGTCTCCACCGCCGGTCACCACGTCTACGACCAGCGGATCGGCTCGGCGGTCTCCGACGACCTGCACCACTGGCGCCGCGTGTCCGACCAGCCAGCCGCCGGAGTGGACGGCCGCTGGTACAAGACCCTGGCCAACACTCCTGCTCCCACGACCGGACCGGACCTCGAGGGGTCGAGCGAGACCTGGCGCGACCCACTCCTGCTGACCGACCCCGAGGGGAACGGCTGGCATCTGTTGCTGACCGCCCGCGCCCGCGAGGCCGCCCGCAACGACGACGGTGTCGTCGCCCACGCCACCAGCCCCGACCTCCTGACGTGGACCGCCGGTCCGCCTCTATCCGAGCCGGGCACTGGCTTCGGCCAGCTCGAGGTGCTCCAGGACAAGCAGATCGACGGGCGCTGGGTGCTCGTCTTCACCTGCCACCCCCAGGAGATGACCGCGAAGCGCCTCGCCCGCACGGGGGAGTTCTGCACGTGGTCCGTCCCCGGCCCCGGTCCGCTGGGCCCTTGGGACATCGACGCCGCCCGGCCGTTCACCGCCGAGCCGGACCTCTTCGCGGCACCGTTGGTGCAGCGGCGCGACGGCTCCTGGGTCATCCTCGGCTTTCGGAACCTCGAGCCGCGGGGGCTGGACGGGTTCGAGATCACCGACCCGATACCCGTGACCCTGGACGCCGACGGCTACCTGGTGGCGTCCCCCCTGACGATGGTCCCTGACGATGGTCCCTGACGGGAGTCGCCTCAGCGGTGACCACCTCCGGCCGCTCGTATGCCGCGGCCACTAGGCTGCCAAGGGTGTCGCCCTACGTCGTCGTCGCCGCAGTGGTCGTCATCGGCCTACTGCTCTTCGGCGCTGCCATGGGCGCCCGGGCCCTGCTCGCCCCACACGCCCCCACGCGCGCGAAGCTCACGACCTACGAGTCGGGCGTCGACCCGGTCGGCCAGGACTGGGCGCAGACCCAGATCCGCTACTTCGTCTACGCCTTCCTCTACGTGATCTTCGCCGTGGACGCCGTCTACCTCTTCCCCTGGGCGCTGGTGGCGCGTGGCTCGCTCGGGCCCGCCTCCCTGGTCGAGATCGCCGTGTTCGTCGGCGTGATCCTCGTCGGCCTGCTCCATGCAGGGCGCCGCGGCCTGCTGAGGTGGTTCTGATGGCCACCGTCGGCCTGCCCATGCCGCGGGTCGGGCCCGCCACCGACCTCGCCCCCACCCCGATCAAGGTCGTCCTCAACTGGGGGCGCCGCTACTCGCTGTGGGTGTTCAACTTCGGTCTCGCCTGCTGCGCCATCGAGTTCATCGCCGCGTCGATGGCGCGGCACGACTTCATCCGGCTCGGCGTGATCCCGTTCGCGCCCGGCCCGCGTCAGGCCGACCTCATGGTGGTCAGCGGTACCGTCACCGACAAGATGGCGCCCGCCGTCCGTCGCCTCTACGACCAGATGCCGGAGCCCAAGTACGTCATCTCGTTCGGCGCCTGCTCCAACTCCGGTGGCCCGTACTGGGACTCGTACTGCGTCACCAAGGGCGTGGACACGGTGATCCCCGTCGATGTCTACGTCCCCGGCTGCCCGCCACGCCCCGAGGCGCTCCTCCAGGGCATCCTCAAGCTGCAGGAGAAGATCGCAGCAGAGTCTTTGTCCACCAAGGGAATTCGCGCCAAGTATGCCGGCCATCGCACGGCCTCCGCGGGCGAGCTGAGCCGCGGACTGGTCGCGCCACCGGCATCCACGAGCCCGCGAGGTGACTCGTGAGCGACCTGGGGGTGGTCGAACGTCGCGAGGTGCCCCCAGAGGGGTGGGTGGGCGCGGTGACGCAGGCGCGCGACGCGGCATACGGCTTCTTCGACTGGCTCACCGCGGTCGACCAGACCGACGACGCGCAGGCTCCTGGCCTCGACGTGGTCTGCCACCTCCTGGATGCGACGACGCCGAGGGCGCTGCGGCGCATCCTGATCCGCACTCGCGTGCCGAACGGTGACAGCCTGGCGAGCATCACCGGAGTCTTCCGCGGGGCCGCGTGGCACGAGCGTGAGACCCACGAGATGTTCGGCCTGGACTTCGAGGGGTTCGACGACGGCACCGGGCTGGGGCTGCGCCCTCTGCTGCTGCCCGACGGCTTCGAGGGCACGCCGCTGCGCAAGTCGTTCGTCCTCGCCGCCCGCGCGTCCAAGGCGTGGCCCGGCGCCAAGGAGCCGGGCGAGAGCGAGCACAGCAAGCCGACGGGCCGGCGTCGCGTCAGCGCTCCCGGCGTTCCCGGCCCCGAATGGGGGCCCCGGTGAGCACCGCCCTGGACGTGACGCTGCGCGCCGTCGCGGCGCTGGCGGCCTTCCTCGTGCTGCCCCTGCTCGTCGGCCAGACCGAGCACAAGGTCATGGCCCACATGCAGGGACGCCTGGGCCCGATGTATGCCGGTGGCTTCCACGGGTGGGCGCAGCTCGTCGCCGACGGGGTCAAGTTCGTGCAGAAGGAGGACATCACGCCGGCGGCGGCCGACCAGCGCGTCTTCCGCTTCGCCCCTGCCATCGCCCTGGTGCCCTATCTCGTTGCGCTGGCAGCGATTCCGCTCAGTCCTAGTGTGGTTGCGGCCGATGCGCCCGCCTCCGCCGTCCTGGTCCTGGCCGTCACCGCCGTCGGGATCCTCGGCACCCTGATGGCCGGGTGGGCCAGTGCGAACAAGTACTCCCTTCTCGGGGCGATGCGCTCCGCGGCGCAGCTGCTGTCCTACGAGCTGCCGATGGTGCTGGCCGTCGCCAGCGTCTGCCTGGCGGCCGGGTCGCTGTCGCTGACCGGGATCGTCGCGGCGTGGTCCCCCTGGTGGCTGATCTGGCAGCTGCCCGGCGCCGTGGTCTTCCTCGTCGCGGCCGTCGCCGAGCTGCAGCGACCGCCGTTCGACATGCCCGTGGCCGACTCCGAGATCGTCTTCGGCGCCTACACCGAGTACACCGGGCTGCGGTTCGCGTTCTTCCTCCTGAGCGAGTACGCCGGAATCGTGGTCATGTCACTGCTGTTCGCAGTGCTCTACCTGGGCGGCTGGCACGGCCTGTTCAGCGACCAGCTGGGCTGGCTGTGGACCCTGCTGAAAGGCTTCGTGATCGCGGTGGTCGTCATCTGGCTGCGCGTCGCCTGGCCGCGGCTGCGTGAGGACCAGCTCCAGCGTCTGGCGTGGCTGGTCCTCGTGCCACTGGCCCTCGGCCAGCTCGTCCTCACGGGCGTGTGGGTGGTGGTGAGCGCATGACCGAGCCGTCGCCACAGAGACCTGTCGCAGCGACAACTACTGGCTCACGCGGCGCCATACCGGGCATCCTCAAGGGGCTGGCCACCACCGCGCGCACGCTGACCAAGCCGACGCACACCGCCGAGTACCCCGACGCTCCGCCCCACCTGCCTCCACGCACCCGTGGCGTCATCGCGCTGCTCGAGGAGAACTGCACGTCGTGCATGCTGTGCGCGCGCGAGTGCCCCGACTGGTGCATCTACATCGACTCCCACAAGGAGACGATCCCCGCCACGACTCCCGGCGGCCGCGACCGGCAACGCAACGTCCTCGACCGGTTCGCCATCGACTTCAGCCTGTGCATGTACTGCGGCATCTGCATAGAGGTGTGCCCGTTCGACGCCCTGCACTGGAGTCCCGAGTTCGAGTACGCCGAGCTCGACATCCGAGACCTGCTGCACGAGAAGTCCCGGCTGGCCCAGTGGATGCCCACCGTGCCACCGCCCCCCGCTCTCGACGAGCACTCGGCAGAACCCGCCGAGATCGCCGCCAGCGCCAAGCCGGCTCGAGTGCCTCGTACGACCCCACCCGGGGCCCCCGCATGACGTCGCTCGACGTCGCGTTCGCGGCTGTCGCCGTGATCGCCGCGGCCAGCGGGCTGCTCGCCGTGACGACCCGCCACGTCGTCCACGCGGCGTTGTGGCTGGTGGTGTGCCTGGGCTCCGTCGCCGGCTGCTACCTGGTGCTCGGCGCCGAGTTCGTCGCCCTGGTGCAGGTGCTCGTCTATGTGGGCGCGGTCGTCGTGCTGGTGCTCTTCGCCCTGATGCTGACCCGCGCCCCGGTCGGGCCGAACCCCGAGATCAGCACCAGCCCCTGGCACCGCGTCCTGGCGGCGGTGCTCGGCGCGGCGGTCACTGTCCTGCTGGGAGCAGCGCTGCTGCCCATTGCCGGGGCCCCTGTGCGACGGCACGTCACAGACACCACGGTCCTGGGCCAGCAGCTGTTCGGCACCTGGGTCTGGCCGTTCGAGGTGCTGTCGTTGCTCCTCGTGGTGGCCCTGGTCGCTGCCCTGGCGGTGTCGCGTCTCCATCGCCAGGACGACGCCTCGTGATCCACCTCGCCGGGCCCTACCTGCTCGCGGCGGTCCTCGCCGGCCTGGGCACCTTCGGCGTGCTCGCCCGACGCAACGCCGTTCTCGTCCTCATCGGCGTCGAGCTGGTCCTCAACGCTGCCAACCTCCTCCTGGTGACCGTAGGGGCCGCCGGCGCGGACCACTGGGCAGCCGGCAACGTGCTGGCCCTGTTCGTCGTGACCATCGCCGCGGCGGAGGTGTGTGTCGCGCTGGCCGTCGTCCTCGCCGTGTTCCGCAGGCGCGGCGACATCGACCTGGCGGCCCCCGCCGACCAGGTGGAGGAGATGTCGCCATGAGCGCGCTCGCCGCCCGCCTCGTCGTCCTCGTCCCGGCCGTCGCCGCGCTGCTGGGTCTCCTGCTGGCCCGCCGCCAGGTGCGTCAGGCGCGGAACGTGGCGCTGGCCGGGTCAGGTCTGATGCTGGTGGCCGCCGTGCTCGAGCTCGTCGCCGTGCACACCAGCGGCGCCGAGCTGCAGGTGCACACCGTGCCGGGGCTCGACGCCGGGGAGCTGCGGATCCCGTTGCTGCTGCAGGCGACTGCGGCTCCGGCTCTCGTCGCCACGGTCGTCGGGACCGTCGGCTGGGCGGTCCAGGTCTTCGCGGCCTGGTACCTGCGCTCCGACGACCGCTACGGAGTGTTCGCGGCTACCGTCTCGTTGTTCTGCGCGGGCATGCTGCTCGTCGTGCAGTCGGCCGACCTCGTGCTGACCCTCGTCGGCTGGGAGGTGATGGGCTGGTGCTCCTACCTGCTCATCGGTCACTGGAGTCGGCGCGAGTCCGCCCGGAGGGCGGCCTTCAAGGCATTCCTCGTGACGCGCTTCGCCGACGTGGGGTTCGTCCTCGGGGTGGTGCTGCTGGCCGCGCATGCCAGCTCCTCGGCATACGCCGCCGTGCTCTCCTCGTATGCGGGACAGCCGGCTACCTGGCCCATGCTCCTGCTGGTCGTCGGAGTCATGGGCAAGTCGGGGATGGTTCCGTTCCACGACTGGCTCCCCGACGCCATGGAGGGGCCCACGCCCGCGTCGGCGCTGATCCACGCGGCGACGATGGTGGCCGCAGGCACCTTCGTGCTCGCCCAGCTGTTCGACGTGCTGGCCGCCGACGGCGCGGCCCGCTGGCTCCTGGCCCTGACCACGTCCGTCACCATGGTCTGGGCGGCAGTGCTGGCGTTTGGTCAGAGCGACCTCAAGCGGCTGCTCGCGTACTCCACCCTCAGCCAGGTGGCGCTCATGCTCTCGGCGCTCGCGGTGGCGCCGGCGGACGAGGGCCCCGCCGCCGGGACCCTTCACCTCTACTCCCACGCCTTCTTCAAGGCGCTGCTGTTCCTGGCCATCGGTTGGCTCAGCGTGACGGTCGGCGGGACCGCCGCCGCCACCATGCGCGGAGGTCTGCGTGGGCATCTGCTCATCCGTCCCGCCATGTTCGTGGGCCTGCTGGCACTGGCCGGGGTCCCGCCGCTGACCGGCTTCGTCTCCAAGGAGTACGTCCTCGCCGCCGCTGAGGCGGGAGCCGGCGACGGACAGGCCCGCGCCTGGGTCGTCCTGCTGGCCGGGCTGCTCACCGTCGCTCTCACCGCGGCGTACTGCATGCGTGCCTGGCTGGTCCTCGACGACGTCGGGGCCGCCGACGTCTCCCGCCACGACCGCGACTCCGCGACAGTGGGCGTGCGCGCCGTCGTCGTCGTGCTGGCCGTCCTGGCCGTGGTCGGGGGCCTCGTCGTGCTGACGCCGGCGCTGCGGCTGCGCGGGCACCCCAGCTGGTGGATGGCGGTCGTGAGCGTCCTGCTCGTCGTGGGGGCGGCCGTGGGGGTCCGACGACTCGCCCGGACCCAGGCCGATCCCGCTCCGCGGCTGGTCGGCACACGAACGGCGTTGTTCGACAACGGTTTCGGCGCTGACCGGCTCTACGTCGCGGCTGTCGCGCGTCCCGTACTCGCCCTCGCGCGGCTGGTCGTCGTCCTCGACCGCGACGTCGTGGATGCGTACGTGCGGGGCGCGGCGCTGACTGCCAGCCTCTCCGGCCGGGTCGGGAACCGTGCCCACGCACGCGAGCGCGCGGCCAGCGGCCTGGCGTGGGTCGTGGCCGGCGTGGTCGCCCTCGTGCTACTGGGGGTGGCGGTGTGGTGATCCTGTCCAGCCTCGTGGTGCCCGCAGCCGTGGCGGTCTGGCTCATGACGGCTGGGCGCGGCCTCTCGCACCGGGTGGTCAACCTGGTGTCGTCCGCGGCCAGCCTGGTGACGCTGGGGTTCGTGCTCCTCGCCGTCGTGATGCGGCCCACGGTCGACCGGTCCTGGGTTCCGGCGATCGGCCTGCGCTGGGAGCTGGCGGTCGACGGCATCAGCGCCCCCCTCCTGCTGCTCACCGCTCTGCTGGGCGTCGCGGTCGTCGTGCACTCCAGGGACCGGGCTCCCGTCGGGGGCACGTCCGCGGCCTTCCATGCCTGCCTGCTGCTCGTCGAGCTCGGGGCGCTCGCGACCTTCTACGCACGCGACGCCGTGCTGTTCTTCATCGCGTTCGAAGTGGTGCTCGTGCCGATGTGGGTGCTCATCTCCAGGTTCGGGGATGCCCACAGTCCGGCGGAGCGGGCCGACGCAGGCGGTCGCTTCATCCTCTACACGGCGTTCGGCTCGACCCTCATGCTCGTCGGCATCCTGGCGCTCGTCGCCCAGGCGGGCACCTCCGACCTCGACATCCTCGCCCGCGGTGGGGGACACGGCATACCGGTGCACGCGCAGGTGATGATCGCGGCCCTGCTCGTCGCAGGGCTCGCCGTGAAGGTGCCTGTCTTCCCGTTGCACACCTGGCTTCCCCCCGCGCACACCACCGCACCGACGGCCGGCTCGGTCCTGCTGGCGGCCGTCCTCCTCAAGATGGGCACCTACGGCCTGGTGCGGCTGCCGCTCGCCTCACTGCCCGCCGGCTTCGCCCGCCTCGCGCCGATCCTTGCCGTGCTCGGTGCCGTGGGGGTCGTCTGGGGAGGCCTGGCCTGTCTGGTCGAGCGCGACCTCAAAAGGCTGGTGGCCTACTCCTCCGTGGCGCACATGGGCTTCGTCGCGATCGGACTGGCCAGCGGCACGCGCACGGGCCTGCAGGCGGCCCTCTTCGCGAACATCGCCCACGGCGTCGTCTCGGCGCTCCTCTTCGTCGTCGTCGGCGGCCTGAAGGAGCGGTGGGGGAGCGCCGATCTCGGCACCGCGCGCGCAGCGGTGCGCGAGGTGGCCCCGCGTCTGGGCCTGGCACTGGTCGTGGGACTCGCTGCCTCGTTGGGACTCCCCGGTCTCGCCGGGTTCTGGGGTGAGTTCCTGAGCGTGTATGCCGCGTGGTCCCCAGCGGCAGACCGTCCGGTCGGCATCCTGCGGGTCGTCGCGGTGGTCGCCGTGGTCGGCACGGTGCTCGCTGCCGCGTACAGCCTGCGGGTCGCTCGCCTCGTCTGGGCCGGTGACCGCAGGGAGCCGTTCATCGAGGACGGTTGGGGCGGTGAGTGGTTGGTCGCGGGCGCCCTCGTCGTCGCGACGATGGCGATCGGCGTCGCCCCCGGACCGTTGCTGGCCCTCACCCGGGGAGCCGTCTCGACGATCATCGGGGCGGCGCCATGACCCACACCGCCCTGGTCTCGATCGACTGGCTGGCTCTCGCACCGGTCGTGGCTCCCGCGGGGGGCGCTGTCGTTGCGCTGGTGCTCGACGCCGTTCTGCCCCGCGCGGTCCGCGTGCATGCCCCGGTCGCCGTCCTGGCCCTCGTCGTGGGTATCGCCTGCGCGGTGCCGGGCGTGGCCCGTCCGGCGAGCCAGCCCTGGCGCACCTTGTGTCTCCCGGCGCCGGACGGGGCCTGCCTCTACGAGTCCGGCCCGCTGGTCAGCGCGTTCCAGGTGGCCGCACTCGCCTCGGCGCTCGTCGTGCTGCTGCTCATGTGGCCGGCCGGGCGCAACGACGGCGAGCCAGATGAGACCAGGGGCGGTCCCGCGGTCCTGGTCTCGCTCGTCCTGGCTGCCACCGCCGGTGCGGCCGGCGTCGCGGCGGCCCACGACCTCGGCTCCTGGCTGGTGTGCCTCGAGCTCGCCACCCTCCCGGCGATCGCGCTGGTTGCGCTACGGGGCACCCGAGCCGCCGGGCGGGGTGCTCTAGCCCTGCTGACCACCTCGCTCGTGTCGTTCGCGATGGTGGTGCTCGGCGGGGCGCTCTGGCTCACCGCGACCGGCGAGGCCGTCTTCGCCCCCGGGAGCGCGGGCACGGCACTGGCCGATACCCACCGGCGCCCTGTGCTGCTGCTCGGGGTCCTGTTCCTCGTTGCGGGACTGGCCTTCAAGCTCTCCCTCGCCCCCTTCCACGCGTGGACCCCCCAGGCGTATGCCGGTGCCTCCAGCCCGGTCGCGGCCTTCCTCGCGGGCACGTCCAAGGTGGCTGCGCTCGCCGCTCTCCTCGTCGTCCTGCGTCCCCTCACCCAGGTGGCCGGCCCGGTCCTCCTGGGCATCGGCCTGCTCGCCGCCGTGTCGATGACGGTCGGCAACCTCATCGCACTGGTCCAGGACGACCCGGTCCGGCTGCTCGCCTGGTCGACGGTGGCCCAGGCGGGATGGGTCATCCTGCCCCTGTCGGCGATGCGTCCGACCTCTGCCGCGGCCTCGGGCGGCTATCTGCTGGCCTACGTCGTCGCGACCCTCGTGGCCTTCACAGTGGTGCATCTCGTGTCAGGCGCGGGTCGCTCCGGTGAAGCCCCCTCAGGCCGCACGCTCGCGGCATACGCAGGTCTGTTGCGTGCACACCCTCTGCTCGGTGGCGCTCTCGGGCTGGCGTTGCTGTCGCTGGCCGGTCTGCCGCCCGGCGTCGTCGGACTGGTCGCGAAGGTCGTGGCCCTGCGCCCGGTGGTCGGCGCCGAGCAGTGGGTGCTGGCACTCGTCGCCGTGGCCAACGCCGTCCTCGGAATCGCTGTGTACGTGCGGTGGTTCGCCGTCCTGCTGCGCGACCCCGGCCAGGCACCGACGGCGCCGTGGATCGGCCGGATCCCCCGACCGGCCCTCGTGGCGCTGGTCGTGGGTGGGGCGGCGCTCGTCCTCACCAGCGTGCTGCCCCAGCTCTTGTTGGGCCTGCTGGCCTGACCGCCCGGCCCGGGGAACGAGCGCACCTGAGGGAACGTTGAGTCCGACATGCACAACCATCTGAACGGGCTCAAGACCGCTGCCCTCCTCGGCGCGATCTTCGCGCTGCTCCTGGTCATCGGCGGGGGAATCGCCGGCTACACCCGCAACAGCTCCTTCATCTGGATCTTCGCGCTCATCGGCATCGGCACCACGGCCTACGGCTACTGGAACAGCGACAAGCTGGCCATCCGCGCGATGCACGCCTATCCCGTGAGCGAGGCCCAGGCCCCCGCGATGTACCGCATCGTCCGCGAGCTCTCCACCGCTGCGGGCAAGCCGATGCCCAAGCTCTACATCAGCCCGACCGCGGCGCCCAACGCCTTCGCCACCGGCCGCAACCCCGAGAACGCCGCCGTCTGCTGCACCGAGGGCATCCTCGGGCTGCTGGACGAGCGCGAGCTGCGGGGAGTGCTCGGCCACGAGCTCATGCACGTCTACAACCGCGACATCCTCACGGGGTCGGTCGCGGCCGCCGTCGCGGGCATCATCACCTCGGTGGCTCAGATGATCATGTGGTTCGGC
>NZ_DASYGF010000079.1:0-21853 GCF_036000045.1 Pedococcus sp.
CGAGTCGCGCCGATCGACGCCGCATTGGCCGACACGGCGGCCTTCTGCGAGGCGTACGGCGTGGCCCTGGAGAAGTCGGCGAACTGCGTCGTCGTGGCCGGCAAGCGCGGCGGTGACGTGAGGTATGCCGCCGTGCTCGTACTGGCGACGGACCGCGCTGACATCAACGGGATCGTTCGCCGTCACCTGGATGTGCGCAAGATCAGCTTCGCGCCGATGGACGAGGCCGTGAGCCTGACGGGGATGGAGTTCGGGGGGATCACTCCCCTCGGCCTGCCCGGTGAGTGGCCCGTGCTGGTCGACAGCCGGGTGGCTACGGCAGGCGCGGTGGTCATCGGGAGCGGCCTGCGCGCGAGCAAGCTCCTCGTCGAGGCCGGCGACCTCGCCGCCCTGCCGAGCGCTGAGGTCATCGACCTGGCTCAGTGACCTCAGCGGCACGGGCAGCGGCCACCGGCAGCGGTCAGCGGCCGGTCCGGTCCGCCAGATCGGCCACGTGGGACGAGACGGCCGGGTCCAGGCCCAGCCCGAGCGCCAGATAGGTCGCCGCGAAGTCTGTCGTGGCGATCTGGCCGGCCAGCCGCACCAGCGGATGGCCGGGCTCAGCCCGCACCTCCGACACCGTGACGCCCGCCTCTCGAGCGGCCTCCACGACCGCATCGGTCAGCGCGATCGCCTGCGCCGCCTCTCGCGTCAGCTGGTCCGGCGCGGCGTCGCGCAGCATGAGCAGCACCAGCCGCGGCAGCGCCGGTCCGTCGAGATAGGGGTCGGCGAAGATGTCGGCGGTGGCCCGGCGGTGCCCGGCGTTCTGCCCGTATGCCACGGTGAAGGGCCCGTCGAAGCACGCCACGATCTGTGCCGCGTCGTCGGGGAGCTCGCCTGATGTCGCAGGCATCCGGGCCGTGCGGGCCAGCATCGACGCCGCTCGCCCTGCGGCCACCCCGCTGAGGGCGCCGTCCCCCAGCACGACGGGCACCCCCGGCGCGAGGTCGGCGGCCAGAACCTTGGCCGGGTTGACGAAGGCATCCGACGAGGGTCGGGCCGCCTCGGCGACCGCGTCGAGGCGATCCGCGGTGTCGAGCAGCACCTGCTCGTCGACGTCGACCAGACCGAGTCGGCCGGCCGACAGCAGCACCGGAGCGAGCAGGGACCACAGCGCGGTGCGCGAGGTCGTCCGGCCCCGCCCGATGTCGATGTGGACCCCTCGTGCCTGCGCCGCGACATCGGCCAGCGGCGACTCGGACGCCCCGACGGTCAGCAGGGACGCACCTCGCCGCGCCGCCTCGGCCGCCAGGGCCAGCGGTCCAGCCGCACGGCCCGACTGCGACACGGCGATCACCAGGTCCAGCGGACCCACCCAGCCTGGCAGCGGCACGTTGCGGCGCACGCTCACCGGGACCGGCGACCCCGGCTCGGCGAGCAGCTCCAGGACGTCGCACACCACAGCCGAGCCCCCGAGGGAGGCCACGAGCACCGACCTCGGCCGCTCACCCCCCGAGACCCGCTCGATCCCGGCCATGGCAGACAGGTCGATCGCCTCGCGGACCTGGGCGCCGGCGGTGGCCAGCCCGCGCAGGGTCTGGCGGCTGTCGAGGGCGGCGATGGCCTCCTCGCTGTCGATGCGTGACTCGTCGAGGTAGGGAGCCATCGCCGTGGGCTCAGGCCGGCTTGCGGGCTTCGTCGACCAGCAGGACGGGCACACCGCCGTCGATGCGGTACTGCAGCCCGCACTCGTCGCTGGTGCAGTGCAGCTCAGGCCCCGTCTCACCCGTCGCGTCGACCAGCTCCGCACGACACGCGGGGCACCGCAGGATCTCGCGCAGCCACGGCTCGATGGCCGCACTCGGCCCGTTCCCCTGAGACATCAGCCTTCTCCTCTCACCAGG
Organism: Pedococcus sp.; assembly: GCF_036000045.1. Taxonomy (GTDB): domain Bacteria; phylum Actinomycetota; class Actinomycetes; order Actinomycetales; family Dermatophilaceae; genus Pedococcus. The sequence continues at coordinate 1,884 of NZ_DASYGF010000079.1, forward strand.
GCGAGAACATCGTCCCGCACCCGACTCATCGTGTCTGCATCGCCGGCCTCGACGTTGAGCCGCAGCAGCGGCTCGGTGTTGGACGCGCGCAGGTTGAACCACCACATCGGGTCGCCGTCGACGCCCGCATACGTCGCGGTCAGGCCGTCCAGCTCGTCGAACTCCGCGCCGCGTGCCGCCGCCCAGCTGCGCGCCCGCGCGGTGGCCGCCGAGGTGTCGGCGACCGTCGAGTTGATCTCGCCCGAGGCGGCATACCGGCTGTATGCCGCGGTCAGCCGGCTCAGCGGCTCAGGCTGCTCACCGAGGGCCGCCAGCACGTGCAGCGCAGCCAGCATGCCGGTGTCCGCGAACCAGAAGTCCCGGAAGTAGTAGTGCGCGCTGTGCTCGCCGCCGAACACGGCATCCTCGCGCGCCATCTCGGCCTTGATGAAGGAGTGGCCCACGCGGGTACGCACGCCGCGAGCGCCCTGCTCGGCGATGATCTCGGGGACCGCGGCCGAGGAGATGACGTTGTAGACCACCGAGACGTCAGCCGCCCGGGTGCCGGCCTCCACCTCTCTGGCGACCTCGCGGGTCGCGACGAGCGCCGTGACGGCGCTGGGGCTCACCGCGTCACCGTGCTCGTCGACGACGAAGCAGCGGTCGGCGTCACCATCGAAGGCGAGCCCCAGGTCGGCGCCGTGCTCGACGACGGCTCGCTGGAGGTCGCGGAGGTTCTCCGGCTCGAGGGGGTTGGCCTCGTGGTTGGGGAACGTGCCGTCGAGCTCGAAGTACAGCGGGATGACGGTCAGGGGCAATGCCTCGAGCCCCGCGCCGGTGCCAAGCACCGCGGGGACCGTCAGGCCGCCCATGCCGTTGCCCGCGTCGACCACCACGGTCAGCGGCCGGATCGCCGAGAGGTCGACGAGCTGTCGCAGGAAGGCTGCGTAGTCACCCAGCACGTCCCGCTCGACCACCGACCCCCGGGCCGCACCGGCCGGCCCAGCGCTCGTGCCCGAGTCGAGGAGCTGTTGGGCCGTGTCACGCACCTGGGCGAGACCGGAGTCCTGACCCACGGGCCGCGCGCCGGCCCGGCACAGCTTGATGCCGTTGTAGCGCGCAGGGTTGTGGGAAGCTGTGAACATCGCGCCGGGCAGGCCGAGCGCACCACTGGCGTAGTAGAGGCCGTCGGTGCTGCAGAGCCCGATGAGGGTCGCCTCGATGCCGTGCGCGCTCACGCCGGCGGCGAAGGCACGGGAGAGCTCGGGGGACGACGGCCGCATGTCGTGGCCGATCACGACGCCAGGGGCGCCGTCGGCGATCACGATCTCGCTGGCGAACGCCGACCCCAACGCCCAGGCCACGTCGACGTTGAGCTGCTCGGGCACCACGCCGCGCACGTCGTAGGCCTTGACGAAGTCGGACAGCACAGGTGTGGACACGCCCGAAACCCTAGCGGCGTCAGCCGTCACGCAGTACGCGCAGGTGTCCTCGGCGACCGGTCTCGACCGCCCCGGACGCTCCCTCGTCGCTCGGTCTGCCCACGACCCGTGCCGCGGGCGGAGCGTCCAGACGTGGCCTGCCGGCCTCGCGCACGGCGTTCGCCAGGGCCAGCAGGTCGTCGTGCGACGGCTCTGGCTCGACGTACTCACCGGCCAGCCGGACGATCTCCCAGCCACGTGGTGCGGTCAGCCGCTCGGCATGGTCGGCACACAGGTCGTAGGTGTGCGGCTCGGCGTACGTGGCCAACGGACCGATCACGGCGGTCTGGTCGGAGTAGACGTACGTGAGCGTCGCCAGGGCGGTGCGGGGGCACGCGGTGCGGGAGCACCTCCTGGACAGACTCACGCCCGGGAGACTATGCCACCACAGGATGGCTGCGGCGTCGGCACGCCGTACCATGACCGGGTGACTTGGAGTGGGGCGTCCGCGTCCACGCCGAGCGGTCGGCGCTCGCCACGACGCGACCGGCATGGGCGGGGCGTCCGGGGCCCACTGGCATGGCCGACCGTGCCTGCCATGTCCACCCGCCGCGAGATCTTCGACGACCTCGTGCTCGACAGCGCCGCCCGCCTCGAGCCGCGCCTGGGACCGCGGTTGGCAGAGGTGGAGTTCGCGGTCGAGGACGTGCCGCCGAGCGACCCGGCGCCCTGGGAGCGCGACGGCGTGCCGCTGGGCCGGACCTTCCCCTCGAACGGGCGTCAGCCGGCCCGCATCGTGGTCTACCGGCGACCTGTGGAGGGCCGGGCCCAGGACCTGCGCGAGCTGACGTCGGTCGTGCAGGACGTCGTCGTCGAGCAGGTGGCAGCGCTGTTCGGCATGGCCCCCGGAGACCTGGACGCCCGGTACGGCGACGCCGACTGAGCTCAGTCGAGCTGAACTGAGCCGGGCGAAGCCTGGCCGACCCGCGCAGAGCGGGGAGTGGTTCCTAGTTCTGCACCGCTCGGACGCCGACCGTCGTCGTCCGTAGGGCGGAGTCCAGCAGCGGGGTGGAGGTGACCAGCACTCCTTGTGCGTCCTTGGCCGAGCTGTCGACGGCGGCCCGCAGCTGCCCCGGGCCCGACACCGGACGGACCCAGACGGAGGTGGGCTGGGGCGCCTTTGCCGCGCTAGGCACGGCCACGGCGATGGCGGAGTCGGCGGGCACCGTGACCCGCTGCGTGGTCACCGTGCCGCCCGGCCCCACCGAGAGGACGTCGGCGACCACTGAGCCGGCCGTTGCCGTCAGCCACAGGGTGCGCTGCAACGCAGTCGTCTGCGGGAACGGCATCCCGGCCACCCCGGTGATCGGGTCGGTCGAGACGGCCCAGGCGAAGTCGCTGCTCTTGGTCCCGGTCCGCTCGAAGCTCGCCGAGGCCACGACGGGAACGTCCGCGCGGACCTGGAGCCCACTGGCTCCGGCAGGCAGGCCGGAGATGTCGATGTCTCGAACGCTGCCGCCGGGAACCCGGGTCACTGCACCGGACTGCAGGCCACGCGGCCCCTGGCTGGTCAGGACGCGAGTCTGCACGACAGCCTCGGCCGGACCGGGGACGACCACCCGCAGCACGGCGTGCCCACCCCTCACGTCGACACCCGGCACCACCTGGTCACGGCTCGGCGGGGCCGACGGGCTCGCGTCGTCCGACCCGGCCGGCGTCGTGCCGTTGAGCCAGGTGTCGTTCAGCACGGCGCCCACCACCCCACCCTCGGTGACGACGTGCACGGCGGGCGACGCGACGGTCCCCGAGATGGAGTCGAGGAGGAACGAGGTGCGCCCGTGAGGGGCGACGACGAGCCCCTTGCCGATGGCCGTGTCGACGGGGCCGTTGGGCCCGTGCAGGGTGACGTCGACCGAGACGGGGTTGCCGCCGGGGTTGGTCAGGACCAGCCGCTCCTGGCGTCCGGCGGCCGCCCCACCGGCCAGCAGCCAGAGGTCCGCTCCGGGTGGGGTGCAGGGCGCCGAGCCGAGCGAGCGCTGGTCGCCCGAGGTCACCAGCCACGACTGCTCGGCCGCCAGGCCCGGAGCCAGCGACTGGGTGCCGCCCACCACGACCCCCGTGGGGGTGGTCAGGTCGGCGGTGACCAGCGGCCCGCGGGCCGATCCCGGCTGACCGAGCCCGGCACCCGGCATACCGGTCAACGTCAGGGTGCCGGGCGTAGCGACGGGCTGGGTGTCCGTCAGGGCGGACGTGGGCGCGGCCACGGCCGCGACGCGCACGGCCACCGGCAGGTCGCGGACCCCGGGCACGCCCATGAGCTCAGGCCCTGCGCACAGGAGCTGCGCCCCGCGGACCGGGCCGCTCTGGACGCCGCTGGCGGCGTGGGCCGGCTTGCTCGAGCCGACTGCCACCGCCCCGGGGACCTGGGTCGCGGCGACGACCAGGCCGGCGCCGGCCGCGGCGACGACGGTGGCGCGCAGGACGGCCCCGACAGCGGCGAGGGACACACTCATGGACGCCTCCTGGACGCACGGTTGCCGAACGGCAGAGCCAGGAACAGCACGAGCAGCGCAAGGGCTCCCTGGGCGGTGCGCCAGGGAAGGTCGGTCGGCAGGACGTCCACCGTGAGGTGTCCACGCCCGGCCGGGAGGGCGTATGCCGCCCGGCCGCCGACCGGCGCCAGCACCCGGCCGTCGATGGCCACCTGTGCGTGGCGCACCCACCCCGAGGGCTCGGCGAGCACGAGCGTGGCAGCGCTCGGGACCACGAGGTCGGTGTCGATGTGGCTGTGCGGCCCTGCCACCGGCACCGGCTGCTGGGTCGTCGCGGTGACCAGACGGGCTCGTGAGGGGGCCACGGCGTCGTCGAGCGCGGGGCCGCCACCCGAGCTGACCCGCCAGAAGATGACCCCGTCGTGGTCCCCGAGCCGGGTCAGGCCCGCTGTGGCGTCGAGCTGGCGGAGCCGGGCGTCCGAGGGGTCGGTGCGCAGCCCGACGAACCCGATGCCCGCGTCGGCGAGCAGCCGGGCTGGGCCCACGTCACCGGGAGCCGCACCCTGTTGGAACAGGGTGGCCACGGCGGTTTCGAGCCGCGAGCTGTCGCTCTGCGTGCCGGCCGGGGGGCCGGCGGACGGCGCCAGCATGCGCGCGACCGTCCCGGGCTCGCTGCCGAGGAGCTGGTAGCTCACCCCTGCGCGGTCGGGGGCCAGCACGACCATGCGGTTGCCCAGCCGGCCGTCCGCTTGGTCGATCGCCACCGCGGGACGCGGGTCTGCGGCCGCCTGGAGGCTGCTGCCGAGCGAGTGCCACCCCGTCCATCCCACGCCCCCGAGGACGCCCACGACGAGCGCCGCGGCGACCGGCCAGCGGAGAACTGCCTGCCAGCCGCCCTGGGCACGCCGGACCGGGAGCTCACGGGACCCGAGCAGGGCCGCCGCGAGCAGGGCCAACATCATGACGAACAGTCCGGTGCCTGCCCAGGCCGTGACGGGTTGGCCGGCATGGGGCTGGTCGGCAGGGACGACGCCCAGGTGGAGCCGAGATGCCGCCAGTGCGAACGCCAGTCCCACGAGTGCGAGGAGCCCGAGGGCCGAGGCGCCCACCGCACGCTTGCCGGCGCGGGCCAGTCCGAGGACACCGGCCAGCACCAGCGGTGCACCGAGGATCGCGGGATAGCCGCCGACCCCACCCGGATGGAGCAGCGCCAGCTGCCACGGCAGGGACTGGCCCGCACCCCAGACCGAAAGGCCCGGGCCGGTCAGGAGCAGGACCGGCTCGTGGACGAGCGTGGCGACCCAGGGACCGAGCAGCAGCACCGGGCCGACGGCGAGGGCGAGCCCCCGCACCCGGGCCATCCCGTGACCGAGACAGAGGATCCCCAGTCCGACGACCCCGACGAGCACCCCCAGTGCGGGGACGAAGGACTCGAGGATGGCAGCTGCCAGAACCGTTGCGGCGGTCGCGGTGGTGGAGCCCGACCGCCGGGCCGCCAGGGCACAGCCCGCGGAGACCAGAGGGAGCAGCACGGCCGCCACCGCGGCACCGAGCCTGCCACCGGCGACGGCGGTGGTGACGAGGGAGCTCGTGCCCCAGGCCAGGGCAGCGAGGCCACGTGGCCACTTCGAGTGGGTCAGCACCCGGCCTGCGAGGTATGCCGTCCACGTCGCCGCCGGCAGGGCGAGACCCACCAGGACCGCCACCGCCGCACCCAGCGGCGAGACCGGCGCACCGACCAGGGGGAGGTGCGAGACGAACCAGGCGAGGCCGGCAAGCACGACGACATAGGGGCTCTGCTCCCCCGCCTGGCCGAGACCGGCACCGTGCCAGCCGTCGAGCCACGCATGCCAGGCCGAGGCCGGGTCACCCTGCACGCCGAGCAGCTCACCGCCGACCAGACCCGACCGGAAGCGGTCGAGCATGCTGCCGCCCAGCTCGCGGGAGGCGACCACCGTGAGCACGCTCGTCACGAGCACCGCAAGGAGGCCCGGGTTGCGCGCCGCGCGCGAGGCCCAGGTCGAGCCGAGCACGTTGAGGTCCTCGGCATCGTCGTCGACAGGGCCGCTCTCGACGGCAGCCAGCCCCGCCTCTGAGGCGGACAGCAGGGCCGGTTCGAAGGCGACCTCGTCGTGGATGAGGTCTCCGGTGTGCCTCAGCACCGTGGTCGACCGGACGAAGAGTCCGGACAGGTCTCGACGACGGACCCGATGGACTGGACGGGCCGGCGCACGGCCCTCGTCGTAGCCGTGTCGCGTGCGCCAACGTGCCCGCGCGACCCGGCCAGGTGTCAGGACTGCCCCGACGTCGCCGAGCTCCGCCCACGCGGCGGTCGGCCGCTTGGCCAGCAGGAGGGCGACGCCGGCGAGGAGGCTGGAGATGGCGATCCAGGCCGCGAGTGCGGGGACCGCCCACCACGAGCAGCGGGTGAGGGCGGCACGTCGGGCCTGACGGCGGACGCGAGCGGGGTTGAGGCCGTCTGAGACGGCGGTGTCGGCATCGGCCTCGTCCTGGGCGCCGGTGCGCACCGTGGCGCGCGGCACCACCACGACCCGGCGGCCGAGCTGCTGGGCCCGCCAGCCGAAGTCGACCTCGGCCCCGAACTCGCCGAGGGTCTCGTCCTGCCAGCCCAGCTCGTCACAGAGGGAGCGTTCGGCGAGCATGCCCACCAGGGGGACGGCCAGGACGTCGCTGCGGCGGTCGTACTGGCCCTGGTCGGGCTCGCCGAGCGCGGGCGAGGGCAGCAGGCGGCCGCTGCGGGTGAGCTGCAGCCCCACCGAGCGCAGCGCCCCCGGGCGGTCCCACTGGAGGAGCTTGGGGCCCGCGACCGCGACGGACGGTGAGCGACGGACGGCATCGAGCAGCCGGGCCAGCGTGGTCGGCGCGGGGTCACAGTCGGCGGTGAGCACCCAGACGTGCTCGACCGCTGCGGCGGTGGAGCCGGACTGCCGGCCGTCCGACGGCGGCTCGGCCGACAGGGCCGTGCGAACGGCATCCGGGAGGGAGGAGGTGCCCGGGACGGTGACGAACTGGATGGACGGGACGATGGTGATCAGGGGCCGGTGCGAGCGCACCGTCTCCACGGCGCCGGGGTCGAGGCCCGGGTCGACCACCACGAGACGCTCGGGAGGACGGGTCTGGGCGGCGAGGGCGTCGAGGGTCCGAGGGAGGGCATCGGCCGGCCCGCGCAGGACGAGCACGGCGGTCACACAGGTGACGGTCGACGGGGAGCCGTCCGCTGGGGAGTCGGTCAGGCCATGGGGCGGGGCAAGCGTCATGCGCTCGTCACGGGGAAGCCACCGGGCGGCGGCTAGACCGCACGCTTCTTGAGCTTGCGGCGCTCCCGCTCGGACAGCCCACCCCAGATGCCGAACCGCTCGTCGTTCGCCAGGGCGTACTCCAGGCACTCGGCCCGGACCTCGCACCCGACACACACCTTCTTGGCCTCACGAGTCGAGCCGCCCTTCTCGGGGAAGAACGCCTCGGGATCGGTCTGGGCGCACAGCGAGCGCTCCTGCCAGGAGAGCTCCTCCTCGGTGCCACTCTCCAGCGTGATCAGCTGCAGTTCCTGCACGGCTTCCTCCTCGACCCGGTATGCCGCCGCTGCTGTGACGGGAACGTCACAACAGTGGAATTACACGCGTGTCATACCCGGTTCGTCAAGCGGAAGTCTGATATTTGCCCGTTCGGTCGAACCTTGATAACGCCCTCGGAACCCCACGCCTACCACCGCCCTCGTCGGCATCGTGCGCCCCACGGCTGCAAGACTGCGGGGCATGCGCATCACCGCCCTGGCCGGAGGTGTCGGCGGCGCCCGGTTCCTCCGTGGCCTCCGCAGCCATCTCGACGCCACTCCCGAGCTCGCCGACGCCGAGCTGACCGTCATCGGCAACACCGGTGACGACCTCAGCCTCTTCGGTCTGCGGGTCTGTCCCGACCTCGACACTCTCGTCTACACCCTGGGCGGCGGGATCCACGAGGAGCAGGGGTGGGGCCGGGCCGACGAGAGCCACCGCGTGCAGGGTGAGCTCGCGGCATACGGCGCCGTGCCCCAGTGGTTCGCCTTGGGCGACCTCGACTTCGGCACCCACATCGTGCGCTCCCAGTGGCTCGGCCAGGGGCTGTCCCTCTCCGAGGTCACCGCCCGGCTCGCCGAGCGGTGGGGGCTGCCGGAGCGCCGCATCACGCTGCTGCCCATGAGCGACTCCCCCGTCGAGACCCACGTCGTCATCGAGGACGGCGACGCTCACCGCGCGGTGCACTTCCAGGAGTGGTGGGTGCGGATGCAGGCCAAGGTGCCCGCGCAGCGGTTCCAGGCGGTCGGCATGGACCGTGCGACCGCGGCGCCGGGAGTCCTCGACGCGATCCGGCAGGCCGACGTGGTGCTGCTGCCCCCGAGCAACCCGGTGGTGTCCATCGGCATCATCCTCGGCGTGCCCGGGGTGCGGGACGCCCTGCGCGGGACCACCGCGCCCGTCGTCGGGGTCTCCCCGCTCATCGGGGGTATGCCGGTGCGGGGCCACGCGGACGCATGCCTGGCGGCCATCGGGGTCGAGTGCACGGCTGCAGCGGTGGCCGGCCTCTACGAGGACTTCCTCGACGGCTGGCTGGTGTCGCAGGAGGATGCCGCGTCGGTGCGGCTGCGCCGGGCGCAGGTGCGTGGCCGCCCGCTGCTGATGACCGACCGGGCGGCAGCCGCCGAGATCGCCGGCGCAGCGCTCGAGCTGGCCCTCGAGCTGCGGACCGCGTGACCTGGTGGCGCCCCTCTCGCTCGTCCCGCTGACCGGGATCCCCGAGGTCCAGACCGGCGACGACGTGGCCACGCTGGTCGTGCACGCGGCGGCGGCGGTCGGGTGGCCCCTCGAGGACGGGGACGTCCTCGTGGTCTCGAGCAAGGTGGTCTCCAAGGCACTCGGGCTCTGGGCGGCGGACCGCGAGGCGGCGATCGAGAAGACGAGCACCCGGGTGGTGGCCGAGCGCCGCACCGCTGCCGGCGTCACCCAGATCGTGCAGGCGAGCGCCGGTCCCGTGATGGCGGCTGCCGGAGTCGACGCCTCCAACACCGGTGGTCGCGCCGAGGTGCTCGTCCTGCCTGGCGACCCCGACGGCGAGGCGGAGCGGCTGCGCCAGTCGCTGCTCGCGCTGACCGGGCTGACCCGGCTGGCGGTGGTGGTCAGCGACACGGCGGGCCGGCCGTGGCGGTTCGGCCAGACCGACTTCGCACTCGGCGCGGCAGGGGTCCAGGTCGTCGACGACCTGCGAGGGGGCATCGACGCCGACGGCATGCCGTTGCACGTGACCGCCCGGGCCCTGGCGGACGAGCTGGCCGCGGCCGCGGACCTCGTCAAGGGCAAGGCCGATGGAGTGCCGGCGGCCATGGTCCGCGGGTCCGGCTGGGCGCTGCCCGAGCGAGGGGACGGTGCTGCGGCGCTGGTGCGGGCCGGGCGCGAGGACTGGTTCGACTACGGCCGGGCCGAGGCCGTGCGGGCAGCTCTGGGCGTCGAGCCGGGCAGTGCCCAGGCCCAGGAGACCGGCATCGCGTCGGTGGTGCCCGAGTCGCTGGCCGAGCGCCTGGCCCGCGGGGTGGCGGTCGCCCTCCGGGGTGCCCGCGAGGCAGGCGTCGACCTCGGTGGTGAGGTCGTGCGCGTGAGCGCGCCGACGGCATACGAGCTGGGGGTGGCGGTGACGCGGCTGCAGGTGGCGCTGTGGGGCGAAGGCCTGCGGGTGGAGGCGCCCCTCGAGGCCGCTGGCCTCGAGGTGACGCTGAGGGTCACGGAGCGCTGACCTCCGGGCGCGGGCCTCAGCGTCGGGTCGGCAGGTGGGTCCGCGGCGCCATTCGTGGCCCACGGCGCGGGCGCATCGCACCGTCGAGCTCGAGCAGGCGCTGCACGCGGTAGCGGTGGCCGCGATACGGCTCCAGCAGCTCGGCCATCGCGATGTCGTCCAGCACCTCGCCGGTCAGCGCCCACGTGACGTTCTTCGCCACGTGGTAGTCGCCGAAGCTCGGCGAGTCGGGGTCGCCCAACGCCCGCTGGGCCACCTCGGCCGCGGTCCAGACCCCGACCCCCGGGACTGCTCTGAGCCGGGCCGCAGCCTCGGCGTGGCTCAGGGCGACGCACTCCTCCAACCTGCCGGCGACCCTGGCGGCCCGCACTGCCGTGCCCGAGCGCGCGCCGTCCACCGAGGCGCGCAGCCACTCCCACGACGGGATCGACGCCCACCCGGCAGGCGACGGGGCGACCCATAACCGCCGCGCCTCTCCCGGTCCCGGGGCTCGTGAGCCGTAGCGGTGCACGAGCGCGCGGTAGCCGCCGAAGGCCTCCTGCCCCGTGACCTTCTGCTCGATGACAGCCGGCACCAGCGCATGCATGACCAGACCGGAGCGGGGGATATGCCAGGCGGCATACCGCTGGTGCGCCCTGGCCACCTGCGGATGGTGGGCCACGAAGCCCCCCTCGTCGTCACCGTCTCCCAGCAGGGCCGGCACGTGGTCCAGCGCCCAGGCCGCGCCGTCACCCCAGGCGGTCGCCTGCACCTCGCCGAGGTCGGCCCGCTGGACCAGCCGCAGGGTGGCCGGGCCCGAGGGCGTCGGCAGGCCGAGCCACCAGCCGTCACCACGGTCCGGCTGGAAGGTGGGGTCTCCCCCTCCCCTGCGGAAGATGGAGACGACCAGGCCGACCGACGTGGGACGGCCGGGGCTCCAGACGCGGCTCAGCTCGGGCACCGGGGACACCCGTACAGTCTCGCGCGTCGCCGTGAGCGACCCCACGGGAGGCACCCGTACACTCTGCGGGACCGTCCCAGCACCCGTCCCGACCCGTCCCCGGAGCATCGAGGAACCCGTGAGCACCAAGCGCGCGAGCCAGGACCGCAAGGCACGTCTGGCCCAGCTCCAGCAGGAGCAGAAGGCCAAGGAGCGCAAGGTCGTCGCCGGCATCGTCAGCGGATGCGTCGTCCTGCTCGCCGCCCTCGGTGGGGTCGTCGCCTACGCGGTCAACGACGCCCAGTCCAAGCAGCTGCCCCACCTCGGTGTCTCGCTGGCCGCTGCGCACTGCGACCCGGTCACGACGGACACCGGTGGCGGCACCGGGCAGCACGTCGGCCCTGGCACGTCCCAGCCCAATGTCACCAGCGTCAAGTACACGACCGTACCGCCGAGCCACGGCCCCCACTTCGTGAGCCCGGACGTCAGCGGCCGCGACTTCTACACCGCGGCAGACCGGCCGGTCGTGGAGACGCTGGTCCACAACCTCGAGCACGGCTACACGATCCTCTGGTACGACGGCACCAAGGTGAAGGACACGACCCTGCTCAAGCAGGTCGCCGACCAGGGCGACGCGCTGCCCGACGCGAGCGGCAAGTTCAAGGTCGTCGAGTGGGACTCCAGCCGGGGCGCCTTCCCGAGCGAACGCCCCTACGCCCTGGTGCACTGGGCCAAGGACGCCGGGCACCGCCAGATGTGTGGCGACCTGTCGGGTGAGGCCGTCGTCGACTTCGTGAAGCGGTTCCCGAAGGACAACACCCAGGAGCCCGGCGCCGCCTGACCGGCCCCAGCCGCGCCTGAGCGCCTCAGCGCCGCCGGAAGGTCAGCAGGATGAACGTGTAGTCCAGGCCCACGCGCTTCCAGTGCACCGGACGCTCCCGGTGCGACAGCGAGTCCGACGTCGACAGGTCGCCGACCAGCTCGAGATCGCAGGCCTCCGCGCCGGCCAGCAGCTCGAGGATCTCCTGGGGTCCGAAGATGCGAACCTCGCTGCCGTATGCCGTCCTCCCGGCGGTGTCAGGCGGGGCCTGGTCGTAGTCCGTGGAGACGCACAGGATGCCCCCTGGGCGCAGCACGCGGGCGGACTCGCGCAGGAACGCCTCGATGGGTACGCCGTGCTCGATGACCGACATGCACGTGATCGCGTCGAGCGACCCGTCCGGCAGCCCGGTGGCCGTCACGTCGCCGTGGCGGAAGACGACGCCGTCGCGGCGCACCTCGTCGCCGAACTCGAGGTTGATCCCCAGAAGGGATCCCGGCACCGAGCCGAGGCCGTAGAGGCGCAGCCACGGCAGCACGGGCGAGTAGCGCGCGCTGCCGGCATCCATGACCCGTGCCGTGCGCGTGCCGTCGTCGACGAGGCTCAGCACCGCACCGACGGCGCCGAGGGCGTCCCAGTTCTTGGGCAGGTCACGGTGCAGGGGCAGACGCAGCCGGCTCGCCTGCTCCACGGCGGTCCGCCACATCACCTCGCTGTCCAGGACAGCGGTCGGCGGCACCGCCGTCGGCACCGGTCGCGAGACGTCGTGCCCGCGACGTGCCTCGACGCGACGCTGGACCGCCACGCGGGCCCACAGCAGGTGCTCGGCTCCGCGCTTGGCCGCGGCCAGCAGGCGGCCACCGGGCGGGGCGGCGACCTGGGTGGTGTGGTCGGTCTCGTCTGGAGTAGGCATGCGGCGCAATCTATCCGTGGTGAGGTGGGGTGAGGTCGTCGTCGACGACCAGCTGTGGGTCCGCGAGCCGGTCGGCCCGCGTCGTGATGAGGTGGTGCGAGCGCGCCCAGACCCAGCCACCGAGCGCGAACAGCACGTCGGACAGGATGGTCAGGAACCGCGCGAGCACGACGACCGCCGTCGCCCCGGAGAGCGAGATCAGCGGCGAGAGCAGCAGCACGAGGATGCCCTCGCGGAGCCCGACGCCGGCCGGCAGGATGACCGCGAACATCGACAGGGCGGAGGCCAGCGCGAAGCCCCCGACCGTGGCGACCAGTAGCCGCGACCCGTCGACCGGTCGGTCCGCGACGGCATGCGCCAGGACGAGGACGTGCAGGCCGGAGCAGACCCAGGCCCCGACGAGGTACGCGGACGACGCGAACACGGCGCGGCCGGAGAGCCGGTGCTCCAGCGGTTCGCGTCGCAGCAGGCGGAGCCCGAGGGCGATGCCCCAGTTCAGCAGGCGCGGCCAGAAGACCACCGCCAGCAGGGGGATGGCGAGCACCACGACCCAACCCGTGGAGCCAGTGCTGTTTCGGGACAGCAACGGCGGCAGCGCCGGTATCCCGACGAGCAGGCCGCAGATCGCGGCGAGCCCGATGCTGATCAGCCCGACGACGGCCGAGCGCCGGCGCGGGATGTGCAGCCTCGCGCCCATCTCGGCCTGAGCCACGATCGACCAGACCGAGCCGGGCAGGTACTTGCCCAGCTGGCCCACGAAGAAGACCCCACCCGCGGGAGCCAGGTGCAGCGGGGAGCCCAGCTCGGCGAGCACGCGGCGCCAGGCCAACAGGGTCAGCAACGGCGCGAGGCAGACCAGGGCGGCGGCCAGCAGCACCTGACCTGGCTGGACGCGCCGGATGTCCTGCGACACCTGGGTCCAGTTGCGGCCGACGGCCACGACCACCGCGACAAGCACGAGCAGGGCCAGCGCGATGCGCAGCGTGGCGAAGATCCGGGTGCGTGTCATCAGCGCCGCCTCAGGGTGAGCCGAAGGAGCCCGTATGCCGCGTCGGCGCGGGTGGAGGTGTCGGAGGCGCGCCGCATCCGGCCGGTGATGTCACCGTCCAGGTCGCCGACGAGCACGAAGCCGAGGTCGTGGGCCCGGGCGAGCACGCCACGGACGTCCGCGGGACCGAGCGCACCTTCGGCACCAGCGCCCCCGATCGGCAGGGTCACGCACAGCAGCCCACCGGAGCGCAGGGCCCAGGACGCCTGGCTCACGGCCTCGTCGATGTCATCGGCATCGCAGCCACCCGGGTGCAGGCGCACGATGACGTCCAGCGACGCCGTGTCGACATCGAGCACCTCGACCGACGAGCGCCGGCCGGTGAGCTCGAGCTCGACCGGCTCGAACCCGATCGCGCGAGCCCAGCGCGACAGTGGCGAGCGCATGCCGGACTCGTCGACGATGACTGCGCTGCGCCGGCCGTCGTCGCGGACCCGGACGATGGCCGCCAGAGCGCCCAGGGCGGCCCAGGCGGCGATGCTGTCACCGACGCGCGGCAGTCCGAGAGCCCGGGCGAAGGCCTTGGCCTCGTCGGCGTCGTCGCCATCCGCCAGGATGTCGGACGCGTGGATCCACTCGGGCAGGTCGCTGCGGGTGACCACGACCTCCGGCCGTGAGGCGGCGACCAGTCTGCGCAGCACGGAGCCGGAGCGGTGCTTGAGGTGCCCCGCGACCCGGCGCGCGCCCCGCGAGGCTTCCAGCACGGTCCCCACGTCGGCACCGTCGCCCGCGGCGTCAGCGCCCTGTGGACCACCCGACCGGCCGTGGTCGTCGAGAGGCTCGGCGGCGGGCTCGACAGCCCCGAGGGCCTCGATCGTCCCGATGTAGCGCGCCCAGGGCCCGTGCAGGTCGGGGGGCCGCACGGCGGCACGCAGCTGCGCGGCATACCCGGGCTGGGCGAGCCGTCGCAGGGCGGCAACCAGCGCTGCCTTGTCACCCGGGGGCACGAGCAGGCCGTCCACCCCGTCGCGCACCTGCGCACCGAACGTGCCCACGTCCGAGGCCAGCACGGGAAGCCCGTGCTGCTGGCCGAGCAGGACGTTCTGGGAGGCGGTGGCGCTGCGGTAGGTCAGGGCCAGCACGTCGTGCCGAGCCAGCAGGGGGGCCAGCCGGTCCGCGGGGACGTAGCCCCCGTGCACCTCCACCCGGTCGCGCAGGCGCGGGTCGTGCGCCAGCGCGCGCACCCGCTCGCCGCTGGCACCCCACATCTCCCCTGCGACGGTCAGGCTGAGGCCGGGCACCTCGGCGAGGGCCTCCATGAGCAGGTCGACGCCCTTGTAGTCGCGCACCATGCCCAGCGCCAGCAGACGGGGCGGGCCGGGGTGCTCGACGCGGTCGACGGGCGCGCCCCCTGGCAGATGGGGCGGCAGGTCGGCGACGGAGACCCTGGCGGCGCCGAGCTCGTACGCGAGCCGGGCCTGGGAGTCGCTGTGCACGAGGACGGCATCGACCCGCTGGAAGAGCTGCCCCATGAGCTCGCGGTCGCCGCGATGGGGCTCGTGCGGCAGGACGTTGTGGGCGATGACCACCGAGCGCGGGCGCGGCGCGCCGACCGAGGCGCTAGGGGTGCGGCCCGCCCCGGCCGCCCGGAGCAGGACGAGGTGCGCCGGCACGACCGCGGGGATGACATGGACGACCACGACGACGTCGAAGTCGCGCAGCCGGCGACCCGTCCGCACCCAGGTGTCCGGACGCGCCCAGCTCAGGGCGCGGATGGTCCGCGGGAAGGGCGGGACGTCGGCCGCACCACCGGGCACCGCCTGCTCACCCGGGTAGAGCCGGGACGGGTAGAGGTGGGACCACGACACCAGCGTCACGTCGTGCCCGGCCTCGGCGAGCTCGTGCGCCACCATCGTCGTGTGGGACGCGACGCCACCCTTGTAGGGATGGGTCGGACCGACGACGGCGATCTTGAGCGCAGCGGGGCTGCTCACCCTGGGTCTGCCCCGCTCAGACGCCGACGCGCGAGCGCACGACGAGGTCCGAGAGCAGCGCCAGGGTGCCGATCATGAGACCGCTGACGAACAGCAGCACGGTGCTGGCCGGGAAGTAGAACGGGTGGCGCACCATGTCGACGACCCCCTTGACCAGCGCGATCACGACGAGCCACAGGGCCGGCGGCATGAGGACCTTGAGCGGGTCGAAGTACATGACCATGCGCAGCACCTGCAGGATGTAGCGGTAGGCGTCTCGGACGAAGTGGAACTTGGAGACGCCGGCGCGCTTGGCATAGCTGGTGGGGACGTACTTGATGTCGTGCTGGTTGCTCAGGAACGCCAGCGTGATGGTGGTGACGCAGCTGAAGCCGGGCGGCAGCAGCCGCAGATAGGGCAGCGACACCTCGCGCCGGAACGCCCGCAGGCCGCTGTTGAGGTCGGGGATCGTCTGGTTGGTCAGCTTCTCGGCGATCTTGCGGATGAGCCACTTGGCGGGAACCCGGGCCCACTTGTGGGTGCCCTCCTCGGTGGTGCGCGCGCCGACCACCTGGTCGTACGAGTCGTCGTCGCGCAGGATCCGCACCAGCTCGGGGATCCGCTCGTTCTCGTAGGTCATGTCGGCGTCGGTCCACACGACGATCTCGCCGAGGGCCTGCAGGGTGCCGATGCGGCGCGCGGTGCCGGAGCCGCCGTTGCGACGGAAGGGCATCACCCGGAGGTTGGCGTAGCGGCTGGCCGCCTCCTGGAGCACCTCGAGGGTGTTGTCGGTCGAGGCGTCGTCGATGCACAGCAGCTCGTAGGTGAACTCGCTGGAGTTCATGGCCGCGGTGATCCGGTCGATCTCCTGGAGCACATGCTGGCCCTCGTTGAAACAGGGCAGGACGATCGTGACGAAGGGCCGGGTCGCCTCGTGGGCGCCATCTGTGGCCGCCGCTGGCTCGGGCTGTGCGACCACGGCCGGCAGGTATGCCGCGTCCGCGTGGTGCATCGTGGTGCTCGCCGCCGTCGGAACGACGATCTGCTCGGTCGGAGGGGCCGCTGCTGCCGGGCCGGTGCTGGGGTGCTCGCTCATCTCGCTGCGAGCCTACCTGCCGCACCACCCCCACCCGCGTATGCCGCGGCATACGGGCTCGTGGGCAACATCGTCAGGGTCAGGGCAGGGACGAACCCAACCACGAGCTCACCCACGCCGATTTCCCGCCGGGCGAAGGGTGTGGAACCGTGGGCGCGTGGACTCCGACCAGGTTCTGACCCTCATGAAGACCGTGGCGGCCGAGGTCATCACCCCGCGCTTCCGCTCGCTGGCCGACGGCGAGGTGATGGAGAAGAACCCGGGCGACCTGGTGACCGTCGCCGACCACGAGTCCGAGGCGATCCTCACGCGTGAGCTGAGCGGCGCGTTCCCCGACGCCTTCATCCTGGGTGAGGAGCGCACGTCCGCCGATCCCACGACCCTCGAGCGCTATCTCGCCGCCGAGCACGCCTTCACGGTCGACCCGGTCGACGGCACCAAGAACTTCGTCCACGGCTCGCCCGACCACGCCGTCATGGTGAGCGAGGTCCGCCACGGCGAGACTGTCCGCGCCTGGATCTGGCAGCCCGAGCACGAGGTGGCCTGGGTCGCCGAGAAGGGCGCCGGCACCTACCGCAACGGCACCCGCGTGGAGCGCGCGCCGGTTCCCGACGACGTCCCGGCCGTGGGAGTCACCTCGATCTGGCCGTTGCGCGGCCACTCGCTCGGGTCGCTGCCCCCTCTGCTGGGGTCGTGGGTCTGCTGCGGCGTGGACTACCCGCGGCTGATGGAGGGCGCCGCGGACTACATCCTCTACGCACGCAACAGCCCCTGGGACCACTCCCCCGGTGCGCTGATGGTCAACGAGGCCGGCGGTGTGGTGGGGCACCCCGACGGCACGCCGTACACACCGCAGTCGCTCATCCCCGGCATCATCGTGGCGGCAGACCGCAGCACGTATGCCGCGGTGCGTCGCCAGGCCGCGCAGGCCTTCGCCAGCCGGGACGCCTGAGGCCCGAGGGGCGTCGGTCAGCTGGTGGGACCCAGCCAGACCGTCACCGGCAGGGGCACCAGGTGGTCGGGGCGGCGCTCGAGCAGCCGCGCGTCCTCCTGGACCGTGGTGTTCACGCCGACCACGGCGGTCCGAAGGCCGAGCCGGCTCAGCGCCTGGGTCGAGTCGGCAGCGACCAGCACCAGACGGCCCCCGCGGGAACGGACGTCGCGGGTGATCCGGTCGACGGCTGCGGCGAAGCGCACCGGGTCGGTCCGCAGCGCGTACGTCGTGGCCAGCGCGGGCACGCCGCAGTAGCCGCGCAGGACCTCCGGCCACTCGTTGACCGCTCGTGAGTCGGCCATCAGTGCGACGTCGCCGGGGCGGAACTGGCGGCAGACGGTGTCGACCGCGGCCAGCTCCCCGTTCTCCACCCGTTCGGTGGCATGTGGCCAGGTCGCCAGGGCCGCCGGGACCACCACGGCCGCCGCGACGAGGACGCTGGTAGCCGCCATCACGGCATACGGCAGGCGGCGGGTGGACCAGCGGGAGATCACGGCCGCGCTCGCGACCACGAGCAGCACGACGGTCGGCAGCGCGATGTCGAGTCGCCGGTCGGCCCAGGGGTGGTCGGGGGTGATGCCCGGCCGGTACAGCGTGAGCACGGTCGACCCCACCCCGACCACGGCCGCACCGGTCCAGGCCGGCAGGTCGCGCCCCGCGACCCACAGGCTGGCCGAGCGGTGCGCCAGGACGGCGGCGGCGACCAGGGCGATGACCAGGGCCGCGGGACCCACCCACCACGACATCCAGACGACGGACTCCTCCCCATAGGTGCGCCCGCCGTCGACGCGCAGGCCCTGAGCGGCCTGCAGGGCCGCCACCACATGCGAGCCAGGGTCGGCCGCGGACTGGTGGACGGTCTGCCACAGCGGCCGGCTCGCGAGCAGCAGCCCCCCGAAGACCACGAGCCCAGCCAGGACCCGTGGCAGCCACGCCTGCGCCAGCACCGGCAGGCTCCAGCCGCGCCGTGCGCCGGCCACCAGCGCCGCGCCGGCCGCACAGACGACGAGTCCGAATGCGACCAGCGGGAGCAGCGAGCCCGCGATGGACCCCAGATACCGGTCGGAGGTGAGCGCGGTGAGCCCGAAGGCGACCAGCGATGCCACCGCGGTCACCCAGGCGAGGACGCGCCCATGCACCTGGCGCTGCATGATGGCCAGGCACGCCACCGGCGCGATGAGCACCGCCTCGCGGAGCGCGTCGACCCGGATGAGGACGGCTCCCCCCATGAGCAGCCCGGCTACGACCGCCGCGCTCCGGGCGGGGCCCACGTCGGCCACGCGCGCCGCCCGGGCGGCCATGGTCACCGCGACCAGGGCGGCGGCAAGCACCGGCAGCGCCAACGGCTCGGAGTAGGTCGAGCGGGCGACATGCACCAGCGGGAAGACGAGGGCGGTCGCCAGGGCGGCCAGAGGTCCCCAGCGCGCCCCCGCGAGGAGCCCACCCAGCAGCCCGATGCCCAGGACGCAGAGCCCGAACAGCAGTGCGGGCACCCAGAACGTCGCCGTGGCGCCGCCGACCCACCACGCCACCGAGTACCAGGCGGAGGGTCCGACGGGGAACTGCGGCTGCACCGTGGGGGACTGCGGGGTGCCGGTCGAATAGAACGCGGGGCTGCCCAGCGTCACCCCGGGGATGCGCAGGACGTCTGCGCCCCCCACCGACTCGGCCGGCACCTGGATGGGCCGGGCGTGCCCCGAGGCCAGCTCGACCGCCGACTGCAGATAGCTGCCCGAGTCGCGCCGCGGAAGGACCTGCTCGGAGTGGGTGAGGCCGGTCCAGAGCACCGTCCCGAGCGAGACGGCCACCAGGGCGACCGCGCTCCATACGGGCAGGGGCTGGGGACGCACGCCACCGCTCCCCCACAGCGAGAGGACGGCCAGCACCACCAGGGTCGGGACGGCCACCCATGGCTGCCAGGCCCCGAACAGGGTGAGGACCGCAGCAGCGGCGGAACCGGAGACAAGCCAGAGGCCACCGCCGACGACCACCCGGGTCAGCAGGACCCCGCTCCAGGCCTCACCCCGTAGGAGCGGCAGGTCGCCGGGGTCCGGAGCGTAGGGATAGCTCCGGGACGCGCGGCTGCTCACGGCGCAACGCTAGCGCCCTAGGGTGGCGGCATGCCGACGCCCTCCGACTTACTGGCCGCCATGCTGGGCGACGACCCCGGCCGCCCGCGCGTGACCTTCTACGAGGACACGCCGGGTCCGACCCAGGGTGAGCGGATCGAGCTGAGCGCGAAGGTCCTGGCCAACTGGGTCAGCAAGGCCGGCAACGCGTTGCAGGAGGAGTGGGAGGTCGGGCCGGAGAGCCGGGTGCGGCTGGCACTGCCGCCGCACTGGCGCTCGCTCTACTGGGCGCTGGCCGTGTGGTCGGTGGGCGCCACGGTGGTGCTCGACGACGGCCCCCATGACCTGCTGGTCACCGACGAGCCGGCGCTGCTCGATCCCCGGACCACGCCGGCCGTGCTGGTCACCCTGGCGGCCCTGGCGCGTTCGGCCCCGGGGGCGGTGCCGGCGGGTGCGATGGACGAGGCCCGAGAGCTGGCCACGTATGCCGACCAGCTCAGCCCGTGGGACGAGCCCGCCCCC
>NZ_DASYGF010000083.1:0-72481 GCF_036000045.1 Pedococcus sp.
GAGCCCGGCCCGCTCAGGCTCCGGCGTCGAGGTCCTCGTAAGCCGGCGCCACCTTGTTGATGGCATCACCCATCTTGTGGACCCGCAGGGCGTTGGTCGAGCCGGGAATGCCGGGCGGGGACCCGGCGACGATGACGACGAGGTCGCCCTCCACCGCCCGGCCGTTGGCCAACAGCGTCAGGTCGACCTGACGCGCCATCTGGTCGGTGTGCCGAGCCATCGGGACGAGGAACGTCTCGATGCCCCAGGCCAACGCGAGCCGGGAGCGCGTGTGCTGCTCGGGAGTGAAGGCCAGCATCGGGATGCGGGGACGCACCCGGGACATCCGCTTGGCGGTGTCACCGGACTGGCTGAACGTGATGAGGTACTTGGCCCCCAGGAGCTCACCGATCTCGACCGCGGCAGCAGAGACTGCCCCACCCATCGTGTGGGGCTTGGTCCCCAGCGGTGGGATGCGCTCGAGCCCGTGCTCCTCGGTGCTCTCGATGATGCGCGCCATCATGCGCACGGCCTCGATGGGATGGGCGCCGACGCTGGTCTCGCCCGAGAGCATGAGCGCATCGGCACCGTCGAGGACGGCGTTGGCGGCGTCGGACGCCTCGGCCCGGGTGGGGCGCGGGTTCTCGATCATCGACTCGAGCACCTGGGTGGCGACGATGACCGGCTTGGCCTGGCGCCTCGCCAGCTCGATCGCGCGCTTCTGGACGATCGGCACCTCCTCCAGGGGGAGCTCCACGCCGAGGTCGCCGCGGGCCACCATGACGCCGTCGAAGGCCGCGATGATCTGCTGGAGGTTGTCCACCGCCTGCGGCTTCTCGATCTTGGCGATCACCGGCAGCCGCACGCCCACCTCGTCCATCACCTCGAACACGTCGTCCAGGTCTGAGGCGGAGCGGACGAACGACAGCGCGATCATGTCGGCGCGCAGCCGCAGGGCCCAGCGCAGGTCCTCCTTGTCCTTCTCGGACAGGGCCGGCACCGAGACGGCCACCCCCGGCAGGTTGATGCCCTTGTTGTTGGACACCGTGCCCGGGACCCGGACCACCGTGCGCACGTCGGTGTCCGTCACCTCGGTCGCCTCGAGCGCCACCTTGCCGTCGTCGATGAGCAGCATGTCGCCGGGGTTGACGTCGCCGGGAAGGCCCTTGTACGTGGTGCCGACCTCGTGCCTGTCGCCGTCGACCTCACGGGTGGTGATGGTGAAGACGTCGCCCTCCGCGAGCTCCACCGGGCCATCCTTGAAGCGGGCCGTGCGGATCTTGGGCCCCTGCAGGTCGACCAGGATGCCGACCGCGTGGCCGCTCTCGTCGCTGGCCGCGCGGATGTGGCGATAGATGGCCTCGTGGTCGGAGTACGCCCCGTGGGAGAGGTTGAGCCGAGCGATATCCATGCCGGCGGCGACCAGCTCACGGATCCGCTCCGGGGAGGAGACAGCGGGGCCCAGGGTGCAGACGATCTTGGCGCGGCGCATGGGTTTGAGCCTATCGGTCGGCCCCGCGCCACGTGACCCCGGTCACTCTGCGGACAGGGGTGCCGGACAGGCGTCGGCTAGGTGTCAGAGAGGCGTCGGCTAGGTGTCGCACCGCCCTGCCGGACGCCGCTAGACGACCAGCGGGCGGTCGGTCGGGTTGACCGGTCGCGGCAGGGCCGAGTGCCCGGTGAGGAACCGGTCCACCCCCGCCGCGGCCGAGCGTCCCTCGGCGATGGCCCAGACGATGAGCGACTGCCCACGCCCGGCATCCCCGGCGACGAACACCCCTGGCACCGAAGCCATGTAGTTCCGGTCGCGCTTGACGTTGGAGCGCTCGTCGAGCTCGACCTCGAGCTGCTCGACGACCCCGGTGCCCTGCGGCCCCAGGAAGCCCATGGCCAGCAGGATGAGCTGGGCCGGGAGCACCCGCTCGGTGCCCTCGACCTCCTCGAAGCCCTTCTCGCCCAGGCGCACGTCCACGACCTGTATGCCGGAGACCTTGCCGTCCTCGCCGAGGATCTGCTTGGTCGACGCGGCATACACCCGGTCGCCGCCCTCCTCGTGAGCCGAGGCGATCCGGAAGAGCATGGGGTAGGTCGGCCAGGGCTGGTTCGGCGAGCGCTCCTCGCCCGGCTGGGGCATGATCTCGAGGCTCGTCACCGAACGTGCGCCCTGGCGGTGCGACGTGCCGATGCAGTCGGCACCGGTGTCACCTCCGCCGATGACGATGACGTCCTTGCCCTCCGCCGTCACCTGACCGGGGACCGTCTCGCCGAGGGCGACCCGGTTCGCGGGAGGGAGGAACTCCATGGCCTGCATGACACCGTCGAGCTCACGCCCGGGCACCGGCAGGTCACGCGGGACGGTCGCGCCGATGGCGAGGACCACGGCGTCGTAGCGGTCGCGCAGCTGCTTGCCCGTGACATCCGTGCCCACGTCCACGCCGCTGCGGAAACGGGTGCCCTCCGCCTCCATCTGGGCGATGCGGCGGTCGAGGACGGACTTCTCCATCTTGAACTCCGGGATGCCGTAGCGCAGCAGCCCGCCGGGCTTGTCGGCACGCTCGTAGACCGCGACCGTGTGCCCGGCGCGCGTGAGCTGCTGGGCGGCGGCCAATCCCGCGGGACCCGACCCGACGACGGCGACCGTCTTGCCGGACAGCCGCTCGGGCGCCTGCGGTAGCACGTAGCCGGAGTCGAAGGCGCGGTCGATCGTCGTGACCTCGACCTGCTTGATCGTCACCGCAGGCTGGTTGATACCCAGGACGCACGCCGTCTCGCACGGCGCCGGGCAGAGGCGGCCGGTGAACTCCGGGAAGTTGTTGGTGGCGTGGAGCCGCTCGATCGCCTCGCGCCAGTCGCCCTTCCAGGCCAGGTCGTTCCACTCGGGGATGAGGTTGCCCAGCGGGCAACCGCTGTGGCAGAACGGGATGCCGCAGTCCATGCAGCGCCCGGCCTGACGCTGCAGCTGCCCGAGCTCCTGCTCCTCGTAGACCTCTTTCCAGTCTCTGATGCGCACCGGAACCGGCCGGCGGGCCGGCAGCTCGCGCTCGCGGGTCTTCAGAAAACCCTGGGGGTCAGCCACGGGAGGCCTCCATGATCCGCTCCCACACCTCGGAGCCGTTGACGTCGAGTCCTTCTGCCTCAGCGGCGGCGCGCACGTCGAGGACGCGCTGGTAGTCCCGCGGAAGGACGAGCGTGAACCGCTCGCGCACCGCCTCCCAGTCGGACAGCAGCGCGGCGGCCACCATGGACTCGGTCCACTGGACGTGCTTCTCGAGCAGCTCGCGCACGACCGGCTCATCGCCGGGGCGCAGGGCCGACAGGCCGACGAGCTCGCCGTTGACGCGGTCGTGGTCGAGATCGAGGACGTACGCGACGCCGCCTGACATGCCGGCCGCGAAGTTGCGTCCCGTCGGTCCGAGGACCAGGACTGTGCCTCCGGTCATGTACTCGCAGCCGTGGTCACCGACCCCCTCGACCACCGCGGTCGCGCCAGAGTTGCGCACGCAGAAACGCTCACCGACCTTGCCGCGCAGGTAGATCTCGCCGGTCGTCGCGCCGTAGCCGATGACGTTGCCGGCGATGACATTCTGCTCTGCGGGTAGGGCCGCGGCCCGGTCCGGCCGCACCGCGATCCGGCCACCGGACAGGCCCTTGCCGACATAGTCGTTGGCATCGCCAAAGAGCCGCAGCGTGATGCCCTTGGGCAGGAAGGCGCCCAGGGACTGGCCCGCCGAACCCGTCAAGGTCAGGTCGATCGTGTTGTCAGGCAGCCCGTGCGGATGGGCCTTGGTGACCTCGTGCCCCAGCAGGGTGCCGATCGTGCGGTTGACGTTGCGCACCGCCACCTCACCGGTGACGGGCGTGCCGTCGTTGATCGCCTCGCGCGCCAGGGCGATGAGGCTGTGGTCCAGCGCCTTCTCGAGGCCGTGGTCCTGGACCGTGGTGTTGCGGCGGGCGGAGCCGTCGGGGCTCTGGACGTCAGCGAAGATGGGCGACAGGTCGAGCCCCGCCGCCTTCCAGTGGGCGACCGCCCGGCTGGCGTCGATCACCGACACCTGGCCGATGGCCTCCTCGACCGAGCGGAAGCCCAGGGCCGCGAGGTGCTCGCGCACCTCCTCGGCGATGTACTCGAAGAACGTCTCGACGAACTCCGGCTTGCCGGAGAAGCGGGCTCGCAGCTCGGGGTTCTGGGTCGCGATGCCGACCGGACAGGTGTCGAGGTGGCAGACCCGCATCATGACGCAGCCGGACACGACCAGGGGTGCCGTGGCGAACCCGAACTCCTCGGCGCCCAGCAGCGCAGCGATGACGACGTCCCGGCCCGTCTTGAGCTGGCCGTCGCACTGCACGACGATGCGGTCGCGCAGGCTGTTGAGGACCAGGGTCTGCTGGGTCTCGGCAAGACCGATCTCCCACGGGCCACCCGCGTGCTTGAGCGAGGTGAGCGGCGAGGCGCCGGTGCCGCCGTCATGACCTGAGATGAGGACGACGTCGGAGTGCGCCTTGGAGACGCCCGCGGCCACGGTGCCGACGCCGACCTCGGAGACGAGCTTGACGTGGATCCGGGCCTCGGGGTTGGCGTTCTTGAGGTCGTGGATCAGCTGGGCGAGGTCCTCGATGGAGTAGATGTCGTGGTGCGGAGGTGGGCTGATGAGACCGACGCCCGGGGTGGAGTGCCGCGTCTTGGCGACCCACGGGTAGACCTTGTGGCCGGGCAGCTGGCCGCCCTCGCCGGGCTTGGCGCCCTGCGCCATCTTGATCTGGATGTCACCGGACTTGGTCAGGTAGAGCGACGTGACACCGAACCGTCCCGAGGCGACCTGCTTGATGACGGAGCGGCGCTCGTCGTCGAGCAGCCGCTCGACGTCCTCGCCACCCTCTCCGGTGTTGGAGCGGCCGCCGAGGCGGTTCATCGCGATGGCCAGGGTCTCGTGGGCCTCCTGGCTGATCGAGCCGTAGGACATGGCGCCGGTGTTGAAGCGCTTGACGATCGCGCTGACCGGCTCGACCTCCTCGATCGGCACCGGCGGACGCTCGGCCGACCCCGTGAGCTCGAACAGCCCACGCAGGGTCATCAGCCGTTCGGACTGCTCGTCGACGCGCTGGGTGTACTGCTTGAAGATGTCGTAGCGCCGCTGCCGCGTCGAGTGCTGCAGCCGGAACACGGTGTCGGGGTCGAAGAGGTGCGGCTCGCCCTCGCGGCGCCACTGGTACTCGCCACCGACGGTGAGCTTGCGATGCGGCAGGCGCACCCCGTCCGGCGGGTATGCCGCGGCGTGCCGGGCCGCGGTCTCGGCCGCGATCACGTCGAGCCCGATGCCCCCCAGCTGGGAGACGGTGCCGGTGAAGTAGCGGTCGACCAGCTCCTGGGACAGGCCGATGGCCTCGAACACCTGCGCGCCGCGGTACGACGCCACCGTCGAGATGCCCATCTTGGACATGACCTTCAGGACGCCCTTGCCGAGCGCCTTGATGAGGTTCTTCACAGCCTTCTCGGGGTCGACACCCTCGATGGCCCCGGAGCGGACGAGGTCCTCCACCGACTCCATCGCGAGGTACGGGTTGACCGCTGCGGCGCCATACCCGATGAGCAGCGCGACGTGGTGAACCTCGCGCACGTCACCGGCCTCCACGAGCAGGCCGACCAGCGTTCGGGTCTTCTCGCGGATGAGGTGGTGGTGGACGGCCGAGGTCAGCAGCAGCGACGGGATCGGCGCGAAGTCGCGACCCGAGTCGCGGTCGGACAGCACGACGAACCGGGCGCCCTCGGCGATGGCCTGTGAGACCTCGGCGAAGATCTCCTCGAGCCGGGCCTGCATGGCCTGCGCGCCGCCGGTGACGTCGTAGAGGCCGCGCACCACGTGGGTCGCGTAGCCGGGCAGGTCGCCGTCGGCGTTGACGTGCACGATCTTGGCGAGCTCGTCGTTGTCGATGACCGGGAAGGGCAGGACCACCTGGCGGGCGTGCGCTGGGGTCGCCGCCAGGGCGTTGCCCTCGGGCCCGATGACCGTCCCGAGCGACGTCACCAGCTCCTCGCGGATGGCGTCCAGCGGCGGGTTCGTCACCTGCGCGAACAGCTGGGTGAAGTAGTCGAAGATGAGCCGCGGACGGTCGGACAGCACGGCGATGGGCGTGTCGGTGCCCATCGACCCGAGCGCCTCCCCCCCGGTCTTGGCCATCGGCGACAGGAGGATCTTGAGCTCCTCCTGGGTGTAGCCGAAGGTCTGCTGTCGGCGCGCGACGGACGCAGCGGTGTGCACGATGTGCTCGCGCTCGGGCAGGTCCTCGAGGTGGATCAGGCCGGCGTGCAGCCACTCCTCGTACGGCTGCTGGGCGGCGAGCGAGGACTTGACCTCGTCGTCGGAGACGATGCGGCCGTGCTCGGTGTCGACAAGGAACATCCGGCCCGGCTGGAGCCGTCCCTTGCGGACCACGCGGGTCGGGTCGAGGTCGAGGACTCCGGCCTCGGACGCCAGCACCACGAGCCCGTCGTCGGTGACCGAGTAGCGGCCGGGGCGCAGGCCGTTGCGGTCCAGGACCGCCCCGATCAGGGAGCCGTCGGTGAAGGTCACACAGGCGGGGCCGTCCCACGGCTCCATGAACGTCGAGTGGAACTCGTAGAAGGCCCGGCGCTCGGCGTCCATCTCCTCGTGGTTCTCCCACGCCTCCGGGATCATCATGAGGACCGCGTGGGGCAGCGAGCGACCGCCCAGGTGCAGCAGCTCCAAGGTCTCGTCGAAGGACGCCGAGTCCGACGCCTCGGGCGTGCAGATGGGGAACAGCCGCTCGAGGTCGCCCGGGATGAGGTCGGAGACGAGCTGGCTCTCGCGAGCCCGCATCCAGTTCCGGTTGCCCTTGACCGTGTTGATCTCGCCGTTGTGAGCGATGAGCCGGTAGGGGTGGGCCAGCGGCCAGCTCGGGAAGGTGTTGGTGGAGAACCGGGAGTGCACCAGCGCCAGCTGGGTCTCGAAGCGACGGTCCGACAGGTCGGGGAAGAACGGCTCGAGCTGGCCCGTCGTGAGCATGCCCTTGTAGACCAGGGTGCGGCACGACAGCGACGGGAAGTAGACCTCGGTCTCGCGCTCGGCGCGCTTGCGCAGGCAGAAGGCCAGCCGGTCGAGCCCGAGGCCCACCATGCGCCCCGCCGAGGCGGCGACGAAGAGCTGCCGGAAGAACGGCATACAGTCACGGGCGGTCTGGCCCACCAGCTCGGCGGCCACCGGCACGTCGCGCCAGCCGAGGACGCGCAGCCCCTCCTCAGCGGCGATGGCCTCGATGCGCTGCACCACGGTCGCGCGCTCATCGCCGTCCTGCGGCAGGAAGGCGATGCCCACGGCGTAGGCGCCCGCGACGGGGAGGTCGAAGTCCACCGCTTCGCGCAGGAAGGCGTCGGGGACCTGCGTCAGGATGCCGGCGCCGTCGCCCACGAGGGGGTCGGCACCCGTGGCGCCGCGGTGCTCCAGGTTGCGCAGCGCCGTCAGGGCGTGGTCGACGATGTCGTGACCGGCACTCCCCCGCATCGTGGCGACCAGCGCGACGCCGCAGGCGTCGTGCTCGAACTCGCGGCGGTACAGCCCGGTGTCCGCGGGCTGGGCGGAGAAGCGCGCGAAAGTCACGTTCGGGTCACCGTCCTTGTGGGGTCAAAGCGTTGTGACCTCTGACCCGAGAGCTGAGTCGTCAGCGGTCCGGTCTCGTGAAGGGCACATCGGTCATGCTCGTGGACGGCCTTGGCCACGGCTGCACGCAGAATAGCCCTTGCCACTCTCGTCCCGCTATGTGAGCCGGCTCATTCCGGATGTTGAGATAGCCGGGATGCGGCGACCGCCGGCTCACGGCGTCGCGCCCACCAGACCAGGAAGACGCCGAACAGGAACACCAGGATGCTGGTCCAGACGTTCACGCGCAGCCCGAGGATGTGGTTCGCCTCGTCACTGCGCATCAGCTCGAAGACGACCCGGCCCAACGGGTAGCCCGCCACGTAGAGCCCGAAGACCTGCCCGCGGCGCAGGGCGAGCCTGCGGTCGGCCAGGACCAGTCCCAGGGCGAGCAGCATGCACCACACCGACTCGTAGAGGAACGTGGGCTGGAAGGTGCCGAGCACCACGGGGTGACCGGCGGCGTCGCGGACGGCCCGGCCGGCCGACTGGTCCCACTCGTGGATGGTCAGACCCCACGGAACGGAGGTCGGGCGCCCGTAGAGCTCGTTGTTGAACCAGTTGCCCCACCGGCCCAGCGCCTGCGCCACGGCGACGCCCGGAGCCGCAGCGTCGACGAAGTCGAGGAAGGGCACGCCCTGGCGTCGGGCGCCGATCCAGGCGCCGAGGGCGCCGAGGGCCACCGCGCCCCAGATGCCGAGACCGCCCTGCCAGATGTAGAGCGCGCGGATGGGGTGGCCGCCGACGCCGAAGTAGGGCTGCGGCGTGGTGATGACGTGGTAGAGCCGTCCGCCCACGATGCCGAACGGGACCGCCCAGGCCGAGATGTCGATGGCCAGCTCGCGCCGGTGACCGCGGTCGACCAGCCTGCGGCCGGTCATCCAGACGGCGACCACGATGCCGGCCAGGATGCACAGGGCATAGGCGCGGATCGGGAAGGGGCCGAGATGCCAGACCCCGGTGGTGGGGCTCGGGATCGAGGCGGGCAGGGACAGGATCACCGCTGCGCTGCCTTGACGGCGTCGTCGAGGGACTGGGCGTTCGTGAGCGAGGAGAGGGGCACGTCCTTGCCGTTGAGCCTGATCGTGGGCGTGCCGTTGACGTGGTCCTTGTCGGCCTGGTTCTGCACCGACACCACGTACTGGTTGTGCCTCTTGGCGGAGTAGCAGGACTGCCAGGTCCGCAGCGCCGGGCCAGTGATGCCGGCGGTCTGCGCGAAGCCGGCCAGCTGGGCGTCGGTGTAACCCGCCCCCTCCTGTGTCGGCTGCCCCGCGAAGACCGCGGCGTGGTAGGGGAAGAACCGACCTGCGTCAGCCGCACAGGCGGCTGCGTTCGCCGCCCGGTTGGAGCTGTCGTTGCGCAGGTTGTCGTCCAGGAAGCTGAGCATGTGGACGACCAGCTTGACGCGGTTCTGGGCGGCGAGCTGGGTGACCCGGGTGCCGTAGAGCTGCTCGAACCGGCCGCAGATGGGGCACTGGAAGTCCTCGTAGAGGTCCATGGTCGGCACCGTCGAGGGTGCGCCCGGGTTGACCACGATGCCGGCCCCGATCGCCGCGACGTTCTTGGGCAGCGCCGACCCACCTGCAGAGTCCGCCTGGCCCTTGCCGCGGGCTCCGAGGATCACGGCCGTGACGACCGCAGCCAGGACCAACACGACGACGACGGTGGCGACCACCACGCGGTTCGGGCCGCCACCGCGTGGGGCGGCCGCCTCGATCTTGCTCCGGCGGGCGTCGGCGTTGCTCATGCGGTGGTTCCTTCGTCGGCGGTCAGGGACGGGGCGGCTCCCGGGAAGAGCATGCGGTCGAGGCCGTATGCCGTGTGCGGGCGGACCGCCAACCAGGCGGCGCAGACGATCAGCCCGAGATCCCGGGCGATCTCCTGGGGGTACTGGGTCTGGGAGGCGGCGATGGTTCCCCCATGGCCGAAGCAGCCGCAGTCGATGGACAGCCCACGGGCCCAGGCAGAGGAGATGCCCACGACGAACGCGGCCATGAGCAGGCCCCCGATGATCGCGTTGACCCGGGTGAACAGCCCCAGCACCAGCAGGACGCCGACAGCGATCTCGAGGACCGGCAGCGCGTAGCCGACATAGCCGGCGACGTCGAAGGGCAGAAGCTGGTAGGCCCGGACCGACCGGGCCGAGGTCTCGGGGTGGCCCACCTTGAGCGCGCCCGCTACGAGCACCACCACCCCCAGGACGAGACGGGCCAGCAGGCCGGTCACGTCGAGCAGGCGAGAGCTGCGCAGGTCGGGCACCGGTCAGCGCCCCCGACGCACGCCGTCAGCCAGCTCCTCGACGAGGCCGCGCAGGGCCTTCAGACCCGACTCCAGGTCTCCTGCCTCGGTGAGACAGCGCACGAGGGCCGAGCCCACGATCACGCCGTCCGCGTAGGCGCCGACCTCCGCCGCCTGGTCGCCGTTGGAGACGCCCAGGCCCACGCACACCGGCAGGTCGGTGACCTCGCGCGTGCGGCGCACGATCACCTCGGCGGCATCGCCCATCGAGGTCCGTGCTCCGGTCACGCCCATGTGCGACACGGCATAGACGAAGCCACGGCACTGGCGGGTCACGAAGGCGAGGCGCTCGGGGGTCGAGCTCGGCGCGACGAGGAAGATGCGGTCCAGGCCCGTCTCGTCGCTGGCCCGGATCCAGGGACCGGCCTCGTCGGGGACCAGGTCGGGAGTGATGATGCCAGCACCACCCGCCGCAGCCAGGTCGCGGGCGAACTCGCCGGGCCCGTGGCGCAGGATGAGGTTCCAGTAGCTCATCACCAACGGAGGCGCGCCGGCGTCGCGCACGGCTCGGGTCGCGGTGAAGACGTCGCCCACCCGCACGCCCCGCTTGAGGGCCTGGTCCGCGGCATACGCGATCACCGGGCCGTCCATGAGCGGGTCGCTGTAGGGCACACCCACCTCGACGATGTCGACGCCGGCCTTGACCATGGTCACCATCGCCTCGACCGAACCCTCGACGGAGGGGAACCCGACCGGCAGATAGCCGACCAACGCGGCCCGGTCCTCGTCGTGGCAGCGCCGCAGCACCTCGGAGACGCCGATGCTCACTGGACACCGTCCCTGTCGTCGATGAGACCGAAGTACTCGGCGGCCGTGTGCATGTCCTTGTCGCCCCGGCCCGACAGGTTGACCAGCAGCAGGGCCTCCGGGCCCAGCTCGCGACCGACCTCGATCGCCCCGGCGAGCGCGTGAGCGGACTCCAGGGCCGGGATGATGCCCTCGGTGCGGCACAGCAGCTCGAACGCGTGCATGGCCTGCTCGTCTGTGGCGTAGCGGTACTCGGCCCGGCCCGTGTCGCGCAGGTAGGCGTGCTCGGGACCGACGCTGGGGTAGTCCAAGCCGGCCGAGATGCTGTGGGACTCGAGGGTCTGGCCGTCGTCGTCCTGCATGAGGTAGCTGAACGTGCCGTGCAGGACGCCCGGCGAGCTGGCGGCGAAGCGGGCGGCGTGCCGGCCCGACTCGACTCCGGTGCCGCCGGCCTCGATGCCGATGAGGCGCACTGCGGCGTCGTCGATGAAGCGGTGGAAGATGCCCATCGCGTTGGACCCGCCGCCCACACAGGCGATGACGGCGTCGGGCAGCCGGCCGACGACGTCGAGGACCTGCCCACGCGCCTCCACGCCGATGATGCGGTGGAAGTCGCGCACCATCTCGGGGAACGGGTGCGGGCCGGTGACCGTGCCGAGGATGTAGTGGGTGTTGCCCACATTGGTGACCCAGTCGCGCAGCGCGTCGTTGATGGCGTCCTTGAGGGTGGCGCTGCCCGTCGGGACGGCCACCACGGTGGCGCCGAGCATTCGCATGCGCGCGACGTTGAGCGCCTGGCGCTCTGTGTCGACCTTGCCCATGTAGATGACGCACTCCAGGCCCATGAGGGCTGCAGCGGTCGCCGTGGCGACGCCGTGCTGGCCCGCGCCGGTCTCGGCGATGACGCGGGTCTTGCCCATGCGCTTGGTCAGCAGCGCCTGGGCCAGGACGTTGTTGATCTTGTGGGAGCCGGTGTGGTTCAGGTCCTCGCGCTTGAGGATGATGCGCGCCCGCCCGGCGTGCTCGGCGAACCGCGGCACCTCGGTGATGATGCTCGGACGCCCGGTATAGGTGCGGTGGAGGCGGTCCAGCTCGCCGAGGAACTCGGGGTCGACCATCGCCTTGCGGCGGGCCTCGTCCAGCTCCTCCAGGGCGGGGATCAACGCCTCAGGCACATAGCGCCCACCGAACTCACCGAACCGGCCCAGCCGGCTCAGCGGCTCGGGGGTCATGCCCGTCGTCACGGCAGTCTCGTTCATCGCTGTGCTCCTGCCGCAACCAGGTCGTGTGCCGCTCGGCGCGGGTCGCCGTCGCGGACGAGGGCCTCGCCGACGAGGACGGCTCCGGCGCCCTCCGCGGCATACCGAACGGCGTCGGCCGGGCCGGCCACGCCCGACTCCGCCACCCGCACGCACGTGTCCGGGATCAGCGGGGCCAGCCGGCCGAACGTGTCGGGGTCGACCGTCAGCGTCTTGAGGTTACGGGCGTTGACGCCGATGACGGTGGCCCCCGCATCGATGGCCCGCGCGGTCTCGTCCTCGTCGTGCACCTCGACGAGCGCCGTCATACCGAGGTCACGAGCGAGTGCCTGCATCCGGACGAGATCGGCCTGGGTGAGCGCGGCCACGATGAGCAGGATGAGGTCGGCACCGTGGGCCCGCGCCTCGAACAGCTGGTAGTCCGCGACCATGAAGTCCTTGCGCAGCACTGGAATCCGCACCGACTTGCGCACGGCATCGAGATCGTCGAGGGAGCCCTTGAACCGGCGACGCTCGGTGAGCACACTCACCGCCGAGGCCCCGGCGGCTTCGTATGCGGATGCCAGCGCGGCAGGGTCGGCGATGTCGGCCAACGCGCCCTTGCTGGGGCTGGCCCGCTTGACCTCGGCGATCAAAGACAGCCCCGGCCGGCGCAGGACCGCCTCGGCGTCGAGGGCCGCAGGGGCCTCGGCCGCGAGCTGCTCGACACGGGCCCGCGGGACGGCCGCCTCGGCGTCCGCGAGGTCGGCGCGGACGCCGGCAACGATGTCGTCGAGCACGGTGGGCATGCAGACAGGCTAACCAGCGGACCTGAGGTCACCGGGGCCGGGTCACGAGCTGGACGCGAGGTGTCCAGCCGGACACCGGCTCAGCTCACTTGACGCCCATCTCCGGCTTGGTGCTCTCGGGGGTGTCCACACCGCTGACCGTCTTGGCGCCATAGCCGGCCATGCCGAGCAGCTTGCCTGCGACCGCACCGATGACGCAGATGACGATGCCCACGACGAAAAGCGGGACGCTGGCCAGGACCACGGCCAAGGAGGCCACGGCGGAGCCGACCAGGATGATGACGACGGCCGTCCAGGCGGCGACGCTGTGGCCGTGGTCTTCGTGGATCTCGTGCTCTGACATGAGCTGCTGCTCCTGTGGGTGGGGTGTCGACGAGGGCATCGGCGGTATCAGGTTCATTGTGTCAGGTCGCGGGGCTCCGGCGCCGTGGGGTCGTCGCCTGCGTCGAGGCGGTCCCAGTCGCTGGCGACCCGCTGGCCGCGCGCTCCGGTGGCCGTCCCCTGCGCCTCGTAGCGCGCCCCCAGGCCGCGCCACGATGAGGCTCCCACCCAGCCGCCGATCGCTGCCACCAGCAGGAGCAGGCCAGCCACGAGGCACACCCACGGCCAGGCCGTCGTCGTCACGTGCGTCTGCACCGAGCCGGTGCGGCCCATCGCGCGGGCGGCCACCGAGCCCATGACTCCCGACGGGTCATGGAGCACCCGACCGGACAGCACCCCCAGCCCGACCGCGGCGAGGGCAAGCACGACCAGGGCGACTCGCCGCACGACCCGCCCCGACGTGGCACTGGCGAGGGCGGCGGCAGCGCCCACCAGGGCCAACGCAGCCAGGCCAGAGGCCACCTCGGTGCCGGTCCCGGTGATCTGGCTGGCGCCGAGGGGGTCCTGCACCGACCCGTGGACCCACTCGCGCGAGCCGCTCACGAGCACGAGCAGGGCCCCGCCGACGGCGAGCACGATGACCATAGCCTTGGAGGTCACCCGCAGCCGGCTCATCGGACGGTCCTCAGGGCGCCGGCTGTGGCGACCGCTCGCAGGGCTGCGGCAGCCTTGTTGACGGTCTCCTCATACTCGGCCGTGGGGACCGAGTCGGCGACGATGCCGGCGCCCGCCTGCACGTGGGCCACCCCGTCCTTGATCACCGCGGTGCGGATGGCGATGGCCATGTCGAGGTCGCCGTGGAAGTCCAGGTAGCCCACCACGCCTCCGTAGACCCCTCGCCGGCTGGGTTCGTAGTGCTCGATGAGGGTCAGCGCCCGGGGCTTGGGGGCGCCGGAGAGGGTGCCCGCCGGGAACGTGGCGGCGAGGACGTCATAGGCGCTGCGGTCCGGCTGCAGCTCCCCCACGACCGTCGACTCCAGGTGGATGACGTGGGAGTAGCGCCGCACGGTCATGAGCTCCACGACGTCCACGGTGCCGGCACGGCATACGCGCTGGAGGTCGTTGCGGCCGAGGTCCACGAGCATGACGTGCTCGGAACGCTCCTTGGGGTCGGCGAGCAGGTCCTCGGCGAGCCGCTGGTCGTCCTCGGGGGACTTGCCACGCGGTCGCGACCCGGCGATCGGGTGGGTGATGGCCTTGCGCCCGGTCACTTTGACGAGCGCCTCGGGCGAGCTGCCCACGACGTCGTAGGTCGAGCCGTCGGCTGCCGGGAGGCGTAGGAGGTACATGTACGGGCTCGGGTTGGAGGACCGCAGGGCCCGGTAGACGTCCAGCGAGTCGGCCGGGCAGGGCGTGGAGAACCGCTGGGACAGCACGACCTGGAAGACCTCGCCGGCGCGGATGTCCTCCTTGGCCTGCTCGACCATCGCCTCGAAGTCGGCCTGGGAGAAGTTGCTGCGCACATCGGCTCGGGCGCGGTCGAAGGACTCGGCATCCACGGTGGCGACGGTGCTCGGCGCGGGGACGGCCAGGTCACGCGTCATAGCGTCCAGACGGCCCATGGCGTCGGCCCAGGCCTGCTCGACCCGCTCGTCGGTGGCGTCGTAGTTCACGGCGTTGGCCACGAGCAGCAGCGACCCGTCGGAGTGGTCGAGCACGGCCAGGTCGGTCGCCAGCATCATCGAGATCTCCGGCAGCCCGAGCTCGTCGGGCAGGGTCGCAGGCACGCGTTCCCAGCGACGGACGGCGTCGTAGGTGACCGCGCCGACCATCCCACCGGTCAGCGGCGGGAGACCGTCGATCGGGTCGGTGGCGAGGGCCGCGACGGTCTGGCGGAGCGCCTCGAGCGGGTCGCCGCTCGTCGGCACTCCCGCCGGCGGCTCGCCGACCCAGTGCGCCTCGCCGTCGCGCTCGGTCAGCGTGGCGTGACTGGCCACCCCGACGATGGAGTAGCGGGACCAGACACCGCCGTGCTCGGCAGACTCCAGCAGGAACGTGCCGGGGGCGTCCTTGGCCAGCTTGCGATAGACACCCACCGGGGTCTCGGCATCGGCCATGAGCCGGCGCACGACAGGGATGAGCCGGCGGTCCTTGGCGAGGATCGTGAAGGTCTCGAGGCTCGGCCAGGTCGACCCGAACGCCAAGTCGGGAGCCACGTCGCTCACGGCTCTCCCACCTGCGCGTCCAGGTCGCCGGCGTCGAAGCAGGTGCGGTCGCCGGTGTGGCAGGCGGCCCCCACCTGGTCGACCCGGACGAGCAGCGCGTCGCCGTCGCAGTCGATGGCCACCGAGCGGACCAGCTGGACGTGGCCGCTGGTGTCGCCCTTGCGCCAGTACTCGCCTCGGCTGCGGGACCAGAACGTCACCCGGCCCTCGCCCAGAGTCCGGCGCAGCGCCTCGTCGTCCATCCACCCCAGCATCAGGACCTCGCCGGTGTCGTGCTGCTGCACGATCGCCGCCACCAGCCCGGCGGGGTCTCGCTTGAGGCGGCCCGCGATCGCAGGGTCCAGCGGAGTCGGTGAGGTCACGGCCCCCATTCTGCCAACCCCTCAGCCGCGTTGCTGCGCCGCCCACGAAGCGTGCAGCGCGGCATACACCCCGCCTTGGGTGACCAGGAGGCGATGGGGACCACGCTCGACGACCCGGCCCCGGTCGACGACGACCACCTCGTCCGCAGCCTCAGCCGTGGACAGGCGGTGCGCGATGGCCACCGAGGTGCGACCCCGCGTCAGGCCCTCGAGGGCCCGCTGGAGGCGCACCTCCGTGGAGGGGTCGACCGCGGACGTGGCCTCGTCGAGCACGAGCAGGTCGGGGTCGGCGAGGTAGGCGCGGGCCAGGGCCACGAGCTGCCGCTCGCCCGCCGACAGCGACTCGCCACGCTGACCCACCTCGGTCGCCAGGCCCCCTGGCAGCCCGGCCAGCCAGGCGTCCAGGCCCAGCTCGGTCAGCGCCAGCTGGACGTCCTCCTCGGTCGCGCTGGGCCTGCCGAACCGGACGTTC
This sequence comes from Pedococcus sp., assembly GCF_036000045.1. GTDB lineage: Bacteria > Actinomycetota > Actinomycetes > Actinomycetales > Dermatophilaceae > Pedococcus. Next base: position 16,104 of record NZ_DASYGF010000083.1, read on the forward strand.
TCGAGCAGCGTCGCGTCGAACAGGAAGCCCTCCTGGGGGACCATCACCACCCGCTCGCGCAACGAGGAGAACCGCACCTGGCGCAGGTCCACCCCGTCGATGCGGACCATTCCCTCCGTGGGGTCCATCAGCCGCGTCAGGAGCTTGGCCATCGTCGACTTGCCGGAGCCGGTCTCGCCGACGATGGCGATGCGCGAGCGGGGGGCGATGGACAGCGTGACGTCGTGGAGCACGGTCCCGGCTCCGGGATACGCGAACGACACCCCGTCGAAGTCGACCGTGATCGGCCCGCGAGGCAGCACCGTGCCGGCGTCGCCGGGGTCGGCGACGTCGGCCGGGGTGTCGATGACGCCGATGACGCGACGCCACCCCGCCACGGCGTTCTGGAGGTCGTTGAGGATCTCGGTGGCCTGCTGCACCGGCTGGGTGAACAGGTTGACCAGGAAGGTGAAGGCGAGCAGCTCGCCGATGGTGAGATGACCGCCGGCCGCCTGCACCGTGCCGACCACGAGCACCACCGCCAGCGTCAGGCCCGCGACCAGCTGGCCCGACGAGAACGCCACGACGGACCGCACCTGCGCGCCGATGGCCGCGCGCCGATGCGCCTCGATGGCCTCGTCGATCCGCTCCCCGGTGCGCTCCTCCACGCCGTACGCGCGGATCGTCGCGGCGCCGACCACGGCCTCGGAGACCGCGGCGAGCAGGTCGCCGACGCGTTGTCGCACGGCCGTGTAGGCGCGGCCCACGATGGCTTGGAATCGCCGGACGACGAACAGCACGGGCACGAAGCAGAGCCAGACGACCGCGGTGAGCAGCGGGCTGTAGTAGAGCATCAGCCCACTCGCCACCGCGATCTGCCCGAGGCTCAGGATCAGCGTGATGCCACCGGACTGCACGAACTGGCTGATGGTGTCGACGTCCGAGGTGACCCGGCCGACCATCGACCCGCGCCGCTCGGTGTTCTGGGTGAGCATCGACAGGTCGTGGATGTGGCGGAAGCCCTTGAGCCGCAACGTCGCCAAGCCCGCCTCGGACGCGCGGAAGAGCCGCACGTTCACGGCATACGCGGTCGTCGCGGTCACCAGCACGGCGATGACCGCGAGGCCGACGTAGCGCCACACCAGCGCCGGGTCGGGCCCCTGTTTGCCGAGCAGGCCGTGGTCCGTCGTCTGCTGCACCACCAGCGGGACGACGACGCGACCGACCGTCGTCACCGCCGCCAGGGCGAGTGTCACGCCCAGCCCTCGGCGCAGCTCCGGGGACAGCTCGAACCCCCGGCGCAGGGTCGCCCACGTGCCCAGGCTCGACGTCGCCTCCACGGTGGTGCTCATACGCTCGCCCCCTGCTCGTCCGCAGCCACGGCGGCCCGCTCCGCGGCCTCTCTGGCGTATGCCGTGACGAGATGCTCATAGCCCTCGCACCGGGCCAACAGCTCCGCATGGGTGCCGTGGTCGAGGACGCGGCCCAGCTCCACGTAGACGATGTCGTCGGCCAGAGTGATGGTGGACATCCGGTAGGCGACGACCAGCACGGTCGTCTCGGTGCTCGACTCGCGCAACGCACCGAGGATCTGCAGCTCGACCGCGGGGTCCACCGCGCTCGTGGCGTCGTCGAGCACCAAGAGCTGGGGGCGCCGGATGATGGCTCTGGCCAACGCGACCCGCTGTCGCTGGCCACCGGAGAGAGAGGCGCCCCGCTCCCCCACCCTGGTGTCCAGACCGGCCGGGAGCTCGCGCACGAACCCCGCCGCCTGGGCCACCTCGAGCGCCCACCACACCTGGTCGTCGCCGAAGTCGGCCCCCAGGGTGATGTTGCCGCGCACGGTGTCGTCGAACAGGAAGGTCTGCTGCGGGACCAACGTGGCTGCCGCGCTCACGCCGCCCTTGGCCACCTCGCGCAGGTCGAGGCCGTCGAGGGTCACCACACCGCTGGTCGGGTCGACCAGCCGCAGGGTCAGGTTGGTCAGGGTGGACTTGCCCGAACCGGTCGGCCCCACCAAGGCCGTGGTCCATCCTGCGGGGACGTCGATGGTGACGCCGTGCAGGGCCGGGAACGGCGAGAGCCGCCCGTGCTCGTCCATCACCTCGTAGGCATAGTCGACGGAGTCGAGCCGCATGGCGGAGGCGTCGCGCCTCGGCACGCTAGCCGTCCCGAAGGGCAGCTCGCCTCGAGCCTGGAGCACCGCGTCGACGCGGTCCCAGCCGACGACCGTCCGGGGCAGCTCACCGAGCACCCAGCCCAGGGCACGCACAGGGAACGCGAGCACCGAGATGAGATAGGCCACCTGCACCACCGCCGCGGGGGTCAGCGCTCCGGAGGCCACCTGCTCGGCGCCGACCGCCAGCACGGCCAGGGTGCCGAGAGTCGGTATGGCCTCGATGACGGGGTCGAAGGTGCCGCGGGTCCGGCCGACGTCGACGTTCGCCACCTGCAGCCGCCTCGCGACCTCCTCGAAGCGGGCCGCCTCCTGCTCCTCGCGGCCCATCGCCTTGACGACCAGCGCGGCCTCGAAGCTCTCGTGGGCGACCTCGCTGACCTCTGCGCGCAGCTGCTGGGCCCGAGACACCTTGGGCGACATGGCCCGCTGGAACACCAGGTTCGCGACGAACAGGGCGGGAAACACGGTGAGGCCGATGACCGCCATGGCCGGCGCGACGAGGACCATCTCGACCACGCCGGCGACGAGCATCACGACGACGCCGATGGCCATGGGGAGCGGGGCGAACACGTTCCAAGTCGCCTCCACATCGGCGTTGGCGTTGGACAGCAGCTGCCCGGAGGGGTGGCGGTGGTGCCAGGACAGTGGGAGCCGCAGGTACTGGCGGGTGACCTCACGCCGGAAGCCCGCGGCGACGTTGAACATGGTGAAGCCGGCCGCGATCCGGCGGATCACGACACCGACGACGTTGGCGACCACGACGCCGGCCACCCAGCCGAAGATGGCCATCAGCTGTGCGGTCGTCGCATGGCCGGCGGCCACGGCCGGCTGGATCTCCTCGCGGGTGACGCGGCCGATGGCCCAGGCCGTCAGCACGGTCATCACGCCGTAGACGGTGCTGCCCGCCACGGCCAGCGCGAACGACCGCGGCTCGCGCCGCACCCCCACGCCGACGATCCGCAGACTGCGCCGTAGCGAGGGACCGGCGTCGACAGACACAGCTGACCTCCGGGACGAGCGTGTGGGCGGGAGGTCCAACCCTCTCACGCGGACGGCATGATGGGCTCATGACCCACCTCGCTCGGATCGAGCGCGACGCCCTCTGTGCCACCTTCGCCGACGTGGGTCCCCAGGCGCCCACCCTGTGCTCCCCGTGGAGCGCCGCGGACCTCGCCGCCCACCTCGTGCTGCGCGAGCGGCGGCCCGACCTCGCGCCCGGCATCTGGCTGCCCGCGCTCGCCGCCCGTACCGAGCGAGGCATGCGGGAGTATGCCGCCAAGCCGTGGCCCGAGCTCGTCGACCTGGTGCGCTCCGGCCCGCCCGTATGGTCGCCCGCGCGGGTGCCGTCCGTCGACGACACGGTGAACTTCGTCGAGCTCTTCGTGCACCACGAGGACGTCCTGCGCGGCGACGAGACGCCCGGACCCCGCCGCGAGCTGTCCACGCGCGAGACGGCTGCCGTGTGGAAGGCCCTGACCCGCAGCGCCAGACTGATGTTCCGGCGCAGCCCGGTCGGCGTCGTCCTGGAGACCCCACAGGGGCAGCGCCTGCAGGCGCGCGCCACCGATGGCGACGCGGTGGTCCTGCGGGGCGCACCAGCGGAGCTGCTCCTCGCGGCATACGGCCGTCGACGCGTGGCCGAGCTCGAGGAGGTGGGCGACCACGCGGCCGTACAGGCCCTCTGGGCCGCCCCGACGGGGCTGGGCTGACGGGCGCGACCGGCAAAGGGCGACCGGCGCCTCAGCGTACGGTGATGCCGTCGGCGCGCAGCGCGTCCTTGACCTGACCGATGCTGAGGTCGCCGAAGTGGAACACGCTCGCCGCGAGCACCGCATCCGCGCCCGCCCGTACTGCCGGCGTGAAGTGCTCGACCCGGCCCGCGCCCCCACTGGCGATCAGCGGCACGTGCACCTCGCGGCGCACCAGGGCGATGAGCTCGAGGTCGAATCCGTCCTTGGTGCCGTCGGCGTCCATCGAGTTGAGCAGGATCTCGCCCGCACCCAGCTCGGCGGCCCGCGCACACCACTCCACGGCATCCAGGCCCGTGCCGGTGCGACCACCATGCGTCGTCACCTCGAACCCGCCCACCAGCTCACCCGACGGGTCACGCCGCCGCCGCACGTCCGCCGACAGGACCAGGACCTGGGACCCGAAGCGGTCGGCGATCTCGCTGATGAGCTCAGGCCGAGCGATGGCGGCGGTGTTGACGCCCACCTTGTCGGCGCCCGCTCGCAGCAGCAGGTCGACGTCGTCGGCAGAGCGCACGCCGCCCCCCACGGTGAGCGGGATGAACACCTGCTCCGCGGTGCGCCGCACGACGTCGTAGGTCGTCTGGCGGTTGCTGCTGCTGGCCGTGACGTCCAGGAACGTGAGCTCGTCGGCGCCCTGGTCGCCGTACGCCTTGGCCAGCTCCACCGGGTCACCGGCGTCGCGCAGGTTCGCGAAGTTGACGCCCTTGACGACCCGGCCGGCATCGACGTCCAGACACGGGATCACGCGGGTAGCCAGGCTCACGAGGGGATCGTATCCACCTAGGGTGGAGCGCATGCCGGCCGACCACGTCCCTGCCCTGGTCGCCCTCGTGGAGGCCAGCGCACCCCGTTGCGGCCGCACCCGCCTGGTCGCCATCGACGGACCGAGCGGGGCCGGCAAGACCTGCCTGGCGGCCCGGGTGGCGGCGGCGTTCGATGCCCCGACCGTGCACATGGACGACCTCTATCCCGGGTGGGACGGGCTCCAGGAGGGCACTCTGCGCGCCCAGGAGTGGGTCGTCGAACCGCTGACAGCGGGCCGGGCCGCCCGTTACCGCCGCTGGGACTGGGCTGCGGGGGCGTATGCCGAGTGGGTGCAGCTCCCCGTCTCCGACGTCGTCGTGCTCGAAGGCTGCGGTGCGGGAGCCCTGCCCGCGGGCGCTTCGGCCTCGGTGCTGGCCTGGGTCGAGGCGGACGAGGCGGTGCGGTACGCCCGGGGCATCGCCCGCGACCCCGAGTACGCCGACCACTGGCAGCGCTGGGCCCGACACGAGCGCAGCCTCTATGACGCCGACGGCACCCGGGCGCGCGCCCACCTGGTCGTCGACACCACCGACGAGCCGTACTGACCCACCACCGACGACCGGCACCGCCCCAGCCTGAGAGACTCGGGGACGATGACTCCCCAGCGCCCTCACCTGCCCCCGGTCTGGTTCCTGTGCGTCGCCCTCGTCGCGGTGTCCGCGAACCTGCGCACGGCCATGGCCAGCGTGCCGCCGTTGACCCAGACGATCGCGGCCGACCTCGGCCTGTCCAACACCGCCCTCGGTGCCCTGACCACCCTTCCCGTCCTCTGCATGGGGTTGTTCGCTCCAGGCGCGCAGCGCGTCGCGGCCCGGCTCGGTGCGGCGGCGTCCGTCGAGGTGGCCATCGGCTGCGTGGTGGTGGGCCTGGGGCTGCGGTTCCTGGGCGGCGAGGTGTGGCCCCTGTATGCCGGGACCTTCGTCGCGGGAGTGGGCATCGCCCTGGGTGGCACGCTGCTGCCAGGCCTGGTCAAGGAGCTCTTCCCGCCCGAGCGGTCCGGGCTCGTCACGGGCCTCTACATGCTGGCGATGATGAGCGGCGCCGGCGCCTCGTCGGCCCTGTCCGTCCCGCTCCAGGGCTGGCTGGGGTCCTGGCAGGCCTCGCTGGGCTCGTGGGCGGTGCTGGCCCTCGTGGGCGCGGTGGCCTGGCTTCCTGTGGTCTCCGGGCATCGGCGCCACCGGGCCGCCAACCCCACGGTCGTCGCGCCGACCCGCCTACCTTGGCGTCACCTCACCGCCTGGCTGGTGGCGGCCTACCTGGCGGTGCAGTCCGTGGAGTTCTACTCCTCGCTGGCGTGGCTGGCGCCGTCCTACACCGCCCGCGGCTGGGACCCGACCCACGCGGGATACCTCCTCTCTGCCTTCACCGCCGCCCAGCTCGTCTCCGGCCTCCTCGGGCCCGCGCTGACCGACCGGATCAGCGACCACCGGCTCCTGCTCCTCGGGGCCTCCGTGCTGGGCCTGGCCGGCCAGGTCGGACTGTGGCTGGCGCCGACGTCCGCACCCTGGGGGTGGGTCGTCGTGCTGGGCCTCGGACAAGGAGCCTCGTTCGCGCTCGGGCTGGTGCTGATGGTCGACTACGCCCGCACGCCCTCGGCCAGCGCCCGCCTGGCGGGCATGGCCTTCTTCGTCAGCTACACGCTGGCGTCGTTCGGGCCGGCCACCCTGGGCGCGGTGCGGGACGCGACCGGTGGCTTCACGACGGTCTGGATGACCCTCTCACTGCTGATGGTCGTGCAGCTCGGTCTGTGCGCCCTGATGCGCCCCGGACTGCCCAAGATCGACTGACCACCCCCTCCACGAGCCCGGCTCGCCGACTCAGTCGAGGGTGACGCCCGGGCTGGTCGCGGAGGGGCCGAGCGCCTGCACGAGCGCGACGAGGCGACGGGCCTCGGCCCGGGCGAACGCACCGTCGGCCTTCTGGATCGCCATGAGGGCCAGCACATCGGTGTCCTCGAGCTCGAGGCTCACCCACGGGTCGCCCCCGGCGAACCGGACATCGACGATCGAGCGCCAGGAGACCACCCGCGTCGTGAACAGGTTGCGGACCGTGAGCACCTCCCGCGTGGGGGTCGCCTGAATCGAGGCGTAGCGCCACAGGAGCAGCGCCATGGCCACACCCAGCGCCGCGAAGAAGAGACGGTCACCGATCTGCCAGTTCCCACCGTCGGCAGGTCCCGGCAGGAAGAGTGCGATGGCGACGAACACCACGACCGACAGCACGGCGGAGACCAGCGCCACCGACCGTCCACGACGTGGTCGGAAAGGGGCGAACGCCTCCTGCTCGTCGGTCGGATGCTCGCCTTGGCGCATCGAGGTCAGAGCCGGCACGCGGCGATGTCGGTGACCAGGATCGCGCGCGCGCCGAGGTCGTAGAGCTCGTCCATGATGGCGTTGGTGCGGGCTCGCGGCACCATGGCCCGGACCGCAGCCCAGTCCTTGTTCTGGAGCTGGGAGACGGTGGGCGACTCGAGCCCAGGCGTGACAGCGCAGGCCTGCTCGACGAGGTCCACCGGCACGTCGTAGTCGAGCATGACGTAGTGACGCGCGGTGATCACTCCGGTCAGCCGACGGCGCAGAACCTCGACGGCGGCCGTCTCGTGCGAGCCCTCCCGGCGGATGAGCACCGCCTCGCTGCGCAGGATGGGGTCGCCGAAGACCTCGAGGCCCTGGTTGCGCAGCGTCGTGCCGGTCTCGACGACATCGGCGATGACGTCGGCCACCCCCAAGGTGATCGCCGTCTCGACGGCGCCGTCGAGCCGCACGACCTGGGCACCGACCCCGTGCTCGGCCAGGTGCTTCTCGACCAGACCGGGATAGCTCGTGGCCACGCGGTGCCCCGCGATCTGCTCGACGCTTGCACAGGTGCCCGGCTTCGCGGCATAGCGGAAGGTGGAGCCACCGAACCCCAGGGTCATCACCTCGATCGCCGCGCTGCCCGAGTCGAGCAGCAGGTCGCGACCGGTGATGCCGCAGTCCACCGTGCCGGATCCGACGTAGACGGCGATGTCGCGCGGCCGCAGGTAGAAGAACTCCACCTCGTTGTCGACGTCGCTGACGACGAGCTCCTTGGCGTCACGGCGCACGCGGTAGCCGGACTCGCGGAGCATGTCGACGGCCGGCTCGGACAGGGAGCCCTTGTTGGGGACGGCGATTCGCAGCATGGTGACTCTCTAGAGGTGGGCGTAGACGTCGTCGAGCGAGATGTCGGAGGCCACCATCAGCACCTGCAGGTGGTAGAGCAGCTGGCTGATCTCCTCGGCGGCCCGGTCCTTGCCTTCGTGCTCGGCGGCCATCCACACCTCGGCCGCCTCCTCGACGATCTTCTTGCCGATCGCATGCACGCCGGCGTCGAGCGCGCGCACGGTGCCCGAACCCTCCGGGCGGCTCACGGCCTTCTCGGCCAGCTCGGCGTAGAGATCCTCGAAAGTCTTCACGCGCCAAGCCTACGGGGAGCCAGCCGCCCCACCGTGACCGCCGTGGCCACTGCGGCCATCGCAGCCTCGTAGCCCTTGTCCTCGCTCGATCCAGGCAGACCGGCCCGGTCCAGCGCCTGGGCGTCGTCGTCACACGTGAGCACGCCGAACCCGATCGGGATACCGGTCACCACGCTCACCTGGGTCAGCCCGTGGGTGACGCCGGAACAGACGTAGTCGAAGTGCGGCGTGCCGCCGCGGATGACGACCCCGAGAGCGACCAGCGCGTCGTATGCCGGGGCGAGACGAGCGCAGGCCACCGTGAGCTCGACCGTGCCCGGGACCCGGACCACCAGCGCGTCCTGCACGCCGGCCTCGGCGAGCGCGCGCTCGGCTCCGGCGACCAGGCCGTCCATCACCTCGGTGTGCCACGAGGCGGCGACCACCGCCACTCTCAGCCCGCTGCCGTCCGCGTGGACGACCGGGGCACCGTGTCCGCTCATGCGGTCTCTCCGTTGTCGAGTGCGTCCACGAGCAGGTCGTGGCCCATCCGGTCGCGTTTGGTGCGCAGGTAGCCGCGGTTCGCCGCCGTGGCCGCGACGGAGATCCGCTCCACGGCGGCCACCTCGACGCCGTGACCGCGCAGCGCCTCGACCTTCGCCGGGTTGTTCGTCAGCAGCCGCACCGCGCCGACGCCGAGATCGGTGAGGATCGCCGCACCGGCGGCATACTCACGGGCATCCACCGGCAGGTCGAGCTCGAGCTGGGCGTCGACGGTGTCGAAACCCTGGTCCTGCAGCGCGTAGGCCTGCAGCTTGGAGACCAGACCGACCCCACGGCCCTCGTGGCCGCGCAGGTAGACCAGGACCCCGCCCTCGGCGCCGATGCGCTCCATCGAGCGCTGCAGCTGCGGGCCGCAGTCACACCGCTGCGAGCCGAACGCGTCGCCTGTGAGGCACTCGGAGTGCAGCCGCACCAGGGGCACCGAGCCGCCGAGGCCCGCCGGGCTGACCAGCGCGACATGCTCGTCGCCCGTGAGCCGGTCACGGAACGCCAGGGCGGCGAACTCGCCGTGACGCGTCGGCAGAGTCGTCTCGGCCAGTCGCTCCACGCGGTCGTGCCGCTGCCGCCACGCGATGAGCTGGGCGATCGTGACGACCGGCAGGTCGTGCTCGGCCCCCGTCGCGAGGACCTGGGGCAGACGCATCATCGTGCCGTCGTCGTTGACGAGCTCACCGATCGCCGCCACCGGAGCCAGGCCTGCGATCCGGCACAGGTCGACGCCGGCCTCGGTGTGGCCGGGGCGCTCGAGGACGCCACCGACCTTGGCGCGCAACGGAACCACGTGACCGGGGCGCACGAACGAGTCGGCGGTGGCGGCCGGGTCAGCGAGCAGCCGGATGGTCAGCGCCCGGTCGGCGGCGCTGATCCCCGTGGTCACCCCCGCCGCCGCGTCGACGGTCACCGTGTAGGCGGTCCGGAGCGGGTCGCGGTTCTCGGTCACCATCAGGGGCAGCCCGAGCCGGTCCGCCGTCGACGACGTCATCGGCGCGCAGATGTACCCGCTCGTATGCCGGATGGTCCAGGCCATCCACTCGTCGGTGAGCGTCTGCGCGGCGAGGATGACGTCGCCTTCGTTCTCGCGGTCCTCGCTGTCGGTGACCAGCACCGGTCGACCGTCTCGCAAGGCCTCCAGAGCCTGTTCGACCGTGGCCAGCGCCATCACGCGAGCACCTCCTCACGTTGAGGCTCCGGCGCCCGCTCGGTGCGCGATGCCTTGAGCCACACGAAGAACCCGTAGATGACCAGTCCGGCATAGACGACGTAGAGCACCGCAGACGGGTAGAACTTCGACTGGACCAGAAGAGGCACACCGACGAGGTCGACCGCGATCCAGGCCAGCCAGAAGTCGTTCCAGCCGCGGGCCATCGCGAAGGTCGCGACGATCGACCCGACGAAGATCCAGGCGTCGCACCAGTAGTACCAGCGCGGGGCGGGCCAACCGGCGCCCACCACGGCGAAGACCCACTGCAGGACGACGACGGCCGCGACCCAGAAGCCGACGTAGGCCAGACGCTCGCGAGGGGTCGCCCAGCGCGGGGTGAGGACGGGACGGTCCTTGCCCTCCGCGTGGTTGACCCGGCGGACCTGGTTCCAGCGCCACCAGCCGTAGACGCTGGTGATGATGAAGAAGATCTGCCGGGCAGCCTGGCCGAACAGGGTCGTGTGCTGCGGGTTGCTGAAGGCCACGCCGAAGAAGACCGTGAACAGCAGGGCGTTCCCGACGATGCCGACGGGCCAAGCCCAGACGCGGCGACGCAGGCCGCCGATGGCAGAGGCGAAGCCGAAGACGTTGCCGATCACCTCGCGCCACAGGATCTGCTGGCTTCCGATGGTCAACTGGGCTTCGAAAAGACGCTCGAGCCAGCTCATGCGTGGGTCTCCCTGCTGTCGGTGGTTGCGTGGGGGGTGGTTGCGTGGGGGGTGGTTGCGTGTGCGGTGGTTGCGGGTGCTGTGGTGGCGAGGAGGCGCTCGACGTACTTGGCGAGCACGTCGACCTCGAGGTTGACGGTGGCGCCGGTCGCCTTGTGGCCCAACGTGGTCAGCGCCAGCGTGGTCGGGATCAGCGAGACGCTGAACGTGTCGTCGCCGACGGCCGAGACGGTGAGGCTGACCCCGTCGACGGTGATGGAGCCCTTCTCGACGACGTACCGAGCCAGCTCGCCAGGCAGGCTGAAGGTGACCACCTCCCAGCGGTCACCTGGCGTGCGTTCGAGGATGGCGGCGGTCCCGTCGACATGGCCCTGCACCACATGTCCACCGAACCGGCTCGACGCCGCCATGGCGCGCTCGAGGTTGACCCGGTCACCAGGCGCGAGGGCACCGAGGCTGCTGCGCTGGAGCGTCTCGGCCATCACGTCGACCGTGAACCGGTCGTCCCCATGCTCCACCACCGTCAGGCAGACGCCGTTGACGGCGATCGACGCCCCATGCACGGCGTCCGACGTGACGAGCGGACCCTCGACCGTGAGCCGGGCGGACTCGGCGCCAGCCTGGAGCCCGACGACGTGGCCGAGCTCCTCGATGATTCCGGTGAACATCAGTGGCTCTCCTGGGCAGATGAGGTGACCAGCGCGGTGATCCGGGCGTCGTCGCCGAGAGACGTGATGTCCGTGGGACTCAGTCGCAGCGCGTGGTCCATCGTGGTGATCCCGAGGTCCGCGACCGTCTGCCGGCCGCGCCCAAGCAGGACCGGGGCGACATAGGCGACCACCTCGTCCACCAGGCCCGCCGCCATGAACGCCGCCGCCACGGTCGGGCCGCCCTCGAGCCAGACGTGGTGGATCTCCGCCCCGGCCAGCGCGGCCAGCACCTCTTTGGGGTCACGGGTGCGCAGGTGCCACGTGAGCGCGGCGTCGTCGAGGACACGAGCGGCGGGCGGCAGGTCTCGCTCCCCCATGACGACGCGCACCGGCTGGTGGTCGTAGAGCGAGCCGTCGGGTCGGCGAGCGGTCAGCTGGGGGTCGTCGGTCAGTGCGGTGCCTGTGCCGACGAGGACGGCCCCGCAGCGGGACCGCTGGAGGTGGACGTCCGCCCGAGCGGGCTCCCCGGTGATCCACCGGCTCGTCCCGTCCGCTGCGGCGCTGCGCCCGTCTAGGGTTGTCGCGAGCTTCCAGGTCACCCAGGGACGGCCGGTGACCTGGCGGTGGGTCCACGTGCGGTTGAGTGCCTCGGCCTCGTCGGCCAGCAGGCCGCTTTCGACCGCGACCCCCCGGTCGCGCAGCCAACGCGCTCCTCCGGCAGCGGCCGGGTTGGGGTCGGTCTGCGCGTGCACGACACGCCGCACACCCGCGGCATACAACGCGTCGGCGCACGGCTGGGTGCGCCCGGTGTGGTTGCACGGCTCCAGGGTGACGTATGCCGTCGCGCCGGCGGCGCGGTCGCCCGCATGGGTCAGTGCGTCGGCCTCGGCGTGGGAGGTGCCCGCGCCTCGATGCCAGCCCTCGCCGACGACCGTGCCGTCGGGACCGACGATCACGGCGCCCACCCGTGGGTTGGCATCCGCCTCGGGACCGTTGGCCGCCAGGGCCAGTGCGCGCCGCATCATCGCCACATCGGTCGTGGCCTGGTCTGCGGTGGCGTGCTCGGTCGTGGCCCGGTCTGTCATGTCCTGCCCTCATGCTCGAGATGGTTCGAGCTCCGGGGGACCATGCAGGCGGACCACGAGCACTCGGACGGGCAAGCCGACCGAGGAACCCACTGGTCCTGCTGTCGCGTGCTGCCTACCATCCGGACTTTCACCGTCGGTCTGGGAGTTCCACCCAGTCAACCGGCCGCTGGCTGCGGTCGGGTCGCGGACTGTCACCGCCGGTTCGGAGTTACACCGACCCCGGAGCACGTCCCCCTCAGTATGCCAGCGTCCGTGTCGGGGCCGGAACGACGGTCCGCGTGACGGTCCTCACGAGCCGTCAGTGAGCATGGCCCAGCGCCAGCGCACGCAGCTCGTCGACGGCGGCTGCCGCGTCCTCGGCGCCGTAGACAGCCGAGCCGGCCACGAAGACGTCGGCCCCGGCGTCGGCGCACTGCTCGATGGTGGTGGCAGACACCCCGCCGTCGACCTGGACCCAGGTCTCGCCACCCATCCGCTGTACCGCCTCGCGGACCTGGGCCACCTTCGGCATCTGGTCGGCCATGAAGCTCTGACCGCCGAAGCCGGGCTCGACCGTCATGACGAGCACCATGTCGAGGTCGCTCAGCAGGTCCTCGTACGGCGCGAACGCCGTCCCAGGCTTGATGGCCATGCCGGCCCGGGCTCCGGCCTGCCGCAGGGTGCGTGCCAGCGCTCGTGGGTCACTGGCTGCCTCGATGTGGAAGGTCACCGAGGATGCTCCGGCCTCGGCATACATCGGCGCCCACCGGTCGGGGTCGTCGATCATCAGGTGGCAGTCGAGCGGAATCGGGCTGACCTTGGCGAGCGCCTCGACCACCGGCAGGCCGAGCGTCAGGTTGGGGACGAAGTGGCCGTCCATGACGTCGACGTGGGCCCAGTCCGCGTTGGCGATGCGGTCGAGCTCGCTCTGCAGGTTGGCGAAGTCGGCGGACAGGATGCTCGGGGAGATCTGCACGGCGCTCACTCTAGCGGGCCTGCATCAGCGGGCCGTACCAGCACCCCTGCACGAATCATGTTGGCGTTATTGGGATTTGGAGACCCACCCGTTGCGGGCTGTCGGTCGCGTGCACGAGGATCGAACGCATGTTCGACTGGTCGCTCGAGGAGGCACCCGGGGTCGCGCCCGAGGTGCTTGCCGCGGCTGCCCTGGGGATCTCGTCCGAGGACCTGGACGCCATGACGGTCGAGCAGGCCGAGATCATGGTCATTGCGACCCAGCGGGCGATGAACGCGCTTGCGGCCCGCCAGGCCCGCGCCATCGACGTGCATGCCGAGCGCATCGAGGAGGATGCCCTCCGAGCCCGCCACGAGGCCGAGGCCGCTGGTCGCGGTCAGCGCCGTCGTATCGGGCAGCGGCTCCCGATCGAGCCGGAGCGGGTCAGTGCTGCGAGCCTTGCCCCGCTGTTGCACATCTCGCCAAGGGCCATGGCGACCCGGATGTTCCAGGCGCGGGTCGTCACGCGCGCGCTCGAGCGGACCCACCAGCTCGCCTGGCACGGCGAGCTGGAGCCCTACCGCGTCGAGGCCGTCGCGAGGGCTGCTCGTGATGTCGGGCTGGACCGGCTGGATGAGTTCGAGGCGCGGCTGTTCGACCGCGATGTCACCGAGCTGGACCGATCCTCACTTGCTGAGCGTGCCCGCCGGGCCGCCGCCAAGGCGGACCCCGAGGCGCTCCTACGGGCCGCCGAGCGCGGCCGACGCGGCCGGCACGTCACGCTTCGGCCCGGTGACGAGCCGGGCATGACCACCTGGACGATGTCGCTCACCTCGGCCCAGTCGCTGCGCCTGTGGGCGGCGGTCGAGACGCTCGCGGCCGACTACGTGCGAGCAAACCCCGGGCTGGCCGTGGGCGCCGCTCGCGCCGACGCGCTCGTCGACCTGGCCCTCAGCGAGGTGCAGGTGATGACCACCGTGACCCTCGTGGCTCCCCTGCCCGGCGAGATTGACGGTGACGTCGAGTTCCGAGCCATCGGCGAGCAGGTCTGCGCCGCGTGCTCATCCGCGGGCGGCCTGTTCGCCGGACCTCAGCCTGACCGGGACGACTGCGGGTGCCGCCCAGGCCTGCCGGCTATGGTCTCGGTCAGGCGCGGGCTTCGAGATCCGGTCGAGGATCCGAGACTGGGTGCGATCCTGCCCAGCATCGTCGAGGAGCTCCTCGACGACCCGGACATCCGTCTGCGGCTCGCGGTGCGACATCCGGGCACGGGCTCCCTGCGCCACCAGGACCCGACGACCTATCGGCCGGGCAAGGCCCTCGCGGCCGCCGTCCGACTTCGCGATGGCCGCTGCCGGTTCCCGGGTTGCCGCACCGCCGCTGAGCGCTGCCAGCTCGACCATGTCGTTCCGGCACCGGCTGGGCCTACCGAGGCGTCCAACCTGCAGTGCCTCTGCACCGCCCACCATGGGTTCAAGCACCATGCCGGGTGGCGGGTCACCATGGACGAGCAGGGGTTCTGCACCTGGATCGCCCCGACCGGGCGCACGCATCACACTGCGCCGCGCGACTTCGGTTTCCAGGCTGCCTAGCGGTCCAGTGCTCCAGGACGCTTACGCAGGAGCGCGAGGAACATGCCGTCGGTGCCGTGCAGATGGGGCCACAGCTGGACCATCGGGCCGTTGCCCGGCATCGGCACGGGCGCGCCGTCGGCATCGGTCACGTAGTCACGGGCGTCGAGCAGGTCGACGTCGTCGCGGCGCTTGGTGACGTCGCCGACCACGAACACCGTCTCGGCCAGGTGCGGACTGCACGTCGCGTACGCGATGACCCCACCCGGGGCGGTGGCGTCGATGGCCGACGCCAGCAGCTCACGCTGGAGCCGGCCGAGGTCCGCCAGGTCGGCCGGGGAGCGTCTCCAGCGCGCCTCCGGACGCCGTCGCAGGGCACCGAGGCCGGTGCAGGGAGCGTCGACGAGCACCCGGTCATAGCGGCCGGGCTCGTCCTCACCCACGACGCGCCCGTCGCCGGTGCGGACCTGGAGCGTGCGGCCCGCAGCCCGCGCCCGTGCGCTCGCCGGCCGCAGGGTCTGGCGCACCAGGTCGGCGCGATGCTCGCTCACCTCGTTGGCGGTCAGGTCGGCGCCGGCCTCCACGGCGAGCGCCGCGAGCAGCCCCGCCTTTCCCCCGGGCCCGGCGCACAGGTCCAGCCACCGCTGCGGGCTCGTGGGGTCCCGATCGTCCAGGGGCACCGCTGCGAGCGCCAGGGCGACCAGCTGCGACCCCTCGTCCTGGACCGCGGCCCGCCCCTCGCGCACGGCCGCGATCCCCCCAGGATCCCCGCCTGGGAGCACCCCACCGACCGGTGAGAGACGCGACGGCTCAGCCCCGGCGTCGACCAGCTCGGCGACGCTCGCCAGCCCGGGGCGGGCGACCAGCGACACCTTGGCGGCCGCGTTGTCCGTCGCCAGCAAGACCGCGAGGTCGGCGTCCACCGTCTCGGGTGAGGAGGCGCCGTGACCGAGCAGCGCCGCGCGCAGCGCCTTGACCACCCACTCAGGGTGCGAGTGCTCGACGGCAAGCCGGGCGGTCGGGTCACCGGTCGCAGGCAGCACCTCGGCGAGCCACTCGTCGAGGGACCGCTCGCTCACCCGCCGCATCACCGCGTTGACGAACCCGGACGCCCCCGCACCGTTGACCTTGCGCGCCAGGCCGACCGTCTCATCGACCGCCGCGTGGGTGGCGACGCGCATGCCCAGCAGCTGGTGGGCCCCGAGGCGCAGGGTGTCGAGGACGTTGGCGTCGATGCTCGTCACCGGGCGTCCGGCAGCCACCGCGATGATGGGGTCGTAGAGCCCGCGCATGCGCACCGCCCCGTAGACGAGCTCGGTGGTGAAGGCCGCGTCTCGTCCGTGAATCCGCTTGTCGCGCAACACCGTCGGCAGCTCGAGGTTGGCATAGGCGCCACCGGCGACTGCCCGAAGGACGGTGTATGCCGCGAGCCGCTGCGGGTCGGTCGTGCGGCTTCGCTCGGCGGGCCGCTGAGCCGAACGCTCGGTGCCGCCGTGGACGCGCGCGGGACGCTGCCGTCCCTTGGCGTTGCGGCGGCCGCGCCCGCCGTCAGTGCTGTCACTCATCGGTGAACCGCTCTCCTGCCTCGATGCGCACGCCGCGGGCCCAGTCGCCGGCGGCCATCTGCCTCTTGCCATGGGGTCGCACGTCGGACAGGAGCACCGGGCCGGTGGGAGTGCCCACGAACACCTCGCGCTTCGTGGCGGCGAGCTCCCCCGGGGCGAGGGGCCGGTCGGCATACGACCCGTCGGGCTGGACCGGGAGCACTCCCAGACGCTGCCCGCGGAAGGTCGTCCACGCGCCGGGCGCGGGGGTGCACCCTCGCACCTGGCGGTCGACGGCAAGGGCGGGCCGCTCCCAACGGACGCGGGCGTCGGCGACCTCGATCTTGGGCGCCAGCGACACTCCGTCGGCGGGCTGAGGCACCGGCTGCAGCGAGCCGTCGGCCAGGCCGTCCATGGTGGCCACGAGCAGGCCCGCACCACCGTCGGCCAAGCGCGCAAGCAGGGCACCGGCCGTGTCCCTGGGGCGGATCCGCTCGGTCATCACCCCGAACACCGGTCCGGTGTCGAGACCCTCCTCGATGAGGAACGTGGAGGCGCCGGTGACCTCGTCGCCGGCCATCACCGCGTGCTGCACGGGCGCCGCGCCCCGCCATGCCGGGAGCAGCGAGAAATGCAGGTTGACCCAGCCACGTCGCGGGATGTCGAGAGCCGACCGCGGGATGAGTGCGCCGTACGCGACGACCGGGCACGCGTCGGGGGCCAGCTCGCGCAGCCGCGCCTGGAAGTCGGGGTCGCTGGGCCGCTCGGGTGTGAGCACCTCGATGCCGCGGGCCTGCGCATGCTGGCTCACGGGTGAGGCCGTCAGCGTGCGCCCACGTCCGGCCCGGGCGTCGGGACGGGTGACGACGGCCACGACCTCGTGGTCGGAACCGAGCAGGGCCTCGAGGGCGGGGACAGCCGCCTGTGGGGTGCCTGCGAAGACCAGCCGCATGCTCACATGCCCCGGCCGAAGGTCGAGTGCGGGCTGAGCTTGACGGTCGGTGTCGGGCCGCCGGCCCACTCGGCCTCACGGATGGCCCGCATCGCGGCCTTGCGCTGCTCGCGGTCCATCCGGTCGATGAACAGGATGCCGTCGAGATGGTCGGTCTCGTGCTGCAGGCACCGGGCCATCAGCTCGGATCCCTCGATGGTGACCGGCTCGCCGAACTGGTTGAGCCCCTTGGCGACGGTGCGCAGGGCGCGGGGAGTGTCGAACCTCAGGCCGGGGAACGACAGGCACCCCTCCTCGCCGTCCTGGAGCTCGACGGACAGCTCGAGATCGGGGTTGACCAGGTGACCCAGCTCGCCGTCGATCCAGTAGGTGAACACCCGCAGGCCCACACCGATCTGAGGAGCCGCCAGGCCGGCCCCCGGCGCGTCCATCATCGTGTCGGTCAGGTCCTTGACCAGCTGGCGCAGCTCACGGTCGAAGTCGACGACGGGCTCCGCGGGCGTGCGCAGCACGGGATCGCCGAACAGGCGGATGATCTGGATCGACAAGGGCGTTCCTGTGGGGGCGGTGGATGGCTCACGCGGTGGGCGTCGCAGCGGCCCAGTGTATGCCGGGTGCCCACGCCGCCCCGCATCCGCTGCGGCCCACGGGCCCCGACAGGAGGCGCCCCAGGTCGCAGCCCGCTAGGCGGCCGGGTCGGGCGGGTCGACCCGAACGTGGATGGGAACCGGCTCCTTGCGGGCACTGCGCACGGCCCTCATGCTGGCCAGCGCGCAGGCCAGTGCGGCACCCTCCTCGCGCGGAGCGCGCAGCAGCACACGGACGTCGCTCTCCCCCGCGGGCAGCGGCCCCAGACGCTCCACCTCGGGGCCGAGGTCGGCGTGACGCAGGGCAGTCTCGACGGCCCGGCGTTCGCCCGTCACGACAGCCATCGCCACCGTCGGCGGCAGGCCCAGGGGTCCACGCTCGGCCAGCTCTCGGGTGGCGAGCCAGGCCGGGTCCCACCGCACGAGTGCCTCGACGGACGGCAGCGTCGTGTGGGTGGGTGCGCCACAGAGGACGACCTGACCACCGTCGGCCGACGCCCTCGTGAGCGCCGCGGCAGCCAGCCAGCGGCGCAGCGCCTCCTCGGCGGCGTCGAGGGTCGGACGGTCGAGACTCGCCCAGGCGTCGAGCAGCAGGGCAGCGGCGTAGCCGCCGTCGGCCACCGGCTCTGCGCCGGGGGTCGCGATGACCAGCGCGGGGGCCTCGGCCACCCGGTCGAGCACCGCACCCGCCCCCGACGTGTGCACGGGCACTCCGGGGAAGGCCCGGCCGAGCTCCTCGGCGGTGCGTCGAGCGCCGACCACGGAGGACCGCAGCTCGCGGCCTCCGCACGCCCGGCACTCGAACCGCCCGACGCCGCGACCACACCAGCGACAGGCAGGCTCCGCTCCCCTGCCGGACACGGCCACCGGCCCCGAACAGTGCGCGCAGCGCACCGGGGTGCGGCAGGTCTGGCACGCCAGTGAGGGGACGTATCCCCGGCGCGGCACCTGCACGAGCACCGGCCCGGACTGCAGAGCGGCCTTGGCCGTCCGCCACGCGATCGACGGAAGGTGAGCCGACGCCGCGGCCGGGTCACGGTCGGCCTCGGTCCCCTCCCCCGCGACGACGACACGCGGCACGGCGCGCCGGACCGATGATGCCGCGATGGGTCGCAGCTCGCCGGTCTCCACCAGCGACTGCACCGCCACGGACCGGGCGAACCCACCCGAGAGCACCGCCGCCCCCTCGAGCCGCCCGCGCTCCACGAGAATCTCCCGGACGTGCGGATAGGGGGCGCGCGGCTCGTCGAGCAGGTCGTCGCCGTCGTCCCACCACGCCACCAGTCCGAGGTCGCGCACGGGGGCGAAGGCAGCCGCGCGGTTGCCGACGACGACCGAGACGTGCCCGCGCAGCACCTTGAGCCACGCGGTGTAACGCGCCTGCGGCCCCTGGTCGGCCGTCAGCCGAACGTGGCGACCTGGGCCCAGCGCGGCCGTCAGTGCGGCATCGACACGGGCGACGTCGCGGTGGTCCGGCACGACGAGGACGCTCCCCCGGCCCCCGGCCAGGGTCGCCTCAGCGGCCGCGGCCAGCGCGGCCGGCCAGTCGCGATCCGGGTCGGTCGCGGGAAGCGCCAGCCAGGACGCGGCAGGAGACTCGCCTGCCGCGAGCCGCGCGAGGTAGGCCGGGCCGGCGGCATATCTGCTCCAGGCGGGCCCCGGGCCGTCCCACACCGGGAGAGCGTCGGGCACGGGCGGGTCGAGGGCCAAGGCTCGCTCCGCGGCGGCATGCCGCGGAGGAACCGCAAGCCGCAGCACGTCGCCGAGCGTGCCGGCGTAGCGTGCGGCGACCGCCCGCGCGAGCGCCAGCAACGCCGGCGTGAGGACCGCCTCGGGCGAGACCACCCGCCGGATCGGGCTGAGCCGCCCCTCGTGCTCGGCCACCGCCTGGCGCTGCACCACGAACCCGTCGAGGTCCTGGCCGGCGAAGCGCACCTTGACCCGGGCTCCCGGCACAGCCGTCTCGGCGAACGCCTGCGGCACGAGGTACTCGAACGGTCGGTCGAGGTGGGCGAGGCCGGTGTCGACCACGACCGAGGCCACCGGGTCCGTGGACGCGGCGGCCTCGTCGGGTCGTCGCCGAGCGGTGCTCGGCGACGGTGGCAGTGCGGCGCGGATCAGCTCCAGCTGCTCGCTTGCGCCCCGTCCGCTCATGAGGGCGAACCTATGACAGGGCGCTGACAAGCAGGCCACGGGGCGGCGAGGACCGCCGCGTCCGGCCAGGCAGAACTAGCCCTTGACCGCCCGCTGAAGGGCCTCGACGCGGTCGGTGCGCTCCCAGGTGAACGGGTTGGCGATGCCGTCGACATGGGTGCGGCCGAAGTGACCGTAGGCCGCAGTGGGCTTGTAGATCGGGCGCAGCAGGTCGAGGTCGTGCACGATCGCGGCGGGGCGCAGGTCGAACACCGAGGTGATGGCGGCCTGGATCTTGTCGACCGGCTCGGTCTCGGTGCCGAACGTCTCGACATACAGGCCCACCGGCTGGGCCTTGCCGATCGCGTAGGCGACCTGGACCTCGCAGCGGCGGGCCAGCCCGGCAGCCACGACGTTCTTGGCCACCCAGCGCGTGGCGTAGGCCGCGGAGCGGTCGACCTTCGACGGGTCCTTGCCCGAGAACGCGCCGCCACCGTGGCGGGCCATGCCGCCGTAGGTGTCGACGATGATCTTGCGACCGGTGAGACCGGCGTCGCCCATGGGGCCACCGATCTCGAACCGGCCGGTGGGGTTGATCAGCGAGCGGTAGGAGGACGTGTCGAGCTCGGTGCCCTCGTCGGCCAGCTCGGCCAGGACCGGCTTGATGACGTGCTGCTCGATGTCAGGGGTCAGCAGGTCGTCGAGGGAGATGTCGGCGGCGTGCTGGGTCGACAGCACGACGGTGTCGAGCTTGACCGCCTTGTCGCCGTCGTAGGAGATGGTGACCTGCGTCTTGCCGTCGGGGCGCAGGTAGGCCACGTCGCCGCTCTTGCGCACGGCAGAGAGGCGCTCGGCCAGCCGGTGAGCGAGGAAGATCGGCAGCGGCATGAGCTCGGCGGTGTCGTCGCAGGCGTAGCCGAACATGAGGCCCTGGTCGCCGGCGCCCTGCTTGTCCATCGGGTCGATGCCACCGGTGCGGTTCTCATAGGCCGTGTCCACGCCCTGAGCGATGTCGGGACTCTGCTGGCCGATGGACACCTCGACACCACAGGAGGCGCCGTCGAAGCCCTTGGTCGAGGAGTCGTAGCCGATCCCCAGCACGGTGTCGCGCACGATCTTCGGGATCTCGACGTAGGCCTCCGTCGTCACCTCGCCGGCGACGTGCACGAGCCCGGTCGTGACCATCGTCTCGACAGCGACCCGGCTGCCAGGGTCCTGGGCGAGCATGGCGTCGAGGATGGAGTCGGAGATCTGGTCACAGATCTTGTCGGGGTGCCCCTCGGTCACCGACTCGGACGTGAACAGGCGTGCGGACACAGGGTCTCCTTCGGGGCAGCGGCTGCTTGCTGACTGCAGGTGTCAGGACAGACCGTCCCACAGCCACCCGCAGTCTAACGACCTGCTAGAGGATCTCCTGCACCGCGTCCCACACTGCGGCGGCGATGTCGTACTTCGAGGCGGGGCCCGCGTCGACGACGTGGCTCGAGCCCTGGCGCAGGATGTGCACGGTGTTGTCGTCCTGGCCGAAGGTCGTGTCGACGCCGACCTCGTTGACCACCAGCAGGTCACAGCCCTTGCGCCTCAGCTTGGCACGGCCGTGGTCGAGCACCGTGCCGTCGGCGTCACCGGTCTCGGCGGCGAACCCCACGATGACCGGGCTGGTGGCCTCCGCCCGCGCCTGGACCAGCCCGGCGAGGATGTCCGGGTTGCGGACCAGCTCGATCGAGGGCGCCCGCTCGGGGTCGTCGGGGTCGTGCGACTTCTTGATCTTGGCGTCGGCGTACCGGGCGGGACGGAAGTCCGCGACTGCGGCCGCCATCACGACGACATCGGCATCGAGCGCGGCCTTCTCGACGGCCTCCTGGAGCTCGACGGCGGTCTCGACGGGGAGGACCGCCACCCCTGCGGGGGCAGGCAGGGACGAGTTGGCACTGACCAGCGTGACGGTCGCACCGCGCCGGGCTGCTACCGCAGCGAGGGCGTAGCCCTGCTTCCCCGAGCTGCGGTTGCCGAGGAACCGAACGGGGTCGAGCGGCTCTCGGGTGCCTCCGGCCGACACCACCACGTGGCGCCCCCGCAACGGCAGCGGGGCCCGACCCTGCGCATGGTCGTGCGTCGCATGGGCCAGGATCCGCTGGCACACGGCATACAGCTCGGCGGCTTCTGGCAACCGGCCGGGACCGGTGTCGACGCCGGTGAGCCGCCCCGAAGCCGGGGGGATGACGTGGACCCCGCGCTCGGTGAGGGTGGAGACGTTGGCCTGGGTCGCCGCGTGGTCCCACATCTCGGTGTGCATGGCCGGGGCCATGACGACGGGGCAGCGCGCGGTCAGCAGGACGTTGGTGAGCAGGTCGCCGGCCAGCCCGTGGGCCGCCTTGGCGAGCAGGTCGGCCGTGGCTGGAGCCACGACGACGAGCTCAGCCTCCTGGCCGAGCCGCACGTGGGGCACATCGGGGACGTCGCTCCACACGTCGGTGTGCACCGGACGGCCCGACAGCGCCTCCCACGTGGGGGCGCCGACGAACCGCAGCGCCGACTCCGTCGGCACGACCGTCACGTCGTGGCCGGCCTCGGTGAACAGGCGCAGCAAGGAACAGACCTTGTATGCCGCGATGCCACCTCCGACACCGAGGACGATGCGCGCCATGGGAGTCCCGTCGCCGACCCGCGGGGGTCAGCTCTCGATCGGCTCGGCGGTGAGCAGGCCCTGGTTGATCTCGCGCAGGGCGATCGACATGGGCTTCTCGTGGACCTGCGAGTCAACGAGCGGGCCGACGTACTCGAGCAGGCCCTCCTGGAGCTGGCTGTAGTACGCGTTGATCTGACGGGCGCGCTTGGCCGAGTAGATGACCAGGGCGTACTTGGAGTCGGCCTTGGTGAGCAGGTCGTCGATCGGCGGGTTGGTGATGCCGATCGGGTTCGCGACGGTTCCAGACACGGGGGTACTCACTTCTGTGGGGTCAGTGGGATCGCATCAATGATACGAGTTCTTCGGCGGCGCGACGAACGTCGTCGTTGACGACGGTCACGTCGAACTCCTTCTCAGCTGCCATCTCGACCTTGGCGGTCTGCAGTCGACGGGCGCGTTCCTCGTCATCCTCGGTGCCTCGACCGACCAGCCTGCGCACGAGCTCGTCCCAGCTCGGAGGCGCCAGGAAGACGAACAGCGCCTCGGGCATGCTCTCGCGCACCTGACGGGCGCCCTGGAGGTCGATCTCGAGCAGGGCCATGCGGTTGGCGGCGAGCGCCTCGCGCACCGGTCCTCGAGGGGTGCCGTAGTGGTTCACCCCATGCACGACCGCAGACTCCAGGAGCTCTCCGTCGCGCTCCATCCGGGCGAACTCGGCCTCGTCGACGAAGTGGTAGTGCACGCCCTCGCGCTCACCCGGGCGGGGACGGCGCGTCGTCGCGCTCACGGACAGCCACACGTCGGGGAAATGCTCGCGCACGTAGGCAGACACCGTGCCCTTGCCCACGGCCGTAGGGCCGGCGAGGACGACCAGGCGGTGCCTGCGGTCGGGCGTCGCGGGAGCCGGCTCGCTCACGCCTCGTCGAAGCGGGTGAGCAGGGCGGAGATCTGGTTGGACCCCAGGCCCCGGACGCGGCGGCTCTCGGAGATGCCGACCTCCTCCATGATCTGGCGGGCCCGCACGCGGCCCACGCCCGGCATGGACTCCAGGAGCGCGGACACCTTCATCTTGCCGACGACCTCGTTCTCCTTGCCGTCGACGATGACGTCCTTGAGTGAGCCCTGGGCGTACTTCAGCCGGTTCTTGACGGCCGCCCGCTCCCGTCGGGCCACGGCGGCCTTCTCCAAGGCCGCGGCACGCTGCTCCGGGGTCAACGGGGGAAGGGCCACGTCATTGCTCCTTGTGGATCGAGCTGGGTCGACTCGCACGGCCCAGGCTAGCGTTTCGCAGGCTCTTGCGCCTCGGACCAGACGTTTCGAGCATGGGCCCTGACTGTAGCAACCACGTGCGCGGGTTTCTCGCCGAGGAGGCCCGGTCGGCTCGATGTCCGGAATGACCGAGCTGTGGTCAGCGCAGGACGGCGGCCAGGTTCTCGCTCACGCGCCTGGCGCGGTCGCGCAGCGCGGCCACGTCGGGGCCCGCCGAGAGGACCTCACGGCTGCTCGAGGGCAGCACGTTGGGAAGCGCGTCGCCGAACACCCGGCGCAGGTCCTCGGCCGTACCGCCCTGGGCGCCGATCCCGGGCGCCAGCAGGGGGGCGTTGGCCCCGGCGAGGTCCAGACCGAGCTCCTGCACCGCGGACCCGACCGTCGCGCCGACGACCAGTCCCACGCTGCCCAGGCGCCCCTGCTCGCGCGCGCCGGCGTTCTCGGCCGTAGCGCCCAGCACCATCGCCTCGGCGACGCTCACCTCGCGCAGGCGCGCGTGCTGCACCGTGCGCCCCTCGGGGTTGGAGGTCAGGCCCAGGACGAACATCCCACGACCCCGCTCCGCGGCGAGGTCGAGAGCGGGCCGCAGCGACTCGAAGCCGAGATAGGGGCTCGTGGTCAGGGCGTCAGCAGGCGCCACGGCGTCCTTGCCCAGGTACGCCTCGGCATACGCGGCCATGGTCGAGCCGATGTCGCCACGCTTGGCGTCGAGGACGACCAGGGTGCCGCGCTCGCGCAGGGCCACGACGGCCTCCTCCAGGACGGCCACGCCACGCGAGCCGAAAACCTCGAAGAACGCCGACTGCGGCTTGACGACCCCGACGTGACCGCCGAACGCCTCCACGCAGGCCTCGGTGAAAGCCGTCAGCCCTGCCACGTCGTAGCCCAGACCCCAGGACTCCACGAGCGCCCGATGCGGGTCGATGCCCGCGCACAGCGGCCCGTAGGCGTCCATCGCCGCCCTGAGCCGCTCACCGAACGTCGAGCCGGTCCAGTCCGCGCTCATCGCGCCACCCTCTCGTGAGCCACGCCCACCGCATCGGTGAGTCGCTCGAAGCCCTGCTCCTGCAGCAGGTCGCGCAGCTCTCGGCCGACCCGCACCGGCGCGCTGGGGTCGTTGAACGTGGCGGTGCCCACCTGCACGGCGCTCGCGCCGGCGGCCACGAGCTCGAGAGCGTCACGGCCGGTGCGCACTCCCCCGACGCCGATGATCGGCACCGTGGGGAGCCGGCCCTCGCGCATGGCGGCCCTGGTCTGCCAGATCGCGCGCACCGCCACCGGACGCACAGCGGGACCGGACAGTCCTCCTGTCACCCCGGCGACCTGCGGCCTGAGCGCATCGGTGTCGATGACCATGCCCAGCAGCGTGTTGATCATGGTGAGCCCGTCGGCACCGGCCTTGACCGCGGCCTGGGCCACGCTGACGATGTCGGTCACGTCGGCGGTCAGCTTGGCGAACAGCGGCACGTTGCGAGGGAGCTGCTCGCGGACGAGGGCGACCACCTTGGCACTCGCCAGGGGGTCGCACGCGAAGACGAGCCCACGGTTGGCGACGTTGGGGCAGGAGATGTTGACCTCGACGCCGACCACCGCGTCGAAGGCGTCGCTGCCTCGCAGGACGGCGGCCACGTCGGCGAACTCACCGCTGGTGTTGCCCGCTATCGACACGAGGGCACGGGCGCCGCGCGCCTTGAGCCACGCGAGGTCCTTCTCGACGAACGCGTGGATGCCGGGACCCTGCAGGCCGATCGAGTTGAGCATCCCGGACGGCGTCTCCGCCATGCGGGGAGTGCCACGCCCGGACCGCGGGTGGGCCATCACCGACTTCGTCACGAAGGCCCCCAGCTCGCGCAGGTCGAAGAACCTCGCCAGCTCCTGGCCGTTGGCGGCGCAGCCGCTGGCGGTCATCATCGGGCTGGGCAGCGTCACGCCGCCGAGATCGACTGACATGTCCACGGAGGGCGCCGTGGACTGCTCGGCCGGCGTCGGCTCAGCCACCTCGGCCAGCTCGGCCTTGGACGTATGCCGCGTGGACGTGAACAGCCCCATCAGTGACCTCCCTGCCCCGGTGCGCCCAAGGCATCGTCGGGGACCCGGCAGGCCCCGCCCTCGAAGGCGTCCCACCGGACCCGGTCCCCCCGGAACACCGGGCCTTCCACGCAGCTGCGGACCATGCGCGTGACTCCGTCGTTCCCCGTCACGGGAAGGACACAGGTCATACAGACGCCCACGCCACAGGCCATGGACTCCTCGACGGCCACCTGGGCGACCGCTCCCTCTGCCGTGGCGATGCGCGTCACCGACTCGAGCATCGCCATCGGGCCACATCCGTAGACCACTGCTGCACCGCTGCGGCGGATCACCTCGGGCAGGACATCCGATACCCAGCCCTTGGTGCCTGCCGACCCGTCGTCGGTGGTGACAGTGACGGCGTCGGCGGCTCGCCGAGCCTCGACGACACCGAAGAGCTTCTGCTCCGTCGCGGCGCCCAGGACGAGCTCGACCGCACAGCCGCGTCCGCGCAGCGTCTCGGCCAGCCAGAACAGCGGCGCGCTGCCGTAGCCCCCGCCGACCAGGACGCAGGGCACTGGCTCCTTGGGCACCGGAAAGGGCCGACCCAGCGGGCCCACGATGTCGACCTCGTCGTGAGCGCGCAGGCCGGCGAGCCAGGTGGTACCCGCGCCCACGGCCGACACCACGATGTCGACCGTGCCGCCATACGTGCCCGACGGGCTGACCTTGTGGATCGAGAAGCAGCGCCGCAACAGGTGCGCGCCGTCCTCGCCGCCGATGGCCAGCGCCACGAACTGCCCCGGACGGGCGTGCTCGGCCAGACCCGGAGCCACGAAGGTGAGGTGGTGGTAGGCGCCGGCCCTTCGCGAGGCGATGAGCTCGCCCGTCACCTGGACGACGCCCGCACCCGTGGTCGAGGTCGCTGTCATGCCTGCCCCCGCACCCCGTAGAGGTCGAGGTCGCGGGCGTGCTCCTGCAGGGGCTTGACCGTGAACTCACCGCGCAGCTGAGCCTCGATCCCCTGCACCGCGGCCGCGAGCTCCTGGACGGTCGTGATGATCGGGCGGTCCATGGACGTCGTCGCGGCCCGGATGGCATAGCCGTCCGCGCGCGCGTTGGAGCCCGAGGGCGTGTTGACCACCATGGCCACCTCACCGGCGAGGATGAGGTCGACGATGCTCTGCTCCCCCGCATCACGCTCACTGTGCTTGTGAACCACCTCGGAGGCAATCCCGTTGCGGCGCAACACATCGGCGGTGCCCGAGGTCGCGACGATCGTGAAGCCGAGGTCGGCGAGGCGCTTGACCGGGAAGATCATGGCGCGCTTGTCGCGGTTGGCCACGGAGACGAAGATCCGGCCCTCCTTGGGCAGTCCCGAGCCCGCGCCGAGCATGCCCTTGGCGAACGCCGTGCCGAAGTCCTGGTCGATGCCCATGACCTCGCCGGTGGAGCGCATCTCGGGACCGAGCAGGCTGTCGACGACCTGTCCCTCCCGAGTGCGGAACCGCTTGAAGGGCAGCACCGCCTCCTTGACCGCGACCGGGGCGTGGCTCGGCATACGGCCACCGTCGCCCTCGGGCGGCAGGAGGCCCTCGGCGCGCAGCTCCTTGATGCTGGCGCCCAGCATGACGCGGGCGGCCGCCTTGGCGACCGGGACTCCGGTGGCCTTGGCCACGAACGGCACCGTCCGCGAGGCACGGGGGTTGGCCTCGAGGACATAGAGGATGTCCTGTGCGAGGGCGAACTGGACGTTCATCAGCCCGCGCACCCCGATGCCCTCCGCCAGCTGCAGGGTGGCCTCGCGGACCCGCTCCAGCTCGGCCACGCCCAGAGTGACCGGCGGCAGGGTGCACGCCGAGTCGCCGGAGTGGATGCCCGCCTCCTCGATGTGCTCCATGATCCCGCCGAGGTAGAGGTCGGTGCCGTCGTAGAGGGCGTCGACGTCGATCTCGATGGCGTCGTCGAGGAACCGGTCGACGAGGACCGGGTGCTCGGGGCTGGCCACCGTGGCGCGGGTGACATAGCCGGACAGGGTGTCGTCGTCGTAGACGATCTCCATCCCGCGGCCGCCCAGGACGTACGAGGGCCGCACGAGGACCGGGTACCCGATCTGCCGTGCCACCTCGACCGCCTCGGGGGCGCTGTATGCCGTGCCGTGCTTGGGAGCGGGCAGCTTCGCCTCCGCGAGCACCCGACCGAACGCGCCGCGGTCCTCGGCCAGGTCGATGGCCTCCGGGCTGGTGCCGACGATCGGCACGCCCGCGTCCTTGAGCGCCTTGGCCAGGCCCAGCGGCGTCTGGCCGCCCAGCTGCACGATGACGCCTGCCACGGGACCGGCCTGCCGCTCGGCGTGGACCACCTCGAGGACGTCCTCGAGCGTGAGCGGTTCGAAGTAGAGCCGGCTGCTCGTGTCGTAGTCGGTGGAGACCGTCTCGGGGTTGCAGTTGACCATCACCGTGTCGTAGCCGGCCTCGCGCAGGGCGAAGCTGGCGTGGACACAGGAGTAGTCGAACTCCACGCCCTGGCCGATCCGGTTGGGACCGCTACCCAGGATGACCACGGCTTCGCGCTCCCGCGGCTCGACCTCGGTCTCCTCGTCGTAGGCGCTGTAGTGGTAGGGCGTCTGGGCCGCGAACTCCGCCGAGCAGGTGTCGACGGTCTTGTAGACCGGTCGCACCCCGAGAGCGTGGCGCACCCCCCTGACCACGGACTCCGGCAGCCCCCGGAGAGCACCGAGCTGGTGGTCGGAGAACCCGTGGCGCTTGGCCAGGCGCAGCAGCTCCGGCGTCAGCTCGGGGCTGGCCGCGACGCGGTCGGCGATCGCGTTGACGAGGGCGATCTGGTCGAGGAACCACGGGTCGATGCCCGTGGCGGCATGCACCTGCTCGACGGACAGGCCACCGCGCATCGCCTGCTGCACCGTGACGATGCGGCCGTCCGTGGGCGTCCGAGCGGCCTCCAAGAGGGCCAGCGCCTCGCTGCTGCTCGGCGCCGGACCGTCCCAGTGGAACGTGCTGTCGCGACGCTCCATCGAGCGCAGGGCCTTCTGGAGCGCCTCGGTGAAGTTGCGGCCGATCGCCATCGCCTCGCCCACCGACTTCATGGTCGTGGTGAGGGTCGGGTCGGCGGCCGGGAACTTCTCGAACGCGAACCGTGGCACCTTGACGACGACGTAGTCGAGCGTCGGCTCGAAGCTGGCCGGCGTCTCCTGCGTGATGTCGTTGGGGACCTCGTCGAGGGTGTAGCCGATGGCCATCTTCGCGGCGATCTTGGCGATCGGGAAGCCGGTGGCCTTGGACGCGAGTGCGCTCGACCGGGAGACCCGGGGGTTCATCTCGATGACGATGATCCGGCCGTCCTCGGGGTTGACCGCGAACTGGATGTTGCAGCCGCCGGTGTCGACGCCGACCTCGCGGATGACGGCGATGCCGATGTCGCGCAGCCGCTGGTACTCCCGGTCGGTGAGGGTGAGCGCCGGGGCCACGGTGATCGAGTCGCCCGTGTGCACACCCATCGGGTCGAGGTTCTCGATGGAACAGACGACGACGACGTTGTCGGCGTGGTCGCGCATGACCTCGAGCTCGTACTCCTTCCAGCCGAGGATGGACTCCTCCAAGAGCACCTCGGTGGTCGGGCTGTACTGCAGACCGGCACCCGCGATCCGGCGCAGGTCGGTCTCGTCGTAGGCGAAGCCCGACCCCAGACCACCCATCGTGAAGGATGGGCGCACCACGACCGGGTAGCCCAGATCGGCTGCGGCAGCCAGGCAGTCGTCCATGGAGTGGCAGATGAAGGAGCGGGCCGACTCGGCACCACAGCGCTCGACGACACCCTTGAACTTCTCGCGGTCCTCGCCGAGCTGGATGGCCTCGACGTTGGCACCGATCAGCGGGCAGCCGTACTTCTCCAGGACACCCGACTCGTGCAGGGCGATGGCGCAGTTGAGCGCGGTCTGGCCTCCCAGGGTCGCGAGCACGGCGTCGGGCCGCTCGCGGGCGATGATCGCCTCGACCACCTCTGGGGTGATCGGCTCGACGTAGGTCGCGTCCGCGAACTCGGGGTCGGTCATGATCGTCGCCGGGTTGGAGTTGACGAGGATGACGCGGATGCCCTCCTCGCGCAGCACCCGGCAGGCCTGCGTGCCGGAGTAGTCGAACTCGCACGCCTGGCCGATGACGATCGGCCCGGAGCCGATGACGAGGACGCTGCTGAGGTCGTTGCGCTTGGGCATCAGGCGCGGTTTCCCTTCTCCATGAGCTGCACGAACCGGTCGAACAGGTAGGCCGCGTCATGCGGACCCGCCGCGGCCTCCGGGTGGTACTGGACGGAGTACGCCGGCAGGTCGAGACACTCCAGGCCCTCGACCACCCCGTCGTTGAGACAGACATGCGAGACCCGCACCCGGCCGTATGCCGTGCCGTCGGCGTCGCTGGGCGCAGTCACCTCGCCGTCGGTCGGCGCGTCGACCGCGAAACCGTGGTTGTGGGCCGTCACCTCGACCTTGCCGGTCGTGCGGTCCATGACCGGCTGGTTGATGCCTCGGTGGCCGTACTTGAGCTTGAAGGTGCCGAACCCGAGTGCGCGGCCGAGCAGCTGGTTGCCGAAGCAGATGCCGAAGAAGGGGATCCGCGCGCCGAGGACCTCGCGAAGCACAGCCACCTCGCGGTCCGCCGTGGCCGGGTCACCCGGCCCGTTGGAGAAGAACACGCCGTCGGGGCCGCCGTCGCCCCCGACCGCCCGGATGTCCTCGAACGTCGACGTGGCCGGC
This sequence comes from Pedococcus sp., assembly GCF_036000045.1. Lineage (GTDB taxonomy): Bacteria > Actinomycetota > Actinomycetes > Actinomycetales > Dermatophilaceae > Pedococcus. The sequence goes on from NZ_DASYGF010000083.1 coordinate 46,803, forward strand.
AGGACGTGCACCTCGATGCCCTGCTGCGCCAGGAGCGTCGGCGTCATCGCCTTGATGCCGAGGTCGAGCGCGGCGACGGTGAAGCGCTTCTCCCCGACAGCCGGGACGACGTACGGCTCACTCGTCGTGACCTCGGCTGCGAGCGCGGCGCCCGACATCAGCGGGGCGTCGAGCACCGCCTCGGTCAGCTGGGCGACGGGCGAGCCGGCGCGGTCGCCGGAGAAGATACCCACCCGCATGGCGCCGCGCTCGCGCAGGTGCCTGGTCAGGGCGCGGGTGTCGATCCCGCTGATCCCGACCACACCCTGGGTGCGCAGCTCGTCCTCCAGGGTGCGTGCGGAACGCCAGCTCGAGGGCCGCAGGGCAGGATCGCGCACGACATAGCCGGCCACCCAGATCCGGCGCGACTCGTCGTCCTCGTCGTTGACGCCGGTGTTGCCCACGTGAGGCGTGGTCATGACGACCACCTGCCGGTGGTAGCTGGGGTCGGTCAGGGTCTCCTGGTAGCCGGTCATGCCGGTCGAGAAGACCGCCTCGCCGACGGTCTCGCCGACCGCGCCGTAGGCCTGGCCATAGAAGGCGCGCCCGTCCTCGAGGACGAGCACGGCCGGCTCGCCGTCGAGGATGCGGTCGAGGTCCAGCAGGGCGGACGCAGTCATGCGGTCGGGTCTCCTTCGGGGGCGGGGGTGTCGGTCGCGCCGGTGTGCCACCACAGGGCGGACTCGATCGTGTCGACGTCGGCGCGGAAGCGCGGTAGGAAGCCCGTCTGGTAGACGTCACCCTCGGGCGTCTTCCACTGCAGCACGACCATGCGGTTGGCGCCGATGAACTTGCCCGCCATGCCGCGGTCTCGGCGCACGGAGACCAGGCGTCCCGCGGGGATCACCACCGTGGACTCGCCCCGCCGGTCGATGCGGACGAGCTGGTCGGCCTGGCCCCGGTTCACGGTGAGCGTCGCCTTGGCCCGGTGGCCGAGCCCCTCGACGGTCACCCGCTCGAGACGGCTGGCGGCCGTGGTGGTGCTGACATAGGTGCCCTCGACGACGACCTGCGCGGTGCGGTCGTCCTTGACCTTCGGCGCGGGAGTGGGCGGGGCATGGTTCGGGTCGGCGGAGTCCTCGGTCCGGCGTCGCTCGGCGGCGATGGCCGCCGATGCGTGCTCACGGCCCTTGCGCACCCACGCGGCATACAGGAGCGCATAGATGAGGCCGAGGGCGACGAGCATGACGCCGACGGCTTGCAGCCTGCTCACGTGAGGGCTCCCTTCTGGGCGGTGACTCGGCCGCGCAGGACCGTGGCGTGGACGGCACCCTGCAGGGTGCGGCCGTGCCAGGGGTTGTTGCGCGACAGCGACAGCGAGGCTCCGCGGTCGACCGTGACCTCGGCGGACGGGTCGACCAGCGTGAGGTTGGCGGGGGCGCCGACCTCGAGCGCTCGGCCGTGGTTGGGCAGACCCGCGATGCGGGCGGGGTTCTGGGACATGATGCGGGCCACGCCGGCCCAGTCGAGCCGTCCCGACCGGACCATCACGTCGCTGACCACCGAAAGGGACGTCTCCAGGCCCACCATGCCGAAAGCAGCGTCGACGAACGCGTGCTCCTTGTCGTGGCGCGCGTGCGGGGCGTGGTCGGTGGCGACCGCGTCGATGGTGCCGTCGGCCAGGGCCTCGCGCAGCGCGTCGACATCCTCCTGGGGCCGCAGCGGCGGGTTGACCTTGAACGTGGGGTCGTAGCCGGCCAGCAGGTCGGTGGTCAGGACGAGGTGGTGCGGCGTGACCTCGGCGGTCACCGAGACCCCCTGGGCCTTGGCCCAGCGCAGCACCTCGACGGTGCCGGCCGTGGAGACGTGGGCGACGTGCAGGCGGGACCCGGTATGCCGCGCGAGCATGACGTCGCGCGCGACGATGGACTCCTCGGCGATGCCAGGCCAGCCCGGCAGGCCCAGGCGGCCGGAGAGCTCTCCCTCGTGGGCGCAGGCCTGCGGCCCGGCGAGGTGCGGGTCCTGGGCGTGCTGCGACACGACGCCGCCGAAGGCCCGGACGTACTCGAGGGCGCGCCGCATCACCCTGGCGTCGTGGACGCAGCGGCCGTCGTCGGAGAACACCGTGACTCCGGCCCGTGAGCGGTGCATGAGCCCCAGCTCGGCGAGCTCGTCCCCGCCCAGGCCTTTGGTCACGGCTCCGACCGGCACGACGTCGACCAGCCCGGCGGCCCGGCCCAGGTCGAGGATGCGCTCGGCGGCCTCGGCGGTGTCGGTGACCGGACTGGTGTTGGCCATGGCGAGGATGGCGGTGAAGCCGCCGACGGCCGCAGCGGCCGACCCGGAGGCGATCGTCTCGGCATCCTCTCGCCCTGGCTCGCGCAGGTGGGTGTGCAGGTCCACCAGCCCCGGAAGCACGACGAGCCCGTCGGCGTCGAGGACGTCCCAGCCGCGTGAGCCCTTGGCCCCGATGGAGCCGATCTCGACGATGACGCCGTCCTCGACGAGGACGTCCTGGGCGCCCGCGCCCGCGAGGTCGGCACCGGTGACCAACAGTGCGCTCACGAGGACACCTCCTCTCCGGCCAGCAGGTGATAGAGCACGGACATCCGCACGGCCACCCCGGCGCTCACCTGGTCGAGCACCAGTGACTGCGCCGCGTCGGCCGCGTCGGCGGCGATCTCGAGGCCGCGGTTCATCGGCCCCGGGTGGCAGATCACCGCGTCCGGGTTGGCCGCGACGAGCGCGTCGAGCCGCGCCCGGGTCAGGCCGTAGCCGACGGTGTACTCGCGGGCCGTCGGGAAGTAGCCCCCGCTCATCCGCTCCCGTTGCACGCGCAGCATCATCACCGCGTCGACCGTCGGGAGCACCTCGTCGAGGTCGTGCGACAGCGCGAAGCCCTCGGTCGCCGCCCAGGTGGTGACGCCGCTGGGCATGAGCGTGGGAGGCGCCACCAGCGTCACCCGCGCACCGAGGGTGCGCAGGGTGATCAGGTTGGAGCGGACCACCCGCGAGTGGGTGAGGTCGCCGACGATCGCCACGTGGCGGCCCTCGAGACTGCCCAGCCGCCGCTGCATGGTGTAGGCGTCGAGGAGGGCCTGCGTCGGGTGCTCATGGGTGCCGTCGCCGGCGTTGACCACGTGGGCGTCGACCCACTGGCTGACCTGGTGGGCAGCGCCGCTGGCCGGGTGTCGGATCACCAGGGCGTCGACCCCCATCGCCGCGACGGTCATGACGGTGTCACGCAGTGACTCGCCCTTGGAGGTCGAGGAGCCCTTGGCGCTGATGTTGATGACGTCCGCCGACAGCCACTTGCCCGCGATCTCGAAGCTGCTGCGGGTGCGGGTCGAGTCCTCGAAGAAGAGGTTGACGACCGTGCGGCCGCGCAGAGTCGGAAGCTTCTTGACCTCGCGGCGCTGCACGGTGTGCATCTCGGTGGCGGTGTCGAGGATGGCGCCGACCTGGTCGCGGTCGAGGTCGGCGGAGCTGAGCAGGTGGCGGCGCGCGGTCATCGGGCCTCACCGCCGCTGATCGTGACCTCGTCCTGGGCGCCATCGTGCTCGGTGAGCCGGACGCTGACCCGCTCCGAGCTCGAGGTCGGCAGGTTCTTGCCCACGTGGTCAGCCCGGATGGGCAGGTCGCGGTGCCCCCTGTCCACCAGCACGGCCAGGCGCACCGCGCGAGGGCGGCCGAGGTCCGACAGCGCGTCGAGGGCGGCCCGCACCGTGCGCCCGGAGTAGAGGACGTCGTCGACCAGGACGACGACCTTGTCGTCGATGCCCGATCCGGGGATGTCGGTGTGCAGGGGGCTGCGCGTCGGCTGGCGCCGCAGGTCGTCGCGGTGCATGGTCACGTCCAGGGCCCCCACGGGCACCGGACGGCTCTCGACCGACTCCATGACCCCGGCCAGCCGGTGAGCGAGCGCGACGCCGCGGCGCGGGATACCCAGGATGACCAGGTCCTCGGCACCCTTGTTGCGCTCGAGGATCTCGTGGGCGATGCGGCGCAGGGCACGGGAGACGTCGGCCGAGCTCATCACGGTGCGCACCGACGGGTCGTCGGCGGCGGGGACCACCGGAGCGGTCTCAGGTGCAGCAGAGTCAGGACGCATGGCGGCGCCAGGACCTCCTTCCCTGCCTCACAGGACAGGTCGTTAAAGGATGTCGGTCGCGGGCCACTCTAGCGGCTGCCGTCAGCCGAGCCGCACCCGGCTCCCTGTGTCGGTGCCGAATCGCCCGGATATGCCGAAGCTCGGGCACCGACCGGGGCGGGACGGCAGCTCACGCCAGGGTCGGCTTGACCTCGGCCAGGCGCCCGAGGAGGCCGTTGACGAACTTCGGGGAGTCGTCGGTCGACAGGCTCTTGGCCAGCTCGACGGCTTCGGAGATGGCGACGCTCTCGGGCACCTGCGCGGCATACAGCACCTCGAAGGCGCCCAGCCGCAGGATGGCGCGGTCGACGCTCGGCATCCGCTCCAGGGACCAGCCCTGCGAGTAGGTCGAGAGCAGCTCGTTGATGTCGGTCCAGTGCTCCACCACACCCTCGACGAGGTCGGCGGTGTACTGGTTGAGCGGCGCCTCGGTGACCGGCTTGGCGAGCCGCTCGGCGAGCAGGTCCCGCGCGTTCATGCCACGCTGCTCGGCCTCGAACAGCAGGTCGACGGCGCGCTTACGGGCTTTGCTTCTAGCAGACACAGTGTCCTGGCTCCGATTTAGTTCACGCGGCCGAGGTAGGAGCCGTCGCGAGTGTCGACCTTCACCTTGGTGCCCTGCTCGAGGAACAGCGGGACGTTGATCTGCGCGCCGGTCTCCAGGGTCGCGGGCTTGGTGCCACCGGTGGAGCGGTCACCCTGCAGGCCCGGCTCGGTGTAGGTGATCTCGAGGACGACCGAGGTGGGCAGCTCGACGTAGAGGACGGTGCCGTCGTGGGTCGCGACCTGCGCGGTCTGGTTCTCCAGGAGGTAGTTGGCGACGTCGCCGACAGTGGCCTCGGGGATGTGGATCTGGTCGTAGGTGTCGCCGTCCATGAAGACGTAGTCCGACCCGTCCTTGTACAGGTACTGCATGTCGCGACGGTCGACGTTCGCGGTCTCGACCTTGACGCCGGCGTTGAAGGTCTTGTCGACGACCTTGCCCGACATGACGTTCTTGAGCTTGGTGCGCACGAACGCCGGACCCTTGCCGGGCTTGACGTGCTGGAACTCCACCACGGACCAGAGCTGGCCCTCGAGGTTGAGGACAAGGCCGTTCTTCAGGTCGTTGGTCGATGCCACAGGAGGAGTCGCTTTCGGTTGGGCTGGAAGTCGCCGAGCAGTCTAGCCGCCGCGCCACCAGCGCCCGAATCGCGCCAGTCTCAGTCGCGGCTGATCTCGGCGTATGCCGCGTGCAACAGGGCCGGGTCGGGACCCTCGAGGCGGGTCGGCTGCGCGAGCCCCGACAGCACGACGAAGCGCAGCAGGGAGCCCCGGGTCTTCTTGTCGCGCTTCATGGCGTCCAGCAGCTTCGGCCAGCGGTCGCCTCGGTAGGTGACCGGCAGTCCCAGCGAGCCCAGGATGCTGCGGTGGCGCTCGACGAGGTCGTCGTCGATGCGGCCGGCCAGCCGCGCCAGCTCGGCGACGTAGACCATGCCGATCGAGACCGCGGCGCCGTGCCGGAACTGGTAGCGCTCCACGTGCTCGACGGCGTGCCCGAAGGTGTGTCCGTAGTTGAGGATCTCGCGCAGCGAGGACTCCTTGAGGTCCTGGGCGACGACATCGGCCTTGACCTGGACGGCCCGCTCGACGAGCTCGCGCACGGCCGGGCCGTCGAACCGGCGCGCGCCCTGCGGGTCCGCCTCCACGAGGTCGAGGATCGCGGGGTCGGCGATGAACCCGCACTTGACCACCTCGGCCAGCCCCGCGACGAAGTCGTGCTCGGGCAGCGTCTCAAGCGTGCGCAGGTCGCAGAGCACGCCCGTCGGAGGGTGGAACGCGCCGACGAGGTTCTTGCCCTCAGCCGTGTTGATGCCCGTCTTACCCCCCACCGCCGCGTCGACCATCCCGAGCAGCGTCGTGGGCAGGTGGACGACCCTGACCCCTCGCAGCCAGGTCGCCGCGACGAAGCCGGCGAGGTCCGTGGTCGCTCCCCCACCGACCGAGACGACCGCGTCGGACCGGGTGAAGCCCGCCTGTCCCAGGACGCCCCACAGGAATGCCGCCACCTGCGCGGTCTTGGCCTCCTCGGCGTCGGGGACCTCCGCGGCATACGCCTCGAATCCGGCCGAGGCGAGCTCCTCGCGGACGCCCTCACCGGTCGCGGCGAGCGCCCGCGGGTGCACGACGAGCACCCGCTGGACCCCCTCGAGCAGCCCGGGCAGCTCGCCCAGCAGGCCCGTGCCGATGACGACGTCGTAGGCGCCTCCGACGCTGATGCGCGTCGGGCCTGAGGGGGTCGTGGTCGCCGGCGTGGTCGCCCGCGCTGTCGGTGTCATGCGCGAGCCTTCAGCCATGCCACGATCTCTTCCACGATGTCCTGCGGCGGGCGTCCCGTCGTGTCCACCCGTGTCGCCGCCAGCGCCTCGTAGGTCGGCCGCCGCAGCTGCATGATCCTGCTCCACTGGGCGCGGGGGTTCACCCCGAGCAGCGGACGGCTGACACCGAAGCCCACCCGCTTGGCCGCGTCACCGATCGCCACGTCGAGGAACACGACGGCATGCCCGGCGAGCCGGTCCTGGGTGGCCTGGTCCATGGGCGCCCCACCACCGAGCGAGACGACCGGCCCGTCTGTCGCGAGTGCGCGCTCGACCTCCTCGCGCTCCAGCGCGCGAAAGGCCGGCTCTCCGTCGTCGACGAAGATGTCGGCGATGCTGCGCCCCTCCTGCGCCTCGATGCGAGCGTCGGTGTCGTGGAACGGCACGTCGAGCCGGTCGGCGAGCAGGGCGCCTACCGTCGACTTGCCCGCGCCCGGTGGCCCGATGAGCACGACGAGCGGTCGGCCGGTGGCGGTCACCACGTGCGCATCGTCTCTGGGATGGCCGCGAGGTATGCCGCGTGGTTGCGTGCCGTCTCGGTGACCGAGTCACCACCGAACTTCTCCACGCATGCCTGCGCGAGCACCAGCGCCACCATCGCCTCTGCGACGACCCCGGCAGCCGGCACGGCGCACACGTCGGACCGCTGGTGGATCGCCTTGGCGGCCTCGGCCCCCGTGGTGTCGACCGTGTCGAGGGCCCGTGGGACGGTCGAGATGGGCTTCATCGCAGCCCTGACCCGCAGGACGTCCCCGGTGGACATGCCGCCCTCGGTGCCACCCGCCCGGCCGGAGCGACGGCGGATGGTGCCGTCCGCGTCGCGCTCCATCTCGTCGTGGGCTGCGGAGCCCCGGCGTGCCGCCGTGCGGAAGCCGTCGCCGACCTCGACACCCTTGATGGCCTGGATGCCCATGAGGGCGCCGGCGAGCTGTGCGTCGAGGCGGCGGTCCCAGTGGACGTGCGAGCCCAGTCCCGGCGGCAGGCCGTAGGCGAGGACCTCGACCACCCCGCCAAGGGTGTCGCCGTCCTTCTTGGCCGCCTCGACCTCTGCCACCATGGCGGCAGAGCCGGCCGGGTCGAGGGTGCGCACCGGGTCGGCGTCGATCTGCTCGACCTGGTCGGGAGTCGGCAGCGGTGCGTCGTCCGGGACGCCTGCGGCGCCGATGGCCACGGTGTGCGAGACGAGCCGGATGCCGTAGGCCTGGTCGAGGAACCTCGCGGCCACCTCGCCGAGGGCGACGCGAGCGGCCGTCTCCCGCGCCGAGGCGCGCTCGAGCACCGGGCGCGCGTCGTCGAAGCCGTACTTCTGCATGCCGACGAGGTCGGCGTGGCCCGGGCGTGGCCGCGTCAGCGGACGGTTGCGGGCGATCTCCTTCTCGGCGTTGACGTCGTCGGAGGCCGCCAGCGCGTCGGCCGAGACGGGGTCGGCCGACATGACCGTCTCCCACTTCGGCCACTCGCTGTTACCGATGCGGATCGCGACCGGCGAGCCCATGGTGACACCGTGGCGCAGACCGCCGAGGAACTCGACCTCGTCCTGCTCGAACTTCATCCGGGCCCCGCGGCCGAACCCCAGGCGGCGTCGAGCGAGGGCGGCGGCCACGTCCTTGGTCGTCACCTCGACGCCGGCCGGCAGGCCCTCGATCGTGGCGAGCAGCGCCGGCCCGTGGGACTCACCTGCGGTCAACCAGCGAAGCATGGGTCGATCCTGCCATGACCGCGACGGGCCACTCCGGCTAGGCCACCCACTGGAACTCGAGCGCGAGCGCGACGAAGGCGCCCACGAGCATGGCCGGCCCGAAGGCGATGTGGGACCTGAGGCCGACCCGCCGGCCGAGCAGCATGACGAGCGCGACGACCCCGCCGACCAGGAACCCCGCCAGCAGCCCCAGGACGACCATCGGCACGCTCAGCCAGCCGAGGACCAGCCCGATCAGCCCCGAGAGCTTGACGTCGCCGAAGCCCAGCGAGCTCGGCGAGACCCAGGCCATGACGAAGTACAGGGCGAACACCGCGGCCATGCAGGCCAGCGCACGGACCAGCGGCGCCGGCTGGCCGGTGCCTGCGGTCGCCACCGCGACGAGCGCGAGCAGCGCGGGGTACGCGGGCAGCACGAGGCCGTCCGGCAGGCGGTGCACGTCGGCGTCGATCCACATCAGCGCGACCGCGAGCCAGGCGAAGAGCAGGTATACCGGCAGCGCGGCCCACCCGGCCGTCTCCCCGATGCGCCAGGCGAGGAACGCCCACAGCAGCCCGAGCACGAGCGGCGGCCACCACCAGTGGCGCGACGGCCGGCCGGAGCCGTCGGACTCGATCCGGTAGCCACCGGTGGCGAGCGTGCGGCCGGTGGCCGCGCCGACCACGGCACCCGCGAGCGCGGCGACGAGAACGAGCCACAGCGGCGTGCCCGCTCCCCCGCTCCAGACGATCATCGGCCCAGAGCCTGGCGCCCGGCGGCATACATCGCCTGCACAGGCGGCGTCCGGCCGGTGAAGAGCCGGAACTGCTCGGCCGCCTGGTGCACGAGCATGTCGAGGCCGGACACGACCGTCATGCCGACACGCTCGGCCCTCTGGGCAAGAGGGGTCGGCCAGTCGGCGTACACGACATCCATGAGGGTGCCGCCACGAGGACGGTCGCCGAGAGCTGCCGCGGCGACGAGCGCGCCCTCGGGAGGCAGCGTGCTCACCACCAGCTGGTCACCACCGTGGCCGCCGTTGCCGCCGTGGTCTTCGCCCCAGCTCGCGAGCGACACGACCTCGACGACGACACCCGAGTCGACTGCGACACGCAGTGTCTCCGGACGGGCCTCACCCCGGGTCGCGAGCAGCAGCCGCGTGACGCCCAGCCGGGCGAGGGCGACGATCGCCGACCGTGCGGTGGCGCCTCCCCCGAGCAGGACCGCAGAGCCGTCGTGGCTGACCTCGGCCAGGGCGGCCTCTATGCCGTGCACGTCGGTGTTGTCAGCGTCCCAGCCGAGGTCGGTGCGCCTCACGAGGGTGTTCACGGCGCCGGTCACCCGCGCCGTCTGCGTGACCGTTGTCGCCACGTCGAAGGCGACCTCTTTCAGGGGCATGGTGAGGCTCAGCCCGCGCCAGCTGCCGTCGAGTCGAGCGACGAAGGCGCCGAGCTCGTCGGCGCCCACGTCGTGGGCGGCATACGACCAGTCCCCCAGGCCTGCGGCGCGGTAGGCCGCCGTGTGCAGCACCGGAGACAACGAGTGGGCGACCGGACGACCGAGCACGGCAGCCCGGCTCGGCTCAGCCACTGCCCTCGCACTTCGGCTTGTGGGCGTCGCACCAGGCCTGGCGGATCGCGTTGTTGCGGTCGTGCTCGGCGCGCGTCGTGGCGAACAGCGTCTCGCCGGTGTCGTAGTTGACGGTCACGAAGTAGAACCACGGGCCAGGCGTGGGGTTCGCGGCGGCCTGGATGGCGAGGGCCCCGGGGCTGCTGATCGGCCCCGGTGGCAGGCCCTTGTGGGTGTAGGTGTCGTAGGGGTTGGTCTTGGCCGAGAGGTACTGCGCCCTGGTGAGGTTGCCTCGGCGCTGGAGCGCGTAGTTGACCGTCGAGTCCATCTGGAGCAGGCCGATCGTGGGGCCCTTGGGGTTCTGGAGCCGGTTCTCGACGACCCGGGCCACCTTGCCGCGGTCGGCGACGCCCGCCTCCCCCTCGACGATCGAGGCGATGGTGAGCGTCTTCTGGTAGTCGGCCGGGGCGACTCCGGCTGCCTGCAGCGTCGAGACGGCCTTGGCGACCATCGTGCTCAGCTGCTCGGCCGCGGTGGCCTTGGCAGGGAAGTCGTAGGTGGAGGGGAACAGGTAGCCCTCCAGGTTGCCCTTCGCCTGCGGCGGCAGGCCGAGCGAGGAAGGGTCAGCGGCGGCGGCCTGGTACTGCGCGAGGGGGACCCCCGTGCGCTTGGAGAGCACCGCGAAGACCTCGGACTTCCAGAGACCCTCACGCACGGTCACCCGGGGCACCGTGAGGTTCTTGGGGTCGAGCAGGGCGGCGAGCGCCTCCTTGCCCGACATCTTCTTCTTCAGCGTGTAGGTCCCCGGCTGGATCGCGGCCGAGCGGGGGTCGGCCGCGGAGGCGTCGAGGAAGGCACCCGCCGTCTTGACGACATCGGCCTTCTGGAGGGCTGCGCCGATGGCTCGACCGGAGTCGCCGTCGTTGACGACGACCTTGACGACACCGCTGCCGGGGCCTGGGTAGTCGCCGCTGGCCATGAAGCCCTCGACCACCGGCCGCAGACCTGTGTATGCCGCGAACGCACCTGCCGCGACGAGAGCCAGCGCCACGACGAGGCACCCGAGACGGCGACCGCGACGGCGGCGCCGGTGAGGCTGAGCGCGGCGCCCCCTGCGGCCACGAACGTCGTGGTCGCCGTGCTGGCCGTCGTGCTGGCCGTCGTGCTGGTCGCCGGGGTGCTCGCCGTGGTGGTGCCCGAAGATCGAGTGCTCAAGATGAGGCTCGGTCATCGATCTCTGTCCTTCGTCCTGGGCTTGCGCCGACCTGCCGTGACCAGCTCGCCGGGCGGTCGCCCGGAGCTGCGCTCCGCATCCAGCGCGGCCTGCAGGATCAGCACTGCGGCCGCTTGGTCGACGACCGCACGATGTCGGCGGTTGTCGACTCCGCTGTCACGGAGCGAGCGGTGCGCGTCGACCGTGGTGAGCCGCTCGTCGACGAGACGCACCGGCACAGGCGCGACGCGCGCCGCCAGCCGCCCAGCATACGTGCGTGCCGACGCTGCGGCGGGACCTTCCCCACCACTCAGGCTGCGTGGCAGCCCGACCACGACCTCGACGCAGTCGAGCTCGGCGACGAGCGTAGCGATCTCCTCGATGTCGCTCGGGGCTGTGACCTGCGCCTTCTCGGCGCCGGCGGCACCGGCGCCCCGCGCCATGTCCTGCGGCTTGTCCCGCGGCGTGTCCGCAGCCAGGTCCCGTGCCACGGTGCGCACCGGCGTGGCCAGCAGGCCGGACGGGTCGCTGGCCGCCACGCCGACACGGACGCTGCCGACGTCGATGCCCACCCGCCGTCCGTGGCGGGTGGGCATCGAGGTGTCGGAGCCGCCGCTCATCCAGCGCCTTGGGCGGCAGCCCGGACCGCGTGGTCGATCTGGCCCAGGGCGTCGCCGGTGCGGGCCGCGTCGGTGCCCCCGCCCTGCGCGAGGTCGTCCTTGCCACCGCCCCCGCCGCCGAGGGCCTGGGCCGCCAGGCGGACCAACGCGCCGGCCTTGATGCCGCGCTCGCGAGCGCTGCTGTTGGTGGCGACGACGACCGCGGGCCGGCCATTGGTCACGCCCGTGAGGGCGATGACCGCAGGCGCGCTGTCGGTGAGCCGGCCGCGCAGGTCGAGGGCCATGGTGCGCAGGTCGTCGGCGCTGGCCCCCTCGCCGGCGTCATGGGTGAGGAGCCGGATGCCGTCGACGTCGCGGGCGTACGCGAGCAGCTGACCCGTGGCCGCCTGGACCTGCTCGCGGCGGATCCGTTCGATCTCGCGCTCGGCGTCACGGACCCGGGCGACCAGTGCCGCGACCCGGTCCTTGAGCTCGCCCGGCTGCACCTTGACGATCTCGGAGAGCTCGGCGACCAGCGCCCGCTCCTTGGCGAGGTAGCGCAGGGCGTCCATGCCCACGAACGCCTCGAGCCGGCGTACCCCGGAGCCGACGGACGACTCTCCGGTGACCGACATCGCGCCGATCTGCGACGAGTGGGCCACGTGAGTGCCACCGCAGAGCTCGCGTGACCACGGGCCGCCGATCTCGATGACCCTGACCTGCTCGTCATAGGTCTCGCCGAACAAAGCCAGCGCCCCGAGCTCGCGAGCCTGAGGCAGGGTCATGTACTGCGCGGACACGGGCAGGTCGTGCCGCACGGCCAGGTTGGCGACCTCCTCGATCTCGCTGCGGGTCTCGGGCGAGAGCGCCTGGCCCCACGCGAAGTCGAGCCGCAGGTAGCCGGGCTTGTTGTAGGAGCCCGACTGCAGGGCCGACGGGCCGAGCACCTGACGGAGCGCCGCGTGGACCACGTGGGTGCCGGAGTGCGCCTGGCACGCGGAGATCCGCCACTCGGGGTCGACCTCGGCCGACACCGCCTGACCTGCGCGGACGGGCCCGGTGAGCACCTCGACGGTGTGGGCGACGAGCCCCTTCACCGGACGCTGCACGTCGACGACCCGCAGGTGGGCGCCGTCGGCCGTGATGATGCCCTCGTCGGCGATCTGGCCACCGGACTCGGCATAGAAGGGCGTGCGGTCGAGCACGACCTGCCCCCGCTGACCGGGCTCGAGCTCCTCGACGCGCTGACCGTCGAGGACGAGGCCGAGGACCTTCGCCTCGCTGGTCAGCTCGGAGTAGGCCCGCCAGTCCGTCGCGCCCAGCGCTCGCAGGTCGCGCCAGACCTCGGTGTGGGCGTGGCCGCCCTTCTTGGCCTTGGCGTCGGCCTTGGCGCGCTCGCGCTGCTCCTGCATGAGTCGCGTGAAGCCCTCACGGTCGACCTGCAGCCCCTGCTCCTGCGCCATCTCGAGCGTCAGGTCGATGGGGAAGCCGTAGGTGTCGTGCAGCTGGAAGGCCTGGTCGCCGGGCAGGGTCGTGCCCCCGCCCTGCTTGGTCCGGGTGACGGCGGTGTCGAGGATGGTCGTGCCCGAGGCGAGCGTGCGACGAAAAGCCTCCTCCTCGGCATACGCGATCTGGGAGATGCGGTCGAAGCCGCTCTCGAGCTCCGGATAGGAGTTCTTCATCCGCTCCATCGACACGGGCAGCAGCAACGGCAGGCTCGGCTCGTCGAACCCGAGCAGGCGCATCGAGCGCACCGCACGGCGCAGCATCCGGCGCAGGACGTAGCCGCGGCCCTCGTTGCCGGGAGTGACGCCGTCGCCGATGAGCATGAGGCTGGACCGGATGTGGTCCGCCACGACCCGGAGCCGCACGTCGTCGGGGTGCGACTCGCTGGCGGCGTGGCCGGAGTGCGCGCCGTACCTCCTGCCGGTCAGCTCGGCCGCGCGGTCGAGGACGGGGTAGACCTCGTCGATCTCGTAGAGGTTGTCGACGCCCTGCAGCAGGGTCGCCATGCGCTCCAGCCCCATGCCGGTGTCGATGTTCTTCTTGGGCAGGTCGCCGGCGATGTCGAAGTCGTCCTTGGCCCGCACCGCGGACAGGTCGTACTGCATGAAGACGAGGTTCCAGAACTCGAGGTAACGGTCCTCGTCGACGGCCGGGCCGCCCTCACGGCCGTACTCGGGACCGCGGTCGAGATAGATCTCGCTGCACGGACCGCCGGGACCGGGCACGCCCATGTGCCAGTAGTTGTCCAGCTTGCCGCGGCGCACGATGCGCTCCACGGGGATCCCGACGGTGTTCTTCCAGAGGTCGAAGGCCTCGTCGTCGTCCTCGTAGACGGTCGGCCAGATCTTGTCGGGATCGAGGCCGAAGCCGCCCTCGGACTGGCTGGTGGTGACCAGCTCCCAGGCGAAGGTGATCGCGCCTTCCTTGAAGTAGTCGCCGAACGAGAAGTTGCCGTTCATCTGGAAGAACGTGCCGTGGCGCGAGGTCTTGCCCACCTCCTCGATGTCACCGGTGCGCACGCACTTCTGGACCGACGTGGCGCGGTCCCACTGCGGCGTCTGCTGGCCGAGGAAGTACGGCTTGAACGGCACCATCCCCGCGTTGACGAACAGCAGGTTCGGGTCGTCGTAGACCAGCGGGGCGGACGGGACGACCGTGTGGCCCTTGCTCTCGTAGAAGGAGAGAAAGCGGCGCCTGATCTCGGCGGTTTCCATGCGTGTACTCAGTCCTTAAACCATGCCGTGGGGGGTTCGGCGGGCAGGCAGTGGGCGTAGGTAGGCCGGGGGCAGCGAGGACGCCGCGCCCCTAGCGAGCTCGGTCGGAGCGCAGGCCGGTGGGGTCCTCCAGCAGGGCCCGGGCACTGGCCGGGTCGAGGCGGGTGGGCTCCCCGGCGGCCGGCGCCGTCTCGGTGTCGATCCCCAGGGCCAGGCGCAGCTCGCCCTCGCGCTCGGCCATGCCCTCACGCACCGCGGCCGCGAGCTCGCGCATGCCATCGGCGAAGTCGGAGAGGCCGTGGGCCACCCCGGCAGGGGTGTAGGCCTCGGCGGCCTTGCTCACCTTGCGCACGGCATAGACCCCCACAGCGGCGCCCAGGGCAGTCCAGAACAGACGGGACATCGGCGGTCAGCCCCGACGGCGGCGACGGCCGCCCGCGCTGCGCGAGCCGCTGGCCTGGAAGGCCGAGCGGACGCCGTAGGTGAATGCTGCGACCTTGACCACGGGGCTGCCCAGCGTCGCCGCGAACAGCGAGGTCAGCGCGTTGGCGTTGGTGGTCATCGCCGAGACGTTGGTGGTGATGCCGTCGACCCGGGCCAGCTGCTCGTTGGTCAGGCTCACGGTGTCGGTGAGCTTGAGCAGGGTGGGCTGGACGTTCTCGGTGGTGCTGCGCAGACTCATCCTCGTCTCGTCGAGGATCTTGCCGGCCTTGCCGATCACGCCGCCGAGCCGGAAGACCAGGAACGCGAAGGCCAGGGCCGCGATCAGGCCCGCGATGTCGCCGAGACTCACATGCATGGCCGTCACCCTACCCCGGCGCTGCGGGGGCACGACACGGCGTTGCGACGTGCGGTGGCCCCAGTCAACCCCTCTGCTCACGGCTGGTGACCTGCGACGACCGCCTCACTGCGCGTCGTTGCGTCCGTGGATGCGCGACCTCAGCCACGCCCATCGCGGCCCGAGCCGCTCCTCGAAGCCGCGGTCCGTGGGCCGGTAGTAGTCGGTCCGCCCCTGCAGGTCCTCAGGCAGGTAGGCCTGCTGGGCGACCCCGTCGGGCTCGCCGTGCGCATAGACGTAGCCGTCGCCGTGCCCGAGGCGGGTCGCGCCGGCATACCCGCTGCCGCGCAGGTGCGGCGGCACCTGACCCCCGCGCCCCGCCCGCACGTCGGCGATGGCCTCGTTGATCCCGGTGTATGCCGCGTTGCTCTTGGGTGCCAGGGCGTTGTGGACCACCGCCTGGGCCAGGATGATCCGCGCCTCGGGCATGCCGATCTGGGCGACCGCGTGCATCGCGGCGACGGCCGTCTGGAGGGCCGTGGGGTCGGCCATGCCGACGTCCTCGCTCGCGGCGATGACGATGCGTCGCGCGATGAACCGCGGGTCCTCCCCCGCCTCCAGCATCCGCGCGAGATAGTGCAGCGCCGCATCGACGTCGGAGCCGCGCATCGACTTGATGAGGGCAGAGGCCACGTCGTAGTGCTGGTCGCCGGTCTTGTCATAGCGCACCGACGCGAAGGCGACCGCCTGCTCGGTGTGCGCGAGGGTGATCTCGACCGGCCCGTCCAGCTCGGCGCCCGGCGGTATGCCGTCCTGCGCCACCCCCGCGGCCGCTTCCAGCGCGGTCAGCGCACGGCGGGCGTCGCCGCCGGCGACCCGCACCAGATGAGCAACCGCCTCCGCCGCGAGCGCATACTCGCCCGCCAGACCACGCTCGTCCGCGACGGCGGCCGCGAGCACGTCCTCCACCTCCTTGTCGCTGAGCGGGCCGAGGGTGATGAGCATGGACCGCGACAGCAGCGGGGCGATGACCGAGAACGAGGGGTTCTCGGTGGTGGCCGCGACGAGGATGACCTGCCGCGTCTCGACACCGGGAAGGAGTGCGTCCTGCTGCGCCTTGGTGAACCGGTGGATCTCGTCGAGGAACAGCACCGTCTGCCGGTCATACAGGTCCCGGTCGCGGGCGGCCTGGTCCATGACCGCCCGGACGTCCTTGACCCCTGCCGTCACCGCGCTCAGCTCGACGAACCGGCGGTCGGCCGCGGTCGCCACGAGGTGGGCCAGCGTCGTCTTACCGGTGCCCGGTGGTCCCCAGATGATGGCGGACAACGGGCCGGCCGCACCGCCGGACCCCTCGATCAGCCGCCGCAGCGGGCTCCCGGGGCGCAGTACGTCGGACTGGCCCCGGACCTCGTCCAGCGAGGCGGGGCGCATGCGCACGGCGAGGGGAGGCAGTGAGGCGCCGGACGGCATACCGGACTCGCCGCCGCGCGACTGCGTCGCGCCATAGCCATTTCGCGACTGCGTCGCGAAGAGGTCCTCGCCAGCACCGGTACCCACGGGTGGCAGGCTATCTCCCGTGACACAGCCGCCCGCCCACGCCGGCCACCCGGACCGCTCGCGCTCCGCGCTCTCGCGCCTCGGTCGGGCCATCGCCCACCGCCCGAAGACGGTGATGCTCGTCTGGCTCCTGCTCGTCGCCGCCGGGTTCGGCGTAGCCACCGGAGCGTTCGGCGGGGAGTCGCTGTTCGGCCGCCTCCACTCCGGCGAACCGTCCGTCTCAGGTGAGAACGGCACCGGACGCGACCTGCTGACCAAGGCCGGCGCCTCCCAGCTGTCGACGTACACCGTGCGGGTCGACGGCGCCGATGTCGCCGCACCGCGGACCAGGCGTGCCGCGCTCGAGGTGGCCCAGCGCGTCGAGGCCACCCCAGGGGTGGACGCGGTGGCGATGCCCTTCCTCGTCCCCGGCGGCCTCGCCGCCCCACAGGCGTCAGCGCTGCTCAAGGGTGGCTCGCCGACGGGAGACGGGTTCGCCACGGTGGTGAGCCTGGCCGGCAACCCGGACAAGGCGACCCACCAGCGGATCGCCTCGGCGGTCCTTGGCGCGTTCCAGCCGCTGCGGGCCGCCGCACCCCACGCGAGCGTGAGCGGCGCGGGGCTGCAGGACCTCATCGACGCCATCACCGGCCAGCTCCAGGTCGACCTGCGCACGGGCGAGGGCATCGCGCTGCCGGTGAGCTTCGTCGTGATGATCGTGGTCTTCGGCGGGTTCGTGGCGGCGGGGATGCCCATCCTCGGCGCCGTCGCCTCCATCGCGGGCGCACTGGCCTCGCTGCTCGGGTTCTCGTACCTCATCGACCTCGATGCCACCGCCGTCAACGTCATCACCGTGCTGGGTCTCGGTCTCTGCATCGACTACGGACTGCTCACCGTGAGCCGGTTCCGCGAGGAGCTGCGCGCGCTCGCCCGGGGCCTGCCCGCGGCCGAGGTCACGCCGGAGATGATCCGAGCCGCGACCGCCCGGACCGTCGACTCCGCCGGGCGCACCGTCGTCTTCTCGGGCCTCACCGTGGCCATCTCGTTGGGAGGCCTGCTCGTCTTCGAGGCCCAGATCATGAAGGCGATCGGTGCGGCCGGCCTCTCGGTCGTCCTCATCGCCATGCTGGTCGCGCTCACCCTCGTCCCCGCACTGTGCGTCGTCGGCGCTCGCCGGCTGATGCGGCGGGGCACCGAGCTGGCGCCCGAGGAGGGCGTGTTCTCCCGGCTGGCCGAGTGGGTGCACCGGCACCCGGTGCCGATCATCGTGGTCGTCGTCGCAGCGCTGGTCGGGCTGGCCCTGCCTGCGTTCGGTCTGCGGCTCACCTCCTCGGGCAGTGGCCTCCTGCCCACCAGCTCGTCGACCCGGCAGTTCTTCGACGGCATGGCCCGGGACTACCCGAAGCTGGGCGGCGCGGACGTCACCGTCGTTGCCAAGGCGCCTCTCAGCGAAACCCGCGCGTATGCCGCGAGCCTGCGCCTCCCCGCCGGTGACCGGGTCACGCGCGTGACGGCCGCCGGCAGCGGGCTCAGCGTGGTCGACCTGGACACCCCTGGGGGCGGTCTCGACGACCCCGCCCGCGCGCTCGTCCGTCAGCTCAAGTCCGAGCGGCCGCAGTTCCCCACCTATGTCACGGGCCAGGCGTCGGGGCTCCAGGACTTCACCGACTCGATGTGGCAGCGCGCGCCATACGCGTTCGCCCTCGTGGCCCTCGCCACCTTGGTGCTGCTCTTCCTCATGACCGGATCGGTCGTCATCCCGGTCAAGGCCCTGCTGCTCAACGTCGTGTCCCTCGGCGCCTCGCTCGGCGTCATCGTCTGGGTCTTCCAGCACGGCAACCTTCAGGGGCTGCTGGGGTTCTCCTCGGTCGGAGCCGTGGAGTCGACGATCCCCTTGCTGGTCCTGGCCTTCGGTTTCGGGCTGTCGATGGACTACGAGGTGTTCCTGCTGTCGCGGATCGTCGAGCTGCACGAGCGCGGCCACGCCAACGACGCGGCGGTGGTGCTGGGTCTGCAGCGCTCCGGACGCATCATCACCTCGGCTGCGCTGCTCGTCGTCATCGTCTTCTCCGGGTTCGTCGCCGGCAAGCTGCTCGTCATCAAGGAGACCGGCGTGGGCCTGGCCACAGCGGTGGCTCTGGACGCCACCCTCGTCCGCATGCTCCTCGTCCCGGCGACCATGACCCTCCTCGGCGACTGGAACTGGTGGGCACCGGCGCGCCTGCGTCGCTGGCACGCGCGGTTCGGCATCACCGAATGAGGCTGCGCCCGCTCACCACGCATGCCGCGCTCCTCGAGGCATCCGGTGACGACACCTTCGTCCGCTATGACGTGCCTGCGACGCTGGAGCACCACGGCTGGGCGCACGGCTCGGCCGTCGCGGTGCCTCGCCGCAGCCACCTGCGCCGCCTCGGTCTGCTCGTCCTCGGTCCACCCGCCGACGTCGAACAGCTGGTCGGAGAGCTCGCCGACGGCTCCCTCCTGCCCCGCGAGATCGGCAACGTGACCGTGTCGGCCGGCGCGCTGGAAGCGGTCGCGGCGCACCTCGCCCTGGGCGAGGGCAACGACTGGGAGTGGATGTATGCCGCGTCGCCCCCCGACCCCGTCCAGGCCGAGGACCGCCTCGCCGAGCTGACCGAGGACGACGAACCCGAGATCCGCCGGCTTCTCGCGCACGCCAACCCCCGCACCGACGCGCGGCCCTTCGAGTACCCCGGTCAGACGTGGGTGGGCGTGCGCGGTCCCGGCCGCCGGCTCGTGGCCTGTGGGGTCCGTGAGCCCAGCCTGGCCGGGTACCCCATCCTCGCCGGGATCACCGTCGACCAGGCCCATCGAGGGACGGGGCTGGGACGGGCCGTCACGGCATACCTCACGCGGGCCGCCGTTCTGGAGGCCGGCCTCTGCACCCTCGGCATGTACTCCGACAACGACGTCGCCCGCGGCGTCTACACCGGGCTGGGCTACGGCGACATCCATCGGTGGTCGAGCCGGCGGTTGGCACGCCCGGCCGGCGGTGCCTAGATTCGGAGGACAGCCGAACCCGACGAGAGGACCCCTCATGGCCAGCGTTCGCAACGACACCGTCTCCCTCCACGTCGAGGACAGCGGCGGTCCCGGTCGCCCGGTCGTCCTGATCCATGGATGGCCGTTGAGCAGCGCCTCCTGGTCCGACCTCACCCCCGCTCTGGTCGACGCGGGATACCGCGTCGTGGCCTACGACCGCCGTGGTTTCGGACAGTCCGACCAGCCGGGCGAGGCGAGCACCTACGACTACGACACCCTCACCTCGGACCTCGACGCGGTGGTGCGCGAGCTCGACCTGCGCGACGTGACGCTGGTGGGCTTCTCGATGGGGGGCGGCGAGGTGGCCCGCTACGTCGGGACGCACGGCGCGGACCGGGTGCACAGCGTGGTGTTCGCCGCCGCTATCCCGCCATGCCTGCTCAAGGACGCCGACCACCCCGACGGTGGCCTCGACCTCGACACGGTGAAGCAGATGCAGCAGCAGCTGCGAGCCGACCCCGAGGGGTTCCTCAAGGGCTTCCTGACGAACTTCTTCAGCGCCGACGGCGACCTCAGGGTGAGCCAGGACCAGCTGCGCGAGGCCCTGCGCCTCGCCGCGCAGGCCGACGTGCACGCCGCCGCCGAGTGCATCGGGTCCTGGGTCACGGACTTCACCACCGACCTGGCCAAGGTCAGCGTGCCGGCGCTGGTGATCCACGGCGACTCCGACGCCATCGTGCCGTTCGAGGTGTCCGGGCAGCGCACCCACGACGCGATTGCCGGGAGCGAGCTGCGAGTCCTGGCGGGCGGGCCGCACGGCATCAACACCAGCCACGCCGCTGAGTTCAACGCAGCCGTCATCGACTTCCTCCAGAGGTGACCCCGTGAGCGTCGACCTCGCCAGGCAGTGGTTCTCCGGGCTGCGTGAGCTGCGCTACGCCAGCACGTCGAAGCGGCTGCGTGCCACGCTCGACGGCACGCTGGTCCTCGACACCACAGACGCCCTGCTCGTGTGGGAGCCCACCCGGGTCGTCCCCCACTACGCCGTGCCCGAGGCTGCGCTCCAGGTCGCGCTGGTGGAGCTGCCCCGCATCGAGCCACCCGACGCGCTGCCGCCCGTGATGGGCCCGCAGCACTTCGAGCTGCACACGTGTCCCGGTACGCCGCTCGCCCCCGCCGGCGGACCCATGGCCGGCGTGGAGGTGGCGTTCCGCCCGGATGACGACTCGCTGGGCGGGCGGGTCCTCCTCGACTTCGCGCGGTTCGAGTGGCGCGAGGAGGACGAGCCCGTCATGGGTCACCCGCACGACCCGTTCAAGCGGATCGACGTCCTGCGCAGTGACCGCCACGTGGTGGTCACGCTCGACGGCACAGTGCTCGCCGAGTCACGACGAGCGACGGCGCTCTACGAGACCCTGCTGCCGGTCCGCTGGTACCTCCCGCGCGAGGATGTGCGACTGGACCTGCTGCGTCCCTCGTCGACGCGCTCGGTCTGCGCCTACAAGGGGGTCGCGAGCTACCTCAGCGCCGAGGGCGAGGCCGGCGCCGACATCGCCTGGTACTACCCGGACCCGCTGCACGACGCCGAAGAGGTGCGCGACCTCGTGGCGTTCTGGTCGGAGCGCGCGCAGGTCACGGTCGACGGCGTGCCCGTGCCCGGCCGGATGCCTGACGTGGGTCCGCCTCGGCGCTCCTGACGCGCCTCGCCTCAGCTCACCGGACCCCGGGTGGGCTTCGGGCGTCGCCTAGGCCTGTGCGGCAGCCGGTATGCCGTCTGGCGCGGCGCCCTCGGCAGGCGCGGGCTGCGCGTCCACACCGGCCTCCTTGCGCTGCTGAGGCGTGATGGGTGCCGGCGCTGAGGTGAGCGGGTCGTAGCCGCCCCCGGACTTGGGGAAGGCGATGACGTCGCGGATCGACTCGGTCCTGGCCAGCAGCGAGACGATCCGGTCCCACCCGAACGCGATGCCGCCGTGAGGCGGAGCGCCGAACGCGAAGGCGTCGAGCAGGAAGCCGAACTTCTCCTGGGCGTCCTCGGGCGACAGGCCCATGACCCTGAAGACCCGCTCCTGGACATCGCGGCGGTGGATACGGATGGACCCCCCGCCGATCTCGTTGCCGTTGCACACCAGGTCGTAGGCGTAGGCCAGAGCCGATCCCGGGTCGGTGTCGAACGTGTCGATGAACTCGGGCTTGGGCGAGGTGAACGCGTGGTGCACCGCAGTCCAGGCGCCCGCACCCACGGCGACGTCACCGGCGGCCACGGCCTCCGAGGCCGGCTCGAACAGCGGCGCGTCGACAACCCAGAGGAACGACCAGGCGGCCTCGTCGATCAGGTCGCAGCGCCGGCCGATCTCCAGTCGCGCGGCACCGAGCAGGGCCCGAGAGGCCTTCGTAGCACCGGCGGCGAAGAACACGCAGTCACCGGGCTGGGCGCCGACGTGGGCGGCGAGCCCGGCCTTCTCCTCGTCGGAGAGGTTCTTGGCCACCGGGCCCGAGAGCTCGACGTCGCCGTCGGCCCCCTCGTTGACGAGCACGTAGGCGAGGCCGCGGGCACCGCGGCTCTTGGCCCAGTCCTGCCAGGCGTCGAGCTGCTTGCGGGCCTGGGATGCCCCGCCGGGCATGACGACCGCACCGACGTAGTCGGCCTGGAAGACCCGGAAGGGAGTGTTGGCGAAGTAGGCCGTGCAGTCGACCAGCTCGTTGCCGAAGCGCAGGTCCGGCTTGTCCGACCCGAAGCGCGCCATGGCGTCGGCATAGGTCATCCGCTGGAAGGGCGTCTGCAGGTCGACACCGACGAGCCGCCAGACCTCGCGGGCCACGGCCTCGCCGAGCTCGATGACGTCGTCCTGCTCGACGAAGGACATCTCGATGTCGAGCTGGGTGAACTCCGGCTGGCGGTCGGCGCGGAAGTCCTCGTCGCGGTAGCAGCGGGCGATCTGGTAGTACCGCTCCATCCCGGCCACCATGAGCAGCTGTTTGAACAGCTGGGGGCTCTGCGGGAGGGCGTACCAGGACCCGGGGGCCAACCGCGCGGGCACGAGGAAGTCCCGGGCTCCCTCCGGCGTGGACCGGGTCAGGGTGGGCGTCTCGATCTCGACGAAGTCCCGCGCGCCGAGCACGGCGCGAGCGGCGGCGTTGACCTTGGAGCGGAGTCGGAGGGCGGCGCCGGCCGACGACGCTCCCGGGCGGCGCAGGTCGAGGTAGCGGTGCTTGAGCCGGGCCTCCTCGCCGACGGTGACGCGCTCATCGATCTGGAACGGCAGCGGCGCGCTGGGGTTGAGCACCTCGATCTCGCTGGCGATCACCTCGATCTCGCCGGTCGGCAGGTCGGGGTTGGCGTTGCCCTCGGGCCGCGCGGTGACCTCACCCACGACCCGGATGCAGTACTCGTTGCGCAGGTCGTGCGCGCCACCCCGTTCCAGCACCTCGTCGCGAGCGACGACCTGGGCGATCCCGCTGGCATCGCGCAGGTCCAGGAAGGCGACGCCGCCATGATCGCGCCGGCGGGCCACCCAGCCCGTCAACACAACGGTCTGGCCGACATGTCCTTGCGAGCCGGCACGCAGCGTGCCGGCCTCATGGCTGCGGAGCACAAAAGATCCTTTGAATCGGGGGCTGGTCGAGCCCGCCCATCCTACGGACCGGGCACGGCGGCATACGAATCGGTTTAGTCGAGGGTCAGTCGAGGGTTCAGTCGAGGGTTCAGTCGAGCAGGTCCCCGTCGACATACACCCAGCGGCCCGCGCGTCGGACGAACCGGCTTCGCTCGTGCAGCACCCCGTCGCCGTGGGTCGCGCGGAACTCGACCTCACCGAAGCGGTCGTCATATCGGCCGTCCGCGGTGGCCAGGACGGTCAGGTCCAGCCAGCCCACGAAGCGGCCTGGGTCCAGCTCGGCCGGCCTGGTGCGCGGGTGCCAGGTACGCAGGAGGTACGACGTGTCGCCGACCACGTAGGCGGCATACCGGGACCGCATCAGCTCCTCGGCGGTCGAGGCGGCGCGCTGGCCCTCGTGCAGCGGGCCGCAGCACCCCGTGTAGCTCGCGCCCCGCCCGCACGGGCAGGCCTCGGGCACCGTCACTTCAAGCGCGCTCATGCAGTCCGATCGGCGACGACTGTTGCGTCAGGGGGGCAGTTCTCGCGATGCATGGGGTGAGCCTACGGCCATCCGTGCCGGCGAGACTGTGCTCCGCCTAGTTCCCCTGGCGGTATGCCGGGTGCCTGGGCCACGCTGCCTCGGCGGGACGAAGGGTCGACCAGCCGAGCTCGCGGGCAGCCAGCGCGGCCAGAGCGGCGACGGCCAGGGTCGAGTTCTGGACGCGGCCGGCGAGCACGGCGTCGCGGACCTCTTCGAGCGGCACCCAGGCCAGCGGCATACCCAGCTCTTCGCCGTCGCGCTGGTGACGCTCGCCTTGGGGAACCTGCGCAAGATCGCGGGCCAGATAGACGCGCAAGGCCTCGTCGAGGCCGCCCGGTGAGCTCAGATAGTCGACCAACACGTGCCAGGTCGAGGCGACGAGGTCCGCCTCCTCGTGCAGCTCGCGGGCCGCGGCACGGTGGGGTGGTTCGCCGTCGACGTCGAGCAGCCCCGCCGGGATCTCCCACTCGAAGGCGCGCACGGGATGGCGGTACTGCTGGATCACGCACAGCCGCCCCTGGCCGTCGAGCGCGGCGATGGCGACGGCCCCGGGGTGATGCACGTACTCGCGGGTCACCTGCCCGGCGTTCCCGAGGTCGACCCGGTCCCGCACGACGTCCCAGACCAGCCCCTTCAGGGCCACCTCGGAGCGCAGCACGGGACGCGCTTCCATCCGGTCCGTCAGCTCGCCGGCCACCAGCTCGGTCGGCTCGTTGTCCACGGTCAGGCGGTTGCGTCGGCGGCGGCCCGCGGGCGGTCGACCTCGACGAGGCGCGCGGCGCGCTGAGCGTTGATCGCGGCCCCGACCAGCCCGGCGAACAGGGGGTGCGCCCGGTGGGGTCGCGACTTGAACTCAGGGTGCGCCTGCGTCGACACGTAGTACGGGTGCACCTCGCGAGGCAGCTCGACGAACTCGACGAGGTTCTTGTCCGGGGAAAGCCCCGAGAACACCAGGCCGGCCCGCTCGAGCTGCTCGCGGTAGCCGTTGTTCACCTCGTACCGGTGCCGGTGCCGTTCGTCGACGGAGACCGCGGCATAGGCCTCGGCCACCACGGAGCCCTCGGTCAGCTTCGCCGGGTAGGACCCGAGCCGCATCGTGCCGCCCAGGTCACCAGCGCCCTCTACGAACGCCTTCTGCTCCTCCATGGTCGCGATGACCGGGGCGGGGGTCTGCGGGTCGAACTCGGTCGAGCTCGCACCAGCGATGCCGGCGACGTTCCGGGCGTACTCGATGACCATGCACTGCAGGCCCAGGCAGATGCCCAACGTCGGCACCCCGCGCTCGCGGGCCCACTTCAGCGCGCCAAGCTTGCCCTCGATCCCGCGCACCCCGAACCCACCGGGGACCAGCACCGCGTCGACTCCCCCGAGCGCCTTCTGCGCCCCGGAGTCGGTCTGGCACTCATCGCTGGCGACCCACCGGATCGACACCTTGGCGTCGTGGTGGAAGCCGCCGGCGCGCAAGGCCTCGGTCACCGACAGGTAGGCGTCCGGCAGGTCGATGTACTTGCCGACCAGCGCAATCTCTACGGTGTGCTCCGGGCTGTGCACCCGGCGCAGCAGCTCGTCCCAGTCATGCCAGTCGACATCGCGGAAGTTCAGGCCGAGGCGGCGGATGACGAACGCATCCAGCCCCTCCTTGTGCAGCACCTTGGGGATGTCGTAGATGCTCGGCGCGTCCACGGCCGCGGCGCACGCCTCGGTGTCGACATCGCACATGAGCGAGATCTTGCGCTTGATGCTCACCGGGATCTCGCGGTCAGCGCGCAGGACCAACCCGTCGGGCTGGATACCGACCTGGCGCAGCGCCGCGACTGAGTGCTGGGTCGGCTTGGTCTTGAGCTCGCCGCTGGGCGCCAGGTACGGCACCAGCGAGACGTGCAGGAAGAAGACGTTGTCTCGACCGATCTCGTGGCGGACCTGCCGGGCCGCCTCCAGGAACGGCAGCGACTCGATG